>SFMG01000036.1 GCA_004554455.1 Bacteroidales bacterium | reverse complement strand
CTGGGATAGATATCCCGGAGTGCCTATGTATTCTCAACCAACGTAGTTCCGCGGATAACCGCTTCACTTAGTCTGGTCAGCCGGAGCTTTTACAAGCTCCCGTCTTTAGACGGGGGTAACTGACCGCTCGACCCTTTCGACCTTTGACGCCACCACCTCCAGTGTGGTCCTCTCGCAGCCGTTTGCGTCGGTGTAGCGTATGTTGCGTATCCTTCCCTCGATGTGCAGAGGAGTGCCCTTCCTGTACATCGTCAGGTCGTCTTCCCTCCCCGCCCAGGCCGAGCAGGTGTGCCAGGTCTCGATGACCGGATAACCGTCCTTGTCCTTGTAAGCGTAGTTGGTGGCGAGTGAAAAGTTGATGAGATTCCTGTCACCTACCTCGGTGACTCTTGATGTGCCGACGATGCCTCGCAGCTCGACACGGTTGATGCATTCAAGTTCCATATATCAATAAAAGATTACGCATCCGACATCGGATGCTTACGATGCCCGAAGAGAGCATCGGCATCAAGGGAAAAAGAAATATGCTGAAATTGATGCACGTAGTGTGTACCATTTCAGCATATTAGGTTGTTGGACCGGTCTTTTGGACGCGGATGTATGCTCTACCTTTGCAGAGGAAGCAAACGATGACGGAATCGAATCTGAATCCTCTCTAAATTAAAGTTTTCTTTTTCAACTGGATGTCCTTCCCGGCGTATTTGATGATATCATTGCCGAGATTATGGACTTCAGTGCTGTACAATGATGGATTGTCTCCGTCCGATTCGAAATTGGCTGATGAGTTCCGTATAGCCTCTTCGATATGAATAGGCATTATCGTACTGTCAAAGCCGCCGGATATCTTGCTGTTGACAAATTCCTTGAACGTGGCAAATGACGATACTTCCTTGTCATTTGGTTTGTTCTCATAAACGTGGTAATATAACCATATCTCAAATGACGGATTGCTTTGTGCGACATTCCAGGCTGGGTAATCCTTCCCATCATTCTTTCCCTTGCAGTATGAGCGCAGGCATTGGATCAGACCGCACTCCTCCCATTCATCCGTATCCACCACAAACCAGACGATATCCTTCTGGCTATAATCCAGAGTGTATTCCCGGGACTCACCTTCGAAGAGATGCTCGGCATGCTCTATGAGGTTGTTCGGAGAGGACTTGTGGTTGTATGGCGGAATCGCAATAATCTCAAGGTTGGAGGACATTCCCCTGAAGAAGTCGAAATAATTCTTCTCCCTGTCGTCACCCTCACAGAAGACATAGATCTTCTGCGCATCCTTGGAAGGCAAGGCCTTCTCGTATATCCTTCTTCGCTGAATCATAGCTCCTACCAGTTAAGGTCCTTCAGGTTGGAAAGGAACGGTATTCCACCGTAGCGGCCATTGAGATAGCCGTGCTCGATGTTGGCTGTCTTGTGGATGTTGAAATCGCTCAGCGGGTAAATCTGCGTCGCCTGGTTGCCGTCCTTCTGGGTGAGCCATATCTCGTCCGCCCTAAGTATCTTCTGGTCGAGCAGACAAGACTCGTGTGTCGTGAAAATCAGCTGACCGCGGCAGGACTCCTTCTCGGAAATCTTGGATATGATGACCTTGATCATCACGGGATGTACGCTTCTTTCTATCTCGTCTATGAGGAATGTCTTGTCCTCATTAAATATGCTGTAAATGAACGGAATGTATTCAATGAGCCTGATTGTGCCGTCCGACTCGCTCTCCAGAGGCATCTGACGTTCATTTCCAAGGATGTCGACATGAATCGGCTGCATCATCTTGAGGAGGCACTCCCCGTTCTCGTACACCACTGACGCATGGACGCGTGAATCGAATCTGTTTTCCGCAGGTATGGCCACTCCGGGGGCCGACTTCGCGATCTGCATCCTTCGGCGGAGACCCGGCGACAGCGTGTCATCATTCTCCTGAAGTATGGCAGTCCTGATTACAATCTTCGATATGCCGGTATTCATTTCAGGAAGGAGCCTGTTGAGAAGCTGAAGCATTTCGGGATTTTTGTCAAGCTGATGTGCCGTTATGCCGCTCATTGCGTTTGGGCTGACAATCGCCAAATCATTGAGGAACCAGTCATATGCTTTCGATATTGCCTGAATATCCTCGGAATATTTGTCCCCCATAAAGGAAAGAAGCAGTTCGGTCTTCCCAAGTATCTTCTCCGACAGTGCCTCGGCAAATACTTCGTTTGCCGGATTCTCCTCCATATATCCTTTGTAGAACTCTATCTTCTGGGCGCCATCCGCATTGCTTCTGGAGAAAACAAGATCGTCGCTCTTCTCTCCGGAGATGTACAGCTCCTCGTTTACAATGCAGTCCTTGGCGAATGACAGCGTATAGTAATAGATAACCCCTTCCCGGTAAAATTCAACTGCAATCGAAACCGGAGAATTCTGAGTCTCGTCGTTGAGAAGGAATGGCATCTTATAGAAGCTGGATGAAATGGACTCGATTGTTCCGTCGCGCACCAGGTTGCGCAGAATAGAGACCGCTTTGATGAGATTGCTTTTTCCCGCGCCGTTGGCACCATAGATTGCGCTTAAGCGGAGCACTTTGGTGTGACCCTGAGGAACAATATGACCTGGAAGTTGCTGCGTGCGGCTGCTGGGAAATAGATTGAATTCTGTCTGTTCTTTGAAGGAGAAGAAATTCTCAAGTATTACTCTCAGTAGCATAGCGATATTGTTTAACGGTTTCCATACGCAAATGTAGGATATTTATGTTAAATATCAAATTTATTTTATAATATCCGTTAGAATTTAACGGATATTATAAAATTGATAAAGATTATCTTGCGCAGAACATCTTGTTGACGATGCCCATCTCCCCTTCCGATGGCGTGCCCTCGAAGTACGGCAGGAATATCTGCGTGAGTGCTTCCAGTGTCGAGTATCCGCAGGAGACGAGCTTGGCCGTCATCAGCGTCTGGCGCACGGTCACAGCCGTCGAGAGCTCTCCCTTGGAGTAGGCGTCGCGTATGTCCCTCGCCACCTTTGCGATGTTCATCGCATCGCTGAGCCTTATCCCGTGCCTTGAAACCAGCACGTCCGCCTCGTCGCTCACGGAAGGATACTCCATCTGCAGGCGGAAGAAGCGGGAGCTGAGCGCAGGGTCCAGGTCGCTCGTCCCGACGAACTCCGCTCCGATGTTCGCCGTAGCCACGAAGGTGCACTCCGGATGGACCTTGACCATCTGCACAGGGGAGACGTAGTCGTTGCGCATCTCCCTCGTCCCGTCGAGGCAGCTCATCAGGTAGTTCAGCGCATTCAGCGGAGCCCTGTTCAGCTCGTCCAGCAGGACCACGCCCGGCTTCTGTATGTCCTCGAGGAACTGCGCCGGCTCGAAGACGGACTTGCCGTCCTTGATGCGGTGCACGCCCAGCAGGGCCGACATCGGGTCGGACATCGTTCCCATGTTGTACTTGCGGCAGCTGATGCCCAGCTTGCGGCAGGCGAGCATCACCAGCTCCGTCTTGCCCGTTCCCGAAGGGCCTGTCAGCAGGAGGTTGTCGTGGTTGTGGATGAAGGTCATGGCCATCTCCCAGCGTCCGGAGTCGACGGCGAACCCGTCCTTCCCGACGGTAGGTGCGGCCCACTCCTCCTCGGTGCGTATCCTCTCCAGGAGGGTCTTCCTCGCGGCCATGGTGAAGAGGTCCTCCTCGGGCTCCGGCTCCTGCGCCTCCATGCTGCTCCCGTTTGCGGTCCTGTAGGTGTCCCACTCGGAGAGCATCTGCGCATCGGGCTGCAGCTCGTCTCCCGGAACTCCTATCGGCGTTATCCCGCCTATGGCAGCCATGAAGGGAGCCAGCCCGTCACCGCTGGCGCGGCTGCGGCTCTGCCTCATCTCGAGTGAAGGGGTGCAGAACACCGTCCCTATGGGGCATCTGGCCCTCACTTTCGAGTCGGCCTGTATGTTAAGGTCCGTAGGTATCTCCGTACCGTCGGAGAATTTCTGTCCGGGAAGTGCCCTCAGTCTGTTCGATCCCCCATCGGGGATGGTCTTCAGGAAAATGTAGCTCATGTCTGTTGTTAGGAATCCGCTCTTGCCGCGCCCCGGTATGTCCTGGGCCCTTCCGGCTGCCGGAATCACACAGCATACGAAGGCCCGGAAAGGGAGGCGGAGGACAAAAGGACAAGCGGAAAAATGATGCGCCCGCCGCCGGGCGTGTCCCTTTTTGCGCGTTTTGGCATCCCCCTCACGGGGCCAGATTCGCGGAGTGATTTCAAAGGCGGAAAAGGTCAGGATTTGTTTACCTTGTCAATTTTTCATACGAATAATGTATATTATTAGTTGATAATGCAAATAAACAATTATCTTTGCGTAAAGTTTTAATAACCTTTTCAAAAAGCAAGAGTTATGATTCGTACAATTATCGCTGTTCTGTTGACGGTGATACTGGTTGCCGCATTGGCCGCCGGTCTGTGGATGCTCTTCAGCGGACGGAAGGGGCGCAAGGTAAGCGTGTCCGTCGTCGCTGATGAAGCGGATCCCTGTCCCGTCAGCATGGTGGAGGTCGGCGGCTCCACGGTAAGGATATACTTCATCCCCTCCCCGGCTGAGCTGGAGGAGGTGGAGGCGTGCACCGAATCCCCTGGCGCGCTTCCGATGGACGAGGGACCGACGGACATAGAGAGGTTCGTCGGCGGAGCCCTCTCGGGCGACGCCCTCAGGCAGACGCTCGTCGAGCTCCAGAAGTCGGGCATGAAGGTCTCCGACGACAAGGGGAAAGCCGTCTCTCCGAAGGACCTTCTCGCGGAGGCGGGAAGTGCTGAGAGGGAGCTTGCCCCGGGCGAGAAGAACCCTCCGGTGGACCCCGAGCCGCAGGTCCATCACGAGCAAAGGAAGAAACGGCACCGCAGGACAAAGGCCGAGATGCAGAAGGCCCGCGAGGCGCAGGCATCCGCCGAGGCCGAGGTGCATAAAACCGTGATGGCATGAGAGGCAGGAAACTACTGGCCGCAGCTGCGGCCCTGGCGTTGCCGGCGGTGTCGGCATCGGCCAAGCTGGGTTCAACCGAGTCCTTCCTGAAGGAGATCGACGACAAGATCCTCAATCTCGCAGGGGACGTGGTGAACATTGCAGGTTACATCATCGGACTGGCGGCGGCGCTGCTCCTGATAATGATCTTCATCGAGTCGAACAAGCCCCAGTCACAAAGCAAGGATGCGCTGGTGAGGTGGTTCGCCATCCTCATCATCAGCTTCGTCGCACTGGAGCTGCTGAACGCGTTCGTGTTCAAGTAGGAGGAACGGCCATGGAGATAAAGTCATACCGCTCCCTGGACCGCAGCGTCCAGTTCTTCGGCATCAAGGGCCGCTTCCTCATCCCCATGGGTGCGGGTGCAGCCCTCTCCCTCGTCGCGGCGATGATCGCCGGCAAGGCGACCAACGGTCTCGTCGGGGTGGGCCTCTTCCTCATTCTCTTCTTCTGCTGCGCACTCGCCGTGGTGGCCCTTCAGGGCTCCATCAGCGAGAAGGCGCTGTTCCGCAAGCTGGCGATGGGCCGTTGCCCCCGCTACATACGTGTCAGACCACAAAGACTCATAGTGCCATGGAGATGAACATCAATGTGACAGATATGGAGAGGGTCTTCCCGCTGGAGGGCGTGGATGACGGCTATATCCTCTCCAGGTGCGGCGACGTGACGGTGGGCTGGGAGCTGACGCTTCCCGCCGCCTTCAGCGTGGACACGGACTCGTACGACGCGATGCTCCGGTCGCTGGCCGCCGCCGTGCGCTCCCTCCCCGACTGGTGGATGGTTCACCGTCAGGATGTCTATATGGAACGCAGCTACCGCTCCGAGGGCAGGACCGCCTTCCTTGACGAGGCTTATGACCGTCACTTCGAGGGAAGGGTCTATCCCGAGGGGCGTCACTTCCTCTACCTCACGATGTCCAGCAGGGCTTCAGCCATACGCCCGGCGGAGAAGTGCGGCCTCTTCGGGACGGCATTGGCAAAGAAGCTCCCGACGCCGGAGGAACTGGGCGAGTTCCGCGCGCGCAGCGAGGAGTTCATCGCCGTGGTGACCGCCGGCGGGGCCGTGTCGGCCCGCAGGCTGACCGACCTCGACCTGGCGGGAGAGGACGGCCGCGGCGGGCTCATCGAGGAGGTGATGACCCTCGGCACGGGGATGCTCAGCGACGTGGCCCTCACGCCCGAGAGCGTCCGCGTGAACGACGAGGGGACGGTGACGTTCATCATCTCGGACAGCGACTGCGTGCCTTCGGGCCTGAGCAGCGTGCGCAGGGTGGACCAGATGAGCACCTCGTGCTCGGAGGTGGACCTGTCGCTTGCCTCCCCGGTGGGGCTGATGCTCCTGAACCATCCGCACATCTGCAACCTCTATATCGTCAAACCGAGCCAGCAGACGGTCCTCTCGGACCTGGGCAAGCGTACCAGGCACATGCGCCAGTTCTCTACGGACGGGGCCAACGCCGACAACGCCGACGGGAACGACGCCTTCGTGAGCGAGGCCAACAGCGGCTCGCTCTGCGCGGTCTACGCCCACTGCAACGTCATCTGCTGGGGAAGGGATGAGAAAGAGCGGCTGAAGATACGCTCGGACGTGAGCGCCGCCCTCTCGTCGATGGGCGTGGATGCCGTGCGCGACATCCACTCAGCACCGGTCATCTGGTACTCGTCCCTCCCGGGGGCGGGCTGCGAGATAGGCCGGGACCACCTGATGCTCACCGAGCTGAAGGCGGCCCTGGCCCTGGCCCAGTACGAGTCGTTCGACAGGGGCATGGAGAGAGGTGCGATAAGGCTGACCGACCGTCTGAGGCACATACCGCTCGTTCTCGACGTGCAGAAGGAGGCTGAGCGCGCGAACCTCGTGGGCAACTACAACATCTTCCTCGACGGTGCGTCCGGCACCGGCAAGTCGTTCACCACGGCGAGCATCCTGTACGGCATGTACACCTACGGGGAGCATGTGTTCATCATTGATGTCGGAGGCTCCTACGAGCAGGTCTGCTCCGTCGTCCGCGAGGAGAGCGGTGGCCGTGACGGCATCTACAACCGCTGGGACCGGGAGCATCCGTTCTCGTTCTGCCCGTTCATGGGGTGCGGTAACTGGAGGGATGCCGACGGAAACCCACGCCGCGACGACCCGTCGCTGAACTTCCTCATATCGATGCTGATGACCCTCGGCACGGACCGTGACAAGGGCATCATCCTCGGCGACTTCGAGGAGTCGGTGATCGTGGGGCTCGTGATGGAGTTCCTCGAATGGTGGACCGGTCTCGGCCACGGCACCGTTCCCCTCTTCGACGACTTCGTCGGCTGGACACGCGAGAGGCTCATCTACGGTCCCGGGGAGGAGGACGACACCCTGCGGGGCACGATGCGCCCGTTCATGACGCGATCAGGGGTGAGGGTGGACGAGACCACCTTCCGGGGGACGATGTTCGTCGAGGCGCTCGCCTCCTATGCCCTGGACGGCCAGTTCGGGTTCCTTCTTAACTCCCCGGAGCCGAAGGACCTCTTCGGCAGCCGCTTCACGGTGTTCGACGTCGGGGAGCTGAGCAGCGTCAGCAATCCGAAGTTCTACTCCCTGTGCGTGCTTTGCATCGTGAACGCCTTCGACCTGAAGATGCGCTCGAAGGACATCGAGGGCTACAAGGTCATGGCCATCGACGAGGCGTGGAAGGCCATCTCCAACGAGACCATGGCCCCGTACCTGCGCGAGCTGTGGAAGACCGCCCGCAAGATGTCCACATCGGCCATGGTCATCACCCAGGAGCTGGACGACATCCTCACCTCGGACGTCATCCGAGAGACGATCCTGCAGAACTCCGACATCAAGATACTCATGTCCCAGGACGGCAACCGCAACACCTTCGAGAAGGTCAGCGGTCCGCTGGGTCTCACACGTACGGACGTGAACCTCGTCCTGTCGATGGCCGGCAAGGAGAGCCGCTCCCGCGACGTGTTCATCAAGTGGGGGTCGGCCAGGTCCGGCGTCTATACCGTCGAGGCGTGCCCCGAGCAGCTGTGGGCCTTCGAGAGCAACCTGCAGAAGAAGGAGCCGCTGCTGAGGGCCGCGCGCGTGACCGGGTCCATGCTCTCCGCCATCAGGATGATGGCCGACAACAACACCCTGCCTTAGCCATGAGACGGTGGATGCTCATACTGGCGGCGCTGCCGCCCCTGCTCCTGTGCCGCCCGGCTGCGGCGCAGGAGGTCGTCGTGGACCCCACCCACATCGGAGTGGCCGTGGAGAACACCGCATCCTCGCTGGAGGAGATGATAACGATGATCGAGGAGATGTTCTCCCTGAACGGCAAGCTAGACGACCTGTACGGGCTTGCGGAGAAGGTGAGCGAGGTGGCGGACCGCTTCAAGGAGGTCGGCTACCTCGTGGACATGACCGAGACCTACAACGAGCTGCTGCAGCGCACCTACGACTACTCGTCCAGGATAAAGGAGTGGGCCGCCGAGGGCGACATCTACAACTACGAGCGGGAGCTGCGCTACATCTACAGGTGCGAGACGCAGGGCATCAAGCTCTTCGAGCAGTACATGAACTACTTCCGCAGCCTGAAGACCACCGACGCCGACAAGGCGGAAAAGGCCGAGAAGACCATCGAGAAGATGGAGAAGGCCCTGGAGGAGCTCACGAGTACGATGGATGCCGCCGAGCAGTCGCGCCAGATAGGAGAGAGCCTCGCCGACGCTGCCACGTTCCTGGACAGGGGGCTGTCGGTGGACGACTACACTCAGACCTACCGGTCCCTGGGCGATGCGGAGTTCGCCGCCTCGGCCTGGATACAGACCATCTGGTACCTTCAGGCGCTCACGATCGTCTTCGCGGTGATCCTCGCGTTCATCATCTACTTCCGCGGCCAGGGCTTCGGCAACCAGACCAGCGCGATGTCATTCATGAGGGTGTTCATCGCCGCTGCCGTCGGATGGCTCATTCTTGAAATGCTCAACATGGTTATACAATGACAACACATATCATAGCAAGCGTACTGGCAGCCAACGGGGTGTGGAGCAACCTGATGGACGTGAACGCCAGTTACCTGGAGGAGAACCTTGGGGGGCTCCAGTCGATGGCGGTCATCCTTGCGGCCATGCTCGCCGCGCTGTCCATCATCAAGACGACCAACGACTACGTGCAGGGCGAGATGCACTTCGGCTGGCAGCTGCTCCGCCCGCTGCTGATACTGTTCTGCGTGATGGAGTTCTCTATGGTCTGCCGCGCGTTCGACGGCGTGGTGAACATCTTCACGAGGGACATCGCGGAGTGCTCCGGAGGGAGCATCTCCGAGCTGACCTCGACCATCGGGGACGCCTTCTCGTCGCTGAAGGCCGAGCAGCAGAAGATTACCGAGGCCACCGAGCGGCTCGCCGAGCAGGAGTCATGGGGCTTCTGGAAGAAGCTCTGGCAGGGCATCAGGATAGCGGCGCAGTCCTTCACCAAGGGGGCCGAGCTGTCGCTGCTCACGGCGCTGACCTTCTGCGGGAAGCTCGTCACGGAGATGATCTTCTTCGTCTTCGAGATGCTGGCGGCGCTCTACCTCGCACTGATGCAGCTCGGAGGGCCATTCATCATCGCCCTCACCATCCCGGAGGGTTGGAAGAGCGGGTTGGCAGGATGGATGGCCAGGTATATCCAGATCTCGCTCTGGGTGCCGCTGGGGTTCGTGGTGATGGGCCTTCTGAACGGCTACTTCGAGAGGATATGCGGGATGCTGGTCAAGGGAGGCCTTGACGCCGGCATCTTCGTGATAGGGATCGGACTCATTGCCGTGACCATCGCCGGCATCATGGCGATACCGAAGCTCGCCTCGTGGTGGATCAACTCCGCCGGTTCGGGCAACGCCCAGTCGGGCTTCGAGAAGTCGATGCAGAGCATCGGCAGGAGGATGTTCAAATAGTGTATTTTAATTCAATCAATTCTTAGATATGGAAAAGATAATCAAGGAAATGGTGACGATGAAGTCGAGCTCCGCCAACATGGCGAGGCTCTCCGTTGCGGCTGTGGCCGTGTCAGGGCTCGTGGCCCTGGGATGCATGGTGTTCGCGCTCAGGTTCATCGGCTCAGAGATGTCGAACATCTACGTCCTGGACAGGGGCAATGCGATGAGCGCCACGATGGCCTCCGACGACTCCTTCCAGCGCTCGCTGGAGGTGGAGGACCACGTGACCCGCTTCCACGAGCTGATGCTGAACCTCTCGCCCTCCAGCGAGGCCATCAAGAGCAATATCGACAGGGCTCTGCTGATGAGCGACCGCTCGGCGTACAACTACTGGTCCGACCTCTCCGAGCAGGGCTTCTACCAGAGGCTCGTGTCGGCGAACATCAGCCAGCAGTTCGCCCTCGACTCGGTGAAGGTCGACATGAAGACCTACCCGTACGGGGCTACCACCTACGGCAAGCTCTACCTCATCCGGGAGAGCAACATCACCGCATACGACATGGTGACCTCCTGCCGTCTGGTGGATGTGGGACGCTCGAAGGACAATCCGCACGGGCTTATGCTGGAGCAGTTCCGCGTCGAGTCCAACGAGAAGCTCGGCACGAGGAAGAGGAACTAGGCCATGGGACTGCTGAAGGAACTGGCCGGGACGGTACTCGAACGCTACAGGAAGGGAGGACGGGGTTCGCTCCTCCCCCTCCTTGCCGTCCTTGGCTGCATAGCGGTGGCGGTCTATGAGTTATTCACACTTTTTTAGGAGAAAGGCAATGAAACTGAAGAAGTTCAACCTGGACATCGGACAGATGTCCAAGCAGCAGAAGACGGGCCTTTTCATCATCATGATGGTGCTCATCGCCGGCATTCTCGCCTACAAGCTCCTCTCCGGCGGCAGGGAGAGCGCCGGGGAGGAGGAAGAGGCCCCCAAGGTCGAGATCCAGGATGCCGACACGAGGGATCCGGAGAAGTCGAAGATAAGTGCATACCGCAAGAACGAGGAGCTGTGGGAAAAGGCCGAGCTGGAGGACCTCTATGCGGATGATCCGGAGGATGCGGGCGGAAGGCGCCGGACGGTCACCGAGGAGGACATGCTCTCTGAGATGACCTCGCAGGACGGCATCCCTCAGACGGAGCGGCGCTCCTCGGGAGGTTCGTCGTCCACGGGAAGACGCAGAGGCGGAGAACCAAGGCCCGGAGACCCCGACTACAGGGAATACCGCATGAGGCAGTACTACGAGAACACCGATGCGGCGGTGAGGACCGGCGAGGCGCAGAAGGACAGCATCAGCAGGGCCGCTGCCGCGGCGGCACGGGGAGAGCAGCCCGCAGCTCCGCAAGGGCAGCCCATGGCCGTCATCGGAGACGATGCTCCTGTGCGGAGGACCTCCGCCATGTCGTCCCTTGACGATGCCCAGGGCGGTGGCTTCAGCTCCCTCGCGGACGAGGACCGGACGGTGCCCACCGATGCGCAGTACCCTTTCGAGTGCATGTTCGTCAGGGAGACGAAGATAAGGGACGGATCGAGGGTGTCTGTGAGGCTTCTGGAGGACATGGTCGTGGGAAGCACGCTCATCCCCAGGAACACCCATCTGATGGCGATGTGCTCCATCTCTCAGAGGCTGGAGCTGAGCATCACCAGCGTCGAGATGAACTCGCATATCTACGCCCTGGGGTACGAGGCCTACGACACCGACGGAGCCAAGGGCATCTACTGCCCTGATATCGGCGGCGACACCCGTCAGAGGGTGCAGAGCAGGGGCCTCTCGTCCATTGGCCGCATCATCGGCGGACGGATGGGGCGCCTCGCCTCGGAGGCCGTACAGACGGGCGTGTCGGTAGCACAGACCAGGACCGGCGAGGTGACGGTGACCGTCCCTGCCGGCTACCGGTTCTTCATAGTAAAGCAACAACGTTAAAATGTGTATCTCATCATGAAAAGAGCAATTACCATAATGGCGGCGCTGCTGCTCATCCTGCTGCCAGCGGCGGCCCAGAAGGACACCCTCAGGGTGTCGGCGCACTTCACCACGCATGTGATCTTCTCGACGGACGTGACCTATGCGGACATGTCCAACAGCCGCAGCATTGCGGCGAAGGTCATCGAGCAGAACAAGAACATGATTGCGGTCAAGGCCCGCGAGCCTTTCAGCGAGCCCTGCTCCATCTCCGCGCTGGAGTCCAACGGCAGGATGTGGACCTTCGTGGTCATCTTCGACGACAGTCCCTCGGTGCTGATTGTCGACACCAGGGAGCGGGAGCGGATCAGGGCCAGGGAGAGCCTTGCGGAGAGCCCGGAAGACGGGGCGGCAGCTACTGACAGCAGGGACGGCAGAAAGAAGGAGAGGAAAACGCCTTCAAGGAGGCGTTCAGAAGGGAAGACGGCCAGCACGTGGAAGACCGGCGATGCGCCGACCCTTGCAGAGGTTTCCGATATGGGGCGTGAGGTCTTCCATATCGGCACTTCCGGATACGGGGTGTCCGTCATGTGCGAGAACCTGTACTCGTATTCGGATATCACCTACATGGTCCTCTCGGTCAGGAACGGTTCCGGCATCAGCTACTCCGTGGCCGACGCCACCTTCGTCATCGAGAGCCGCAGGCAGTCCAGGAGGACGGTGGCCTACGACCAGACCATCTTTCCGCGCAGCCGCCACGGCAGCCTGTCGGCCGGACCGGGCGAGCAGGGGAAGATAGTCTATTCCTTCGACAAGATGACACTCTCGAAGGATCAGGTCCTCCG
>SFMG01000035.1 GCA_004554455.1 Bacteroidales bacterium | reverse complement strand
CTCGGATGGTAAACCCATCTCAGGGATAACGACAAATAGTCAACTTATACCAGTAATAATCTATAAACCCGAGTCAACCTAAATCAGGAAAGTACAAACAAGGGCAATCCTTGCATCGATTCCCGATTTCAGGCCCAGACTTGCGAATCGATGCAGCAAAGAGGTCAAAACAAGGGCAATCCGTGCATCGATTCTTGATTTCAGGCCCAGACTTGCGAATCGATGCAGCAAAGAGGTCAAAACAAGGGCAATCCGTGCATCGATTCTCGATTTCAAGCCCAGACTTGCGAATCGATGCAGCCAAAAGGTCAAAACAAGGCAATCCCTCCAGCCCAAGGGGTGAAGCATTGTGTCGCGGCCGGGGAATGCCGGATGGGCAGGGACTTCGGACGGCGTAGCCGCCCGTGGCTTCGTGAACGGGAGGGGCCCGCCGCGGGTGGGAGGGAAAGCACCGCAGGTGCGCACCGGTCCGAAGTCCCTGCCCGCAGGCAGACTCGGCCGCGGAGACAGCTCAAACCCCGCAGGCAGACTCGGACGCGGAGACAGTTCAAATCCGCAGACAGGCGACAAAAAAAAGTCAGGCTATTCGAGCCTGACTCCTTTCTCATCATAAAATTCATTCTGCAGGACGGTGAAGTCCGTGACTTCCTCAAGTGCAATCTTGCACTTGTACTTCTTCTTCCAGCGGGACAGAATGGACTTGAACAGTCCCCTGGTAAGATAGGATCCCAGTATGGGGCTCACCTTGAGCGTAAGCGAAGCGGGCTTCCTGTCGGCGACGATATCGGCCAAGTGGCGCTCGATGTCGTCATCAATCACGACGCTTGAGGAAATCTTGCCTGTGCCGTGGCATACGGGACAGACCTCGAGGGTCTCTATCTCCGTGGCCGGGCGCACCCTCTGACGGGTGATCTGCATCAGGCCGAACTTGGTCAGAGGCAGCACATTGTGCTTTGCCCTGTCCCCCTCCATAAGCTCCTGCATGTACTTGTAGAGTGCATTCCTGTGCTCGCTGGTCTCCATATCGATGAAGTCCACTATCACAATGCCTCCCATGTCACGGAGCCTCATCTGGCGGGCTATCTCCTCAGCCGCATAACAGTTGACATCGAAAGTGTTCTGCTCCTGCTCCTTGTTCTTCGAGCGGGTACCGCTGTTCACGTCAACCACGTGTAAGGCTTCTGTGTGCTCGATCACCAGATATGCGCCCTGCTTGATGGGAACCACCTTGCCGAAGGAACTCTTTATCTGCCGGGTGACCTCGAATTGGTCAAAGATAGGAGCCTTGCCGTCATAAAGATGGACAATCTTCTCCTGTTCCGGAGATATGAGCGAGATGTACTTTCTGATTTCCTCATACACCGCCTCGTCATTGACGTGGATATTGGTAAAGGAATCGTTCAGAAGGTCCCTCAGCACAACTGTGGTCTTGCTGTATTCGGTAAACAGCAACTGCACGGTCTTGGACCGGGCGAGTTTCTTCCAGGACTCCTCCCACTTTTCGACCAGGGACATCAGCTCTGCATCGAGCACGGAGGCCGACTTGCCTTCCGCTGCCGTGCGGATGATTGCACCGTAGTTCTTCGGGAGAATGTTCCTGACAAGAAGCTCCAATCGCTTCTTCTCTTCCTTCGAAGAGATTTTCTGGGATACGCTCACTTTCTCTGCGAAAGGGAGCAATACTATGTTTCGTCCTGCCAATGAAATCTCAGCAGTCAGTCTGGAGCCCTTTGTCGATATCGGTTCCTTGACAATCTGTACTGCTATCATCTGACCCACGCTGAGGACATCCTCGATCTTTCCGTCCTTTCCAAGCGGCTCTCCCAGCTTGATGTGGGAATAGATGCCCTTGTGGATGTTGTGCGTGTTGGGGTTGATGCGCTTTACAAACTCGTCAAAGGCCCTGAAATACAGGCCGAGGTCAAGATAGTGCACGAAGGCCTCTTTCTCATCCCCGATGTCAACGAAGGCGGCATTCAGTGCAGGGAGCAGTTTCTTGACTTTTCCGAGGAACACGTCCCCGACATTGAAACTGGGGCCCTGGCTGGACTGACGGTCAAGTTCGATGAGCCGGTGATTCTCCATCAGGGCTATCGAAACCTCGCTTGACTTCACGTCAACGATCAGATCCTTTTCTGATTTCTCCGTTTTTTCAGATTCCATGGTTTTGACAAAAACGAAGGCCGGCCACGTTCAGGCCAGCCTTTCAATTAGCAGCTGCTAAAAAATGGCAGACACTGCAAGATTATTTCTTCTTGTGTCTATTCTTGCGCAGTCTCTTCTTGCGCTTGTGGGTTGCCATTTTATGCCTCTTGTGCTTCTTTCCGTTTGGCATAATCTTGCGTGTTTATATTGTTATACTTAATTATTTGCTAGCTTTAACATCCTCGAAGAAGGTCTTGGCCGGCTTGAAAGCAGGAATATTGTGCTCAGGTATGGTGATGGTGGTGTTCCTGGTGATGTTCCTGGCTGCCTTCTCTGCCCTGTGCTTGATGATGAAGCTGCCGAAACCACGAAGATAGACAGGCTCGCCTGCCACGAGGGATTTCTTTACAACTTCCATGAAGGCCTCGACTACAGCGAGTACCTGAGTCTTCTCGATTCCGCTTTCGTCTGCAATTGCTTTTACGATTTCTGCTTTAGTCATATTCGTTAATTTTTATGTTTCTGTCAGTCGATACAACCTTGCAAAATTACGGCTATTTTTTCAATATGCAAAAAAATCAATGAAATTTCGCCCTATATTTGCAGTATAGATAAAGGAGTTAGAATAAATACGATATGACAGATACAGACAAACTGTTCTTGCCTCCCCAGGGAGCGGAGGTCAACATCATCCCGGTCATGCAGGGAGAGGGGTTGCCGAAAGTGGATGAGAAAGACCTTCCGGACAACCTCCCCATACTGGCACTCAGGAATGCCGTGCTCTTCCCGGGGAGCATCTATCCTATAACAATAGGACGCGAAAAGTCCATCAGGCTCATCTCAGACGCGGAAAAGCACAATATGTTCGTAGGCACCGTGCCGCAGAACGACCTCAGCGTCGAGGACCCGCATATTGAAGATATGTATCCTTACGGCACCGTGGCAAGGGTGATGAAAACCCTCGAGATGCCGGACGGAACCATCACCGCGATAATGCAGGGCCTGAGGCGCTTCCACCTCGACGAGATACTCGACTACGAGCCTTATATGTATGGCAGGGTGTCATACAGGACTGACATTACGGCAGACAATGACAGCCGCGAGGCGAAGGTGATTGCAGACGCCATCAAAGACAGGACTGCATCCCTGATGAAAATGGGAGGCTTCATCCCAAAGGAGACGGTGAATGCCATACGCAGCATCGATGACCTCGAGTTCCTCACCAACTTCATCGCGACCACGGTGGAGACGGAGAACTATGCCGAGAAGATTGCGCTGCTCTCCGAGGACGACATACTGCGAAGGGCAATGGCCCTGCTCAAACAGCTGGACAACCAGCTGGAACTGATGAAGATCAAGCAGGACATCAACGCCAAGGTAAAGAGCGAGATAGACCAGCAGCAGAGGGAGTATTACCTCAACAACCAGCTCAAAACCATTCAGGAGGAGCTCGGAATGGACGACGTGGAGGAGTTCGACCGTCTGCGCAAGAGAGCTGAAGAGAAAATCTGGTCCCCGGAGGTCCAGAAGATTTTCGATAAGGAACTGTCCAAGCTTGAGCGCTACAACCCGTCTTCCCCGGACTACAGCATACAGTACAATTACCTGGAGTTTATGCTCGACCTGCCCTGGGGTTACATCACCGAGGACAACTTGGACCTCAAGCACGCCCAGAAGGTGCTCGACGAGGACCACTACGGGCTGGATAAGGTGAAGGACAGAATCATAGAATACCTGGCCGTGCTCAAGCTCAAGGGCGATATGAAATCCCCCATACTCTGTCTCTACGGCCCTCCGGGAGTGGGCAAGACCAGTCTCGGCAAGTCCATTGCCAGGGCTCTGGGAAGGAAATATGTGCGCATCGCCCTGGGAGGCACCCATGACGAGTCCGAGATACGAGGTCACCGCAAGACCTACATCGGGGCCCTGCCGGGCAGGATACTCAACGGAATCAACCGCGCAGGCAGTTCCAATCCGGTGATAGTTCTCGACGAGATCGACAAGATTTCCAGCGATTTCAAGGGCGACCCATCATCCGCCCTGCTCGAGGCCCTCGATCCGGAGCAGAATACGGCCTTCCACGACAACTACCTCGACATAGACTACGACCTGTCCAAGGTGCTGTTCATAACCACGGCCAACAACATCTCCAGCATACAGCCTGCCCTGAAGGACAGGATGGAGATGATAAACGTCAGCGGCTACCTCGCCGAAGAGAAGGAACAGATCGCTGCGAAGTACCTGGTGCCGAAACAGCTTGAAGAACACGGTCTGAACCGCAGGCAGCTCCGCTACAGCCCTGCCGCCATACGCGCGATAATAGATGAATATACCCACGAGTCGGGTGTCAGGGGTCTGGAGAAGCAGATTGCCAAGGTGGCCCGCGTGACGGCCCGCAAGATTGCCACGGGCGAAAAGCGCAGCGTGAGCATAAAGCCGGATATGCTGAAGGAATACCTCGGGCTGCCGGTGGCTTTCCACGACAGGCAGAAAGGCAACGAAGGTCCCGGTGTCGTAACCGGCCTGGCATGGACCGAAATGGGAGGAGAGATACTTTTTGTCGAAAGTTCGGTCAGCCCGGGCAAGGGCGTGCTCACCATGACGGGCAACCTGGGCGACGTGATGAAAGAATCCGCGACCATTGCCTACCAGTATATCAAGTCGCACTTTGAGATGACAGGACTCAGCTACGAGGAGTTCGCAGCCAAGGACGTGCACATACACGTACCCGAGGGAGCGACGCCTAAGGACGGCCCTTCGGCAGGAGTCACTATGGTCAGTTCCATCATATCAGCCTTCAGGGGCAAGGCGATACGCAGCGGAGTGGCTATGACAGGCGAAATCACCCTCAGGGGCAAGGTACTGCCCGTAGGCGGAATCAAGGAGAAGATACTCGCCGCCAAACGCTCCGGAGTGTCCACCATCGTGATATGCGAGGATAATCGCAAGGACGTGGAGGATATTCAGGCCAAATATGTGGAAGGTCTTGAATTCCACTATGTCAAGACCATAGAGGACGTTGTGGATTACGTATTCAATTATTGACAGACGCTATGAGAAAGATGGCATCGGCGCTGGCCTGCCTCCTCTGCTGCCTGTGTCTCAGGGCACAGGACAGTCTGAGCATAGACAAGGGCCTGCTTGAAGAGTATTGCAAGGCCTTCGAAACGGCTTCCGACGAAGTGAGGTTCGGCGAATGCGACTTTCTCATAGGCAGCTGCAAAGACGCGTCCCGCAGACAGCAGACCGCCCTCTGGCTATATGACCGCTTTCGCAAGTCCAAGCTTATGGGCAGCGAGAGCGTAGCCATATATATATTCGACAGATGGTTCGCAAGCGGCGAAGTGGCGATGCCAGACGAGTTCAGCTATCTGAGTGCAAGCATATTCTGCGACTTCAACCGCCATTCGCTCATAGGCTGCAAGGCGCCTGCGTTCACGGCCTTCGACGGCTCCGGGCAGCCGCAACGCATAGACCCGGCAACGGGAGGGAAAGCGTCGGTAATATATTTCTACTCAGTCAACTGCGCCAAGTGCAAGGTGGAGAGCGCCATGCTTCGCAGCGTGCTGGAGAACAGGGACGCGGATCTCGATTTCTACGCGATATGCACCGACGGCGACAGGGCGGCCTGGGAAGAGGTCTGCAACGGGGTGCTGAAACTCAATGTGGCGACAACGGAGGTGCATCAGCTTTGGAGCCCGGACGATGAGAAGGACTGGCAGATGCTCTACGGGGTGCTGCATACGCCGAGGCTCTTCCTTGCGGATGCGGAGGGTACGATAGTGGGACGCGGGCTGGACAGCTTCGCGCTGGACAAAATGCTTGAGGAGATGTTCGCACCCGTTGTGATGGAATACGGTTCTGAAGAGAGCATGCGCTTTTATGAGCAGCTTTTCGCTTCATATATCGAAGAGAACGGCAGACTGGACGCGGGAAACATAGCCGCTGCGGCGGACCATATAGCTTTGCGGACACTGGCGGAGGCAGGCGACACCCTGCTTTTCAAGCAGATGAGCGGCGACCTGCTGCACTACCTGAACGTATGCGGGGACCCGGCCTGCAGGGATGCGGTATCCCCTTTCGTAGATAAATATATATACGGAAGGCCTGACGTCTGGAAGACTGCGGACGACAGCCTGCAGATACTGGGTTTGGCAGCGATAATGAAGGAACTGGCCGACAGGGCCTGCCCGGGCTCGGAGCTGCCTGCAGTAAGGGTAAGGGGAAAGGTGTTGCGCAACGGACGTTTCCGCGCCGAGAGGACTGCGAGCCTGGACCGTCTGCCTTCGGGGACGGATATACTCATTCTTTATCACCCGACTTGTTCCAACTGCATCGAGGAGATGAAAAGGGCGGCAGGAATGAAGGGAGTGAAGATTTTCTGCATAGACCTCAAGCGAATGGAGGAATGGGATGAAGGAGCCCATCAGCAACTGATGGACAGCTTCGACCTGAGCCGCCTGCCTGTGATTCTTAAGGTCTCCGGGAAGAAGGTAAGCGGACGGGGACTATAGTTTCCAGTCTATAGGGCTGCGGCCCTCCGCAATCAGCAATTCATTCGTACGGCTGAAATGACGGCAGCCGAAGAAGGCGCCACCGGCCAGAGGGGATGGATGGGCCGCTTCCAGAACGTGATGGCGGCTGCTGTCTATAAGCACTGCCTTCGAACGGGCATAGCGTCCCCAGAGCAGGAAGACAATGCCTTCGCATCTTTCCGATATGCAGCGTATTACGGCATCGGTGAAGTACTCCCAGCCCAATGAGCGGTGGGAGGCGGCGGCACCGGCGCGTACCGTGAGTATGGAGTTCAGCAGCAGCACTCCCTGACGGGCCCAGGGTTCCAGATTGCTGCTTCCGCTCATTCTTATGCCCAGGTCGCTTTCGATTTCCTTGAATATGTTCCTCAGAGAGGGCGGGATTCTGACACCGTCCGGCACAGAGAAGGACAGCCCCATCGCCTCGCCGGGGTTGTGATAGGGGTCCTGACCCAGAATGACCACCTTGAGGGAAGGGAGAGGAGTCTTGTCGAAGGCATTGAAAATGAGCGGTCCGGGTGGGTAGATAACGGTCCCGGCCGCCTTCTCCCTGTGCAGTTCAGAGACCAATTCACGGAAATAATCCTTTTCAAACTCCCCTGCCAGGGCTTCCTTCCAGCTTTCTTCTATCCTGACGTTCATCACTGCAGCTTTACATTGTCCGGGAGGAAGGCGCTCGCGTCCCCGTTGTGCTTGATGATGTCACGCACCGCTGTGGAGGAGATGTGGGCGAATTCCTGGGCGGTAGGAATGATTATGGTCTCGATTTCAGGGGCGAGACGACGGTTCGCATCCGCAATGGAGCGTTCGGTCTCGAAGTCGAGCATATTCCTTACACCTCGAACTATATGCTTGATACCAAGCGACTTGCAGGTGTCGATAGTCAGGTTGTCGTACTCTATTACCCTTACGTTGTCCATACCGGCAATGGCCTGGCGTATTATCTCGAGACGCTTCCCGTTGGAGAGGAATCCCCTCTTGTCCTGGTTGATGCCCACGGCAACGACGACCTCGTCGAACATAGTCAGGGCTCTTTTCAGAATGTTGAGATGTCCTGCGGTAAAGGGATCGAATGACCCCGGAAACAAAGCTGTTCTTTTCATTTTGTCAATCTTCTCCGGCAACCCATTCGGACATATTGGAGGAGTATTTTCTCCACTTGTCTATGAGCTGGCGCATATCTTCGGGCAGCGGTGACTCGAATACCAGATGCTTTCCGTTGCCCGGATGAATGAAACCAAGCTGTCTGGCGTGCAAGGCCTGGCGGGGACAGATGCGGAAGCAGTTTTCTATGAACTGGCGGTATTTCGCATATATGGTCCCCTTGCGTATCTCGGCCCCGTCGTAGCGGGCGTCGTTGAATAGCGGATGGCCTATGTAGTTGAAATGAACGCGTATCTGATGGGTACGGCCCGTCTCCAGGCGGCACTCCACTACAGTAACATAACCGAAACGCTCCAGCACCTTGTAGTGGGTGACGGCGTGCTTGCCGGCGCTGCCGTCAGGGAAGACCTTGAAACGCATACGGTCCGACGGGTCCCTTCCTATATTTCCTGTGATGGTACCCTCATCCTCCTTTATGTTTCCCCAGACCACAGCAACATAGCAGCGGTCTATGGAATGGACATAGAACTGTCTGGCCAGCTTCAGCTGCGCCTCGTCATTCTTGGCCACCACCAGCAGGCCCGAGGTGTCCTTGTCTATCCTGTGGACCAGCACTCCCATTCTCTCATCCTGAGCGTCAGGACCCTGGGATATGCCAAGGTGGAAGGCCAGTGCATTCACAAGCGTACCGCTGAAATGCCCGTGACCCGGGTGAACCACCATCCCGGCCGGCTTGTCAATGACCAGCACGTCATCGTCCTCGTGGACTATGTTCAGCGGAATGTCCTCCGGAAGTATTTCCAGGCCCCTTCTCTCATAGGGCATCACGAAGGTCACCACATCGCCGGGACGTACAATATAGTTGGCCTTGACGACCTTGTCGTTCACCCTGATATACTCGGACTTGATGGCCAGCTGGATACGGTGGCGGGATGTGTACTCCATGTGGGTGGAGAGCCACTTGTCCACTCTGACCGCTTCCTGACCCGCAGCGATGTCGAAGCGGTAATGCTCGAACATCCCCTGCTCCTCGTCTTCCGGAAGGGCTGTATTGTCGAAGAAATCCTCCTGCATCTCTGCCATTTTATTCGAGTCCCGTCTTGGCAGGATCGACCGAGAGCCAGATGGTCATCTCGCTGCCCTTGGTGAGATTGGTGGTGAACGCTTCCGGGGTCTGGCGCCAGACTACGGCATTGATGGAGTCGGCATAGCTCCGTACGCTGGAATCATATATGGGACGGCGCACGTTCAGGGACCTTTCCTTGATTTCCTTCTGGGCCTGGATGGAGCGCTTGCCCCTGACGTCAGGTGCGGAAGTGGTGGAGCAGAGCGGATCGAAGCCAACCCTCAGGTCCACTACGGAGCCGCTCTCGACAGTGGAGCCGGGTGCGACATTCTTCCCGTTGATCAGCTGGGCCTGCACCCTGTCGTCATAACCGGGCACATACTGGAGACGGCCTACAATGAAGCCCTTGGACGTAAGGTCCGAAACTGCCTGTCTGACAGGGCATTCCACCACATTGGGCATTGACACCTTGCGGGGCACGGAGGCGTTTACGACAAGACGTATCTTCCTGTTCTTCTTGACCATGGAACCGGCAGCCGGATCCTGGGTGAAGATACAGCCGCGGCGCACTGAACGCACGTAGGTGGTGTCTATCACCTCGACCCTGACCCCGCTCTCCTTCGCAAGGACTTCGCACTCGGCAGGGGTAAGAGAGGTGAAATCAGGGGCTTCGATACATTTCCCGTGATTGGTGACCCACCTGAGCATGCATGAACTAAGGATGAGCAGTGCAGCCACGAAAACGAAGATAAGAACTATATTCTTTATGAGTTTTTTCGGCATATCCAGAAATTGTTAAAAAAGACTCTTGCCCGGAAATATGAAACGGAAAACGCCGTCGGAGAGAAAGGCCAGGCCTATGATTATCACTATCACTCCGGTAATCCTGTTGACCCACACCATTTTGTCCACATCCACCCTGTCGCTGAAGCGGGAAATGAGCCAGGTCATGAGGAACCAGTAAATTGCGGAACCGCTGGCGACTCCCAGCACAACCGGGGCGACGTTCCATTCGTGAGGGGCATTGGTGGCACCGATGCCGAAGAAGGCGAAGAGAGCGAATATGACCAGGATGGCACCCGGATTGGTCAGGCCCATCAGCACTGACTGGGCGAAATCCGAAGGGCTGGCCTTGGCTCTGCGCCTGTGGCCGACCTTTCCCTCCAGCTTCTCTTCTATCTTTTCCTGTTTCTTCCTGGAGTCGGTGAAGGCCATCGAGGCCCCGAGTATGATGACTATGATTCCGCCTATGAGAGATATCCAGTTGTGATTGCGTGCAAGGAAATCCTGCACGAAGGCAAGGGCGAAGATTGCGATTATGGAAAAGACGGTATCCACGAACACGGAGCCAAGCGAAGTGATGAAGCCGGCCTTGTGTCCCTTGCTCAGACTTTTCTGGATAACGAGAATCGCTATCGGCCCTACAGGTACCGATGCACAGACTCCCACGAGCATTGCCTTCAAGATATCCAGAATCATTTCGCAAAGGTATTAAAAGATTTGATATCTTTGTCAGATATGAAGAATAAGAGCAACGCTTCGATTGTGCTTCTAGGGGGAATTTCGGCCATTCTGCTCTCCCTGCCGTTCCTGATTCCCCATCTCGGCTGGGTTTCCCTCTTCGCCCTGGTGCCTCTGCTCTGGGCCGAGAAGCTGGCGAACGACTCCGGAATGAAGCATTTCTGGCTCGTCCACTACGGGTGCTTCCTGATTTTCAATGCATTGACCACCTGGTGGGTGTGCAATGCAACCGTAGGCGGCGGAATCTTTGCAAGCGTGGCCAACGCCTTCCAGATGTCAGTGGTCTTCGCCCTCTTCCGGCTCTGCCGCAGACGTTTCAGAGGCAGCATTCCATATATATTCCTCTTCTGCGCCTGGATAGCATGGGAGAGGATGTACTTCGACGCACAGATTTCCTGGCCCTGGCTGGTGCTGGGCAACGCCTTCGCCCGCAGTCTGAAATGGATACAGTGGTACGAATATACCGGAACGCTCGGCGGCTCGCTATGGATCTGGCTCTGCAACCTCGCCATATTCGGCTGCTCGGTCTGCATACGTGAACGCAGCTGGCAGAACTGGAATCTGAAGGCGCGTCTCGCCGCCCCGGCAGGCCTGCTGCTGCTTTTCATATTCCCGCCGGCCTTCTCCCTGCATCTCTGGAAGGCACCTATGGACGAGGGCCCCGAAGCGGAGGTCTTCATTGCGCAGCCGAACATAGACCCTTACCACAAATTCGAATATCTCAGCCAGAGCGAGC
Source organism: Bacteroidales bacterium (assembly GCA_004554455.1). Taxonomy (GTDB): domain Bacteria; phylum Bacteroidota; class Bacteroidia; order Bacteroidales; family UBA932; genus Cryptobacteroides. The sequence continues at coordinate 2,135 of SFMG01000035.1, read as the reverse complement.
AGACCGACATACTCTGCGGGCAGATTCGCGAAGGCATCGCGGCACACGGAGGGAAGGGGCCGCTGCTGATACTGGCTCCGGAGACCTTCACGAACGACGTGTTCCTTATGGACGGCCGGCTGGGCAGCGTTACTGTAGAGCGTCTGAACTCCGAAATACGCGGCTGCGGGGACGTCAGCCTGATAGTCGGGGCCAGCAGCTACGAATATATATCCTCGAAAACGAAACCCTCCCCTACGGCCAGACGCCTGCGGGACGGGATGTGGGTGGAATCGCACAATTCGGCCCTGCTGCTTGACGGGAAAAGCGAGCCGCAGATATATCACAAAAGCAAACTGGTCGTCGCGGTGGAGATGACGCCGTACCCGAAACTGTTCTGCAAGATCGACGATATGCTGGGCGGAGTGATGGGCCGCTGCATAGGCCAGAAGGAGAGGGGGCTGCTGTACGCGCCTTGCGACAGTGCGAAAATCGCCGTTGCGCCGGTGATATGCTACGAATCCATATACGGCGAATATTGCTGCGACTATGTGCGGAAGGGCGCGCAGATGCTGGCCATCATTACTAACGACGCCTGGTGGAAGGACACAGCCGGCTACCGTCAGCACCTGAGCTACGCAAGTCTCAGGGCCATAGAGACCAGACGCTGGATAGCCCGTTGCGGCAATACCGGCATCAGCGCCTTCATAGACAGCAAGGGCCGCATAGTCGCGCGCAGCAACTGGTGGCAGAAGGAGACGCTCGACGGCAGCGTAAGGCTTTGCGGGCGCGAAACTTTCTTTGTGAAATATGGGGATATGACGGGGCGCAGCTGCACCCTACTCTTCCTGCTGCTGGGCGCCGCCTTGCTCGTGCGTCTGGTCACCGAGCGCAAGAAACGCAACTAAGGCATTCTCATCCAGACTGTTATACCCGTACTCAGCCAACAATTCCCCGTCTTCGAAGAGGCAGACCAGCGGCATCACTCCATTTGTTATGGATATGAACTCGGCTGCCGGAAGATGGACAGTGTCGTAATGCGGGTCCCCTACGCCCGCCTGTTCGAAGAAATATGGCAGCAGCAGGGGGTTCTCTTCCTCATTCTGCGCAACCACCATAAAGACCAGGTGAATGTTCTCGGTGTCAAGTCCGTGGCGACTGACAATGGTAGTCAGCTTGCTGATGCAGTGCTGACAATGTTCACAGAGAGGACTGAGGAAAACAAGGAGCTGACGGCCTTGGTCCAGACCCAGTTCCTCTGCCTTTGGAGCCCATAGGTTTTCCACAAGCTCCCCTTTGTTCTTCGCGCCGAGACGGTACCACAGAGAAGGGGGACGAAGGGCGAACACCGTCGAAGCCAGCGCCAGGCCGACGAGCGCGGCAAGCACGGGCATAAGACGGGGACGGGAATTGAGGAAAGCGAATCCGGGAGCTTTCCAGGAAATGGCCAGCATCAAGGCCAGCAGAAGGTTCTTGACCAGGGACTGGCCGGGATTCAGGTCCAGCAGGGGGCCGAAGCAATGGCAGGACTCCCTGTCTCCCAGAAGCAGCCGCCAAAGAAGGAAGGCCGAAAGGCCAAGCAGCATCGCAGCCGTAGAGATATTCACCAGTCTTCGCCATAGGCCGGAAAGAAGGCCAAGGCCCAGGAGAAGTTCACAGATTATCAGTACACGTCCGAGCAGGGAACAGAGGTCGAAGGAAAGCAGGCCGAAAGAAAAGAGATACAAATCGAAGCCCTCCATGTCGGAGAGCTTCGATATTGCTGAGACGCAGAAAACCGCGCCCGTTAGGATTCTGAAAAGCTGCTTCAATTTACTCGCTAACGGTAACGCACTTCACGGTAGTGTTGACATCGATGTCGATGCCACCGATTGAAAGCTTGCCCTCTGACTCGAGATCGGAGCACTTGCCGTCCTCTGGACGGGTAACGGTCCTGGTGGTGGTGTCACCGTTCTTGTAGGTGATGGTGCATTTGCACTTGTCGCCATTGCATGCGCAGCAAAGCAGGGCTGCAGCCATAATTGCAAAAAATGCCTTTTTCATTTGTGTACTGATTTATTAGGTAATTGTTAAAAAATAACCTGCTTCATTTTGGAGGCTCACCTATGCGGCCATTTGCGACTGTGACTTACCGTTGAGAACCGTTGAAAAACCGC
>SFMG01000062.1 GCA_004554455.1 Bacteroidales bacterium | reverse complement strand
ACCATTCGTGCAGGTCGGAACTTACCCGACAAGGAATTTCGCTACCTTAGGACCGTTATAGTTACGGCCGCCGTTTACCGGGGCTTCAATTCAGAGCTTTGACTTGCGTCGGACTCCCCCTCTTAACCTTCCGGCACCGGGCAGGTGTCAGGCCATATTCGTCATCTTTACGATTTCGCATAGCCATGTGTTTTTGGTAAACAGTCGCCTGGGCCATTTCTCTGCGCCCGCCTTGCGGCGGGTCCCCTTCTCCCGAAGTTACGGGGTTAATTTGCCTAGTTCCTTGGCTGTGATTCACTCGAGCGCCTCGGGATTCTCTCCCCGCCCACCTGTGTCGGTTTCCGGTACGGGCGGCACCGCGCTTGACGCACTCGGACTTTTCTTGCAAGCCTGTTTCCACCATGCTGTCGGATCGCCCGAAGGCTCTCCGTACTGTCGCGGCTCGGTCTCCCTACCCCGCTTCAACCAGCTATTCCGTCAGCTGGCGATGGTGTCACTCCTCGGTCATCCTTGTGCCTGCGGCGCCGGTAGCGGAATCTTTACCGCTTTCACATCGCGTGCGCCTCTCGGCTTCCGCTTAGTCCCCGACTTACCCTGAGACGGTTAACGTCGCTCAGGAACCCTTGGGCTTTCGGCGCGCGGATTTCTCTCCGCGTTATCGTTACTCATGCCTACATTTTCTTTTCCGGACGCTCCAGCATGACTCCCGTCACACCTTCTACGCTGTCCGCAATGCTCCCCTACCGAGCGTATTCAATACGCTCCCTCGGCTTCGGCGGTGGTCTTGATGCCCGTTCATCATCCACGCAGTTCCGCTCGACTAGTGAGCTGTTACGCACTCTTTGAATGAATAGCTGCTTCCAAGCTAACATCCTAGCTGTCTCTGCGGTACCACATTGTTCCGTCTCAACTTAAACCACTCTTGGGGGCCTTGGCCGGAGGTCTGGGCTCTTACCCTCTCGCCGGCGGATATTAGCACCCGTCGACTCACTCCCGACGCATGACGTACGCGCATTCGGAGTTTGGCAGGACTCGATAGGCGGCGAAGCCCTCTCGTCCTATCAGTATCTCTACCTCACGTACGTTTCGTCGAGGCTGTCCCTAAAGACATTTCGGGGAGTACGAGCTATCTCCCAGTTTGATTGGCCTTTCACTCCTACCCTCAACTCATCCAAGCCCTTTTCAACGGAAACTGGTTCGGTCCTCCAGTGCCTGTTACGGCACCTTCAACCTGGTCAAGGGTAGATCACTAGGTTTCGCGTCTGCTCGCACCGACTGAACGCCCTGTTCAGACTCGCTCTCGCTTCGGCTCACGCACCTCAGGTGCTTAACCTCGCCGGCACGAAGCAACTCGTAGGCTCATTATGCAAAAGGCACGCCGTCGCCATCGCTGGCTCCGACCGCTTGTAAACGAACGGTTTCAGGTTCTATTTCACTCCCCTGCTCGGGGTTCTTCCCACCTTTCCCTCACGGTACTGGTACACTATCGGTCTTCTGGTAGTCTTTAGCCTTGCGGGATGGTCCCCGCGGATTCGGACAGGATTCCTCGTGCCCCGCCCTACTCAGGTGGCAGTCCTGTCGGGTCCTCGTTGCCGGTACGGGCGTTTCACCCTCTGCGCGGCGCGTTTCCACGCGCTTCCCGTTCCTTGACTCGATCCTTTGACTGCTCCTACAACCCCGGCGTGTCCTTGAACACACCGGTTTAGGCTCTGCCCCTTTCGATCGCCTCTACTCAGGGTATCGATTGTTTCTTTCTCCTCCTCCCGGTACTGAGATGTTTCAGTTCCCGGGGTTCGCTCCGGCTATGCCGGTGGATGGTCTTCAACCATCCGGGTTGCCCCATTCGGACATCCACGGATCAAAGCCTGCTTGCGGCTCCCCGTGGCTTCTCGCAGCTTGCCACGTCCTTCTTCGCCTCCAGAAGCCCAGGCATCCCCCGTTCGCTCTTATCCTCTTTCTCTCGTGAATCACGGTCCACTCTCCGGGCCCTTCCGGACCCTGAGGCTTTCCGCGACTTGTCTCGTTTTGCCTGTGAAACTTCAGTTCTTGTTCGCAACTCGATTTGACTCTCGTTTTTGATTTTCAAACTGATTTCTTTCTGTTTTTCTTTACCTCTTATTCTCTCTCAACGTTGTCAATGATCTCGCGTGCGGCTCACAGCGCTCGCACCGCTGTATTTTTCAAAAAAGACTGAAGGTCCGCATTCCGAAGCGGTACCGCTGAACCATGAGCGTCGTCGTCAGACCTCGCTCCAAAAAGGAGGTGTTCCAGCCACACCTTCCGGTACGGCTACCTTGTTACGACTTAGCCCCAATTACCGGTTTCGCCCTAGTACGCTCCTCGCGGTCACGTGCTTCAGGCGCCCACGGCTTTCATGGCTTGACGGGCGGTGTGTACAAGGCCCGGGAACGTAAAGGCCCGGGAACGTATTCACCGCGCCATGGCTGATGCGCGATTACTAGCGAATCCAGCTTCGTGGAGTCGGGTTGCAGACTCCAGTCCGAACTGAGACGGCCTTTTCCGGATCCGCCACCCCTCGCGGGGCAGCTTCCCTCTGTAGCCGCCATTGTAACACGTGTGTCGCCCCAGACGTAAGGGCCGTGCTGATTTGACGTCATCCCCCCCTTCCTCTCACCTTGCGGTGGCAGTCCCGCCAGAGTCCCCAGCTTGACCTGCTGGCAACTGGCGGCAAGGGTTGCGCTCGTTATGGCACTTAAGCCGACACCTCACGGCACGAGCTGACGACAACCATGCAGCACCTCGACAGGAGTCCGAAGACTCGGCCATCTCTGGCCGATTCCCCTGCCGTTCGAGCCTGGGTAAGGTTCCTCGCGTATCATCGAATTAAACCACATGTTCCTCCGCTTGTGCGGGCCCCCGTCAATTCCTTTGAGTTTCAACCTTGCGGTCGTACTC
>SFMG01000003.1 GCA_004554455.1 Bacteroidales bacterium | reverse complement strand
TGTCTTCCATACTTCAAAGGTAAGGTCTTTTGATACACAAACCTACCTTCAAGTATATGTTTATGTCACATTATGCCACGGAAGTTTGCAAGTGTCCCCTTTCTTTGTCATATTCTATTGTTTGACAGGTCTTTGTCTCTATTTGACAATAAGGTTCCGGACATTCGACTGGACCAGTTCTTTGCCCTTTTCGACTGTGACGCTCACATTCTCAAGAGTCACGTCTTCGGCGTAGTTCATCTCTATGCCCGTCGTGCTGCTGACGCAGCAGTTTCTTATGCTTACGTTCTTGACCGGCATCTCCGGTATGCCGTTGAAATACATTGCCCTCCGCGCTCCGTTGCAGACGACGTCACTTATGTATATATCCCTGAATTCCGGAGTGGTCTCATCGACTGCCTGCGGCTCCACGACGCTGACGGTGCTGCCGTCCTCAAGCTGCTCGACTGCCGACTTGCCGCCGTAGTGCAGGTCGAAAAGCAGGCTTTCAGTCGCTATGTCGGTCATATATATATTCTCAATCCATATATTGCGCACCACGCCTCCGCGGCCGCGTTTGCTCTTGAAGCGCAGGCCGACGTCGGTGCCGAGGAAGCGGCAGTTGCTGACCTTTACGTCTTCCACGCCGCCGCTCATTTCGCTGCCGACGACGAAGCCGCCGTGTCCGTGATATACGGTGCAGCCGTCCACGATAAGGCCTTTGGTCGGAATGCCCCTGCGGCGTCCGTCCTCGTCCTTGCCGGACTTGATACAGATGCCGTCATCGCCCACGTCGAAGTTCGAGTCCACGATGATGGTATTGGTGCAGGATTCGATGTCTATGCCGTCACCGTTCTGGGAATACCAAGGGTTCCTTACGCTTATGTCTTTGACTATCAGATTGGTGCACATCAGGGGGTGTATGTTCCAGGCAGGGGAGTTCTGGAAGGTGCAGCCCTCGAGCAGCACGTTGCTGCAGTTCCTCAGGGACACCATCACGGGGCGGAGGAAATCTTTGATCTCCTCGAGTTCGTCCCTGCCGAGGCCCTTGGGCGGCACGTTCATATCGCTCATCTTCTCGGCCCTGTAGTAGGCCTCGCTCGGATACCAGCAGTTATTTTCCGGGTTCACGTATCCTCCCTTCGCGAGCAGTGCCTTCCACTGGGATGAAGTGAGCTTGGATTTCTTGCAGGCTCTCCAGTCTTGGCCGTTGCCGTCTATGACACCCTTTCCGGTGATTGCAACGTTCACGGCGCCATTGGCGTGAATAGGGGATTCGCAGCGCCAGGTGTCAAGTCCTTCGAAGGACGTCTCGATGAGAGGATAAAGATCGCGATCGCTGCTGAAGAGTATGACAGCGTTCTCGCAAAGATGCAGTTCGATGTTGCTTTTGAGTTCGATGGGACCGGTGAACCATATTCCGGCAGGTACTTCCAGACGTCCGCCGCCTCTTTCGCTCAGCCATTCTACGGCAGCCTTGAAGGCATCGGTGTTGAGTGCCGTTCCGTTACCGTTCCCGCCAAAATCGGCAATATTGGCGCAGCGTTTCGGGAAAGTGGGGCGCCTCAGCTGAGGCATCTCGAAAGGAAGATTTTTGTAAAGTGAAGAGAATTCTCCTTTGCCCGGCTTCGATGCTGCATAGCAGCATTGTGCGCACGGGGATAACATGATAATCGCGGCTGTGGCCAGTGCCGCTGTCCATTTTGTTGTCATCAGTCTGATTGGTGGTGTAATTACGGGTGCAAATATAATAAAAATTTGCAATTTCGTGCACGGGCACGGAAAATTTTTTGACTGATTCGCGGATGTCGGAAGTATATCTCTGGCCTTCAGATATTCATATACAAAAAAAAGAGAGTGACTTCAGTCACCCTCTGAATCGACGGTCAACCCGGGATGCGGACTAGAACCTGTCTTCGGAAGAAACGGTCAGTTTCTTGCGTCCGTGACGACGGCGTGCGGCGAGTACGCGGCGGCCGTTTGGAGTTGACATGCGCTCACGGAATCCGTGTTTGTTGCGGCGCTTGCGCTCAGATGGCTGGAATGTTCTTTTCATATCTATATCCTATTTTATATTTTCTGCAAAGAGGACTGCAAAGGTAGTCAAATTCATCGAATAGGCAAAATATTTTGGAATTATTTTTCTCCTTGCCTGCTGATGCCGACTACGTACTTTTCGCTGAACCATTCGTCATCGAGCCATTCGCTGATATTCCAGAGTTCGACCGAATCCCTCCTGAGTCCGCATTTCGCGACGGCAGAGTCGATTTCTGCGCTGATGTCGCCGCCTTTGAGATAGAGTATTCCCCTGTTGTAGCTTCCCTTCACCCAGGGAAGGAAATTGTCCAGGGAGGTCACCGCACGGGAAACCACCCAGTCGAACTTGCGGCCGAGGCTTTCTGCACGGGCATTCACGCATTCCACATTCCCGAGCCCGAGGGCCTCGGAGACCCCGGAGGCCACTTTGATCTTCTTCCCTATGGAATCGCAGAGAGTGAAGTCCAGTTCCGGGTGGAGTATCGCCAGGGGTATGCCTGGGAATCCTCCTCCCGTACCCAGGTCGAGAACGCTCGAGCCGGCAGGGAAGCCGCCGTTGCGCTTCATATATGCCGCGATGGCGAGGGAGTGCAGCACGTGGTGGCTGTACAGTCCGTCCATATCCTTTCTGGAAATCACATTGATGCGGCTGTTCCAGTCTCTGTAGAGCGCATCGAGTTTCTGAAAGCGCTGAAGCGTTTCCGTCGTACATCCGGGAAACTCCCGGGTCAGTATGCTTTCGAATTCCTTGTAGTTCATTTGCTCATCAGTGTTCTACATTTCCTCTTCGTCCTCGGTCATCATTCTTTGCAGAATCTCCTTGGCTCTTTTGATGCGCGTCTTGACGGTGTTGACCGGAAGATCGTGGCGCAGGGCTATCTCGTTGTATTCGCACTCCTCGATGAAGCGGTCCCTGGCGATGTCTCTGTAGAGCGGGCTCAGGCCGTCTATCAGTCTCATCAGTTTCTCGTAGTCCTCCTGGTTGCTGATGGCCTCTTCCGGAGAGCGGTCCCCGGTGGTGATTCCAGCTGTGCTGGCCCCGTCGGTGTCAATGGATGTGGTAGGCATGCAGTCCCTCTCGCGCTGGCGTCTGCCAACGTGGTCGAGGGCCGTATTCCACCCTATGGTGAACAGCCAGGTCTTGAATTCCGCACGGTCAGGGTCGTAGCTGTCTATATGCAGGAAGGCCTTCAGGAAGGTCTGCATGCATATATCTTCTACGTCCCAACTCGGAACAACCTTGCCTATGTGCACCTTGAGGGCCCCCTTGTAACGATTGAAAATCTCCAGGAAGGCCGATTCGTTCTTCCTGGAAGCGAGTTTCAGCAGTTCGCTTTCTTCCATTGTTGCGCACCTAGTGTGCTTCAAGCCAGTTTTTTCCATAATCACATTCTACGGTCAGAGGTACGGACAGTCTTACGACGTTTTCCATTTCTTCCACAACTATCGCCTTCAGCGTATCTATTTCTTCTTCGAGTGCGTCGAATAGCAGTTCGTCGTGTATCTGCAGCACCATACGGCTCTTCAGACCGGCCTCGGACAGCCGCCTGTCCACGCCTGCCATTGCCATTTTGATTATATCCGCGGAGGTGCCCTGGATAGGGGCGTTCACCGCATTCCTCTCAGCCAGGGCGCGAACCGTCCCATTACGCGAATTGACGTCCGGAACGAAGCGCCTGCGGCCGAATATGGTCTCTACGTAGCCGTTTTCGCGGGCGGCGGTGAGGGTGTCTTCTATGAAGCTGCGTATCGCCGGGAAGCTTTCGAAGTAGTCGTCAATGATCTGCTTTGCCTCTGCTCGGCTGCAGGACAGACGCTGTGACAGCCCGAAGGCGGATATCCCGTACATTATTCCGAAATTGGCGGTCTTGGCTATGCGCCTCTGCTCTGCGCTGACTTCGCTGCTGTCTATGCCGAAAATCTTTGCCGCTGTTGCCTTGTGCACATCCAGACCGGAATTGAAAGCCTCTATCAGATGCCTGTCCTGGCTCAGGTGCGCCATGATCCTAAGTTCTATCTGCGAGTAGTCGGCAGACATTATTACCCCTCCTTCGCGGCTCGGCACGAAGGCCTTGCGTATCTCCTTCCCGCGTTCGCTGCGTATCGGTATGTTCTGCAGATTCGGGTTCGACGAGCTGAGACGTCCCGTCGCCGTCAGGGCCTGGTTGAAACAGGTGTGAATCTTGCCGTCGCTGCGGGAAATATAGCCCGGAAACGGTTCTATATAGGTAGAGAGCAGTTTCTTGGCTGCGCGGAATTCGAGTATCTCCCTTACTATCGGATGCCTGTCTTCGATCGAGAGCAGGGTCTCTTCGTCCGTCGAGTCGTTGCCTTTCTTTTTGCGTTGCAGCAGTTGCAGCTCGTCGTACAGTAGGGCCGCTATCTGTTTCGGCGAGGATATGTTCAGATTCGGATTGCCGGCCATTGCGCGTATCTTCTCCTCTCTCTGCTGCACCTCTTCCCGCAGACCCGCCGCAAAGCTTCTGAGACTGTCCAGGTCCATTTTCACGCCATCTTTCTCCATCTTGGCCAGAACCCTTATCAGCGGCTCTTCTATTTTGAGATATACGTCGCTCAAGCCCTGGCGAGCCAGTTCCGCTTCCAGCAGGCATCCCAGCTGCAGGGTGGCGGCGCAGGCAAGAAGTGCCCCCTTTTCGTCGTCCTCTTCGCTTTCGTCCTCTCCGAAGAGTGTCGGATTCACTTCCTTCGGTTTCAGCTCGATGCCAAGCAGCGATGACACGAGACTGTCGAATCTGTGGCTCTTCTCGGGATTGTTGACATAGTCCATCAGGGAGCAGTCCATCAGAGTGCCTGCAATGCAGTTATCCTTGAGCCATTCCTTTATGTCACAGCAATATACCTTAATGGCAGGATTGTCCAAACATTCCCTGAACAGCATTCTGTCGCCCATTGCCACCATCATTTCCTTTCCGTCCTGGACCGCTACTGCCAGTGAGTCCTTTCCGTCCGGGACCGCTACTGCCAGTGAGTCCTTTCCGTCCGGGACTATGGCGCAGCAACCGGACACCGTGGCGGCCCGGCATATCTCTTCCGCGCTGACCTCCCTGAATGGGACGTCGTTCTTTCTTGGCTTTGTCTCTTCGTGTATATCCTTGATTCTGAAAGAGTTGAGATAGCGTTTGAGGGAGCCGAACTCATAGAAGTCGAACAGTTCGCAGATGCGTTTTTCCACCTGCCCGTCCATCGCCATACTTTCTGTCGGCACGTCTATCTCTATGTCGGTCTTTATCGTGACGAGCACTTTGCTCAGGTCTATATGGTCCCTGGCCTCTTCGAACATCTGTTTCTGTCGCGGTGACAGTTCGTCTATATGTTCATATATGCCTTCCAGGCTGCCGTAGCTGCGTATGAGTTTGCCTGCGCCTACTTCGCCTACGCCCTTGACGCCCGGCACGTTGTCGGATGCGTCGCCGCATATCGCCAGCATATCTATGACCTGTTCCGTCCTGTCTATGCCGTATTTGGCGCAGACAGCCGCGCAGTCGAGGATTTCGGGATCCGAACCTGATTTCGGCGGTTTGTATTGATATATATTCGGACTCACAAGCTGACCATAGTCTTTGTCCGGCGTTACCATATAAACTTTAAGTCCCTCACGTTCAGCTCTTTTGGCCATTGAGCCGACTACGTCGTCCGCCTCGAAGCCCGGTATCATCAGCACCGGTATGTCCATTGCCCGGCATATCTCGCAAAGCGGGTCCAGGGCGTCGATTACCAGCTGTGGGGTCGCATCCCTGTTAGCTTTGTAGGCGGGATAGAGTTTGTTGCGGAAGCTGCCTCCCGGCGGGTCGAAGGCTACTGCCAGGTATTCCGGTTTCTGCCTGTCTATGAGCTCGAGCAGGTATTTGGTGAAACCGTAGAGTATGGATGTGTCCACGCCCTTGGAGTTGACCATGGGCCGCCTGAGCAGCGCATAGTACATTTTGAAGACGAGGGCGTGCCCGTCTATGAGGAAGATTCTTTTGTCTTTTGCTTCGGCCATAACTCCCAAAGGTATGAATTTTTTTCAAATTCCGTGGCGCGGCGGGGAGTGCGCCCGAGTCTGACCATAGGGTGTAGCCGGGAGATTGGGCCCGAGGCTGACCACAGGCAGCAGCGGGGACAGGGCGCCACGAAGGCGGCTTTTTACTTAGGATTATGCCGCCTTCGTGGCATCCTGTCCCCGCCTGCGTCCGCCATGGTCATTCTGCAGGCGGGCAATTCTTACCTGTCGCAGCGATGGCGCTGCAGGCGGGCCGTTCTTCTTTGCCGCAAAGAAAATTAGAATCGGACGCAGACATCGTTGCTACAATGCCAGCGATTCTTTGCAGCGATTCCCGATTCTTGCCCTTAAATCAAGAATCGATGCACGCAAGATGGCTTAAGCCGGGAAAAGCTTGCATCGATTCCCAAGTTCGGGCCTGAAATCAAGAATCGATGCACGCAAGAGGGCTTAAACGGGGAAAACCTTGCATCGATTCTCAAGTTTGGGCCTGAAATCAAGAATCGATGCACGCAAGAGGGCTTAAATGGGGAAAAGCTTGCATCGATTCGCAAGTCTGAGCCTGAAATCAAGAATCGCTGCACGCAAGAGGGGTTAAACGAGGAAAAGCTTGCATCGATTCCCAAGTTCGGGCCTGAAATCAAGAATCGATGCAGGAAGCAGTCCATCCCTCAGCACGCGTTCCATCACGCGTTGCCGACGCGCCTTGCCTCAGATGTTTGTATGGGGCGGGCTCAAGCAGGTTCGACAGTGGCGGCTAAAGCGGGTGCTGATGCGCCCGGAGGCGGCATTTCCCTATGTTTTTGCCGCCGAGGGTGCGCAGCACCCGCCAAACAAGCCGCCACGCTCAACGCCCCGCCAAACAAGCCGCCACGCTCAACGACCCTCGCTGCAACACCCGCCCCGCCACACTCAACGAAAAAGCCCGCCTCAACATCGCTGAAGGCGGGCAATCTCTATGCTATTTATCCGAGACAGGCCGGACCTGGTAGAATTTGCTTCATTGTATTTTTGTAATACTTCAGTCGCACAAATTATCCGCTCCTCCTTGATTTTGACTAATGTTTTTTCAGTAATCTGCCCTCTGAACGTTGATGAAATACTCCTTTTGCAAGGAAATTCGGACGATTCTGCATATTTTTGTCTGGAAAGAATACTATGGAAAAACTGTATCATTCACTTTTATGTATCGGCGCAATCCTGTGCGTGGCGGCCTGCCGCTACGGTACGGATGCCGTGCAGCCGGACGTACTTTCTCAGGATATTTCTGCTCTTATTGCCGATTCCGAGAGGGATGTACAGTCCCAGCGTTTTGATTTTGCGATGGAGAAGGCACTTTCCGCCCTGGATCTTTCCAGAAAGAGTGATTATGCATTGGGGGAGGTACGCGCCTTGTCAACTGTCGTTGGTATCGACATTATGACCAGCCGTGATGCCGATGCGTGGGAGAAAGCTTTGGAGGCGGAGTCGAAGGCGCGCTCAGGTGGATTCGGAAGGGAGTTGGCCGGCATCCTGATCTCAAAGGCGAAACTCTGTTCATACGCGGAGATTTCTCCGGAAACGGGACGGAATGACGAGGGACTGACTTACGCTCAGGAGGCGTTGGTTCTCGCTGAAGAACTGGGTGCGGTGGAGCAGCAGGCTGAAGCCTGTTATGTAATAGGCTCGCTGTATATCAATAAGAACAGATGGCTCGACCCGATTGACCGGGAGCTTTACCGCCAGGCGGGAGAATGGATAGGCAGAGGGCAGACGCTTGCTGAAGCAAACGATATCCCCCGTCTGAAGCGTAACGGCATAATGTTCCGTTCCCGCTGGTATCAGCAGGGAGACCGGGATGAGGAGGCCATACGCTATTTCGAGCAGGTGCAGGATTCTCTCGATGAGACTGATTACCTTACGGCATCAGCCCTGGACGACCGCCTGGTGCGGCTTTACACCCGTGTGGGTGAACCGCAGAAAGCATTGGAGAGTCACGATGACTATGTTTTCCGGATGCAGAAATATATCCTTCAGAAGCAGGACGAGACCCTTCAGGAAATGGAAACCCGCTTCGAACTGCAGGAGAAGGAGCGTCAGCTGGAGCGCAGGCGTTACCAGGTATTGCTTCTGGTGCTTGCGCTCGTGCTGTCGGCTTTGGCGATTCTCCTTGTCGCGGGATATCTCCGCAAGGCCCATCGCAGGGCAGTGGAGCTGCAGCGCCTGAGCGACAGCAAGGAACAGATTATCGAATTCCTGTCCAGGGATATCCGTAATCCGGCAAATACAATGGCTGAAGAGATTGTCACTCTTTCTGCAGCCGCCTCATCTCTTTCTCCCGAGGAAATACGTCAGAGGTGCCGCGATTTGGCGGAACAGGCCAGAGTCGTGAATTCCGACGTGGCGGATTATGTGGGTAATCTTCTCGTTGATCGCAGCAGGAAGATTGCCGACATAGGATTGTCTCAGAGGGAAATACAGATTATACGGCTGAGCGCAGAGGGACTTAAGGCGACAGAGATTGCGGATAGGATTTTCCTTTCAGTCCATACTGTCAATACCCATCGCCAGCGTATCTATTCTAAGATGGGAGTCAGGAATGTCTCCGATATGATTCGCAAGGCTACCGAGTTGGGACTCATCTGACAGTTTTAGGAAATATGCTTTCCGCAAGGGCTCGCATTGCCGCTCCCTCGGCACAATGAAGCCTTTTGTCTTCTCCCAGCGCCCAGATTCCCGTGCAGTAATTCAGCGAGAGCTCAATGTCGTGGGAGGAGAAGACCACCGCCTGGCCGGCAGAGCATATCTCGCGGAGGCAGGATAGGATCATTGTACGGTTCCCGGGGTCGAGAAAGGCCGTCGGCTCATCCAGAAGCAGGATTTCTTTCCCGCTGCACAGGGAAATGGCAATGCAGGCTTTCTGAAATTCTCCATCGCTGAGGGTGGATATGTCCCTGTGCTGCAATTCCTCCAGTCCCAACTGCCGCAGAACGGCGGCCATACGCATTTTGCTATCCTTCGAATTGCCCCTTCCGCCTTCATCGCAGCCCAGGCGTATGAATTCGTGCATATCGAATCCTTTCACTTTAGGAATGCCGGTCGGTATCATTGAGACAAGGGCGGGATTCTCCTTTGCGAGAGTCCTCAGCAGCGTACTTTTCCCGCTGCCGTTGGCGCCGCAGAGCAAAATGCAGTCTCCGCTTTTCACGCTTACTTCTATGCCGCCGCAGAGCAGCTTTTCTCCGTATGCTATATTTCCTTTATATTCAATCATTTTTACGACATCTTTTATTGTTCCCGGGGCAATGGTCTGCTGCCGAGCAGTATAGCCATAACGACCGGTATGCCTATGATTGCCATCACGCTGCCGACAGGCAGGGGAGTTCCCCATATCTGGGAAAGCAGGTCTGCGGCGCAGCTGACTGCGGCTCCGCACAGGAGCGAGCAGGGTATAGTCCTGCGATGCGATGAACTGCGGCAGAGCAGGCGGGCCAGGTGAGGTCCGGCTATCCCTATGAAGCCAATGGGGCCGCAATAGGAAGTGACTGCTGCCGCGAGGAGGCTGGAACTGAGCAGGGCGAGAAACTTTATGCGTCCAGGCCGCGCTCCGCAGAAGCTTGCGAAGCCGTCTCCGAAGAGTATGAGGTCCATTCCGTGCGCGTTAACGGAGGCCGTCAGCAAAGCGGCGGCGAGCACGGCGGCAAGTATATATATGCCCGTAAATCCCATATTGCTGAAGCTGCCTGCCGACCAGCTGTAGAAGAGTTTGATCTGTTCCGCCGCTGTGCTGAACTGGAGTATGGCGACGATTGCGTTCACGGCAAAGCCGAGCATGACGCCGAACATCAGCAGGGTAGAGGACGAGGAGGTCCTGGAGGCAACGGCAAGTACGAGCAGACTGCATATCAGGGCTCCTGCAAAGGCGGGAAATATGATTCCGCTGCCTATTCCGGCCATCGTCGCCAATGCCGCACCGAGGCCGGCTCCTGCGCTGACGCCCATAATATGCGGGTCGGCAAGGGGGTTTCGGAATATGCTCTGCATCTGCAGGCCGCCTAGCGAAAGTGCCGCTCCGCAGAGCAGTGCAGTCAGCGCGCGGGGCAGACGTATCCCGATGACCAGACCCTCTTCCCGGAATGCGGCAAATCCGCTGCTGCCTCCGAGCAGTAGGTCCAGGGCGAAAAACAAGCCCGTTATCAGAATCAATAAAGGAATTGAATTGCTTTTTTTCATCCCAGCGCTGTTAACTCTTCGCAAAAATAGTTATTTTTGAAAATTGCCTGACCGCATGATTATTATCAACCAATCATTATATCTATGAAACAATTCAAGTTTTATGCATTGTGCCTTGCCGGACTGATGTTCCTGGCATCGGCGTGTGAGAAGCCTGTCCCGGAACCGGATGCAGAGCTTACTGCCAGCGAATAGTCGCTGACCCTCCCGGCTCAGGCTGCGGCTTCCTGTATTAAGGTTACATCCAATCAGAAATGGACTGCCAGCAGCGACGCAGATTGGCTCAAACTCTCTCCGGAAAGCGGCGAGAATGACGGTGAAATCGCAGTTGAGGCTACGGACAACGTCGCCCCTGCAGGTCAGCGTGCAGATTCCCGCAGCGCTGTCATCACAATTCAGTCAGAGAAAATTTCAGTCAGAATCAATGTCGTTCAGGCAGAGGAGGCTGTGATTTTCCTTGCCGAGGGCATTGCTGCAGAGATTCCTGCCGAAGGTGCCACTCTTGTTGCTAACGTGGAATCAAATGTCAGCTACAGTGTCGATCTTTCCGCCGATTGGCTCAGCAAGATTGAGTCCAAGGCTGCTGCCAGCAGCGAGGTGAAGATTGCTGCCGCTGCAAATGAAAGTATGGAGGAGAGAAGCGCTACAATCACGATAGTTCCTCAGAGCGGCAAGCCAAAGTCCTTCACCGTCAATCAGGCGGGCATTGCTCCGGTACTGAACGTCAGCAAGAATTCAATACTCTTCGACAGCGAATCCCCTGTGGCTGACACGATCAAGGTAGAATCCAATATTGAGTGGGAAGCCGTTTGCGAAGAGACTTGGGTAAGTCTTTCCACTCCTGAGGAGGGAGTGATTGTCGTCAATGCCAAGGTAAACGCCGCCCCTGCAGGCGAGAGAGCAACCGCACGCACGGCGACCATAAAGCTCACCAGCGAACTTCTTCCTGACGTAAACATCAGTGTTGAGCAGGACCCTGAGAAAGTGATTCTTCTCGGATCGGGTGAATACAATGTTGACGCCTCGACACATATTCTCGCAGTCAAGATCAGTTCAAACGGTCCGCTTCTCAATATTACCAGTGATGTGAATTGGCTTAATGTCACTTCGTCCAGGGCGGTTCAGGAGGATTATCTATTCATACTGGTGTCTTCAAATAATGATTTAGCCGATCGTACCGGCAATTTGACCATTGCTGCGGAAGGTGTTGATCCTATAACTGTCAAGGTCGTGCAGAAAGGTATGACCGCTGTGAATACAGCAAATATCACAAGTTTTGAAGACTGGAAGGCTTTTGTAGCCGCCCCTGAAGGCATTACTGCCATTAACATTACCAGTGATATCGATTGCGGTGGCGAGGAGATTCCTAGCCTCAGTTCATTTGACGGATATGTCAAAGGTCAGAACCACTACTTCAAGAACGGTTCGCTCAGCAAACCTCTCATTGAGGTAAACAATGGCACGGTATCCGGCGTCTGCATAGACAAGAGTGTCTCAACCGAGGGTGTCGGAAACGTATTCGCTGCCATAGTCGGTGTGAACAATGGCAGGGTGGTGGAATGTGTCAATGAGGCCGACATTCTCCCTAAGTTCTCCACCAGTGCTCCATTCATTGCCGGCGTCGTTGCCAAGAGTACCGGAACAGTAGAGTCCTGTGTCAATAAGGGTAAAATCGGATACCTCGTTTCTGCTGCGGCCAGTGGTACCGGTTCCGTTGCCGGAGTTGTTGCGCTCGCTAGCGGAAGTGAGGGGCAGTTGATTGTTTCTGGTTGCGAAAACCTGGGTGATGTGATTGTCGTGGCTCAGGCAAAACCGGGATATATCCGCGTAGGTGGCGTTCTGGGAAGCACCGAAACTCATAAGGGAACTCAGGAGGTCAATCAGGGCATTGTCTTTAACTGCAGAAATGCCGCGAATGTAAGATATGTTTACACTACCGGAGGCACGGGCGCTTATCCTAACTGCGGCGGCGTCGCAGGAGTCGTGGAGGGCTACATGACCGGATGCCTCAACACCGGAGCCGTATCTATCGAGAACGAAAGTTTCGAGGTCGCCTGGACTTGTGCCCATGTTGCCGGAGTTGCTGCCCAGTGTGCCTTTGGCGCCGACCATTGCACCAACAGTGGAGATGTCTCTGCGACAGGCGCCTATGCCGGCGGTACCAAGGGAGCTGCTCTTGCAGGTGTCGATGGAAGTGGCTACAGCTGCTTCGCTGGCGTATTTGCTTCAGCGGGCGTATATAAGGCTTCCAATGCGCCTACAAAGGAAATCGTGTTCTCCGATTGTAAGAATACAGTGCCTCTCACCTTTGAACCTAAGATGGTTGCTAGCGGAGGCCCAGGTATGGTATTCGGCGGTGTAATCGGAGCCTGCTCTGGTACTATGAAGAACTGCAAGAACACTGCAGCATCCTTCACCGTAAATTCCCAGACCAAGAAGACCTATATCGGAGCCGTTGCTGGCGCTGCAAATGACATTTTCGGTGCAGAGTTCAACGGCGATCTCGTTTACGATGTCAAGGATATTGTCGTAACTGGCCATCAGTGCTATGTAGGCGGTATTATCGGCTACAGCTACTATTCCGGCGCTGTATATGACAATCTCATCGCAAGCGGAAACGTTACCGTCCGCAACTACCCTAAGGGCACTGATGACATTCTCCACTATGTTGGCGGCTTGCTCGGCGGCTACAAGGGAAGCATGACTCTCAGCAACTCTTCTGCAAAGGTCAATGTCATTGCCGACAATCCTCTTCCTATGCGTGTAGGAGGTCTTGCCGGCGCATTCAACGGTCTTGTTGAAAATTGCGAGTATGAGGGCAAGATTAGTGCTGCAGGTGCTTTCCACTCTACCAATTCCAGCTCAGGATATTGCGCAATCGGCGGTGTGACCGGTTATCTTAACGGTATGTTGAAGGATTGCAGAATCAAGGCTGAGATCTCAGGCGGTGAGAAGGAGAACTCCCTGCTTGGTGGTCTTGCGGGCTGTCTCGGTTATAATACAACTGTGGATGAAACCTATTTCCGTGGCGGTTCTGTTGATTGCAGCTTCAGCACTGAGGGCTATGCCGGTTGTGTACTCGGCGGCTTCAACAAGGGTGTCAGCGGCAAGAAACTGAATGTCGAGGGCGTTACCCTCCCTACTCCTGTGAACGGACTCTACAACGGAGTTCCAATCCTTGGCTCAGAGGGCTCGGAAACTGATAAAAATACTGGCAATACCGTGGTAGTCAAGTAATTTTATAAATACTATATGATTCGGGAGGATGACGTGCTCATCCTCCCTTTTTTTGAAGAATAGAATCGGACGCGGCTCGATGCAGCGCTCGTTGTAGCGCTCTTTGTAGCGCTCGATGTAGTGCTCGATGTGGCGGCTCGATGTACGGCGGGGACAGGCGCCACTCCGGCGGCTTTTTACTTAGGATTATGCCGCCTTCGTGGTATCCTGTTCCCGCCTGCGCCCCACGACCATGCTGCAGGCGGGCCGTTTTACTTTGCGACGAAGAAAATTGGAGTCGGACGCAGTTCGTTATTGCGGCCGGGACAGGCGCCACTCCGGCGGCTTTTTACTTAGGATTATGCCGCCTTCGTGGCATCCTGTCCCCGCCTGCGCCCCACGACCATGCCGCAGGTGGGCCGTTCTTCGCTGCGACTACGACTGCTGCAGGCGGGCCGTTCTTCGCTGCGACTACGACTACTTCAGGTGGAACTGTTCTACTTTGCGACGACGAAAATTAGAATCGGACGCGGCGCCGTAGCGGCAACGTCTGCTGCAGGCGGGCCATTCTACTTGCTGGCACGATGGCGCTACATCGATTCTCGATTTCAGGCCCAGACTTGCGAATCGCTGCAGCCTTGGGGCCGATCTCTGGCAAATCCGTGCATCGATTCTCAATTTCAAGCCCAGACTTGCGAATCGATGTAGCCAAGAGGCCAAAACAAGGGCAAACCGTGCATCGATTCTCGATTTAAAGCCCAGACTTGCGAATCGATGTAGCCAAGAGGCCAATACAAGGGCAAACCGTGCATCGATTCTCGAATTAAGGCCTAGACTTGCGAATCGATGCAGCCAAAAGGCCAAAACAGGGGCAATCCGTGCAGTGATTCCTGATTTCAGGCCCAGACTTACGAATCGATGCAGCCAAGAGGTCAAAACAGGAGCAATTCCTCCATCCCAAGGGAGTGAGGCATTGTGCCGCGGCCGGGGAATGCCGGATGGGCAGGGACTTCGGACGGCGTAGCCGCCCGTGGCTTCGTGAACGGGAGGGGCCTGCCGCGCAGCGGCGGGAGGGAAAGCACCGGAGGTGCGCACCGGTCCGAAGTCCCTGCCCGCAGGCAGAGTCGGACGCGGGAACACGGTCCCTGCCCGCAGGCAGAGTCGGCAGCGGGAACGGCCCCCTGCCCGCATGCAGCCTTCGCCCAAAGAATCCCCCGCAGGCAGCCTTAGCCCAGGGAATCCCCCGCAGGCAGAGTCGGCCGCAGAGCAGAAACAATTAGCTGCGGCTCAGCCGCTCGGTGAAGGCTGCGATGAGATAGCCGAGAATGGCCACGCTAAGGGCCGTGATAAGAAGGTCGGAAGCTTTCAACACAACGGGATAGGCCTGGATGACGAAATTGCCGGGCATGGAAATTAGACCGAATCTCTGCTGGAGCAGGCAGAAAGCCAGACCCATAAGAAGGCCAATGGCCAGGCCCAGGAGGGAAATGAACCAGCCCTCGAGCACAAATACGCGCCGTATCAGAGTCTCCCCGGCTCCCATTGCCCTGAGGGTGGAGATATCCTCCCTCTTCTCAATGATGAGCATAGAAAGACTGGCGTGGATATTCAGACCTATGATCAGAATGACAAAAATGAGTATGAGGTAAATGCTGGCTTTCTCGTACTTCATCATCTTGTAAAGGGACTCGTTCTGACGGAAGCGGTCGCTGACCGTGAAATCCTCTCCGAGCCTTTCACTTATTCCGTCCATCACCCTCTTCAGCTCCCTTGCCTCACAGCCATCCTTCATACGGATCTCCACGGCCGAAACCTCCTCTCCGGAGTATTCCAGAAGCTCCCTCATCTTGTCTATATCCAGGAGTATGTAGCTGTTGTCAATCTCGCTGTTTATTGAGAAAAGTCCTGATGGCCAGATGTTTATATACTCGATAGAGGAAGATGGCGAACTTGGTGAGAGCTTGCGTGTGCGGGAAGGATAGTAGAGCTGTATGGGAGCCAGGAACCTGGGATTTATTCCCATTTTGTAGGCAAGCCCCACGCCGACCACGCCCTCCGGGATATCCCCGTGGCTGAATTCGAATTTCCCGTCCCTGATGTTCTCCCGTATAGGGGATTCCTCCTGGGCGATGGCGTCCATACCCTTGGCAATCGCCACTCCCTGATGCCCGTCATAGCTGATGAAGACCTGCTCCTGCAGGACCGTGCACATCGAAGCCACAGACTCCTGGGCATAGATCCAGTCATAGCATTCCCCCTCGGGCACGAAAACCTTGCCTTTGGATGGCGTGATCAGAATGTCCGGCTCAAGATTGCCCATCATATCCCTGACCAGACTGTCGAAGCCGTTGTATATGGAGAGTATTATCGTCAGTGCAGCCGTGCCTATGGCCATACCGACAACGGAAATCGCAGATATGACATTAATCACATTGTGCGATTTCCGCGCGAAGAGGTATCGCCCCGCTATGAAGGACGTCAGTCTCACTATTTCTTGAGCAGCTCTTCTATGTGCTCTACGTAATCCAGGGTATTGTCTATGTACCAGTTCAGTTCAGGAGTGATGCGTATCTGCCTGCCTATGCCGGCACCGAGTTCACCTCTGAAGGCGCGGGAGTTGTCGAGGATGGTCTGCATCACCTTCTCCGTCTTGTCGGAAGGGAATATGCTTACATACACCTTTGCGATGGAGAGGTCCGAACTGACCTTGACTCCGCTGACGGATACGAGGGCGCCGTCGAAAAAGGCCAGGCCGCGCTTGCGTATGAGCTCGGCAAGTTCCTTCTGTATTTCGCGGCCAACCTGCAGCTGGCGCTTCGATTCTGTCTGTTGTTCCTTCATTTTGCCCTGACTGTCTTAATGATTACGTGGACTGCTTGGTAGTTATCAAATGATTACTCGGACTACTTTACCGTGATGATGTAGTAGTCTTTCTTGCCCTTCTGGACGAGTATATATTTGCCGTCAATGATGTCGTCGGCACTGAGACAGCCGTTAGGGTCGGTCCTCTTCTCCTTGTTGACAGAGAATCCGTTGCCCTGAATCATTTTGCGGGCCTCGCCCTTGGACGGGAATATGGAGGTCTCCACAGCGAGCGCGTCGAGCAGCCCCAGAGGGAGCTTCGAGGCCTCGATGCCGAAGGTCGGCACTCCGTCGAATACGGCGAGGAAGGTTTTTTCGTCGAGGCTGCGGAGGTCGTCGGCGGTTGCCTTGCCGAAAAGCATATTGGAGGCCTTTACGGCATTCTCATACTCCTGCTCTCCGTGCACCATTATGGTCACCTCTTTGGCAAGGAGCTTCTGAAGCTCGCGCCTTTCAGGGCATTCCCTGTGGGCTGCTATGGCGCCTTCTATGGTCTCGCGGTCGAGCATCGTGAATATCTTGATGTAGCGCTCGGCATCCTCGTCGCTGACGTTCAGCCAGAACTGGTAGAACTGATATGGAGTGGTGCGCTCCGGGTCAAGCCATATATTCCCTTTTTCGGTCTTTCCGAACTTTCCGCCGTCGGCCTTCTTGATCAGAGGGCAGGTCAGGGCGTAAGCCTCTCCCTGGCAGGTGCGGCGTATGAGTTCGGTTCCGGTGGTGATGTTGCCCCACTGGTCCGCACCGCCAAGCTGGAATTTCACTCCGCGCTCACGGTAGAGATAGAGGAAGTCATAGCCCTGGAGCAGCTGGTAGGTGAATTCTGTGAAGGACATACCCTCGCTGGACTCCCTTGAAAGGCGCTTCTTTACCGAATCCTTGCTCATCATATAGTTAACGGTGATGAGCTTGCCTATGTCACGGGTGAAGTCTATGAAACTGTAGTCCTTCATCCAGTCGTAGTTGTTGACGAGCTCCGCCTTGTTCGGAGCATCCGAGTTGAAGTCCAGGAACTTGCCGAGCTGGGCCTTTATGCAGCTCACGTTGTGTGCAAGTGTCTCTTCGTCGAGCAGGTTCCTTTCCTGACTCTTCATCGAAGGGTCGCCAATCATTCCGGTGGCGCCTCCCACCAGCGCGAACGGCTTGTGGCCGCAGCTCTGGAAGTGCTTGAGTATCATTATGCTGACGAGATGGCCGATGTGAAGGGAGTCTCCGGTAGGGTCTATTCCCACATATCCTCCGGCAGGGCCCTTCATCAGTTCCTCCTCGGTTCCCGGCATGATGTCGTGTATCATGCCGCGCCAGCGCAGTTCTTCAACAAAATTCTTCATCGTCTTTATGTTTTTCTCGTCTATGATGTTAATATAGGTTTATTCATTCTTTGTGCAACCCGGCAAAGTTAAATAAAAAAATTGTATTTTTGCCGCGCACAGCAAAGTGATTATCAATGACAATGAAGATGTTAAAAGAATTCGAAACCCTATGCCTCAGGGCATTGACAGCGTTTCTCTGTCTGCTGATTCTTGTCCAGTCTTGTGCCAGTCAGAAGAAACTTCAACAAATCAGAGCACAGAAAGACGGCGTGGAAATCTCCCCAATAAGCGATGCGGACGACAGTCTTGCGGCAAGTGAAAACATACAGTCCGAAGCGATAAGCAAGGTCGATAGCCTTCCGCAAGACAAGCCCATCATAATGAACGCCATACTTGATGAGGAAACGGGGGAGATGGTGGCTACGGAAGAACTGATGGCTTCGATGATAGTCAGCCGCCGCTATCAGGTCGCCGAGCGTAACGGCAAGATAGACCTGCCTTTCGAGATATTGGTCCCTAAGCGTCTGCAGGACTCGAAATGGCAGCTCCGTCTCGTACCGGACCTTACCCTTTCCGGCATCGGATACCGCGACACCACGGCCCTCGAGCCTGTATATATCACCGGAGAAGAATACCGTAACCGCCAGCTCAGGGGCTACGAGCAGTACGAGCGCTTCCTCGGCAGAATCATCACCGACAGCAGCCGTCTCGTTTACCGCTTCCAGCTCGAACAGTTCCTCAAGCGCAATTTGCCCGAAGTATATAAGCTGAAAACCGACAGTACCTACGTTACGGAGACGGATTTCTATTCCCGCTACGACGTGAGTGCGCAGGAGGCGCTCGACCACTACACCAAGGGCTGGCTGGTCAACAGCAACGAAAGGCTCATCGCCGACAAGGACAGGCGTTTCCACCGCTACGTGAAGTCGCCTATAGTCGAGGAAGGCATACGCCTGGACACGGTGCTGGTGAACCCGGACGGCGACTGCATTTACCGCTACGTCCAGACAATCGACACCCGCAAGGATTTGAAATATGCCTACATAGCCCTGGAAGGTTCGATATGGGATCAGGATCAGGAACTCTACATAATGCCGCGCACCGATTCGATCGAGTATCCGGTCAGCTCGCTTTCGCATTTCGTGAAGGACATCACCAGGTACAAGATGAAGACGGTCTGGAGGCGCCAGGAGGCGAATTCAAGCTATAATATATCTTTCGATATAGGCCGCGACCGCATAGACCCGCAACTGGGCAGCAACGCCGCCGAACTCGAGAGAATCAAGGCAAATCTGCGCAGCGTGCTCAACGACGACGTGTTTGATCTGGATTCCATCATCGTCTCCGCAAGCTGCTCGCCTGAAGGACGTTATGCCTACAACCGCAAGCTCTCGCAGGGCAGGACCTCGAACGTATGTGACTATTTCAGCGCTTTCATGAAGGAATATGTCGATTCCGTCAAGGCGGAGCGCGGTTTCTCCGTGGATGAGGCCGGAAATGTCGTGCATGAGCAGAATATTGCTGCCGTCCCTCTTGTGGCCCGCCATACTCCTGAGAACTGGAAACTGCTCGACAGACTGGTCGAGACCGATCCGTCAATGGACGTGGAGGCTCGCAACAGCTATTCCCGCCTTGCTTCCGCATACGCCTCCGAACCTGACAGAAGGGAGCAGATGATGCGCAGGGAGAGCTGGTTCAACTATGTCAAGGATGAACTCTATCCCAAGCTCAGGGTCGTGAACTTCAATTTCAATCTCCACCGCAAGGGTATGGTCGAGGAATTCGTGCGCACCGAGGAGGTGGATACCCTCTACGCCCGCGGTGTCCAGCTGCTGCGCGACAGGGACTATGATGCCGCCCTGGAGATACTGAGTGGCTACGATGATTACAACTCGGCCATAGCCTATATGGCGAAGGACAGGAACCGCTCCGCCCTCGATTGTCTGGAAAAGGAGGAGGAGACTGCAGACGTGCTTTATCTCAAGGCAATACTGCTCTCCCGCTTCGCCCGCGACGAGGAGGCCTGCGATTGCTACAAGCGCGCCTGCGAAATGGACGGCAGCTACGTATTCCGCGGCAACCTCGATCCTGAGATAACGCTTCTTATCAAGAAATTCGGACTTAACAAGGAACTTGGATTATGAGAATATATACTTTATTGGCGTCAGCGATGCTTCTTTCTGCGCCGGCCGTATATGCGCAGACTGCCAATTATGGCTATGAGAACCGCTTCCGCGACAACTGGTTCGTCGCAGGGGCGGCAGGCGTCAACGCCCTTAACGTGAAGGTCGGCAGCTTCGACTCGCCTGCCACTTTCGCTTTGGACGTCAATTTCGGAAAGTGGTTCTCGCCTATGTTCGGCGCCCGCGTCGGATGGCAGGGCCTGAACATCAGGACACAGGAGGCCGCCTATGGTTACAACTACGTTCACGGAGACCTGCTCTGGGACCTTATGGGAACCTTTGACCATTACCGTCAGGGCCGTATATACACCCTTGCCCCGTACGTGAACGTGGGTATGGTATTGAATACATACAGCGATTCCAGACTGTCCACAAAGGGCTTCGGCGCCGGTGTCGGTCTGGTCAACTCTTTCCGCATCACCCCGTATATGTCGGCATATCTGGACCTACGAGCGACTATGCTCAGCGAACGGGCCGTGCGTCATCCTGCCGGCAAGGCCCTGATGACCTCGGCAATGGCCGGTCTGCAGTTCGACCTGGGCCGCAGTGACTGGGATCCCGTGCCTTTCAACCCGGCAGAGCGTGAGGCCGGCCGGCTGATCAACAAGGGCTTCTGGAATGATTGGTTCATAACCGCAGGCGGTGGCGTCGATTTCGTGACCAACGGACGCCGCTGGACCGGCTATCCTGCCGGCACTGCCGAATTCGGGGTGGGCAAGTGGTTCTCTTCCTACGCCGGTGCCCGCCTGGCCGTACAGGGTCTCGGCATGCGCCAGAACGTGAGCGGAGACAAGTACAGTTTCGCCTACCTGCACGCCGACCTGCTCTGGAACTGGACCAACACCTTCTGCAAGACCAACGGCTGGCATCTGTGGACGGCAGCGCCATATCTTCATCTGGGTGTTTTCAATTCCATGGAATATATGGGGCCGCTCTTCAAGAACGAGTTCGCCGCCGGTGCCGGTCTCTACAACGCCTTCGCAGTCTCGCCGCATCTGGACATATTCGCGGATATACGCGGAACCCTCATAAACGGCCGTTCGGTCGCGCGTCAGGGCGGTATGCTGCTACAGGCCTCCGTGCTCGCCGGCCTGACTTACAACTTCGATGAGAGGACGCTTCTTTACGTCAAGCCGGAGAGACGCGAAAGAGAGAACGTTGTCCACGTGCGCAGCGGCATAGACAGCCAGAACAACGGCTTCGCCGGCAACTGGAGCATATATGCCGCAGGCGGCGTTAATATGCTCAGCAGGAATATAGCCCACCCGAGCGGACTCGGCTGGCGTCCGACCTTCGACGTCGGTGTGATGAAGATGTTCTCGCCGGGCTTCGGCGCGCGTCTCGGCTTCCAGGCCAACAGTCTCGAAACCACGGACGGCAACCGCGCCTGGCAGTTCGTGCACGGCGACGTGCTCTGGGACCTGAGGGGCAGCATAGCCGGCTACGATCCGGAACGTATATGGAGCATTTCCCCATATCTCTCTATGGGAGTCTCATTCTTGCACAACGACAAACTCAGCATACGCCCTGCTGCAGGTGCCGGCCTGCTCAACAGCTTCAGACTCACCGACCGCCTCGGACTTTTCCTCGACATCAGGGGCCTGATTCTCTCCGAGAGACAGCTTGGAGCAAGCGGCGGATATGCCCTCGAGACCTCTGCCACAGCCGGTCTTGCCTTCGAACTTGGCAAGAACTGGTGGGACAACAACGGTGACGGAACCTATCTCAACGGCCTCTGGGACAATTGGTTCTTCCAGAGCAGCGGCGGTTTCTCCCTCGTCCTGGACACCTGGCAGCGCTTCAACGGACGTCCGGCCCCGGCAATGGAACTTGCAGTCGGCAAGTGGTTCTCTCCTCAGTGGGGTACCCGTCTCGGCCTTCTTTACGAGAATATGGCCAAGGATAACGGCAACGAATATGACAGCGCCTACATCCACGGCGACCTTCTCTGGAATTTCTCCAACACCGTCGCCGGCTTCAGGAGCGACAGGGTTTACAGCGCAATCCCTTACGTGCACTTCGGCGTGATGGGCAGCTGGAACCACTTCGGAGAGCGTTTTGCCAAGGACTATGCCACCGGCGTGGGTCTGCTCAACGACTTCCGTGTGGATGACAAGATGAACTTCATAGTCGATCTCAGGGGACGTGCAATGTTCGGTCGCATGACAGGCAAGACGGGCGGAAAGGCACTCGGGGGAGAGGTGCTTATGGGCCTCTCATACAATCTCGGCAAGGGCGGATGGGAGCCGCAGCGCCATCCTGAGTCGGAACGCGGCCCTCTCGCCATCTCCACCAACATCGTGGACTGGGTCGATCTCGCCACCATCAATTTCTCTGTCGAATATGCGTTCGCGCGCCACTGGTCTGCGGACATAGTATATGGCTACAACGGCTGGGACTTCAAAGACGGTGCGCTCAAGGACAAGCGCCGCAGCGTGACAGTCGGTGTCCGCTACTGGCCTTGGCACTCATATTCCGGAGCATGGATACGTCCGTTCCTCGGAGCGGAGAGCAGCGATGCCTCAGGCCTGCCTCTGAACTTCCTCAACGGCACCTGCGACCGCTTCGGAGCCGGATTCTCTGCCGGTTACTCCCTTATGCTCGCCAAGCACCTGAACCTGGACTTCGGCGTCGGTTTCTGGGGAGGCGCCCGTCACAATACCGGGTCCGCCCAGCTGGCCGCCACCCCTTCGTCCTGGGGAGCTTTCATAGCTCCGAAGGACATACGCATATCCCTTATGTTCGTACTCTAGACCAGACATATATATGACAGACAGACTCAAGGAAATCGCCGGACGCTTCGCCATCGAGGGCAAGGTCGGCACGGTCAGGCCTCTCGGCCAGGGTTTCATCAACGACACCTACTTCGTCGTTTTGGAAGGGGAGAGTGAGCCCCGCTACATACTGCAGCGCAAGAACCACCTCGTTTTCCCGGATGTGCCTGCGATGATGGACAATATAGACCGTGTCACCAGGCACATCAAGGCCCGTGTCTCCGACCCTCTCCGCGAGACTCTGACCGTCATTCCTGTATCGGACGGCAAGCTCTGCCTTCAGGACGACGAGGGTAACTGGTGGGCTATGTGCCTGTTTATCAAGGACTCAAGCAGTTTTGACCAGGCCTCCACTCCGGAACTTGCCCGCCAGGGAGGCCTGGGTCTCGGTTCTTTCCACCGTCTCGTGAGCGATTTCGACGAGCCGCTCACCGAGGTCATAAAGGGCTTTCACAATATGCGCTGGCGCTTCGTGCAGTGGGACGCCGCCCTGGCCCGCGATGCGGCAGGACGTGTCAGCTCCCTGTCCGAGGAGATTTCCTGGATAGAGTCCAGGAGGGAGAGGGTAATGGACCTCTGGAAACTCGTCGAGGACGGCACCCTGCCTTCCCGCGTCACCCATAACGATACGAAGATCTCCAACTTCCTCTTCGACAGCCACGATGGAAGCCTGCTCTGTGCCATAGACCTGGACACCCTTATGCGTTCGACCGTGCTCAATGACGTCGGCGACGCCCTGCGCTCCTACACCAACACCGGGGCCGAGGATGACCGCGACCTGTCCCGCGTCTCCATGAGCCGCGAGATGTACGATGCCTATATGTCCGGCTATCTTTCAGTCATGGAGCCCTATCTCATCGAAGCCGAGAAACGCTACCTGCCTTACAGCGGCTGTCTCATCACCTTCGAGCAGGTGCTCCGTTTCCTTATGGATTACATTGACGGCGACGTCTATTACAAGACCTCCGCTCCGGACCACAATCTCGTCCGCACCCGTGCCCAGTACCAATTACTTAAAAGCATGGAACAGCAGCTTGCCGTCCCATGCCTTTAGTCCTGTTTCAGGCTGAGCCTGTTATTTCTTAATTACTTGAGTCTCTGCTGGAGTGCAGCTGCCTGCTCCTCGTAGCCTGGTTTGCCCAGAAGTGCGAACATATTCTTCTTGTAGGCCTCTACGCCCGGCTGGTTGAACGGATTCACGCCAAGCATATATGCGCTGATGCCGCAGGCTTTCTCGAAGAAGTAGAAGAGTGAGCCGAGGTTGTAGGCATCGACTTTCTCCACGACAACCTGCATCTGAGGAACGCCGCCGTCGATGTGGGCGAGCCTGGTTCCGAGTTCAGCCATCGCATTGCATTCCTCCACGTGCTTGCCGGCGAGGAAATTCAGCCCGTCGAGGTTCTGAGGGTCCGCTTCTATGACGAGGGAGCGCTGGCTCTTCTCGACCGAAACCACGGTTTCGAACATTATCCTTGCACCGTCCTGGACGAACTGGCCCATTGAATGGAGATCTGTAGTGTAGGTTACCGAAGCCGGGAATATTCCCTTGAGGTCCTTGCCCTCGGACTCGCCGAAGAGCTGCTTCCACCACTCTGCGAGGAAGGTCAGCTTAGGGTTGTAGGTCACCAGTACCTCAGTGCTCAGGCCGTTGCCGTAGAGCAGGTTTCGCATTGCGGCATACTGGAGGGCAGGGTTGCACTCTATGCAGCGTTTTGCGCAAAGTTCCTCCATTTCCTTCGCACCCTCGAGCAGAGCCCTTACGTCAAAGCCGCCCAGTACGATAGGAAGCAGTCCCACAGGGGACATTACGGAGAAGCGTCCTCCTACGCTGTCTTCGATCACGAAGGTCCTGTAGCCCTCCTGGGTGGAGAGGCTCTTGAGGGCACCCCTCTTTGCGTCGGTCACGGCAACTATGCGTGCGGCTGCCTCTTCCTTGCCGTAGCAGTTCTCGAGATACTGCTTTACGATACGGAATGCTACTGCCGGCTCTGTGGTGGTGCCTGACTTCGAGATAACTACGGTGGCCACATTGCGGGTCTTGAGATAATCCATCATCTCGCAGAGGTATTCCTCTGAAAGATTGTGGCCTGCAAAAATGATCTCAGGAGCGTCGCCGGTCCCGAGCTGCTTTGCGAAATTATGCGAGAGGGCCTCCACTGCGCACTTGGCGCCGAGGTAGGAACCGCCTATGCCTATCACCACAACGGCGTTGACGCCTCTTGCCTTCCAGTCGTCGCGTACGGCCTCGAATTCCTGAACCAGGGTTCCTTCGAGGGTCTTTGAAGGGAGATGCTTCCAGCCGAGGAAGTCGTTGCCGGCACCGGTCTCGTTCTCAAGAGTGTCAAATGCTTCGAGGGCCTTTTCGACATAGGCCTTGTAGTCTGCTTCTTTGATAAAGGAGTCGCAGCCTCCGAGATTAACTTTTACCATCTTTTATATGTTTTGTGATTTCTGTCCGCATCTTGTAAATACGTGCAAAAATAGATATTTTTGTAAAAAATATAAAATCGTATGAAAAGACTGCTTAGCCTGGCGGCAGTATTTGCTGCCATCTTTTTTTCTGCGGGCTTCGCTTCCGCCCAGTCTCTGGCTGAGAAATGGGATCCGGTCGCCGACGAAGCCGCAGTTGTCACTTTCGACAATGCGCGTTTTACAGTGCTCACATCCAGACTCATACGTATGGAATGGAGCGAGGACGGCAAGTTCGAGGACCGCGCCTCGCTCGCTATCGTCAACCGCAGACTTGATGTCCCTGAGTACAAGGTCATAAGAAGGGGCGGCAGGCTTGTGATCAGGACGGCCGACCTTGTTCTCAGCTACAAGGGCGGAAAATTCGACGAGAACAACCTGAGCGTAAGTTTCGTCATGGGCGACAGGAAGGTCAGCTGGCATCCGGGTATGGATGATTCGGCAAACCTTCTCGGAACGACCAGGACCCTTGACGGCTGCAACGGTCTTGACAAGCTCAACCACAAGAACGAGCCTATGGAGCAGGGCGTGCTTTCACGCGACGGCTGGGCGATAGTGGACGAGAGCTCGAGACATCTCTTCGAGGCCGTGGATGCCGACTGGCACAACTGGGTTGCCTGCCGCGACGGCGCAGACAGGCAGGACCTTTACATATTCGCATACGGACACGACTACAAGGCGGCGCTCGCCGACTTTACGAAAATAGCCGGCCGCATTCCGCTTCCTCCGAAATATATGTTCGGCTACTGGTGGAGCCGCTATTGGCAGTATTCGGATTTCGAGTTCGTCGATCTGGCCAAGGAAATACGCTCCCACGACATTCCGATCGACGTGATGGTGATAGACATGGACTGGCACGAGACCTTTACCCTTATGGCCAAGGATTCGCCTAAGGACGAGTTCGGACAGAGGATAGGCTGGACCGGCTACAGCTGGCAGAAACAGCTTTTCCCGAATCCGGAGCAGTTCCTGAGCGAGATACATGACCTGGGCTACAAGACATCCCTGAACCTTCATCCGGCATCGGGAATACAGCCGTACGAGGACAGCTATGAGAGATTCGTGGCCGACTACACTTCCCGCACCTCCGACTATGACGGCCCTAAGGACTATGTCTATGGCAAGGAAGGCTGGCAGTTCACCGGCCCTTACCAGCGCTGCGGCAGCGAGGGCGAAAAGGCCCCGGTCCCATTCCGTATATGTCAGATGGACTGGGCTGACGCCTACTTCAACTCCGTAATACATCCGCTTGAGAAGCAGGGCGTCGATTTCTGGTGGCTCGACTGGCAGCAGTGGAGACTCAGCCGCTACACCGACAATCTGAGCAACACTTTCTGGCTCAATTACACATTCTTCAACGACAAGGTGCGTCAGAGCGTATCCGAGGGCAAATATGCCCAGCGTCCTGTCATCTACCACCGCTGGGGAGGCCTGGGCAGCCACCGCTATCAGATTGGTTTCAGCGGCGACACCTATGAAGAGTGGAGCGTTCTTCGCTTCCTGCCTGAATTCACAGCCACCGCCAGCAACGTAGGCTACGGCTATTGGGGCCACGACATAGGCGGACACATGCAGAAGACAAAAGGCCTATCCGAGGCGGAGATCTACACCCGCTGGCTGCAGTACGGTGTCTTTACGCCAATATTCAAGACCCATTGTACCAAGAGCCGCTGGATAGAGCGCCGGATCTGGGCCTATCCGGAGGAATTCCCTTACCTCAAGGCAGCCATACGTCTGCGCTACGACCTTTCTCCATACATCTACGACGCTGCCCGTCAGGGCTATGACACGGGCATATCGATGTGCCGTCCTCTCTACTACGAATTGCCTGAGAACGACAGGTCCTACAGCTGCAAGGAGGAGTTCTTCTTCGGAGACAACATACTCGCAACCGTGCTCTGCCAGCCTGCCGACAAGACTACCGGCCTGACTGAGAGACAGATGTGGTTCCCTGAGGGCAATGACTGGTACGATATGGCCACCGGAACCATTTATGCCGGCGGCAGCGAGGAGCTCCTTCACTATACCCTCGCCGAGAACCCTTGGTTCATCAAGACGGCTGCAATAGTGCCTATGGCGGCTTCCGACATCAAGTCCCTTCAGGAGAAGAGCAATGTGCTCCGCATACTGGTGTCTCCGGGCCAGGGCAGCAGCAGCTATGTCCACTACGAGGATGACGGCGACACCCAGGCATACGCAGTCGAATATGCAAGTACGCTCATTACCAATGACTGCGATGGAAAGCGCAATCTCGTGAAGGTGGCGGCCCGTGAAGGCAGCTACAGGGATATGGATGCCGGCAGGACCCTCTCCTTCATCTTCGAAAGGGTGTTCGCCCCTGAATCCGTGACCGTCAACGGCAAGGCCATAGCCTATGACCGCAACCCTCAGAGGAGACTCGCGGAGGGCAAGGCCTGCTGGAGCTACGACGGAGACAATCTCTGCGCCGTAGTCTATCTCCCTGAAATGCCTGCCACCACCGCGGTCGAGGTGGAATGCCGCTACCGCGATGAGGATCTTGCCTGCAGCGAACTGCTCAACGGCGCCAAGGGCCTCATACACCGTATGATGGACATTACCCCTGAGACCAAGATAGTTATGGCTGCCAATGTGGATTCCTATATGCTCCTTCCTGTTCCTTTCCTCAAGATAGCCCAGGCCGGAAGCATAATCACTGAGGATCCTTTCAATGCCGCCTCCCACCTGCAGAGCATAGATGTGAAGGCTATGTGTGACGCCTTCGGTTCATTCGAGAAACTGCCTGCAGACTTCAAGCTGAGAATTGCAAGCCTTGCCGGACTCGAGTAGTCTTATCATATAAAACGATGCACAAGCTTTTCATAGCGATTTACCGCTATTTCAGGGCTCACAGGCCCGTGATGTGGACCCTCCTTGTAGCGAGCAGCCTGGTATTCGGCTTTTTCGGACTCCGGCTCGTCTATGAGGAGGACCTCACAAAACTCCTCCCCAAAACGGAAAAGTCATCCCGAAGCGGTCTTGCCTTCGGCCAGCTGAGCGTCAAGGACAAGGTGTTCGTGGAGTTCGTCCCCAAGTCCGACAGCGTTTCGGCCGAGGCTCTTGCCCGGGGCTGTGACGAATTCATAGCCGCACTTATGGAAAAGGACAGCAGCGCCTCGCTTATCGCCAATGTCCTTTACCGCATAGAGGACGAGTGGCTGCCGAATGCGATGGACTATGCCCTTGCATGCTTCCCCGCTTATATCGATTCCTCCGCCTACGACAGCTTCGACGCCCTTTTCGAAAGGGATGCCCTCGACGCGCGCATGGCCGAAAATGTGGAAATTATGTCCAATGACTGGGACGGAACGCAGACTACCGCTATCTGCTACGACCCTGCCGGACTGCGCTATCCAGTGATGGAGGCTCTGAAGGCTTCTTTCTCCGGGGATGCGCCATACCGCATTGTGGACAGGCATCTTTTCTCGCCGGACGGGAAGGTGTGCGTGGCATATATCTCCCAGGACTTCAAGTCTTTCGATTCTATGTCCGGGGCCCGTCTCGTCAAGATGATAAGCAGCGAGGCCGAGTCCTTCGAAAAGGAAAATCCCCAGCTGCGCGTACTCTATCACGGGGCCACGGTGAACGCCGCCGACAATTCCCGTACGATCAAGCAGGACCTTGTGCTGACCATAGGCATATCCCTGCTCATCATACTCGCGCTCCTGCTCCTCTGTTTCCGCAACAAGACCAATCTCCTGCACATACTCCTTCCCATAGTTTACGGCACCCTCTTCGCGATGGCCTCCGTCTATTGGATCAAGGGACGCATCTCCCTTATGGCTATGGGACTCTCCGTGGTTGTCCTGGGCATTGCCGTCAGCTATGTGCTGCACGTGCTGACCCAGTTCAAGTATGTCGCGGATGCCGAGCAGGTGCTCAGGGCACAGTCCAAACCCGTGTGTCTGGGCTGCATAACCACGATAGGAGCCTTTGCAGGCCTGCTTTTCACTAAGAGCGAACTGCTCAGCGATTTCGGTCTCTTCGCCTCTCTCGTGCTGCTTGGCACGACATTCTGCGCCCTGGTCTTCCTGCCTCAGTTCCTCGATCCCGAAAAGAACCGCCGCAATGAGAAGGCCTTCCGTTTCCTCGAAAAGATCAACTCCGCCAAGCCGGACAGGCGCAGATGGCTGCTCTGCCTCATCGCCATAGTCTCGATAGTCTGCTTCTGCTTCGCTCCGCGCATAGGCTTTGACAGCAATCTGAAGCATATAGGCTACGAATCCCCTGTGAACAAGGAGAGCCAGAAGGTGTATGCCGAGAAATTCAACCACAATCTCCAGTCCACCTTCCTGGCGGTGTCAGCCCCGTCTCTCGATGAGGCTCTGGCACTGAACAAGGGCCTCGGGGCCAGACTGGATTCCCTGCAGGCCGAAGGAATCGTGAAATCCTGGTCCAGGATGAGTTCCGCGCTCCTCAGCACTTCCGAGATGCAGGCCAACATAGACCGCTGGAAGGCCTGGTGGACTCCGGAAAGACAGGCATCGGCCAAGGCGGCCGTAGCTGCGGCTGCCCGCAGGCAGGGCCTTGATGAGGATATCTTCGACCCGTTCTACTCGCTCATATCCCGCGATTATGAGGCCCTGTCCCCGATAGAGTCAGGGGTGCTTCCTGTCGAACTCAGCTGCAATATGGTCGAGCAGGTAGGTGGCAGCTGGCTGGTATTCACCCCGGTCCTCACAGATCCTGGTGACAAGAAGGCTATGTGCGATGCCGTAAGCGAGGACCCTTCCGTGCTGGTTGTCGATCCTTTCTACTATACCAGCGATATGGTGAGCATTGTCAACAACGACTTCAACACCGTCCTTCTCATATCCTCCTTCTTCGTGCTGCTGGTACTTCTGCTGTCCTTCCGCAACGTAATCGTCGCCCTGATTGCCTTTGTGCCTATGTGTGCGAGCTGGTTCATTACCGAAGGAGCAATGGCAATGAGCGGAATGCAGTTTAATTTAATCAATATATTGATATCCAGTCTTGTATTCGGCGTAGGCGTCGATTACAGCATATTCATAATGGACGGACTGCTCGCCGCTTCCAGAGGCAAGGGCCACAATCTGCTGGTCTATCACAAGACGGCCATATCCCTCGCCTCCTTCATCCTCTGCGTCGTTGTCGCATCCCTGCTGATTTCCCGTCATCCGGCGCTCACTTCAGTCGGAATCAGCACTCTCATAGGTATGATTTCCACAATGGTATATGCCTATTGCGTGGAGCCATTCCTTTTCAGGAAAGCAATGAAAATCGGATTCATAAGAAAAAGAATATTGAAATGAAAAAAATCATCGTCGCCGTCCTGAGCCTTTTCGTGGCATTCCAGGGCCTCAGCGCGGCCTCCCCGGACGAAATCCTGAACAGGATAGAAAAAGCGAACTCGGCACAAAGCTGCGTCACTTCTTCTTTCCGTCACACCAAGGTGCTGGCCACAAAGGCAAAGAAAACCATGGAGGGCTCGCAGTACTATGTCTCTCCCGACAAGCTTGCAATGGTCTATTCCAATCCCGCAGGCGACCGCTTCACTATCAATGGCAACAGGGTATATATGAACCGTGCGGGCAAGTCCCAGGTCTATGACATCACCAAGGTTCCTATGGTCAAGCGTCTTTCTTCCAGCATACTGGATGCAGTCTGCGGAAAGGTGCGCAAACTTGCCGGGGACAATAATGCGGATATGAAGGTGATGGACAGCGGCAGCAGCTACATCATCACCATGACTGCCCGTCAGGAGGCCTCCACGGGTTATGCGCGCACTACACTCGAGTACCGCAAGTCCGATTGTATCCTCGTCAAACTGGAGCTCGAAGAGTTTACCCACGTGGTGAATTCCTTCTCATTTGACGGCATATCCACTACCTCATCCATAGACAAGGCAGTATTTGAGATCCCTGCCAGGTAGTACTGTGCGGGGAATGGACTTTGTGACGCGTCTTTTTCAAGAATTTGTTTTGTTTTTCAAAAAAACGGACTATCTTTGCAGTCCCATTTGAGAATTGACCCTCTTTGGGACCACGGATTGATTCGTTAGCTCAGTTGGTAGAGCACAACACTTTTAATGTTGGGGTCTTGGGTTCGAGCCCCAAACGGATCACGAAAATATTGCTTCCTTAGCTCAGTTGGTAGAGCACGACACTCTTAATGTTGGGGTCCAGGGTTCGAGCCCCTGAGGGAGCACCGGAAAAGACGGCTTTGAGGCCGTCTTTTTTCGTATGTCATTTTAACTACGTCCACAAAAATACTGTATATTTACCGCTTAGAATATATTGTTTACTATGAAAAAGATTCATGTTTTGGCATTGATGATTGTTCTTTGGGCGGGAACTGTCAATGCTCAGAAACCTCAGAGAGCGAAAATTGTTTGCGGACCATATGTCCAGTGTATGACAGAGACAAGTTTTACTGTAATATGGACGACCGATGTCGATGCTGTGGCATGGGTGGAAGTGGCACCAGACGACGGTACGCATTTCTATAACAAGGAGCGTGACAAATATTATGATGCACGCGGAAACGGAGTGTTCCCGATAGGTAAGATCCACAAGGTGGTCGTGGATGGCCTTGAGCCCGGTTCGACTTATCGTTATCGCGTGATGAACAGAGGTGTCATTGCCTACAACGGTTCTGGCAATGTGCAGTATATGCATGGCAGCGGTACGGATGTGTATAAAGGTGAGCCTCACAAGATCACTACCTTTAAGGAGGATTATGACACAATCCGTTTCGACCTGTACAACGATATTCATGGAAAGGATTCCCTTTTCAATAGAATCCTTTCAGGAGCAAGAGATAACCGTGACTTCGTTTTCCTTAATGGCGACATGACAAGCAATATTTCCAATGAGGAGCTCATACCGAAGATGTATCTTGGTTCGGCAGCGAAAAGCCTCAATGGCGGTCTGCCTCTCTTCGCCTCACGTGGAAACCATGAGCTTCGCGGACGTGATGCGATCAAATGGCTCAATTATTTCCAGACCACCACAGGCACCCCTTATTATTCGTTCAGTATCGGTGACTTCTTCTTTGTCGTTCTCGATGCATGCGAGGATAAGCCTGATTCAGACATAGAATATAGCGGCATCGTGGCTTCCAAGCCTTATGTCGAGCGTCAGGGCAGATGGCTCAAGGAAGTGATCGCTTCCGAGGAATGCAGGAATGCCAAGGTGCGTATCGCATTCTGCCATGTACCGCCGGAAAGCAAGGGATGGTACGGAGCTGCCCAGATGTGCAATATCCTTGTACCGCCTCTCAATGAAGCCGGATTCGATGCCATGTTCTGTGGCCATATCCACAGATGGAGAGTTGCAGAGCCTGACGGTAGCATCTCTAATGCCGGATTCCCTGTGATCTGCAATGCTAATATGGAGAGGATGGAAGTGACTGCTACAGAGGACGCTATCGAGATCAGCACTTTCGATACTGACGGAAAGAATACGCATAACCATACTCTGAAACTCAAAAAATGATGCTCTCATGACACCGGACACTAATGATGTCACTGGTCGGATTTGAGGGATGGCAGGCAGACGTTGAAGTGGACTGCAAGGACGCGTATTACAATGACGGTAATGGCCGGGAAGATCTGGAGCAGGGGAGAGCCGATGCGGGCAAGGAGCAGCAGCCAATAGACCATCCCGCCTCCGGCGCAGGCCAGGGCATAGATGTCCTTTCGGAAAATCAGCGGCACCTCGTTGATCAGCACGTCGCGGAATATTCCTCCTGCCGCACCTGTTATGCATCCCATTATGACGTTCACCCACATAGGGTTTCCGGCCATCAGGCTTTTCTCGACTCCCACAACCGTGAAAAGGCCCAGACCGATGGCGTCGAAGATGAAGAAAGTGTACTCCAGGCGCACTATCCACCTCTTGAAAATGATCACGACTATCAGGGCCAGAAAGGTGATGAGTGCGTATGAGGGCTGCATCATCCAGAAGGGCTTCACGTCCAGGAGCAGGTCCCTGAGGGTTCCTCCTCCTACCGCAGTCACGAAGCCGACCACGAAGGCTCCGAAAAGGTCGAAGTTCTTCCTGGCCGCAAGACGCACTCCGCTTATCGCGAATGCAAAGGTTCCTATATAGTCCAGAATGTTCAGGAACTCTATATGTTGAAGCATTGACAACATTTCGGCAAAGATATGCTATTTTTAAGTATATTTGAAAAATTAAGCCTCGATTATATGGAAGACAAGGAGATTATCGAACTCATACGCAGGGAAGTCGTACCGGCAACGGGTTGCACCGAACCGGTAGCCGTGGCACTCTGCTGCGCCTATTCGGCCGAAGCCCTCGGCATGCGTCCGGAGAAAATCAATCTGAAGCTTAGCGCGAACATACTCAAGAACGCGATGGGCGTCGGTATCCCTGGCACGGGTATGACCGGTCTGCCCATAGCAGTTGCCCTCGGTGCCCTTTTCGGCAAGAGTTCGGATGCCCTCGAGGTGCTGAAGGACTGCACGAGGGAGAAACTCGCCGAAGCCAGGCGCTTCGTGGATGAGGGCCGCATAGAAATAGGCCTGAAAGAGGGGATAAGCGAGAAACTCTACATAGAGGTGGAGTGCATAGCAGGAGAACGTCGTTCCCTGGCGGTCATTTCCCACTCGCACACTCATCTATGCCATCTGGAGTCCCCGGAGAAGCTGATTTATCATGAGCCCGGTGCCGAGAGCGGCAGCGATGAAGAGGAGGACGAGAACGGGCTTACGCTGCGCCGGGTATGGGAATTCGCCACGACTGCCCCGATCGAGAGCATAGAATTCATAAATGAGGCGAGGCGGCTCAATGAGAATGCGGCAAAGCGCTCATTGGAGGGCAATTACGGGCATGAACTCGGCAAGACCCTCAGCCGGCCCCTCGGGAAGGGCATACTCGGAGACAGCACTTTCTGCCATATACTCAGTGCTACAAGCGGAGCCTGCGATGCGAGAATGGCAGGTGCAGACATCCCCGTGATGAGCAATTCGGGCAGCGGCAACCAGGGAATCGCTGCGACTATGCCTGTGGTCGTCTTTGCCGAGGAAAATCACAATACCAGGGAAGAACTCACCAGGGCCCTGATCCTGAGCCACCTCACCGCCATATATATCAAAAAGAGTCTCGGACGTCTGAGCGCACTTTGCGGCTGCGTCGTAGCCTCGACCGGCAGCAGCTGCGGCATTACCTATCTTATGGGCGGAAATTACGAGCAGATAGCCTACAGTGTCAAGAATATGGTTGCCAACCTTGCGGGCATGGTCTGTGACGGCGCCAAACCGAGCTGCGCCCTGAAGGTCTCCAGCGGAGTATCGACGGCTGTGCTCAGCGCCCTGCTTGCCATTCAGAACAAGTCTGTGTCCAGTGTGGAAGGCATAGTTGAGGACGACGTGGACAGAACCATACACAATCTGACCAGGGTGGGGTCAAAAGGAATGGACCAGACTGATCGCCTGGTCCTTGACATAATGACCCACAAGGGTTGATATTTCCGTTTCCTAGAATCTGTCCACGAGTGCGAAAATGCGTTCGCGGACTTCCTCGATGCTGCCTGTGCCGTCAATCTCGTTGTACTTGCCGGCCTTGCGGTAGTAGTCGATTTCAGCTTCCGTCTGGCTGTGATAGGTGGCGATGCGGTTCTTGATGGTCTCTATGCTGGCATCGTCCGCGCGTCCTTCAATCTCGGCCCTGTGGCGTATGCGTTCCACAATCATCTCGTCCGGAATCATGATGCTGACAACGGCGCTTACTTCTTCGGATTTCTTTGCCAGAATGGCGTCCAGTGCCTCTGCCTGCGCTATGGTGCGTGGGAATCCGTCCAGAAGGAAGCCATCTACGCCTTTCACGCTGGAGAACTCGGATTCTATCATTCCTTCCACCACCTCATCAGGAACGAGTTTGCCGTCTTCGATAAGGGCTTTTGCCTTGAGGCCGAGTTCCGTGCCGGCCTTGATTTCCTTGCGGAGCAGGTCACCGGTGGAGATGTGGTGAAGCCTGTACCTCTCTGCCATTGCTGCGGCCTGGGTGCCTTTGCCTGCACCCGGAGGGCCGAATAGGATGTAGTATTTCATCGTTTGTATTTAAGTGATTACTCGTCGAGTATGTATATGTCCTTGCTGTTTCTGCCCAGCTCGTTGTAGTCGAGTCCGAAGCCGACGATGAACTGGTTCTGTATCTCCCTGGCAACGTAATCGAGCCTGATGCTGTCCTTGAAGCGGAAGGACTCTGGTTTGTAGAAGAGTGTGCAGATGCGGCTGGAACGGGCACCTTTCTTCTCGAGATACTGTTTCATCAGCTGTATGGTGAAGCCCGTGTCCACGATGTCTTCTATGATGATCACGTCCCTTCCGCTGACATCGCAGCTGAGTTCCTGCTTGACCTCGACCACTCCTGTGCTGCTGGTTCCGGCATAGGAGGAAACCTTGACTGAAGCCAGTTCGAGAGGGAAGCTGCAGCGCTTGAGCAGTTCACTGCAGAACATCATCGCCCCGTTCAGGGTGCAGAGCATCACAGGGGGTACTTCGCTCTGTCCGAAGTCTCTTTGGAGTTCGTTGGCAACCCTGTCGATGTCCTTGGAAAACTCCTCGAAGGGGATATAGAGACGGAAATTCTTGTCTCCAACAGTGATTCTGTCCATAATCGATTCCTTTTGACTGTTGCAAATATAGGTTACGCCTTTCAAAAATCACAGAAAAAAATTGAATTTCGGGTAAAACAACAATGCTCTTTTCCCTCTTTCCTATATTGCGCCATGATTGTTTTGTGCCTGATGATTTTAGCCCTCTTCCCGGCTGGGGTGCGTTCCGGCGGAACGGACGGGGTTGAGCAGTCCATACTGCTTTTCAGCGGAGCCTCATCGCTCGAGGAACTCGATGCAGACGAGCTCGAACGCTATCTGCGCTTTCTTGAGCATCCGCTCCAGTTGAACAATGCCTCGCGTTCGCGTCTGCTCTCCAGCGGACTTCTCAGCGCCTACAGGGTGGCCAGCCTGATGGATTACCGCAGACGCTGCGGAGATGTGCTCTCCTTTACGGAACTTGCGGCCGTGGACGGCTTCGGAGAGAACTTTACCGCTGCATTGCGCCCTTTCGTATCCCTTGAAAGCGTAAACATCCCGGGCAGGGGAAGCCCGGACGGACACAGTATGGAGCACTCTTTTGTGCTGAGGACTTCCTACCGCCGCAGCAGCGCTGACGACTGGGCTCTTTCCGGACGCTACGCCATATCCCTTGACAGCCGCTACGAGGCCGGCATAGCCCTGAAAGAGGCATACGGCTCCAAGGCCTTCCCTCCGGAGAGCTCTTCCTTTTACCTCAGTTACGAGGGTCCTTCCCGCCTTTCCACCCTGGTCCTGGGGGCCTTCAACTGCCGTTTCGGACAGGGACTCGCTCTTTGGAGCGGCTTCTCGCCATCCTCCCTGTCCACGGCCTCGTCCGTCTCCAAAAATCCCACGCTCATCTCGCCCTACAGGGGATATGACGCTTTCTCAGGAGAAAGCAGCGCTCTGCTCGGAGCGGCCGCAAGCTTCAGTTTCGAGGGGCGTCGCAGTTCCGGCAGCCTCTCCGCCTGCGTCGCGCATCCGGGAGTCGGAGCCGCGAATTACAGCATATACCTGCGTAGCGGACAGTTCGGCTTTACGGCCCTGGCCTCCGCGACGGAATGCAAGGCCTCGGCAGACCTGCGCCTGAACCTGCGCGGGATGGACATTTTCGCCGAATCCGCCTTCGATTTCTTCGCCCTCAGGGCCGCTGCCGTCCTGGGACTGCGTTTTTCGCCCTTCCCGAATGCTACTGCGGCCACGGTGCTCCGCTACTATCCTTCCGACTGGCCGGACAGTTTTTCCGCCGCCCTGCGCAGCTCCAGCCGTTGCCGCGACGAACACGGCGTCTCCCTGCTTATGGATATATATTCTGACAACCGTAAGCATCTTGTCAATATAGCCGCCGATGCCGCGTTCAGGCCTTCGAAACTGCAGGACGGCTTCGCTCCCGGCCGCTCGGTGCAATACAGGGCCCTCTGTATGTGGAAATGGGACTGTCTGCCCGTGCTATGCCTCTCCACGCGTGCGGATTTCCGCTTCCGCGGCTGGGAGAAATATGCCCTGCGCGTGAATATGCGTAGCGAACTGGCCTTCGACGACGGCGCAAATATGCTTAAAGGCAGGCTGGATCTGGTCCATTGCAGAGATATGTCCTACCTCTGTTTCGTTGAAGCGGGCCGCCGTTTCCTCTTCCCGGGAGGTACAGAACTCTCGCTCTATTTGCGGCAGGGCGCCTTTCACGTCGATGCGTGGG
Organism: Bacteroidales bacterium; assembly: GCA_004554455.1. Lineage (GTDB taxonomy): Bacteria > Bacteroidota > Bacteroidia > Bacteroidales > UBA932 > Cryptobacteroides. The sequence continues at coordinate 76,662 of SFMG01000003.1, read as the reverse complement.
AGGACAGGATATATTGCAGCCAGCGCGACGTTCCCGGCAGCTTCAATGTGCCTGCGATGTACGGACGCGGACTTTGGACCTCTTTTCTGGGCGGTCTGAGGCTGAAGGCGGGATTGCGTCTGCATCTGTATGGAAATATGCTGCTTTATCCGCGCAAGGGCAGTCTCTTTGAAGTGAACAGGGACAGGGTAGGCAAATTCGAATTGCGGCTGCAGCTGAGCGCAGACCTGCGCCACAGGGTAGGAGAGAAGTCGCGCCACTAGCGCCGGCCCGGATAGATGTAAATCTTCTGTCCTATTCTCAGATTGGTGGTTTTGAGATTGTTCCACCTCTGGAGAGCCTTTACGTTGGTGTGGTAGCGGGCTGCGATATGACCCAGGGTGTCGCCGCTCTTGACCGTATAGACTATGCGCTCCCCGCTGCCCGTGGCTCCGTCCTCAATCTTCTTTATGTTTACCGGAGAGAAGAGTGTGTCGGCCTGGTAGCGATAGACGGAATCCTCGAATTCAATGTAGCGCTGAGTATATTCGTGAGGCAGACGCAGCACATAGCTGCGCTGGTTGCCCGGCACGATGTCGTGCGGATACTGGGGGTTTATCTTCCGCAGTTCCTCTTCGCTGACTCCTACCACATCGTGCAACTGCTTGAAATGCAGCATCTTGTTTACATGGAACGTGTCCACGTGCACAGGCAGTCCAGCAGGCTGTACCTCGATTCCGTGCTCTTTGTGATAGTGAGTGGCATAGAGGGCGCCTACGAAGGCGGGCACATAGCCCCTGGTTTCGTGGGGCAGGTAGGGATATATGTCCCAGAAGCCGGTCTTGCCGCCGCTGCGGGCTATCGCCTTGCGCACGTTGCCGGCTCCGCAGTTGTAGGACGATATGGCGAGGTTCCAGTCGCCGAAAATCTTGTACGCGTCCCTCAGGTAGCGGGCTGCGGCATCCGTAGATTTGCTGACGTCCATTCTCTCGTCCACGAAGGAATTGATCGTAAGCCCGTATTTCTTTGCGGTGGGGTACATGAATTGCCACATACCCTTGGCCCCGGCTCTCGAGGTCGCTTGGGGGTTGAGGTGGGATTCGATCAATGCCATCATCGCCAGCTCTTCGGGCAGGCCGTAGCGGTTGAAGCACTCGCGTATGGACGGCATATAGAACTCGCAGAGGCCGAGCAGCCTGCCCATATTCCTGCTGTATTTTTTCGAATACAATATTATATAGTTGCGCACGACGTCGTTGTAGGCAAGCTGTATGAAGCAGTTCATATCCTTTATGCGCCGTATGTACACCGAATCCGGGACATCGGAATCGAAGAGTATCGAGTCCACGTTTTCGAGTTCCACGTCCTCGTCCTCCTCGCTGCCCATCATATACCACCTGCTCAGCAGACTGTCCGTCGCTTCCATGCTGTTGGCGGCATTGGGGAGCCCTTTGCGGCTGGCTTCCTCTTCACGCCGCAACGCCTCCTCGAGCCGGGCCTGACTCTCCTGCAGATTGAGTTCGTAGTGCTGCACGAGCTTTGTCAGAGAGTCGAGTTTCTCTTTCAGCACTTCGTTTTCACCTTTCAGCTGAGCCTTGCTCTGGGCCAGTGATATGTTCGCGGATGATATGAATGCGCACAGCAGCAGCGCCAGTATGCTTTTTTCAGTCATTTTCATTCTCAGAAGCGGAGTCCCAGACTGAGCCCTACCGCACTCTGGGATGGGTTGAAAGCGTAGCAGTTGTCCGGGTTTATTATGGTAGGACTGATGTCGAGGGTGAGGTTGTCGTTTACTTCGAAGTCATGCATATATGCGAAGACGTTCGCATCGATGACCTGCAGCAGATATACGGCTACGGTTGCAACGATGGAATAGTCGCGGTAGCGGCGGTAAACATCCCTGTAGTATTTTGCTGTTTCGCCGCTGATGGAGCCGTCGTATTCCAGGTCCGGATTGGTAGCCATATTGTGTATGTTCTTGAATCTCCTGTAGTTGAGATTGAAGTTGTAAAGGCAGTAGCCGGAGATCATCAGTCCCGTGTAATAGACGGGAATCTTCCAGTATTCCCCGTTATACGCCTGTCCGAGGCCGGGAAGCAGTATGGAATAGAGGGTCGCCCTTCCCGGAAGTGGGGCCTGGTCGCTCTTGTAGCTGGCCACGCCGTCCATCAGCGATGCCCAGTAAACCACTCCGGCGCCCACCATAAGCCAGGTTCCCATAGTTTTGGAACGGGTGTCGAGCAAGGGCTGGGGCACATCGTAGCTCAGTCCGGGATTGGCTTCGAGGAAGGCGTTCCTGTCAGCCTGCCAGGCCGCTTCGGCCTTGACCGTCTTCTGGTATCTGCCGAGATAGTAGCCTCCGGAGCCCGCGAAGGCCGCAAGTCCTCCGTATATGATCGGCAGCTTCCAGTACTGTCTGTTGTAGATCTGGGCAGTACCCGGAAGCACGACGGAGCCGGCGAACATATTGCCTATCTTCATCGTGTTCTTGTGGCCGAGGGCCCCGAAATATTCCTTGAAGGAAAAGAGTTTGTCCGTGCTGTCCTTAAATGCCGTGCTGTCGTTCTCATCGACATAGCTCTGCGTGAAGGCCTGTTCCTTGAACTGGGCCTGAGCCAGGACAGGGCACAGGAATGCACAGATTGCTGTCGCTATGATTCTGCGGAGGCGCATCCTAAAGCTTGGCGTTCTCGAGCGCCTGCAGGAAACGCTGCATCTCGGCGTCGTTTCCGAACCTGATGGTCATGGAACCTTTGCCGGCGTCATTCCTTTTCAGCGATATGTTGTTGTCAAAATATTTGCCCATGATCTCCAGTACCCTGTAGCAGTGTTCCGGAAGCTCACGCACCTGGCTCTCGTCCTTTTCTCCGGTGTTCATAAGCTTGCGCAACTTCTCTTCCAGCTGCCTGACGGAGAGACCGTCCCGCACCACCAGGTCGCAGAGCTTCTCCTGCAGGGAAGGGTCATCGACACCGAGTATGACCTTGGCGTGTCCTACGCTGATGAGACCCACCTTCAGGTCGTGCTGCACCTTTGCCGGAAGGCGGAGAAGGCGCAGGGTGTTGGTCACGGATGCCCTCTTCTTGCCCACCCTTTCTGCCATCTGCTCCTGGGTGAGGCGGCACTCGTCTATCAGTCTCTGGTAGCTCATGGCGACTTCGATAGGGTCGAGATTCTCCCTCTGGATGTTCTCGACTATGGCCATTTCCAGCATACCCTGGTCATTCGCCTCCATGACGTAGGCCGGAACCATCTCCATATTGCAGAGCCGGCAGGCCCTGAAACGGCGTTCGCCGCTGATAATCTGGAAGCGGTCGTCCGATTTTCTCCTGACTGTGATAGGCTGGATGAGGCCGAGTGTCCTTATCGAGTCGGCCAGTTCGTTCAGAGCCTCGTTGTCAAAGCTCATTCGGGGCTGGTAGGGATTCGGTTCCACCATATCCACGGGTATTCTGACTATATCCCCGTTGGATGAAAGGGGCTTGCCCCTGGTGACTACGTCCTTGTTTATGTATCCGACCGGCTTTCTGAACTGCGAGGGGTCCGTTGCGCCGCCTCCCAGCAGGGCTTCGAGCCCTTTACCGAGTCCGTGTGTCTGTTTTGCCATCTGTATCTGCTGTTATTTTGTTTCCGGGTTGCGGGCGAGGATTTCCTTGGCCAGGTTGAGGTAATTCGAGGTGCCGTTGCACATTACGTCATAAAGGACTATAGGCTTGCCGTGGGACGGCGCCTCGCTCAGGCGTATGTTGCGCTGTATCAGAGTGCTGAACACCATTTCTCCGAAGTGTTCGCGCAACTGGGCGACGACCTGGCTGTGAATCTTGGTCCTGCCGTCGAACATCGTTACCACAAAGCCCTCTATGGTGAGTTCCGGGTTCGGTCCGGCCTGGACCAGACGTATGGTCTGAAGCAGCTTGCCGAGGCCTTCGAGCGCGAAGAATTCAGGCTGTACCGGGATGAGTACCGAGTCGGCCGCGGTAAGGGCGTTGACGGTGATCAGTCCGAGGGAAGGGGAGCAGTCAATGATGATGAAATCGTAGCTGTCCCTCAGCTTGGCAAGCTGTCTCTTGAGTATGGTTTCGCGTTCCTCGCTGTCCAGGAGTTCTATTTCTGCGCCCACGAGATTGATGTGGGAAGGTATGAGATGAAGTCCCTCCATTTCAGTGCCCACCAGCACATCCTCTATATCCCTCTCGGCAATGAGCACTTCGTAGAGAGTGCGCTTCTCGTCGTTGTCCGGCGGGAAGTTCAGTCCCGATGTGGTGTTGGCCTGAGGGTCGGCATCTATTATCAGGACCTTCTTCTCGAGGACAGCCAGGGATGCGGCTAGGTTGATTGCCGTCGTGGTCTTGCCCACGCCGCCTTTCTGGTTGGCTATTGCTATGACTTTTCCCATATTCCTAATTAGACATTATCATGGCAAATATACAAATAATAGTTATAAGTCGGTCGAATTTGTGATTTTCAGAAAATACTTTGCTACATTTGCCGGGTCAAAAAGTGTACTGATGTCAGAGAACTGTTCCAAGAAGTGGTATATCATCGTGAATCCACACGCCGGCTCCGGCAAGACCATAAGCAAATGGAAAAAGGCTGAAAAATGTTTCCGGGAGAAGGGCCTGGACTATGTCTCTGTCGAGACCTGCGGACCCGGCCATGCTGAGGAACTTGCCGCTGCGGCTCTCGATGAGGGCTACCGCAATCTGGCTGCTGTCGGCGGCGACGGCACGGTACACGAACTCTTCTGCGGCCTGATGCACTGGTATGAGTCCCGTCCTGCAGGTAGCGTGCATCTCCAGGACATTGCCATTGCCGTCATTCCCATCGGTTCGGGCAACGACTGGATCAAGACTCACAAGGTTCCCCGTGACATAGACCGGGTGGCGGATCTGATGAAATCTTCGTCATTCCACCTCCAGGACGTCGTCAGGGTCAGCCGTGTCGAAACCCGCGATCCGCAGGAGGCCGCCGTGGCTCCCGCCATTCGCACCGACTATATGCTGAACGTGGCCGGAGTGGGTTTCGATTCCCGTATCTGCGCCATTGTCAATGAGCAGAAGCGGCTCGGCAAGACCGGCTCTTCGCTCTATCTGAAGGCCCTTCTGAAGGTTATCGCCAATTTCTATTCTTTCCCTGTCGAGATATGGGCCGACGGAAAGCTTTTCTTCAGCGGCGACTGCTTCTCCATTGCCTTCGGCACCGGACAGTATTCCGGCGGAGGCATGCGCCAGGTGCCTGATGCTGTCGTGGACGATTTGAAACTGGATATGATGGTCGTGCCGCGCCTTCCCATACCCCTTCTCCTTTCTAAACTGCGTCATCTCTTCACCGGCAAGCTTTCTTCTGTCAAGGAACTGCTCTTCGCCAAGTGCAGCAGCATAGTCGTGCTGCCGGCGGCACAGGAACAGAATCCCGAAGTCGTTGAAATCGACGGCGAGACCATCGGCTCCGTGCCTGTCCGTCTTGAGGTACTCCCAGAGCAGATCCGGGTGCTCAGCTGTCTCGAGTAGCTTTTCTCCGTTTCAGAAAAAAGAGAAACCCGCAGTCTCTGCGGGTTTTCTCTCGGTTAAATAGTTGTCGTGTTATGCCATGATGGCTCTTAATTATGCGGTAGTATGCCGCAAAGTTAATGATTGTTTCTGAAAATCAAAATTTTTCATCAAGCAGGCCTGGACGGCGTTCACGCGTGCGTGCGAGGGCATTTTCGTCCTGCCATTCGCGTATGAGTCTTGGGTTTCCGCTGAGGAGCACGTCCGGCACTTTCCATCCGTTGAATTCGGCGGGGCGGGTGTATATCTCACTGGAAAGGAGCCCGTCCTGAAAGCAGTCGCTCAGTGCGGAAGTCTCGTCGGTCAGAGCGCCGGGAATCAGGCGCACAATGGCATCGGCCAGTATGGCTGCCGGAATCTCTCCGCCGCTGAGAACATAGTCTCCCACGGATATCTCCCTGGTGACCAGATGTTCGCGTATGCGGTTGTCTATACCCTTGTAGTGGCCGCAGAGCAGAATCAGATTCCCCTTGAGCGAGAGCTCGTTGGCTATGCCCTGAGTAAGGATCTCTCCGTCAGGGGAGAGGTATATCACTTCGTCGTAGTCGCGCTCCGCCTTCAGCTCTTCGATCATACGGTAAACCGGCTCGACCATAAGGACCATTCCGGCATCCCCGCCGTAGCTGTAGTCGTCCACCTGGAGGCGCGGACCCTTGCCGTATTTGCGCAGGTTGTGGACCTCTATTTCTACTATTCCCTTCTTCCTCGCCCTTCCCACGATGGAATGGCTCAGCGGGCTTTCCAGCAACTCAGGCACTACGGTAATTATGTCTATTCTCATTTACGCTTCCGATTTTGGTTATCCGCCTGCAAAAATAGCAATTTGTCTGCGTAAAACTGAAAGTGTATGCAAAAAATAGGTATATTTGCGAGTTAAACCAACAAATTGACTCCAAAATGAGTGAAGAGATCATCCCTGAAGTTAACGTGGAAGCAAACGTGCCTTCAGATGTACCAGAGCCTGCAGAGATGGCGCCAGTCGTCGAGGCTGCAGCAGTGAATTATCAGGAAATGGGTATCCCGGAGCTGGTCGCAGCTTTCGAGCAGCTGGCCAAGAGCGAAGACAGAATGCAGCGCGCGAAAGAGGCGGACGCCATCAAGTCCGCTTTCTACAAGAAGCTCATCAAGGCCAAGTCAGAGGCCGGCATAGACCCGGAATCCGCTGAGGAGAATCCGTTTACCGGAATAGAAGAGGCCTTCAAGGCCTATTATAACGCCTTCAAGAAGGAAAAGGCAGAATACAACAAGGCTCAGGAGGCTGAGCGGGAGAGGAATCTCTCCCTCAAGCAGGCCGTGATAGAAGACCTCAAGCAGCTGCTCGAAAAGCAGGAGGACGTGAAGGTTACCTTCCCTGAGTTCAGGTCTATCCAGGATCGGTGGAAAGCCGTAGGACCCGTACCGGTGCAGAACTTCAGGAATCTCAACGAGACCTACCAGCTCTATGTGGAGCAGTTCTATGATATGGTGAATATCAACCGCGAACTCCGTGACCTCGATTTCAAGAAGAACCTCGAGGCCAAGACCGCATTTTGCGAGGAGGCCGAGGCCCTTGCACAGCGCAGCGACGTGGTAGAGGCCTTCCGTGAGCTGCAGAAACTCCACGAGCAGTGGAAGGATTACGGTCCTGTGGAGAAGCAGTACCGTGAGAGCATCTGGGAGCGTTTCAAGGCGGCAACCGCCGTGATAAACCGCAACTATCAGGCTCACTTCGAGGGACTTAAGGAGCAGCAGGAGGCCAACCTTGTGGCCAAGACCGCCCTTTGCGAGAAGGCCGAGGCCATAGCCGCAGCCGAAATGGCGAATGCCAACGAATGGAACGCCGCCACCAAGGCCCTCGAGGAAATACAGAAGGAATGGAGGGGCATAGGCTTCGCCTCGAAGAAGGACAATCAGAAGATATATGACCGATTCCGCGCCGCCTGTGACGCCTTCTTCGCCAGGAAGAAGGAGTTCTATGCAGGCTTCAAGGAGAGCATCAACGAGAATCTCGCGCGCAAGCTGGCTATATGCGAACAGGCCGAGGCCCTCAAGGACAGCACGGACTGGAAGGCTACTGCCGATACGCTCATAGACCTGCAGAAGCAGTGGAAGGAAATAGGTGCGGTTCCGCGCCAGAAGTCGGATGCGCTCTGGAAGAGGTTCCGTGCCGCCTGCGACAGTTTCTTCGAGGCCAGGGACAAACAGCCTAAGGACGCCAACGACTACTACGGCAACCTCAAGGCAAAGCAGCGCCTCATTGCGGAAATCAACGCGTATGAACTCAGCGGTGACGCAGAGGCGGATGCGGAGGCAGGCTCAAAATTCTCCGAGAGGTGGCAGGCCATAGGCTTCGTTCCTTTCAAGGAGAAGGACAGGATTGCGCAGGCCTACCGCGAGGCAATGGCCAAGTTCAATGCCGGTCGCGGGGCATCCCGCCGTCAGAGGCCTGAGAGGACTCCTATGACTGAAAAGGAGCGTCTCGTCAAGAAGTATAACCAGTTGGAACAGGATATAGTAACGTATGAGAACAATCTCGGCTTCTTCGCAAGGAGCAAGAATGCCGAACCTCTTATCCGTCAGATGGAGGAGAGAATAGCCAAGGCCAAGGAGGAGCTCCGCAGCCTTGAAGCAGAAATACGTTCGATGGAATAGGATATGAGGAAAAGTGAAATTATCGGACTCGTACTCATAGGTCTGCTTCTCGCGGGAGCGAGCATATTTCCTATGGTGCAGACCAAGGTACGTCAGAAGAAACAGTTAAAGGCCGCTGTAGAATATGTCGCCGAGCACCCGGAAGCGGTGAAGGACAGCATAGACGCGACTGCGAATGCCGTTGAGGCACAGCCGGTTGCGGAAAAGGCCGCCGAGACTCAGCCGCTTGCCGAAAAGGCCGAAGAAAAAGCCGCAGAACAGACGGAAGAGCCGGCAGTAGAGAAAATATACAAGGATTCTTCCCTCAACATGGCGAGGGCAAAGGCCGCGTCCCTGTGCAAGATCGAAAACGAAAAGCTGGAAGTGGTGTTCAACACCAAGGGTGCCCAGCCTTACTCCGTACGCGTGAAGGGCTACACCACCTACCGTTCCCGCAAGGATACCACGGCACGCAAGGATTCCGCAGGGCTTATGCTCATTCGTGAGGGCAAGAGCTACCTGGGCATAGCCGTGTATGCCGGAGAGATGATCAATACCGCAGACCTGACCTTCGAGCTCGCCGAGCAGACGGACAGCAGCGTCGCGATGAGACTCTACTTCGACAATGGTGGCTATATCGAGCAGAAATACACCCTCTCAGAGGATTCATATCTCCTGAAGGACGACCTGTCCTTTGTCGGACTGAAGGATGTGATCCCTTCGAAAGTGTCCAGCGTCGATCTCGACTGGGCAATGATAGTACCGCGTCTCGAGAAGGGTTACAAGAATGAGAAGCAGTACTCCAATCTCTCCTACTATTTCGACGGCGAGAAGAAACCGGAGACCCTGACCGCAAGGCGTAACAACTATTCTTCCAAGAATATACCTTCGAAAGTCCGCTGGGTGGACTTCAAGCAGCAGTTCTTCTCTTCCATCATCAACAGCCCGAACGACTTCCTCTCCGGAGAGGTGGCAGTCAAGTTTGCCGACGAGAGCGACTATCTCTCCAAGGGCAATCTGATGACCTGCAGCGCCAAGATGGTATCCGAGATAGAACACGGCGACAATATACACGTCCCTTACGAGTTCTACTTCGGTCCCAACGATTTCCGCGGCCTCAAGAAACTCGGGCAGAAATATGAGAAAGTGATCCCTCTGGGTGGCAACGTTGTCGGCCTTATCAGCCGCGGCGTCATCATACCTATCTTCCACTTCCTCCACAGATGGATAGACAGCTATGGTCTTATCATATTGCTGATGACCATTCTGATAAAGCTTGTCATTTCGCCTCTCACGATAAAGTCCTATCGTTCTTCCGCAATGACGGCAGTGCTCAAGCCGGAGATCGACAAGCTCAATGAGAAGTATCCTAAGCCGGAGGATGCGATGAAGAAGCAGCAGGCTCAGATGGAGCTCTACAGGAAGGTTGGCATAAGCCCTATGGGCGGCTGTCTGCCTATGCTCCTTCAGCTGCCTGTGCTCTATGCAATGTTCCGCTTCTTCCCTGCGTCCATAGAGCTTCGCCAGCAGCCTTTCCTCTGGGCGGAGGACCTCAGCTCATACGATTCCATATTGAATATAGGGTCCTGGCATCTCTCCCTCTTTGCGCTGCTTATGGCCGTGACAATGTTCTTCTATTCGAAGATGAACAGCAAGTCGATGTCTGACGATCCGAATATGGCTCCGATGAAGTTCATGACCGTATGGATGATGCCTGTGATGATGTTCTTCATCTGTAACGGACTTTCATCGGCGCTCAGCTACTACTATCTGCTTTCCAATATCTTCACTATGCTCCAGACCTGGATTATCAAGAAGTTCTTCGTGGACGAGGAGAAGATTCTCGCCAAGGCCCGTGCAAAACAGGCTGCTCCGGTGAAGAAATCGAAGTTCCAGCTCAGACTCGAGGAGGCGCAGCGTATGCAGGCCCAGCAGATGAAAAACAGGAAATAAATGACAAAGTCCTTGGATATTAAGGAAAACATAGAACATTTAAGACAGAGACTGCCATCAGGAGTGAAACTGGTGGCAGTCTCAAAGTTTCACCCTTCTTCAGCCATCGAAGAGGCCTATGCCGCCGGGCAGCGTTGTTTCGCGGAAAGCAGGCCTCAGGAGCTGTTCAGGAAGATAGGGGAGCTGGAAGGCAAGTGCCCGGAGATAGAGTGGCAGTTCATAGGCCACCTCCAGACCAACAAGCTCAAACTGGTCCTTCCGTATGTCAGTCTCGTGCAGTCAGTGGACAGCGTGAAACTCCTTCAGGAAATAGACCGCTGGGGCAAGGCGGCAGGGAAGACAACTGACATACTTCTCGAAATGCATATCGCCGGTGAGGACAGCAAACAGGGTTTCTTCGAGGAGGAGGCTCTCGAATTGCTTTTCAATGCCGGGAAATATGCAAACATACGTTTCCGCGGTCTTATGGGTATGGCGTCCAACGTCGATGACGAGGAGATAGTCCTATCTGATTTCAGGCGCATAGCCGATTTCAAGGACTATGTCTGCGACCTTTTTCCCGAACTGGACGCTTTCGACATCCTCTCGATCGGCATGTCCGGCGACTGGCCTCTTGCATTGCAGGCCGGATCGAATATGGTCCGCATAGGCAGCGCGATTTTCGGCGAGAGGTCGTAAATTTCAGGATATACTATATAAATATAAATAATTATGTACAGTTTCAAATTTCTATCTGCTGCTGCGGCAGCACTGCTTGTTTGCGCAGGTGCTTTTGCCCAGGAAGACGGCAATCGCGATGCAAACGGAAAAATCGTACGCGGTCCTTACGAGACCAATTCATTCGGCAGCAACTGGTTCGTCAGCGTCGGTGGCGGTATAGACCTCGTGCTTGACGGTGTCCGTGCCAACTCCAGCTTTGACGGCGGTCTTACCCCTACCCTCGACGTCAACTTCGGAAAGTGGTTCACTCCAAGCGTGGGTGCCCGCTTCGGATATGAGGGCTGGGCTTACAAGGCAGCAGGCCAGAAGAGCGGTAACCACCTCTTCCACGGCGACCTTATGTGGAACCTTTCCAATGCAATCGGTGGCTACAAGCAGACTAGGGTTTACAACATCATTCCTTACGCTCAGGCAGGTGTCATCGCCAGCAAGACTTTCGGACGTGAGTTTGAACTCGGTGCAGGTCTCCTCAACAATTTCCGTATCAATGACCACCTGGCCATCAATCTCGACCTCCGTTACTCCCACCTCAGGGGTGAGCAGTTCGGCTGCGACGGTGAGTCCGGTCTTTTCTCAGCTGCCGTAGGCCTGACCTGGAACATTGCCAAGAACACTTGGAAGAGGTCTTCTTCCGCAAGCTGCGCCGCTCCTGACAACAGTGCACTCGAAGCACTCCGTGCCGCCAATGATGCCCTCAAGAACGCCAATGCCGCTCTTGCAGCAGAGAAGGCCGAACTTGCCAAGTCCAACAATGCTCTCGACTCCAGGAACAAGCAGCTTCAGGATGAACTTGATGCACTCAAGAATCTCCCAGCCGTTTCACAGTTCATCGACCGTCCTGTCGTACTTTACTTCGAACTAGGCGCTGCTAGCCTCAGCAGCACTGAACTCCGCCGCATCGATGAGTATGTAAAGAATCAGGCAGCAGATGCCAAGTACACCCTTATCGGCTCAGCCGACGCAGCTACCGGTACAAGAGAGATCAACGAGACCCTCTGCAAAGCCCGTGTAGAGTATGTTGCCGCACATCTGCGTGAACTCGGTGTCAAGGACGAGAATATCGTAATTGGGGATTCCGTGATTGCCGATTTCCCTGAGCATCCTGAGTTCGGCCGTTCCGTAACCCTCGGCGCTACCAAGTAATCGTTCTGATAAATGAATTGACCTGCATCAGAGCTGATGCAGGTCAATTTTTTGCTATTACTAAAATAAAAGGAGTCGGCCACGGGGCCGGCTCCTTTTATTGTGTCAGTCGGGATAATTATTTGCTGATGACGCGAGCCATTTCGCAAACCTTGTTTGAGTAACCCCACTCGTTGTCGTACCATGCGCAAACCTTAACGAAGGTTGGGTCGAGCTGGATACCTGCCTTCTCGTCGAAGATGGAAGTGCGGGCGTCATTGCGGAAGTCGGTGGATACGAGAGCCTCGTCGGTGTATCCGAGGATACCCTTGAGCTCGCCCTCGGAAGCCTCCTTCATAGCAGCGCAGATCTCAGCGTAGGTAGCTGGCTTTGCGAGCTCGCAGGTGAGGTCAACGAAGGAAACGTCAGAGGTAGGAACGCGGAGGGACATACCGGTGAGCTTGCCGTTGAGCTCAGGGAGAACCTTACCTACAGCCTTTGCAGCGCCGGTAGATGAAGGGATGATGTTCTCGAGGATGCCACGGCCACCGCGCCAATCCTTCTTGGAAGGACCGTCAACGGTCTTCTGGGTAGCGGTTGCAGCGTGAACGGTGGTCATGAGGCCACGTACGATGCCGAACTTGTCATTGAGGACCTTGGAGATAGGAGCAAGGCAGTTGGTGGTGCAGGATGCGTTGGAGATGATGGTCTGGCCTGCGTAGGTCTTGTGGTTTACACCATAGACGAACATAGGGGTAGCGTCCTTTGAAGGAGCGGACATAATCACCTTCTTGGCACCGGCCTTGATGTGGGCGGAAGCAAGCTCCTCGGTGAGGAAGAAACCGGTAGACTCAACTACAACGTCAACTCCGAGGGCACCCCAGGTGATGTTTGAAGGATCCTTCTCAGCGAAGACCTGGATCTTGTTGCCGTCAACGATCATGTAGTTGCCTTCAACCTGGATGTCGTGGTTGAACTGGCCGTGTACTGAATCGTAACGGAGCATGTAAGCGAGATAGTCTGGGTCGAGGAGGTCGTTGATACCTACAACCTGAATGTCCTGTGAGAAATTCTCGACAGCTGCACGGAATACCATACGGCCGATGCGGCCGAATCCGTTGATACCAAGTTTAATCATCTTTGTAAAAAATTATAATTAAGTAAAACTTTGTTCAACTCTTTATGAGCGCCGCAAAAATACAAAAAAATGTCAAAACTTAATCATCATCAGGTGGAAAATAACTTAGTAATCTTCAAATTTCTTATTTTTGCGATATGAGAATACTGATTACCAATGATGACGGCTTCCAGGCCAGGGGAATACACATACTGGCTGAAATAATGAAGCAATTCGGCGATGTGACGGTACTCGCCCCAAGCGAACACCAGAGCGGCAAGTCAATGGCTGTCGATCTGGGACGCAAGGGCCTGGTCTATACGGATCTGGGCGATGGCTGGGGACATCTGAACGGCACCCCCGCCTCCTGCGTGAAGTTCGCGCTCAACAGCGTTTTCGCAGACTCGAAGCCGGACGTGCTCGTTTCCGGTATCAACCACGGCGGCAACGTGGCCGTGGCCTCATGCTATTCCGGGACCCTCGGTGCGGCTCAGGAAGCCGTGGTGAACGGCGTTCCGGGCATAGGCGTTTCACTTTTCGACGAAAGGCCGGATGCGGACTTCTCTGCCGTGGAGCGCTTTTTTCCGGATATATTCCGTAAGCTGATGTCTCTCCAGACCCCTGACAGCGGCATTTTCTACAATGTGAATTTCCCTCGCATCCCGGCCGACGAAATCAGGGGAGTGAGGGCGTGCTCTATGGGTATATGCCGCTGGATCAAAGAGTTCGTTCAGGACGAAGACGGCAGCTACCACATGTCCGGAGAGATAGAGGACGGCAGCTGGAACACCGAGATGCCAGACCATCACCTTATGCTGCAGGGCTATATCACCATAGTTCCCCATCTCGTGGACAACACCGCCTACCGTGAGCTCGAAAGGATGAGGGCTCTGGGAATCGACAGGGAATTCCAAAATCTTTAGCAAACTCCGCGGATGAAATTCTACATCATAGCCGGAGAGGCCTCCGGCGACCTTCACGGCAGCAATCTGATGAAGGGCATATACAGGAACTGCCCGGATGCGGAGATACGTTTCAGGGGCGGCGATATGATGGCGGCAGTCGGAGGCACCAAGGTCCGCGACTACCGCGAGGGGGCCGTGATGGGCCTGAGCGACGTGCTCCGCAAGGCGGGCCGCCTGCTCACGGACCTGCGCGACTGCAAGCGTGACATTGCAGCCTGGAAGCCCGATGCAGTGATTCTCATCGACTATCCCGGCTTCAATCTCAAGATCGCCCGTTTCGCGCACAAGGCCGGTTTCCGCGTCTTTTACTATATAGCCCCAAAAGTCTGGGCTTCGCGCGAGGGTCGCATAAGGCAGATACGCCGCTATGTTGACCGGCTCTTCATAATCTTCCCCTTTGAAATCCCTTATTTCCAGGCCAGGGGCGTGGATTTCGTCTATAAGGGCAATCCTCTGGTGGACGCGATAGACTCCTCGGGGGCGATGAAGGCTTCCAGAGAGGAATTCCTTCGCTCCTCCGGCCTTCCCGACAGGCCATACCTGGCCTTCCTCGCCGGTTCCCGCAAGGGCGAGATCAGCCGTATGATGCCCATGCTGATGCAGCTTGCAGACAGACTGCACTCTCTGCCGCAATACCGTGACTGGCGCTTTGTCGTAGCCGGCGCACCTGCGAGGGATGCGTCTGATTATGAGGAATATATATCCGGCAGGGAATATGTGGACCTCCTTTTCGGCCGTACGCGCGAAATCGTGCGGCACGCCGCTGCGGCAGTGGTCAATTCCGGCACCGCCAGCCTCGAGACGGTACTGCTCGGCACTCCTCAGGTCGTCTGCTGGTCAACTTCGCCGCTGACCTGGTTTGCCGCAACGCATATACTCCGCGTACAGAAGCATATATCCTACGTCAGTCTGGGCAACCTTTGCGTCAACCGTCCCGTTTTCCGCGAACTGCTGCAGGACGATTTCAACGCCGACACGCTCGAATCTGAGGTGCGACGCCTTGTCGAAGACGCCGCCTACAGGGACGAAATGCTCCGGGGATATGCGCAGATCCGCGAAGTGCTCGGCGGCAGCGGCGCATCAGAAGCCGTGGCGGAGGCGATGATATCCTCTTTGAAGTGATGATATAATAGACTATCTTTGCACGATTAGACAAAAAAGCTTAATGGATATGAAAATCAAAAATCTTGTGAGAAGCATTGCAGCCCTTTCGCTGGCAATCTTCGCCCTCTCTTCCTGCATACAGAAGATAGACTGCCCGAACTGTGAGGGGCAGAACAACCAGGGCGGAGGCACCAATTGGCAGATACTCAACTTCAGCGTCAAGGATGCAAACTGGGAACTCTGCTCCGATAACGATGGAAACAACAAGTTCTACCGTGCGCATCTCGAAATTCCCGAACTTACCAAGAACATTATCGACAAGGGACTGATGCAGGCATACGTTTATCTCGGAAACAACCAGCAGTCTCTCCCGTACGTGCGTCACTTTGAGGAGATATATGATAATGGAGGTACTGCTGAACAGTACACCTGGACCCAGACCGTCGATATCGAGTATGAGGAGGGTGGCGCCTGGGTTTATTTCACGGCCAGTGACTTCTATGTCGATGTGACGCCAGGCGACTGGGAGTTCCGCATCGTCCTCCTCTGGTAATGGAGACGGCACGGAAATATCCACATTGGACGATATCTTGCATCCCGCTGGTTTTTCTGGTGGGATTGCTTGTTCTTGTAATACGCTATTTCGGCAGTGACGCCCTCGAGGGAGGCAGCCAGGTGGCGCTGCTGCTTTCTGCCGGCCTCGCCATAGCCATAGGCATATTCGGCTACAGGCAGTCCTGGAAGTCATTCGAGAAATCCATTGACGACTGCTTCAGCTCCGTGGCTACCTCGATACTCATACTCCTGCTCATCGGGGCGGTTGCCGGCTCGTGGATGGTCAGCGGGGTGGTGCCCACGCTCGTATGCTACGGCCTGGACATCATATCGCCCCGCATATTCCTCTTCGCCACCTGCGCCATAGCCGCCGTGGTGGCCCTTATGACCGGCAGTTCCTGGACGACAATCGCCACCGTCGGCGTGGCCCTTCTCGCCATAGGCAACGCCCTGGGCTATTCTCCCGGCTGGACTGCCGGAGCCATAATTTCCGGCGCCTATTTCGGCGACAAGGTCTCGCCCCTGTCGGACACGACCGTCCTCGCTTCCTCTTCGTCCGGCACGGACCTCTTCACCCACATACGCTATATGCTCCTTACCACAATCCCCTCGATATGTGTGGCGTTGCTGGTATTTCTTCTGGTGAGCATATTCCATAAGGGGGAGAGTTCCCTCATGACCAGGGAATATACGGAGGCCCTGCAGGCCACCTACAATATCAGACCCATACTCCTGCTGGTTCCCATTTTTACTTTCTATCTGATACTCAGGAAGGTACCTGCGATACTCACCCTGATGCTCTCGGCCTTTGCCGCGGGGATTGCGGCCATTGCCTTCCAGCCGGAACAGCTCTGCGCCATAGGCGGTACGGACGGCGTCTGTTTCGAGGGTTGTTACAAGGGGCTTATGTACAGCTGGTTCTCCAGTACGGGAGTAGATACTGGATCCGAACTGGTGAACAACCTCACCCGTACAAGGGGAATGCAGGGTATGCTCAATACCATATTCCTCATACTGTGCGCCGTGACTTTTGGCGCCGCAATGACCGGCAGCGGGATGTTCCAGAGCATCACCGAGGCGCTTACCCGTCACATTCGCAGGCGGGTCCCTACTGTCGGCGCCACCGTAATGACAGGCATAGCCTCCAATATAATCACCGGTGACCAGTATCTGTCGATTATTCTCTCGGCCAATCTCTTCCGCAAGCTCTACGAGAAAAACGGCTATGAAAACCGCTTGCTCAGCCGCAGCGTCGAGGACTCGGCTACGGTCTGTTCGGTGCTCATACCGTGGAATTCCTGCGGAATGACCCAGGCGACCGTGCTCGGCGTGGCTACGATGAGCTATCTCCCTTACTGTATCTTCAATCTGGTCTCGCCGCTGATGTCCATTCTGATTGCTTCTCTGGGGATTCGCATTTACCATCGTCCTCAGAATTGACGGCGCTTTGAAAATACTGCCGAATTATTGTCCTCCGGAATTGGGGAATATTGATAAATTTTCTTACTTTTGCGTGCAAATTTTTATTTGCCATGTCATTTATCGATGAAAGAGTCGCTTTCGAAGGCCTCACCTTCGACGACGTACTGCTGATTCCGGCGTATTCGGAAGTTCTTCCGAGGGAAGTGAGCCTCAAAAGCCGTTTTTCCCGCAACATCTCTCTCAACATTCCAATTGTCTCCGCTGCAATGGATACCGTGACTGAAGCCACAATGGCCATCGCTCTTGCAAGGGAGGGTGGAATAGGTGTCATTCACAAGAATATGTCCATCCAGGCCCAGGCCGCCCAGGTGCGTCTGGTCAAGAGGGCAGAGAACGGAATGATCAACGATCCTGTAACCATCACCAAGGACCAGACAGTAGGAGACGCCCTCAGGATAATGGCCGAGAACCATATCGGGGGCATTCCTGTCGTAGATGCCGACCGTATGCTGGTGGGAATAGTCACGAACCGTGACGTACGCTTCCAGACGGATCTCTCCGTCAAGATAGAGGAAGTGATGACTTCCAAAGGACTTGTCACCCTGCGCGACAGTGAGACCGAGCGCAGCCACGTGATGGAGATGCTCCAGCAGAACAAGGTGGAGAAGATTCCTGTGGTCGATGCGGACGGACGCCTCGTGGGACTCATTACCTATAAGGATATAATAAAGGAACAGATACACCCTAATGCCTGCAAGGACAGCAAGGGCCGCCTCAGGGTGGCAGCCGGCGTCGGAATTACGGCGGATGCGATGGACCGTGTCGCAGCCCTCGTCGCTGAAGGCGTCGATGCGGTTGCTCTCGACTCCGCACACGGCCACAGCAAGGGTGTCATAGAACTGGCAAAGAAAATCAAGGCCGCATATCCGGAACTCGACGTCGTGGTCGGCAATATAGCCACAGCAGAGGCGGCACGCGACCTCGTGAGGGCCGGTGTCGATGGCATCAAGGTAGGCATAGGCCCGGGCTCGATATGCACCACACGAATCGTGGCCGGAGTAGGAGTGCCTCAGCTTACAGCAATCTTCGAGGCCGCGAAGGCAGCCCGCGAGGAGTGCGCGAAAATCGGCAGCGACGTGGCCATCATAGCCGACGGCGGTCTGCGCTACTCGGGAGACATAGTCAAGGCGCTTGCAGCCGGAGGTGACTGCGTGATGTGCGGCTCTATGTTCGCCGGCACCGAAGAAGCCCCGGGCGAGACCATAATCTACAACGGAAGGAAATTCAAGTCCTACCGCGGAATGGGTTCCATAGACGCGATGAATGCCGGCTCCAAGGACCGTTATTTCCAGAGCGGCGAAGTGGACAGCAAGAAACTCGTTCCGGAAGGCATTGTGGGCCGCGTACCTTACAAGGGTACCCTTTCCGAGACCGTTTACCAGCTTCTCGGCGGACTCCGTTCCGGAATGGGCTACTGCGGAGCAAGGGACATAGCCACCCTTCAGAAGGCACGCTTCACCAGAGTTACCGGCAGCGGCGTTATAGAAAACCATCCGCACGACGTAACCATCACCAAGGAGACTCCAAACTATTCACGTAACGACTGATGGAAAAAATTCTGATCATCGACTTCGGTTCCCAGGTCACGCAGCTCATAGGCCGCCGGCTCAGGGAACTGAATGTTTATTGCGAGATTCATCCCTTCAACAAGTTCCCGCAGCTTGATTCCGACGTAAAAGGCATAATCCTTTCCGGCAGCCCCTGCTCGGTAAGGGACGAGAATGCGCCGAAAGTCAATCTCGCCGGCATAAAGGGACGCTA
Source organism: Bacteroidales bacterium (assembly GCA_004554455.1). Classification (GTDB taxonomy): domain Bacteria; phylum Bacteroidota; class Bacteroidia; order Bacteroidales; family UBA932; genus Cryptobacteroides. Next base: position 57,745 of record SFMG01000003.1, on the reverse strand, counting down.
TCCAATTCTGGGTATATGTTATGGCGCGCAGTACCTTGCACAGAACTATGGCGGATGCGTAAACGCTTCAATAGCAAGGGAATACGGGCGTGCAATGCTGGAGGTTACCGACGCGGAATCGCCACTGCTCAAAGGTGTCAGCCGCAGCAGCCAGGTCTGGATGTCGCATGGTGACACCATCGCCTGCCTTCCTCTCGGCGCCCATGTGATCGCCTCTACCGCTGACGTCGAGAACGCCGCCTACAGCATAGACGGAGAGCCGACCTACGCGGTGCAGTTCCATCCGGAGGTCTTCCACACCAGCGAGGGCAGCCGTATCCTTGCCAACTTCGCATTGGATATATGTGGCTGCAGCGGCGACTGGACCCCGGCCTCGTTCATAGACACAGCTATAGCGGAAATACGCGCGAAGGTGGGTGACGACAAGGTCATACTCGGCCTCAGCGGCGGAGTAGATTCCACCGTGGCAGGCGTCCTGCTCAACAAGGCCATAGGCCACAATCTCAGCTGCATTTTCGTAAACAACGGCCTGCTGCGCAAGAACGAGTTCGAAGACGTGCTCGAAAGCTACAAGGATATGGGACTCAACGTCATAGGCGCGGATGCGTCAGCGGAGTTCCTTTCCGCCCTCTCCGGCGTCAGCGAGCCGGAGAAGAAGCGCAAGATCATTGGCCGCCTCTTCGTCGAGACTTTCGACAGATATGCCCGTCGCATAGAAAACGCGCGCTGGCTCGCCCAGGGAACCATATACCCTGATGTCATAGAGTCCGCCGGAATCAACGGCACCGCCAGCAAGATCAAGTCCCACCACAACGTGGGCGGTCTGCCGGAGGAGATGAACCTGAGCATCATCGAGCCGCTGCGCTCCCTCTTCAAGGACGAAGTGCGCAGGGTTGGCCGCGCCCTCGGCATAAAAGACGAACTGATAAGCCGTCATCCTTTCCCGGGACCTTCACTCGGCATACGCATACTCGGCGATGTCACCGAAGAGAAACTCAAGGTGCTGCGCGAAGCCGACGACATATTCATTCGCGGACTGCGCAACTACAGTCTCGACGGCAACAAGAGCGCAATCGAGGCCCTCGCCGGACCGGGTGCGGAACGCGTAATGAGCGCGAGCGACCCTACCATCGAGGCCCATACCCTCTACGACGCCATCTGGCAGGCAGGAGTCATATTGCTGCCAGTAAAGAGCGTAGGCGTGATGGGCGACGAACGTACCTACGAAAGCACCGTGGCCCTGCGCGCAGTCATATCCACAGACGGAATGACCGCAGACTGGGTTCACCTCCCTTACGACTTCCTCGCTTCCGTCTCCAACGAGATAATCAACAGGGTGCGCGGCGTCAACAGGGTATGCTACGACGTCTCCTCGAAACCGCCTGCAACGATAGAATGGGAATAAGCAATCCGAAACTATACTGATCTATGGCAAACAACGCAGTCTTCGATGCCCGCAGCCTCGGGGCACCAAAAATGGCCGTGCTCGGCCTCCAGCACCTCTTCGCTATGTTCGGAGCCACGGTTCTGGTACCTATGATCACCGGTCTGTCGATGTCCGCGACCCTTCTTTTCGCGGGACTCGGCACCCTGATTTTCCACTTCCTCACCAAACTCAAGGTCCCTGCCTTCCTCGGTTCCTCCTTCGCCTTCATAGGCGGATATGCCGGAGTCGTGCAGATAGCCTCCGAGGCCCCTTATGGCCTGACTATGTCCCAGGCCCTGCCTTACGCCTGCATAGGCGTCTTCTGTGCCGGTCTGATGTACTTCGTGCTCGCAGCCCTCTTTGCCGTCTTCGGTACCCGCAGGGTAATGCGTTTCTTCCCGCCTATAGTAACCGGTCCGGTGATCATAGCCATAGGCCTCACCCTTTCCGGCTCGGCTATCAACAGCTGTACCGACAACTGGTGGATAGCCCTTGCGGCCATACTCATCATCATTGTCTGCAACATCTGGGGCAGGGGAATGATCAAGATCATCCCTATACTCATGGGTGTCATAGGTTCATACATCCTCGCCTGCTGCCTGGGCAAGGTCGATTTCTCGGCTGTCAGGGATGCCGCCTGGATAGGTCTTCCGTTCAAGATGCAGGACACCGCCATCGCCGTGTTCAAGTCCCCGAACTGGAGTCTCATCCTGACTGCGATCATCACCATACTGCCTATATCCCTGGCCACGATGGTCGAGCATATAGGCGATATGTGCGCAATCTCCTCCACCACCGGACGCGACTACCTCAGCGACCCGGGCCTGCACCGCACCCTTATGGGTGACGGTCTCGCAACCGCCCTCGCATCCGCTTTCGGAGCCCCTGCGAACACCACCTACGGTGAGAACACCGGTGTGCTCAACATCACCCAGGTCTTCGATCCACGCGTCATCAGAATAGCCGCCGTCCTGGCCATCCTGCTCTCCTTCTGCCCTAAATTCGCGACAGCGGTCAGCACTATGCCGACTGCCACCGTGGGAGGCGTGTCCCTGGTGCTCTACGGTATGATTTCAGCCGTCGGCATACGCAATGTGGTGGAGAACAAGGTCGATTTCACCAAATCCCGCAACGTGATCATCGCAGCCCTCATACTCGTGCTTGCCATAGGCATCGCCTACGGCCCGGGAAGCGTGGGCATAGGTGCCGTCAAGTTCTCCGGACTTGCCGTTGCCGCCATCGTGGGCATAGTCCTGAACGCCATACTGCCGGGCAAGGACTATGAGTTCGGCAAGGACCTCAAGGGTGACAGCTCAGTCAACTTCGAGATATGACAGAACCGCAATTTCAGCAAATAATCATACTTATGAAAAACGCAATGCAGAAGCTCTTCGGCTTTGAGAAGGGCACACACAAGCTCAGGACAGAGATTGTGGCCGGAGTCACCACCTTCCTTACAATGGCCTACATCCTGGCCGTCAACCCGGGCATCTTCAGCGCCCTCGCAGACCAGGGTATGCCTACTCCGTCCGTATTCACTGCCACGGCCCTTGCCGCCATAGTAGGTACGCTCGTAATGGCCTTCTATGCAAAGAAGCCTTTCGGACTTGCCCCTGGCATGGGCCTCAATGCCTTCTTTGTGTTCACTGTATGTCTCGGAATGGGCTACAGCTGGCAGTTCGCTCTTACCGCCATTCTCATCGAGGGACTTATCTTCATACTTCTCACGCTCACCAAGGTACGCGAGCTCATCGTGAACGCGATACCTTCCGATATGAAGAAGGCGATCAGCGCCGGCATAGGCCTTTTCATCGCCTTCATAGGTCTCAAGAACTGCGGCATCATCGTGGACAATCCTTCAACCCTCGTGGGCCTCGGCGACCTCTCTGAACCTACTGCAGTGCTTGCGATCATAGCCTTTTTCATTACCGGAGGACTGCTGGCGCTCAAGGTCAAGGGAGCCCTGCTCATAGGCATAGTCATTACCACCATCATAGGCATTTCTATGGGTGTCACCAAATTCGGCGAATTCAGCCTTGCGGTGCCGGGAATCAAGCCTATCTTCTGCCAGTTCGCCTGGGACCAGGTGTTCAGCTGGGATATGCTCGTGGTTGTGTTGACCTTCCTCTTCATCGATATGTTCGACACCATAGGCACTGTCGTGGGCGTTTCCATGAAGGCCGGAATGATTGACAAGGACGGAAAGGTGGACGGCGTGAACCGCATACTTATGGCCGATGCAGTGGCCACCACAGCAGGCGCCTGCCTCGGTACCTCCACCACCACTACCTACGTGGAGAGCGCTGCGGGTGTTGCGGAAGGTGGACGTACGGGTCTGACCGCCTTTGTAGTGGCAGTATGCTTCGCGCTTGCCCTGCCGTTCTCTAACTTCTTCCTCGCCATCCCCGCTGCGGCGACAGGTGCGGTGCTTGTGCTCGTGGGCGTGATGATGGCCAGCTCAGTTGGCTCCATCAACTTCAACGATATGGATGAGGCCATTCCGGCTTTCGTCACTATGCTCCTCATGCCTCTGTGCTACAGCATCTCCGACGGTATAATGATAGGTGTGATCACCTATGTTGTGCTCCACCTGCTCAGCTTCAAAAAGGACGGCATCAGGAAAATCAGCCCAACTATGGCTGTCCTGGCCGTCCTCTTCATAGCCAAATATCTCTTCGAGGCGCTCAAGTAGAGAGCGTACCCCGAGATTCATAGCCGGTGCCGCGGGATTAAAGCTCTATCCCGTGGCACCAGTTGTGTATGTCTTCCGCCTCGCCCTTCTGTATATTTTTTTCAGTTATTTTTTGATGATTGCTCAAATTGCTAAATTTGTCGGATATGAGAAATACGCATCTATTTTTTCTGGCTACGCTGCTTGCAGCGGCCATATATTCCTGCAGCCAGGCTCCGCAACTGCCGCGCGACAACTGGAACGACAGCGTCTATGCCGCCCTCGACGAACTGATACGCAGTGAGGGCATTTCGTCGCCCGACTACAATCCGCAGTGCCGGCCGTACGCAGTCTTCGACTATGACAACACTACGATTATCAACGATATATCCCTGACTTTGATGATATATCAGATTGAGAATCTGAACTACGCCTTTTCGCCTGACGAGGCTTTCGGACGCTTTACCGCCAACATTCCGGATCTCGACTGCGAACTGAAGGGCATACTCCCGGAGAACTGGGCTCCCGACGGGCCTAAGCTGAAGGCGGACAGGGAGGACGGAAAGGGCTGGACCGCCCGTGAACTGGCTCAGGGACTGAGCGACGATTTCGCAGTCCTTATGTCTATGAAAGCCGACGGGATGGCTTTGGACGAAATCCGTTCAAGCGACTGCTACCTTGATTTCCGCGCCCGTCTCCTGGTTCTGAACGAGGGCGTTGAGCACAGCTTCGATTACGGAATCTGGTGCCTCTGGCAGCCATCCCTCTTCTTCGGAATGAGTTGGGAAGAACTGCAGGCCTTCACCCGTGAGTCGGTTGACCACTGGCTCTCTTTCGGGCCCATACGCAGCGAAATCTGGGACAGTCCGGACGGCAGCCTTTCTGTCGAGGTCCGCAAGGGCATGGCCTTGCCGCAGGAGAATATCCATTTGTATAAGTGCTTGCAGGACAATGGCTTTGATGTGTATATATGCTCTGCCTCTCTTGAAAAGATAGTTGAGGCTATGGCCTGCGACCCTAAGTACGGGCTCAATATCCCGCCTGAGAATGTCTTTGGAATACGTCTTGCCGACGAACAGATCTGCTACGGGGAGCTTGCGCCGGATTACGACCAGACCTACCATTCCGGCAAGACCGCCTGCATCAGGAAGCTTATCGCCCCATCCCATTGCGGCCGCCAGCCTTCCCTGATTGCCGGTGACAGCAATGGCGACTATCCTATGCTCAGCGATTTCGACTCCCTGCGCCTCGGCCTCATCATCGACTGCAAACGCAGCGGCCCCATCGCCCGCCTCGCCGCCGAGGCCCGCGCCGGGGACTCCGGTGCCGCGGCGGTGCGCTACGTCGTACAGGACCGCGACCTGAGCATACCGGGCTTCGTCCGTTCTGCACCCGTGGACTGAAGTGCTATTTGACTGATTGGTAATATATTACATTTTAGAAATATATAGCGATATATAACGATACATAGCGATATATAACAGTATATATAACGATATATAGCAGTATATATAATATGATAGACACCATTCTCGAATACAATAGAAAATTTGTCGAGTCCGGAGAATACGAAAAATACAAGACGAGCAAGTATCCGGACAAAAAGATAGCCATACTTACCTGTATGGATACGCGCCTGGTGACATTGCTGCCGGCCGCCCTGGGCATCAGGAACGGCGACGTCAAGCTGATCAAGAATGCGGGTGCAGTTGTGACTAACCCTTTCGACAGCACCATACGCAGTCTGCTGGTAGCCATTTATGAACTTGGCGTCAATGAAATAATGGTCATCGGTCACACCGGTTGCGGGGTTCAGGGTATGGATGCAGGTGAGATGCTCCATCTGATGAAGGAACGCGGTATCGATGACGAGCATATAAGCCTTATGCGGCATTGCGGCATCGATCTCGATTCCTGGCTCCACGGCTTCGACGATACCCCTTCTGCGATACTTGAAACCATCGATCTGATATCCAACCATCCCCTGGTACCCAAGGACGTTGTCGTGCGGGGCTATATGATGGATTCTGTCACGGGTGAGCTCACTCCTTTAGGATAGTCTTCGTGACATCATCCTCAAGTCTGGGCCAGTCTTCGTGACATTGCCGCGAAACTAAAGAAGCCGGTCGGAAATCGCTTTCCAGCCGGCTTATTTTGTGTGGGAATCGTTGTTATCTTTGGCGTACTGTGATCAGTGATTCCAGTGATTCCTGTGATTTCAATGATTCCAGTGATTCAGGACTTAGAGCATAGGCTCGAAATTCTCTTTGCCTACCTTGCAACGAGGGCACTTCCAAGAGGAAGGCAGTTCGTTGAACGGAGTGCCGGGATAGATTCCCTGGCTTGGGTCACCCTTTTCAGGGTCATAGACGTAACCGCATACCTTGCAGCGGTACTTCGTCATATCAGCTTCATCGTAATACATATCTCAGAATTCTAGAAGTTTTCCTTGTGAATCTCGAAGTAGGCCTGTGGATGTGCACATACAGGGCAGATCTCCGGAGCCTCAGTACCAATTACAATGTGTCCGCAGTTGCGGCATTCCCACACCTTAACTTCGCTTCTCTTGAAGACCTCTGCGGTTTCCACATTGTGAAGCAGTGCGCGATAACGCTCTTCGTGCCTCTTTTCGATGGCTGCCACGAGCCTGAATTTCGCTGCGAGCTCAGGGAAGCCTTCTTCGTCAGCTGTCTTAGCAAAGCCATCATACATATCGGTCCACTCGTAGTTTTCGCCTTCTGCGGCAGCCACGAGGTTCTCTGCAGTGTTGCCGATGCCATTGAGCTCTTTGAACCACAATTTTGCGTGTTCCTTCTCATTGTCGGCCGTCTCAAGGAAGAGGGCAGCTATCTGCTCAAAGCCTTCTTTTTTTGCCTTTGATGCAAAGTAGGTGTATTTGTTTCTTGCCTGTGACTCTCCTGCGAAAGCCGCTTCCAGATTTTTTTCGGTCTGGGTTCCTGCATACTTTGTTGCCATATTGTTCTGTTTTAAAATTCTTCAGCGAAGGTAAGGATAAATTTCCAAATTCCAAATTTTTATTTTGAATAATTCAAAATTATTCTAAAAAAATCTTGCCTAGAGGGCTGTCTTTCGTCGCTGTTTCAAAGAAATAGTTTCAGAGTCTGACCACGAACAGCGGCGGGGTGATTTGGCCCGAGTCTGACTACGGGCAGCGGCAGGGTGATCTGGCCCGAGTCTGACCATTGGCAGCGGCGGGGTGATTGAGCCTGAGTCTGACCACGGGCAGCGGCGGGGACAGGGCGCCACTCCGGCGGCTTTTTACTTAGGATTATGCCGCCTTCGTGGCATCCTGTCCCCGCCTGCGTCCGCTACGGTCATTCTGCAGGCGGAACCATTCTTCGTCGCGGCGACGGGAATTAGAATCGGACGCGAAAGATCACAGCCGCTACGTCTGCTGCAGGCGGAACTATTCTCCTTTGCGGCGACGAAAATTTGAATCAGACGCGGCAGGCCGATGCCGCAACGAACGCTGCAGGCGAAACTATTCTTCGTTGCGGCAACGGAAATTAGAGTCGGACGCGGAACCTCGTGCCGCTACGGCCATAGCAGGCGGAACTATTCTCCTTTGCGGCGACGAAAATTTGAATCAGACGCGGCAGGCCGATGCCGCAACGAACGCTGCAGGCGGAACTATTCTTCGTTGCGGCAACGGAAATTAGAGTCGGACGCGGAACCTCGTGCCGCTACGGCCGTAGCAGGCGGGCCATTCTTCTTTGACGCGACGAAAATTAGAATTGGACGCGGAACGTCGTCGCCGCTACGGTCGCAGCAGGCGGGCCATTCTTCTATGCGGCGACGAAGATTAGAATCGGACGCGGAACATTGTCGCCGCCACTACAAACGCTGTTGCTGCAGGCGGGCCATTCTTCTATGCGGCGACGAAGATTAGAATCGGACGCGGAACCTCGTGCCGCTACGGCCGTAGCAGGCGGGCCATTCTTCTTTGACGCGACGAAAATTAGAATTGGACGCGAATGTTCGCTGCTGCAACAGACGCTGCAGGCGGAACCCTGCAGTGATTCGCAAGTTTGGGCCTGAAATCAAGAATCGATGCACGCAAGAGCGTGTAAAACGGGAAAACCTTGCATCGATTCCCAAGTCTGGGCCTGAAATCAAGAATCGATGCACGAAAGAGCGTGTAAACGGGGAAAACCCTGCATCGATTCTCAAGTCTGGGCCTGAAATCAAGAATCGATGCACGCAAGAGCGTGTAAAACGGGAAAACCTTGCATCGATTCTCAAGTCTGGGCTTGAAATCAAGAATCGATGCAGCACTAGGCTCAAGAACCGCTTCAGTACCATGGAGAGTGCCTTATGCCGCGGCCGGGGAATGCCGGATGGGCAGGGACTTCGGACGGCGTAGCCGCCCGTGGCTTCGTGAACGGGAGGGACCTGCCGCGCAGCGGCGGGAGGGAAAGCACCGCAGGTGCGCACCGGTCCGAAGTCCCTGCCCGCAGGCAGACTTGGCCGCGGAAACACGGCCCCTGCCCGCAGGCAGACTTGGCCGCGGAAACACGGTCCCTGCCCGCAGGCAGACTCGGACGCGGGAACGCCTCCCTCAGTCCTTCGGGTTGCCATATTTGCTGAAAGTGTGGAAAATGACTATATAAGCGTGTAAAATGACTATATTTGGAAAAATCAATTCAATATGCAAACTAAACTTAAAACTTTTTTTCTATCAGCTTTACTCCTCGTTTGTGCCATTGGATGTACGAAAAATAATGATACTCAACAGGAAAACAGCTATCCGCGTCTTGTCTGTGCGGATAAGTCCTATCCGTTTAAGAGTACAAAGTCAGGCTACGTACTCAAGTCTTTCGCTTCCAACTCCGAAGGATTTGGAATCCAATTGGAACAAGACGGCGCCATCCTTTGCTCTTTGGTTCCGGAAGCACCTCTTGGAAAATGGTGCCAGCTTCACTCCGATGTGAATTCCAATTCCCAACCGGCTGGAACTTATGACATCTATCTCAATAATGATTTAACTGCCACCTGTGTGGTCCCATCCGGGACTGAAGCTCCGAAATATAGCCTTGATAACAGTGCTTTCTATTTCTTGTGGGATTCCCTTTGGTATTTGGATCCTGCGTATTTGTTTGCTTACAAATCGGATTCGGACATCTATTTTTTTGGAAGTTGGCCCGGTTTGTTTTCTGACAAGTATATAAACATCAAAGGAAAGAAATATCTCTATTGGACGATAGATAACCAGTACGGCATTATTGGAGAGAATCCATATTTCATAGTGAACAATCACTTGGCAAATGGAACTGTAGTACAGACCTCAGGTATGCCTGTAATTGATTTTTCCGATGATTACCTCTATAGCTATGACTCTAGCACGTATAGAGAGTCGATAGTTCCATTCGATTGATATGACGCTTCCCAGTCTGCCAGGATATTTTGTATTCCTGAGCGGAATCGGTCGCTTGAGTGACCCTGAGCTTGTAAAGGGTATGTAAAAATCTGAAATTGACTATGCTTGACACTTACTACAAACTGAACAGCGGCTACGCCATTCCTGCGGTGGGTTTCGGAACCTGGCAGAGCGAGCCCGAAAAGACGGCGGCAGCAGTGCAGACTGCCATTGAATGCGGTTTCCGCCACATAGACACAGCCTCCCTGTACCGCAACGAGAAGGAAGTCGGAGAGGGAGTCGCCGCGGCGTTAAAGGCCGGCGGCCTCAGGCGCGAGGATATATTTGTGACCACCAAGGTCTGGAACAGCGAGAGGGGATATGGAAGAACACTGCGTTCTTTCGAACAGTCGCTTTCCAGTCTCGGAATGGAATATGTCGATCTCTTCCTGATCCATTGGCCTGCCGTACCGTCGCAATACGAATGCTGGAAAGAATTGAACCTGGAGACCTGGAGGGCAATGGAGAAGCTGGTCGGGGACGGCAGGGTGCGCTCGATCGGCGTGTCCAACTTCATGCCTCATCATCTGGAACCGCTCCTGGACAGCTGCAGGATACTGCCGGCCGTAAACCAGATCGAGTATCATCCGGGATGGACCCAGCCGGAGTGCGTGGAATTCTGCAAGAAGCACGGAATCCTGGTCGAAGCCTGGAGTCCTCTGGCAAACGGCGACGCCCTGAAGAATGAGTCATTGATTGCAATGGCGGAAAAATATGGGGTGAGCGTGTCCCAGCTTGTACTGAACTGGGTTGCCGCCAACGGCGTCATTCCTCTGAGCAAGTCGGTTACGCCTTCCAGAATCAGGGAGAATGCGCAGGCATTCGATTTCGTAATAGCTGAAGAGGATCTCAGGAACATCACAGCCATTACGGAGCCTATGGGCAAACGCCGCAACCCGGACCTGGTACTCTACTAGCAGTTCACTCTGCCCATATCCACTGCTGAACCCATATCCACAGTTGAAATGGAATATCTCTCAAAAGAACGTTATGACGAGATCCTTTCTGAGCTGAACAGGCTTATGAATGTGGAGTATCCGAAGGTGAAGGAGGACCTTGACGAGTGCAGGGCCCAAGGCGACCTGAGTGAGAATTACGGCTATCGTCAGGCCCGCAGGACCCAGGCCAGGATGATCAGCCGCATCAATTTCCTCCAGAAGGTCCTGAAGTATGCGCGTGTCATCGACACCAGATCGCTGCCCAAGGACAGGGTTACCTTGCTGAGCCGGGTTTCGTTTACCAATCTTGCTACCGGCTCTCAGATGAGCTATCAGATCGTTTCCCCGCACGAGATGGACCTACAGTCCGGAAAGATTTCGCTGAAGTCTCCTATAGGTCATGCCCTGATGGACCATCAGGTGGGCGATGTCGTCGAGGCCGATGCTCCCGCCGGCGTGCTCAGGCTCCGCATCGACAGCATCGAAAACCCCGCTTAGTTATCCGAGAACACTTGGCAGATCCAGGGTCGCCTGGAAGTTCATTGAAACAGATGCCACTTAGGGCTCGATTACCTTCTCAATCCAGGTGAAGATGTACATTATGCGCTTGCGCAGTACATCGAAATCGATGGTGTCGGGGGTGTCCGAGACCTTGTTGGTGGTCATGGTGATGCCGGAGGTGAAGAGGATGGCGGGGCACTTGTGGTCCACAAAGACGCGCTGGTCGGAAAGGCGGTAGAAAAGCTCGGTGAAGCGGGCGCTGCCATAATAGTCAAAGCCCAGGTCAAGGCCGAGATCCCCATTCCGGTTGACATAGGAAGCCAGTTCGCGGCTGGACTTCGGGAGGGAATCATTGCCCAGCATAATGAGATAATCCTTGCGTCCCCTGTGGAGAGGCTCGGAAACACCGCCGACCTGGTCTATGTTCACCATAAGCCTGATTTGCGACGGGCTGATGGCCTTTCCCGAAACGGGGTCCACGAGATGCCCATCCTCAAGGGCCTTCCAGAAAGCATTGGAGCCACCCATGCTCAGTTCCTTTGCATCGAAAGCGACAAAGAGGATATTGGAACTCCAGGACTTGCCGAAAAGCCGCATCGTGGTAAACATCTTCGCGATGCTCAGCAGCGAGACCGTGCCGGAGGCATTGCTGTCCGCGCCGGGGTAGAGCTTGCCGCCAATGGTTCCTATTCCGTCATAATGGGCGGCCACAATGATATAATCCTTTTTGTGGTACTTGGCCGAGCCGGGGAGCATAGCCACGAAATTATGCCCGAAACCGCCCTTGTCCAGCTGGCAGTGACGTGCGTATGAAGTGCCGCAGCAGACGCCGTCGCCATCGAGAGGAAGGAGGCCCAGACGGGCGAACTCCGACGCAATCCAGAAACCGGCCTCCACGTTCCCGCGGCTGCCCGTAGCCCTTCCCTGGCAGATATCGTCACACAGAAACGACAGCTGAAGCTTCAGATTCTCCGCCCATATCACGTTGTAGGCGGCCTTCAGTCTGGGGTCGGGGACGGCCGCGCGGAGAGAGGGTGCGGACTGCAAAAAGAGCATACTCGAAAAGAGTAAAAAAATAAAGGTCCGCGACAGTTTCCTCAGCATCTTTTGAGCAATTATTGATTATATTTGCAGGATTCTTGTTAAGAATGGAGCGCAAAATTAGCAAAATATGAACAGATTCCCAAAACATGCATTTCTCGTTGCAGTGCTTCTGCTCTGTTCCTTTGTGCATTCCCGCGCGCAATATGACAAGGATGTTTTCTTCTGGAGGGGACGGCAGGCCCTGGCCGACGGCAAGTACGCGCAGTCAATTGAAAACTTCAACATACTGGCACAGCTCGACACCAGCGACTACCAGACCTATTTCTTCAGGGGCATAGCCAAGTACAATCTCGGGGATATACGCGGCGCCCAGAGGGATTTCGACAATTCCGTGCGTCTGAATCCCGTCTTCACCTCCGGCTACCACTACCGCGCCATCACGGAAAGCCGCTTCGGCCGCTTCGAAGAGGCCTTAAGCGACTTGCAGAGGGCGATAGACCTCAGGCCGGGCTTCACCGGACTCTATTACAGCCGCGGCGTCACCTACTTCCTCGCCCGGCAGTTCGAAAATGCAGTGCGCGACTTCGACAAATATATACGCAAAGAGCCGAAAGACCCTTCGGCCTACCTGAACCGCGGCGCCTGCTACCTTTTCCTCGCCGACACCACGAAGGCACTCAGCGACTACAACAAGGCAATAAAACTGGACCGTTTCGACCCCGAGGGATATATACGTCGCGGACGTCTCTATTCCGAAAAGGGCGACTACGAAGCCGCCATATCCGACCTCGACCATGCGATAGAACTGGACAGCTCGAATACGCTCGCCTATTTCAACCGCGCCCTGCTGCTTTCCGAAAAGAAGGAATACCGCCGCGCGATGGACGACCTGAACAGGGTGCTCAAAGACGAGCCGGGCAACGCTCTCACGCTCTACAACAGGGGACTCATCAACGCGCAGGTAGGGGAGTACGAAGCCGCGCTCTCCGATATGGACAGGGTGCTGAACATCAATCCGGAAAACGTCCTGGCCTATTTCAACCGCGCCTCCATATTCATTGAAATGGAGCGCTGGGAGGACGCTCTGGAGGACTACGACAGGGCCATCGAACTCTATCCTGACTTCGCCAAGGCCTATATGAACCGCTCCTACGTCAAGAGCCGCCTCGGACTGAACCAGTCGTCAAAGGAGGACTATCGCACTGCCCAGCGCAAGATTCAGGAATACAGGGCCCGCAACGTCACGGACGAGGGCTCTTTCGCGGATACGACGCGCAAGTACAGTTCGCTGATCGCGCTCGACGCCGAATTCGCGCGCAAGGACTTCAACGACGAAATGTTGCAGCACAGGGATATAGACATACGTTTGAGGCCTATGTACAGATATGTCCTGGCCGGCGAAAAAGTCGTTGACGGCGAGATGCTTACACGCCGCTACGAGAATCCGCTGCTCGACCGTTTCGCGGCTTCGTCGCCTGTGAAGGTGGAAATCGCAGGAGGCGAGGGCGAACTCAGCTCCGCGCAGCTGGCGTCCCTGGATGCGGTGATATATGCGCAGCAGGGCAGCAGGGGCTCGTTCCTGCGTTCCGTTTCCGAGTCCTATTCGAAGAAATACAATATGGCCCTGAGTTCGCTGGATGCGGCCATAGGGCAGTCGGACGCCTCTACGGACGCGTATGACCACCTCTACAAGGCCTTCTACCTGATGAACCGTTCTGTGCTGAGGGCCGAGATGATAGACTTCATCGCCTCGATGCAGAGCAACGTCCAGGTGCTCACAATGGACGACTCCCGCAACACCAGGGCGCGCGTGAAGGAACATGTGAGCACGGATTACGACTATTCGGAAGCCATAGCCGACGCAAAGGCGGCGATTGAGATACTCGACAACATACCTTATCTGTATTTCAATCTCGGCAATCTGCACTGCCTTTCGTCGGAGCATCTGGCATCGATTGAGAATTATACCAGGGCAATCAGTCTCTTCCCTTATATGGGGGATGCCTATTTCAACAGGGGACTGGTGCTCATTTATCTTAAAGACAAGGAAAAAGGCTGCATAGACCTCTCACGCGCGGGCGAACTGGGCGTGGCGGAGGCTTATGCCGTCATAAAGAAATACTGTGAGGAGGAGATAAAACAATGATCGAGTTCATCAGCTTTTCGAGCGGAAGTTGCGGAAACTGCTATTACATAGGAGACGGGAAGAAGGGCCTGCTTATCGATGCAGGCGTCAGCGCCCGTACCATCAGACCCGTGCTCGCAGAGAGAGGATTGAGCTTCGACAGCTTCTCCGCCATACTGGTTACCCACGACCATCTGGACCACATAAGGGGGCTGCGCTCCTTCTGCCGCATGGCCCGCAAGCCCGTTTACGCCACCGCGAAACTCCACGCCGCCCTCGCCACCCACAGCTTCACTAAGGACTGCATCGCATCATATCGCAAATTCCTCGGGGAGTCTGTGACCGAGATTGACGGTTTCAAGGTACGCCACTTCGAGGTACCGCACGACGCTACCCAGACCCTGGGCTATCAGATTGAAATTGACGGCTACAGATTCTTCATAATGACTGACGTGGGCCGTGTGACTGACGAAGCCGTGGCCCTTGCCAGGGAATGCTCCACCGTGGTGATAGAATCCAATTACGACGTGGATATGCTCTGGGGCGGACCTTATCCTGCCGAACTCAAGATGCGTATATGTTCCGGCAACGGACATATCAGCAATGACGAGTGTGCGGAAGCCTTGAAGAGGATATGGCATCCTTCCCTGGACCATATCTATCTCTGCCATCTGAGCGAGAACAACAACACTCCCCAGGCCGCTTACAGGGCCTCGAGTGCCGCCCTGGCGGAGGCTATGGGCGTGGCTGCCGAAGAGCTGGACCGTCTGGTCTGCCTGCCCCGCACCCGTCCTTCACAGACATTCATACTTAAACAGGACTGATTTTTATTGAAAAGAAAAACAATACAGGATATGCCAGAATTTGTTATCGGAATCGATTTCGGAAGTGATTCATGCCGTGCCGTGCTGGTCGATGCGCACAGCGGGGAAGTCTGCGACAGCGCCACTTTCGTCTATCCAAGATGGGCTAAGGGACTCTACTGCGACAACCGTCTCCAGCAGTTCCGCCAGCATCCGCTGGATTACATCGAGGGACTCGAAAGCGTACTGAGGGAACTAGCTTCCCGCTGTTCCGACCCGTCTGCCATAAAGGCCATCAGCGTCGATACCACTGCAAGCACGCCCTGCTTCGTAGATGCCCAGGCCCGTCCCCTTGCCCTGCGCGAGGAGTTCAAGGACAATCCGAACGCTATGTTCGTGCTCTGGAAGGACCATTCGGGCAAGGAGGAAGCGGAACTCATTACCCGCAAGTGTGCCGAGCACACCCCCAACATTGCCTGTCACACCGGCAATGACTATTCTCCGGAATGCTTCTGGGCAAAGGTCCTGCATATTCTCAATGTAGATCCGGCCGTAAGGGCAGCGGGCGTGTCCCTGATCGAGGAATGTGATTTCATCCCGGCACTGCTGACAGGAGTCAATGATTACAGGGACATCAAACCGGGACATTGCGTGGCAGGGGCCAAGCATTTCTGGGCTGAGGAATGGGGAGGTTTCCCTTCCGACGAGTTCTTCGCAAGCATAGATCCCGAGCTGGTCCGCATCAAGCACAGTCTGAATCCCGACAACCGTACAAGCGACTTCGCCGCAGGCCATCTCTGTCCGGAATGGGCGGAGAGGACCGGACTCAGCACCGACTGTATCATAGGCTACGGCAACGTGGACAGCCATTCCGGTGCTGTAGGCGCGGGAGTCCGCGAGGGCAGGATAGCTATGACCCTGGGCACTTCCGCCGGCTGTATGCTTGTGGTTTCTCCCGAAAAGCTCGGAGGACGCATCATTCCGGGAGTCTTTGGACAGGTGGACGGCTCCATACTTCCGGGTATGGTCGGCTTTGAGGCCGGTCTTTCCGCCTTCGGGGATGCCTATGCATGGCTGCGCCGCCTGCTCAGCTGGCCTGCCAAGGCATTTGGGGTGGATATCCCTGAGGACCGGATAATTGCGAAGCTTACGGAGGAAGCCGCTGCCCTGCCTCTCGACATCGATGCGGTCTATGCGAGCGACCATCTCAACGGCCGCCGCACCCCCGACCCTACAACTGACATAACTGCCGCGATAGCCGGTCTCAAGATCACCAGCACGGCGCCGGAGATCTTCCGCGCCCTGGTCGAGGCGACTGTGTTCGGGATGTGGACCATAGTGGATTACCTTGAGCATCAGGGGATTCCGTGCCCCGAGGTAGTAGCGATGGGAGGCATAGCCCGCAAGTCGCCGTACATAGTGCAGATGCTTGCCGACGTCTGCGGCCGCGACATCAGCGTCTGCGACAGCAAGGACTGCACGGCAATGGGCGCAGCCCTCTTCGCGACTGTAATAGCAGGCATATATCCGGATATACGTACGGCTACGGATGCCATAGGCCCCGGCGCCTCGACCGTATATCACCCGGACCCTGCCAAACGCGACTACTATCGCGCCCGCTACGAAAAATACCGCGCACTGGTAGCATATTCGGAAATGTAAATTATTGAAATTTAGATATATATGAAAACTTACTTTGAAGAGGCACGCGAGATCCCGGTAAGAGCCGAGGTCGATGTGCTTGTTGTCGGCGGAGGCCCTGCCGGAATAATGGCCGCTTACGCCGCTGCCCGCAAGGGAGGACACAAGGTGATGCTCATTGAAAACAGAGGCTATCTTGGAGGCAATCTGACCATAGGCCTGCCAATACTCGCCTTCCTTGGCCCCAAGGGCAATCAGGTAATCAGGGGCGAGGCCCAGCATTTCATCGACCGTCTGAGGGAGAGGGGGGCTGCAAGCGAGCACAAACGCTGCAAGAACCACATGAGTATGACCATCATCGATTCGGAGGAAGCCAAGAACGTGGCCTTCGAAATGATGGACGAGGTTGGTGTCGATGTGCTGCTCTATGTATTCAACAGCGGCGCCATAGTCAGGGACGGCAAGGTCACAGGCGTCATCATCGAGTCCAAGAAGGGCCGCGAGGCCATCTTCGCAAAGACGGTGATAGACTGCACCGGTGACGGAGACGTGGCTTTCCAGGCCGGAGTGGAGTGCCGCAAGGGCGACGCTGAGGGCGGAATGCAGCCACCTACGCTTATGTACAATATGCGCAATGTGGATATGCCTGCGCTGAGGGACGCCATCGTCAATCATCACGACGTCTTCGATATGGACGTAATGCCGCCCGAGCAGTTCAGGGACGGCGTGTTCATTACCGTCGGACTGCGCAATCAGATTCTCCAGGCGCAGAAGGACGGACTGGAGCTGCCTGTATCCCGCACCATACTCATTACCGGCCTTGCAGAGGATGAGATATGGGTGAATATGACCCGCGTCAGCGGTGTGGACAGCACCGATCCGGCCAGCTACACCTATGGCGAGAAGACCGCGCACAAGCAGATAAAGCTCGTGACAGAGTATCTCCGCAGGTATGTGCCCGGCTTCGCGAATGCCTACATCGACAAGGTCGCTCCTTTTATGGGCATACGCGAGAGCCGTGTGATTGTCGGAAAGTATGTGCTTACGGCAGAGGACGTGCTCTCTATGAAGCACTTCGGGGATGTGATCGCCGTGGCCGGCTATCCGGTGGATATCCATCACGCCAAGGGCGGTGACTGCACCATGCTCTTCACCGAAGATGCCTATGACATCCCTTACCGCGTGCTCCTGCCGGAGAAGATAGAGGGCCTGCTGGTTGCAGGTCGCTGCTCTTCCATGAACCACGAGGCCATGGCCGGTACCAGGGTGATGTCCACCTGTATGGCCCTGGGCGAGGCCGCAGGTACTGCAGCCCGCATCGCTCTCGAGGACGGAGTACTGCCTTCCGCAGTTGACGTATGCAAGCTCCAGAAGGAGCTGCTCGAAAACGGAGCATATCTTGGTTGAAGTATAAACGATTGGATATGAAGACTATACACGAAGAAGCCCGCGACATCCCCGTTCGTGATGAGGTGGATGTGCTGGTGGTCGGGGCCGGCCCTGCAGGAATAATGGCTGCCCAGTCCGCAGCCCTTGTCAAGGGCACGAAGGTGATGCTTCTGGACAGCCGGGGTTACCTCGGAGGAAATATGACCATAGGCCTGCCTCTGCTGGGATTCCTCGGACGCAAGGGCAATGAGATAATCAAGGGTCTGCCCCTGCGCTTTGTCGAACGGCTGCGCGAGAGGGGACAGGCCACCCATCACCGTGCCTGCCCTCTGCACGTGAGCCTGACCATGGTCGATCCCGAGGGCACCAAGCGCCTGGCCTGGGAGATAATGGAGGAGTGCGGAGTGAAGGTGCTGCTCTATGTCTTTGCCGCTGATGTCATTATGGAGAACGGCAAGTGCAAGGGCGTGGTCATCGAGTCCAAGAAGGGACGCGAGGCCATACTCGCCAAGAGCGTCGTGGACTGCACGGGTGATGGTGATATACTCTACCGTTGCGGGGCAGAAATGCTTTACGGCAACGACGAGGGCATAGCTCAGCCGCCTACGCTTATGTTCTCGATGAGAGGAGTGGACAGCCGCCGCCTGCGCGATGCGGTCGCCGACCATCCGGACATATATGACATAGACTATATCCCCAACGAGTTCTTCCGTCCTATGGACAACTGCACTTTCGTGGGCTTCCGCAACCAGATACGTCAGGCCAGGGAGGCCGGCTACAGGCTGCCTGTCGAAAGGACCATATTCATGACTGGAATGGCCGAGGACGAATGGTGGGTGAATATGAGCCGCGTCAACGGCATTGATGCCACCGACCCGGAGCAGTACACCCGCGGCGAGGAACTCTGCATTGAGCAGAACGCGGAAATAGTACGCTATCTCAAGGCATATATACCCGGCTTCGAAAATGCCTGGCTGGACAAGGTCGCTCCTTTTATGGGTGTGCGCGAGACCAGGCGTCTGGTCGGCGAATATACTCTGACTGAGCAGGATATCTTCGACTGCGCCCGTTTCGACGATGCAATTGCCGTCGCCAGCTACCCTGTCGATCTGCATCATCCGGTCGGAGGGGACTGCTCGCTCTGGTGGTGTCCGGACTGCTATGACGTGCCGTACCGCTGTCTGATTCCGAAGAAAGTGGACGGAGTCATCGCAGCGGGCAGGGATATCTCGGCCACCCACCTGGCCCTGGCTTCAGTCCGGGTGATGGGACCGGCAATGTGCCTTGGAGAGGCCGCCGGAAAGGCTGCCGCCCTTGCGGTGCGCGACAATAAAGAACTCCGCGACCTGGATGTCACGGAGTTGCAGTCAGCCCTTCGCGAAGAAGGGGTATATTTCAGAGACTGAGTTTTTAATATTCGAATGCCAGAGGCCTCTGGACGGTCTCTCTGAAGACTATCTTTCCCTCGGCATCCCTCATGACGATTTCCACGGCGCTGTCGGCTTTCCTGCATTTTGCTTCAAACATGTGAATGCAGGAATCCTTCAGGCGTGCCTTGTGGTGTTTCACAGGGTTGGCCAGTTTCGGACAATCGTAGGTCAGATTCTTCACCGGATCCTCGTGGTGAACGTTCTTGACCTCGAGCGGCCTGCCTTCCTCATACATCTCCACGCTGCAGCCCGGAGTCCAGGTCCACCAGTTGAGGAAGATGCAGTTGCGGAATTTGAGCTCGCTGTAGTCGGCACGCTCCGGAGCCAGCTTTCTCTGTATCTTCACACCAGGGTTGTTCTTGTAGATCTTTCCTACGGAATTCATGTCGTAGATGCTGTAGTAGCGTTCACCGTGGTCGTAGGTGTGGTAGCTCAGTTCGATAGGGGAGCCCTTTGTGCACTGTCCGATCACCATGCCGGCTTCGGAACCGTCGCTGCTGTAGAGGCTGCGCTCCGGATCCGTCTCCCACATGATTCCGGACGAGCAAGGGAGGCCGTACTGCCTGATGGAAGCATAGTCCTTCCTTGAGAAATAGTCGAATTTGTGTATATGTCCCGAGAAGTTCGCAACGACGTTCGCGAAGCGGCTGCAGAGGCTGTTGATGCGCTCCAGCTGCTCATCGGGCATCAGATTCTTGCCGCTGTTCTTATATGAGCCGGCGTAGAAAGGGCAGTGTGTGCATATATACACGTTGGCCTCGTCCGGAACGTAGGAAAGGTCCTTTTCCAGCCACTCCATCTGGGCGTCGGTGAGAGCGTGCTCGTAGCTGCGGTCGCCTTTGATGCCCGGCGCCTTCTTGCCCTGGCCTTCCACGTTTATATATATGATGTTGTCGAGGAAGACCCAGTGGTCGCCGCCTATGTTCACGGAGTAGCGGTCAGGACCCCACACCCTGCGGTAGAGCCAGGCGGAACGGAAATCCACTTCTTCGCCTACTATGGCAGCGTCGTGGTCGTGGTTTCCGGTTATCGCGTATGTCCTGAGCGGCAGTTTTTCGTCTATCACGAGTTGGCAGGCATCGGCCTCGTCGAAGTCGAATTCATACCAGTAGAGTTCGTGGGTGAAGTCGCCGAGGTTCATCATATAGACAGGGCCCTCGTATTCAGAGGCTTTCTCTCTGATGAAAGGCACCACCTTCTCTTTGAAACGGGCGATGTCATTCCTGCGCGGATCGTTGCTCAGATGTATGTCCGGGAGAAAGAGTACTCTGTAATTGTCCTGGTTTTCGCTCACCAGTTTGAAGTCGTGTCTTTCCACCTTGTCGGGGGCGGCTTCCAGCATGGCCCAGAAGCCCGGTCTCAGGCCGTCGGCAGATTCGGCCACCGTACCTGAAGGTGTAGTGATGAAGACCATGCTGTCCGCCTTGTCGCTGGCGATGGCATAGCGGCCGAAGCGGTTGGTCTCGACTATTTCCTTACCGTCGCTGACCAGCACCCCGGCAAGGGCTTTCCCGTCCAGAGTGACCTTGCCCCTGATTGTGGTCTTTCCGTTGGCGTTGCATGCAATTATGCTCAGCAAGGCCGTTGCGTAAATCAGTATTCTTTTCATAATCATTTGATTGTGTGTTTCTTGCCTATATGGAGCTCTCCTCGAGCAGTTTCTTTGCCGCCTCTATGCGCGGGGAGTAGAAGGCCTTGAAATCCTCCCAGTCGTAGAAGTATTCCTCACCCTCGATGGCAGGGAAAGGCAGTTTCGTATCCTCTTCGTTGTAGAGCATCCGGACTATGGTCCTCCCCTCGGCGTTGCGGTAGAAGATGAACTGTATGTTCGCCGCCATTCTGACCTTCGAAATGTCCCAGACCTCGCGGAAGCGGGTAGGGTCCGACTCGGAGCCGTTCCATCCATCCAGTTCCATAAGCGCGAAGAGGGACATCATACAGCCATCGTGGCCGAAGCGCAGTCTCACTGCCGGTTCCCCTTCCTCTATATCTCTGTCCGCCTTCACAATGAAGTCCTCCAGCAGGCTCTCCGCAAGGGCCCATCCGCGTCCGTCCGCCTTCGGGTAGTGTCCCGTGCGCACATAGAGTATGTAATTCTCTCCGAATTCGGCCAGGTTCTCGAGCTCGTCTGAGGTAAAGAAGTCGAAAAAGCCGGGACTTTCTATAGGCAGGCCCTCCAGATGTATGCAGATGAAGTAGAGGTCCAGTTCGAAATTCTCCACCTTGCAAATCTCGCAGGCACGGTCCATATCGCTGAAAATCCTGCTTCCGAAGCTTCTCCAGTCCACATTCTGGCGCAGACATTCGTTGAATTCCTCCCTCCACGGCGCATTGGGACTCTTCCAATGCAGGTCTTTCGCGCCCACCTTCGGATTCTGGACCGAATGTGGATTGAGGTAATACATATCCTCCTCGGACACTCTCGCATCTATGTCGAGGCCCGGGCAGAGTTCCAGCAGTTCTTCCTCGAAGGCCTCCATACTCATTTTCGTGCGCTGCAGATTCGTCGATAGCGCAACAATCCTGCGGCCGTCGAAGAGCATGGGAAAGGACTCGTACATACGTTTCGCTATCTCGCGATGCTGCTGCTGTCCAAGCGGTGCCAGCAGGCCAGTCTTGCCTTCCAGCTGGGGATATATGGACATATACCTGTCGTGCAGTTCGCGCCCCTTCGGAGTCAGTATGCCGTCTGCGTCGGCCTTCTCAAGCACCTGAGCTACAAATACATACTGTGTGTCGTGAAGTATATATCTCGAACCGTGCCGGCCGTAGTGGCTGAGATAGACAGGTTCGTAGCCTTCGGGAGCGTCGGCAATTTCGGGAACGACGTCGCCATATACGCCATATACTCCGTATATGAACGGGTCTATCTCCTTGCCGTCCATGGTCCGCGGACCTTTTCCGCCTGCGCAGCATGCCGTCGCAACGACTGCCAGCGCTGCCAGCGCGCCTATGAGCTCTCTGAATTTCATTTTGTCTGTGTTTTCCGTTTTAATCCGATTATTCTGCCGTCTGTCTTTTCGGCTTGCCTGCGAGGCATACAAGGGTGGATACTATGCCGGCGATAGGGCACCACCAGCTCCATGCAATGTAGGTCTGGCCGAAGAGCTGTTTCTGGAACATCAGAGGTATGATAATGAGGGCGCCGATAATGAGGGCGGCCATTACGGATTTTCCGTTGCCTCTCTTGCTGAAGATTGCTGTGAGGAAGACACCTATCATACCTCCGTAGGCGAAGCACATCACGCCTGTGGCGAAGTCCACGAGGTTGAGGCCGCTGGCCTCCTGCATTACGGCTGTGAGAATGGCGAATGCGGTGAGGAGCATACCCATAAGGCCGGCCATCCAGCGGGATGAGCTGATCTGGTCCTTGTCGCTCTGCACGGCCTTGCCCATATCCTTCCTGATAGGGAGGTAAAGGTCGTCCACGAAGCTGGAAGCCATTGCGTTGATGGCCGAATTAAAGCTTGAAAGGGCGGCGGCGAGCAGACCTGTAATCATCAGGCCGCGCACTCCTGTAGGGATGTGGTTCTTGATGTACTGAGGGAAGAGGTCGCGCGCATCGGAGAAGAAACCGGCGCTGATCTGTCCGTCGATGTAAGGGTCGTTGATGTATTTCACCCAGAGCAGCAGGCCTATGCAGAGGAAGGTCAGCACGATAGGAATGGCAAGCAGCTGGGACCAGATGAGGGAGGTTCCGGCCTTCTTGACACTCTTGCAGGAGAGCTGCCTCTGTACGAACTCCTGGTCGGTGGTGTACTGGGCAATCTTGAAGAAGGCTATGCCTATCATGCCGCCTATGATGGTGTATGGCTTGGAGAAGTCAAGGCTCGGGTCGAACATCTTGAGCTTGCTGCCATGCTCCCAGCCCTGGAGACTGCCGTCTGCAAGCAGAGCCGCGTCCGCTCCGGGACTCTTGACCATACCTCCGGCACTGAGCTGGTTCCATATTTCAGCAAGGCTGAGGCCTTCGAGCGAGCAATAGACCATCACGAGGGCCACTACTCCGGTGAAGGTCATGAGCAGGGTCTGGAAGGTGTCGATGTAAAGCAGTCCCTTGATTCCGCCCATCATGGTGTAGAAGGTGGAAACCAGTCCGAGTATGATGATGGAGCAAACTATGAAGGTAAAATCGATCTTTCCGAAGATTATGACCGATACGGCAATGGCCGCGATGAAGAGCCTTGAGCCGGATGTGAAAAGCTGGCCCAGAAGGAACATTACGCTGTTCGCTCTTTTTGCCCTCTCTCCGAAGCGTTCGCCCAGGAAGCCGTAGATGGTGATGGTCTTGGCGTTGTAGAGTTTCGGCATTATCAGGGCAGCGACCAGGGTGCCGCCCAGAATTGAACCGAGCAGGTTGATTACGTAGGTGAGGTTGGTGTTGAATCCAAGCTCCGGGGAGCCTACGAAGGTGCCGGCGCTGATGGTGGTTCCGGCTGCGGCTATTGCCACAATCCAGCCCGGCATCGACCTGCCGGCCACGAAATAGTCCTCGATGTTTTTGTTCTTGTGGGAGAAAAGATAGCCGATGGTTATCAATGCGCAGAGGAAGATTGCAACTATCAGCCAGTCGATAATACTCATTGCTTAATCGATTAAGGGATTGGTTAATACTATTGTTGTTTCTGTTATTTCCTTGATTTCCGAAGCTCTTTTATTTTCCGAAGCTCTTGTGGTTCCTGAAGCTCTTTTGGTTTCCGAAGCTCTTCCTGGCCTTAGGTGGGCTCAGTCGAAGAGCTCTATGCCCTTGTCAGTCAGGGCTTTCTGCAGCGTCTTGACCGGCAGTTCCCGCGGTGTGATTCCCATTTTGGAGGCAAGTGCGGCGGCCGTGCCTATCGCCTCTCCCATCGCCATGCAAGGGGACATCACCCTGTAGGAGGCGTGTGCCCTGTGTGTTCCCGAAATGCAGCGTCCGGCTACGAGCAGTCCCTCTATGCCCCGGTTTTCGCAGTCGCGCGGCAGGAAGCAGCGGTAGGGGAGGTCGTATGGCTTGCAGTACTGTATCTTTTCTTCTGCCTGTCCGGCCCCTGCGGGGTTGTGTATGTCCACTATGAATTCGGCCCTGTGTACGACCACGTCGTCGAAACGGCAGCCTTCAGCCAGTTCCTCGGCTGTGATGACATAGTCTCCCATCACCCTGCGCGTCTCCCTGACACCGGTCGTGGTGCCGCTCTGGATGAAGCGTATCTTCTCGTAGCCGGGCACGTTTTCCCTGAGGAAGCGCATCAGTATCTCTATCTGTTCGCGCAGCTCAAGATCGGCCGGGAATATGTCCATAACCCTCGTGACGTCAACTCCATTAACCTGGGTGGTATTGACCTGGCGCTGGCCCTCAGCCGTGCACGGATGCAGCCGGACTGCGGCTATCTTCTGCGGGATCTTTCCCTCGTCCGCCTGCTGTTTGCACCAGTCGAGGAATCTCATTCCGAATAGTTCCACATTGTCCACGTCGCCTATGCAGTAAAGGCCTCTGCTGTCGTCCACCCCGTCAATTCTGAATTCCAGAGTCACCGGCTGCATCAGCCCGTCTTCCCGGCCCTTTTCTATCCTTGCCCCCGCGAGGAAGCATACCGTCGCGTCTCCGCTGCAGTCTATCACCACATCGGCACTGACCGCCATACGGCCTTCGTTGCTTGCAAGCAGCAGTCCCGTTACCCTGCGTCCGTCTTTCAGTACGTCGAAGACGGAAGTCTGGAGCAGCACGTCTATGTTTTTCTCCTTTGCCACGAAACGGGCCAGTTCCAGTTTCGCCCTTTCCATATCGTGCGCCTTGCCCGTCTCTCCAATCATGTCGTTCTCAGGCACGCCCAGCAGCTTTACAATCTCATCCCTCATAGTGCCTTTCCCGACCATACCAAGTATAGGGCCTACGAAGCCTACGGTCAGGTTGCCTCCGAGCACTCCGTATCTTTCTATGAGGGCCACTTTCGCCCCTTCTCTGGCTGCCGCCACGGCCGCGCATATTCCTGCAGGCCCGGCTCCCACTACGGCCACGTCGTAATGGGCGTTGATTTCCAACTCAGTCTGATACCTTATCTTCATAGTGACGCTTTATTTCTCTGTCAAATTCCGTTTTATTCCCTGTCAAATTCCGTTTTATTCCCTGGCCGTGCAGTTTTATAACGCTCCGTTGCCTTTCATTATTGGACGGTAGGGCCAGAGTGCCAGTATCTCTCCCGCCTCTCCGATACGGGCTTCGCAATATGCCCTGAACTCGCTCCAGGCGTAGAACTCCACGCCATCGACGCTTGTGCCGCCTATAGGCAGCTTCAGGTTCCGTCCATCGAGCTGGAGGCGTACGAGCACCTTGCCCTCCCTGTTCCTGTAGAAGAGGAAGAGCAGGTTGGCGGCCATAGGGCTTTCGTAGAAGCGGAACACGTTGATGGCCTCTTCCGGAGTGTCTGCATCCCTGTCGAAGCCGTCAGCCCTGAGCAGGCTCAGCAGGCTGGCCAGACGGAAATCGTGGCCGAATCGCAGCCTGGCTGCGACGTCGCTGTCGGAACGTATATCCCTGCCGGCGTATTCCAATATGTCCTGAAGCAGACTGCGCGACAGAGCCCAGTTGCGTCCGCGGTAGTAGGGATTGCGCCCTGATACGCAGAAAAAGCGGAAATTCTCGCATTCGAACATCGCCTCGAGTTCCTCTGCCGTCGCGAATTCCATAAGGGAGTTGCGGCCGGTGCAGCACTGCTCTATGCCTATCATATAATAGAAGCGCTTGAGCATTTCGTATTCGTCATCGCAGTGCTCAAGGAACCATTTTCTGTCGCTTATGAGTCTGGAAAAGAAGATCTCCGGCTCGGTGAGTTTCCTCCAAAGTGCCTTGTAATCATCCCAATAAGGCGCCTCCGGGCTTTCCATTACGTTTTCTCTCAGATCGTCCTGCAGTTCCGGGTTATAGCTGGAGTTGGGATTGAGGGCGGCCATGTGCCTGGGCGAGGCCTGCATACTTATCCCAAGATTCCGCTGTCTGTCGTGGAGGCTGCCGCAGAAAGCAGCCATCGAGAGTATGCATCTCGGCGCCGTCGTCGAACGCGCGTCAACGGTTTTTCGTTTGCGGAAGACAGGCCTGTATTCCTTGTATATCTTTTCCGCCAGCGCCTTTTGCTGCGCCGCCCCGATTGCGGTGAGGTCGCTGTTGCCGCCTATGCTCTTTTCGTATATTTCTTTATATATATGCAGAAATGCAGCGCCCTTTTGCGTCAGTTTGCCGTCGTTTTCCGCGCTATGCAGCAGTTGCAGCACGGATTCGTACACTTCGTTGCGGCTGAAATTGCGCGCGCCGTGGCGGGTGTAGCTGCTTATATGGAAGATTTCATATCCCTTCGGTGCCTTGGCTGCCGTCGATATTCCGAGCGTCGGAGGACGGTAGTTGCCTGTCGCGAATATGGGCTTTTCGGCAAAGACTTCAGCTGTCGGCCGATGCGCCGTCTCTTTGTCCGGCAGCTCCGGCCCGACCGCCATTTGCAGCAGGGATAGTGTCAGAAGCAGTATTTTCATCATTTCTGTATGCAGTGTGTCAGAGTCCCCAGTCCGAGGCCTTGAAGCTGTTTTTAGGGGCATTCGGAACGCCTGCGAAGTAGCTGAATCCTGTCAGTTTCTCCAGATCCGCGATGCTCATCATTTCCTTGCTGCTAGGCTCCTGCCCTTTTAGACTGTTGGTGTGCGCACGTACGAAGGCGACGCACTGGAGTTCGTCCGCCTTGCAGTCCTTGACCGATTTGCCGCTGTTGCCTTTCTTCGTTCTGAGCACGGCGTAGTAGAACATTGTTGGCATCGAGACGTCGTTGCGTCCTCCGAAGCTGATGGTTTTCGGATTAACCGTGTTGCCGTAGCCGTCGGTGAAAGTCTTGAAGTAGCAGCCCACGACTTCGTAGAGGGTGTCTTTTACGACCTGTGTGTCTATGTAGTCCTCAAGCAGGTTCCATCCTCCGCCTCCGGTGTTGAAGCCGGTGCTGAGCTGGGGCGCTATGTTGGTGTAATAGAAGACCTGTCTGTTGGTTTCTGGGCTTGAGGTCCTTTCCGCGGAACCCAGCATGTGGCCTTTGTTGCAGCCACCTCCTGTGGCCTTTGAGTTGTACTGTATTTCCGAAGCTATGTCCGGGTCCAGCCCGTAGTTACTCCTATCGGCTTTGCCTACGTACATAGAGTGCCTCGGGGCAGCCACCCATACCGGGCAGTGGTGTTCCCCGCTGTAGCACACGCTGTAGTTTCTCGCTGTTTTCCCGTCAGGCCCCTTTTCGCCTCCGGCACAGTAATGGAAGGCCAGATGAAGGCTGTTGTCGCTGTCCCAGATCCCGTTTTTGTCGCTGTCTTCTATCTTCGGCAGCTCGAACCAGGTGCTTGGGCTGGTGCTTCCGCTGTCGCCGCCGTCACCACCTTCTCCGCCTTCGCCACCTTCACCGCCTTCACCGCCGCCGGTATAAGGGAGGGTGCGGGCCGTACAGCCGCGCTCCTCGGAATCATACCATTCGATGGAAGAGCTGATTGCCCTTACCGCCAGGCTGTGCTCGCTTTCAGGAGCCAGACCGTTCAATCTGTATTCGGTGTCATACGAGCTGACGGTTTTGCCTCCGTCAATCGTAATTTCATAGTGAGATGCGGCTTTGACTGCCTCCCAGGCGAATACCAAGTGATTGCTGCCCTGCTCGATGCATTTCACCTCGCTCATTTCCAAAGCCTTGCGCTCGTTCTTTCCTAGATTGTCTCCACAGGATGCAATCACAAGCAGTGACAGGAATAAAATATTAAAACGAAATCGTTTCATATACCTATATGCGGTTATTTGGTTAATCTTACAAAGATATCATTTTTTACCGTTCCGAAACAATTCGTGAGCAACTTTTTGGTCTTAACAGTTTGAACAGGTCCTGCTGTGGATGGAGTTGTGGGGTAAGCGTCTCCGTGTTGTGGGGATGGGCCGTGGACTCGGGCGGGGACAGGCGCCACTCCGGCGGCTTTTTACTTAGGATTATGCCGCCTTCGTGGCATCATGTCCCCGCCTGCGCCCCACGACTGCGCTGCAGGCGGGCCTTTTTCCTTTGCGGCAACGAAGATTAGAATCGGACGCGGAAGGTTGTTGCTGTGCGACGGTTGCGGCAGGGCAGGTGCCACTCCGGCGGCTTTTTACTTAGGATTATGCCGCCTTCGTGGCATCATGTCCCCGCCTGCGCCCCACGACTGCGCTGCAGGCGGGCCGTTCTTCTATGCAGCAACGAAGATTAGAATCGGACGCGGAAGGTTGTTGCTGTGCGACGGTTGCGGCAGGGGCAGGTGCCACTCCGGCGGCTTTTTACTTAGGATTATGCCGCTTTCGTGGCATTCTGTCCCTGCCTGCACCCCACGACTGCGCTGCAGGCGGGCCATTCTCTACCGCCACGACGATTGTGCTGCATCGATTCCCAAGTCTAGGCCTGAAATCAAGAATCACTGCACGCTGGAGGGCATAAACAGGCAAAACCATGCATCGATTCGCAGGTCTGGCCTTGAAATCAAGAATCGATGCACGCAAGAGGGGGTAAACGGGGAAATCCTTGCATCGATTCCCAAGTCTGGGCCTGAAATCAAGAATCGATGCACGAAAGAGGGGGTAAACAGGCAAAACCATGCATTGATTCCCAAGTTTGGCCTTGAAATCAAGAATCGATGCACGCAGGAGAGCGTAAACAGGCAAAACCATGCATTGATTCCCAAGTCTGGGCTTGAAATTAAGAATCGATGCACGCAAAAGGATGTTTCCGGGGAAAAGCTTGCATCGATTCCCAAGTCTGGGCTTGAAATTAAGAATCGATGCACGCAGGAGAGCGTAAACAGGCAAAAGCTTGCATCGATTCGCAAGTCTGGCCTTGAAATCAAGAATCGATGCATCGGTGTGGGTGGTGGTGTTCTGCAGGCGGGCCATCTTCTCTGCTGCAACGAAGATTAGAATCGGACGCGGAGGATCGTTGTTGCGACGGTCGCTGCAGGCGAAACCATTCTCCTTTGCGTCAACGAAGAATAGAATCGGACGCGGAAGATCGTAGCCGCTACGGCCGTAGCAGGCGGGCCATTCCCATACTTTGCGAAGTCCGGTTGTCAAAGGCTATGCCTCAGCTCTTCAAAGGAGGTGATTGGGGAGGGGGAGAACCATACTGAGCCGAGGACGGCGACGCCGCCGAAGCCTAGTTCGCGGATAATGGGGATATTCCCGACCGTAATGCCGCCGAGGGCGATTATCTTCTTGTCAATCAGACCATTGTCCCTGGCTTCAAGCAGCTCCTCCCGGGTGAATCTGCCGGAGTAGCCCTTCTTGGATATGCTGTCGAAAATCGGACTCAGGAACAGGTAATCGAACTTGGCCTTATGTGCCGAGAGCTCTTCAAGGCTATGACAGGAAACCGACAGCATAGCTGCTGTTGGTCCTGAATAAGCTGCTGTTGGTCCTGAATAAGTTGCTGTTGGTCCTGAATGACTCACATCCGGGAAGGCAGTTTCGCCCCTCTCGTCCGCGAACTTTGCTTCGCTTCTTTCCCCGGTCGGCTTGAATGGGAATGGGTGCCGGGAATTGGCGTGAATGCCACCTGCAGCCAGTTCCGGGGCAAGATGGTAGTGTTCGTGAAGAACGGTGCGGCGGCGTTCGGAAGGACTTAGCTTCGTAAGCAGGGCCCTGTACTCGTCCTCGCCGGAGCCCGGCTTGCGCAGGTGCAGCCAGTCCAGCCCCAGATCAAACATCTGCCTGATCAGTTCCGCTTCTCCCGGGAAGAAATCTTCCCTCGTGACCAATCTCAACTCCATAATAATGTTCAGAATTTTCCCTGTTTTCCACTCAGACCCTCCATTTCAAATGGCCCTTCAGACCATCCATTTCAAACCCATCAGCTCTAACCTTTCAGACCATCCATTTCAAACCCATTAGATCTGCCCCCTCAGCCCTCTCCCCGTCAGCCATCAGAACTCGATGACAGCGGATGCCATTGTGCGCAGGTCGATGGTCCAGAGACGGCCTATGAGCGGCTCTCCATAGCCGGCACAAAGGGCCAGGAGCTGGTTCACCTCGACGGCGCCGACGACAGCGGGAGTCACGCCCATCACCCCCTTCGAAGGGGCGGGCATAGAAAGCAGTTCCTCCTCGTCATAGAGCTCGCGGTAGGAACGTATGCGACCGTTTGCGTCGGGGCGGCCGAAAACCGAAACCTGCCCGTCCAGACCGCATATACTTCCGTAAATATATGTCTTTCCAAGTTCGAGACAGACGTCGTTGAGCAGAAAGCGCGTAGCGAAGTTGTCGCAGGCGTCGATAACGTAATCGTAGTCGCTGAGCAGGGAATATATATTCCCGGAATCGACGAAACAGTTGTGGCAGACTATATTCACCTCGCTGTTCAGTTTGCGCAGACGCTCAGCCGCGCATACGACCTTGGGCAGCCCGACCTGCGTCTCGTCGTAAAGGACCTGGCGCTGCAGGTTGCTCACGCTGACCTTGTCCGCATCTGCAAGGCCCAGGGTACCGACGCCGGCGGCGGTGAGATAAGTGGCTATGGGTGAGCCCAGTCCGCCGACTCCGGCCAGCAGGACGCGAGCCCTTCCGAGGGCCTCCTGCCCCTTTTCGCCCCACTCCGGCAGCATCAGTTGCCGTGCATATCTTTCTTTTGCATCCATCTTACTAAACTTCTTACTTCAGGTCGAAACTGCTGTCCCAGTCCTTCCAGACAGGCTCCCGGCCGAGTTCGCGCAGGCGCCTCGCTATTTCGGAGGCCGTGCGGTCGTCGCTCACGTGGAACTGCTCCAGCGACTGGGGATAGGTGTAATATCCGCCCGGATCGGTCTTGCTTTCCGCGCTCATCGTAGTGACTCCGAGCGTAGCCATATTGTCGCGTATATGGGCGGGTTCGCGTGTGGAATAGGATATGTCCACGTCGTGGTCGAAAATCCTCATCGCGAAGGTGACCTGGGCGAGCTCCCTGTCAGTCATCACGCAGTTGGGCTGGAAGCCTCCGTTCTCGGCAGGCCTCATCCTCGGGAAATTCACGCTGTAGCGTGTCTTCCAATACTGCTTCTGCAGGTAGCGCAGGTGATATGCCATCATGGTGATGTCCGTGCGCCATTCCTTTTCGAGGCCAATCAGCACTCCCATACCTATCGAATGAAGGCCGGCCTGGCCCATACGGTCGAAAGCGTTGCAGCGCCAATCGAAATTCGCCTTCATTCCGCGCGGGTGATATATGTTGTAATGCGCCCTGTTATAGGTCTCCTGGAAGCATATCACTCCGTTCAGGCCGTGGCCTGTCAGCTCCCTGTAGTCATCGGCGCTCAGCGGCATCACCTCCAGCTTCAGGTTGGAGAAATATTTCTTGGCGCGGTCCAGGGCCTCGGCCAGATAGGGGACACCCGCCTTCACGGGGTTTTCTCCCGTGACTATCAGCAGGTTCTCGAAAGGAGCCAGCTTCTTGATGGCCCTGTACTCATCCTCGCACTGCTCCGGGGTCAGAATCACCCTTGCCATAGGGTTGCTGACGTGAAAGCCGCAATAAACGCAGGAATTGATGCAGGAGTTGGTGATGTAGAGCGGAATGAACATCGAAATGGTCTTTCCGAAACGCTCCAGGGTATATTTTCGGCTGAGCGCAGCCATGGTTTCGAGATAGGGCTCTGCGGCAGGGGAGACCAGGGCCATGAAATCCTCTACGTCGCAGCGGCTCTTCGTCAGCGCCCTGCGTACATCGGCATCTGTCTTCGAGGCAATCTTCCTGCTTGTGGCGTCCCAGTCGATTTTTGCCAGTTCGTCTGTAAACATCTCTTGCAATCAGGCTTAAAGATCCAGGAAAGAAGTCAGCGGAGAACTGGCCTCGGCTACCATTCCATCGCTCTGGGCTCCCAGCCCGGCCTCGTATGCCATCCTGCCGGCCTCTACGGCGTTCTTGAAGGCTATGGCCATCTGTACGGGATCGCCGGCTATGGCTATGGCCGTGTTTACCAGACAGGCGGATGCACCCATTTCCATCGCTTCAGCAGCGTGGCTCGGGGCTCCTATGCCCGCATCCACTATCACAGGTACATTGGCCTGTTCGATGATAATCTGCAGGAAGTCCCTGGTTCTCAATCCTTTATTCGTGCCTATCGGGGCGCCGAGCGGCATCACGGTCGCGGCGCCGGCCTCCTCCAACTGCTTGCAGAGCGTAGGGTCGGCCTGGCAGTAAGGCAGGACGACGAAGCCCAGCTTGACGAGTTCCTCTGTGGCCTTCAGCGTCTCGATGGAGTCCGGAAGCAGATACCTCGGGTCCGGGTGTATCTCCAGCTTCAGCCAGTTGGTCCCGAAGGCTTCCCTCGCCATCTGAGCAGCGAAAACCGCCTCTTCCGCGTTTCTTACGCCCGAGGTGTTCGGCAGCAGCTGCAGTCCCGGCTTCACTACGTGCCTGAGCATATCATCCTCACCGTCACCCAGTTCTATCCTTTTCATAGCCACGGTCACCATTTCCGTTTCCGATGCGGCTATTGCTTTTTCCATCAGCTCGTTGGAGTTGAATTTGCCCGTTCCCAGAAACAGTCTGGAATTGAATTCTTTTCCGGCAATAATCAATTTTTCCATATACCTATATATTTATATATCATATTTCTTCAATGCGTCGAGGAAGCGTCTGGTCTCGGCTGCAGGGTCTTCGGCGCGCAGGATGCTGCCGCTAAGGGCAATGCCGTCCACGCCGCAGCGCATGATATTGTCAATGTCGCCGTATTCGATGCCGCCTATCGCGACTATGGGCAGTCTGATGCCGAGACGTCGCATTTCCGAGCATATATCCATATATCCCTCAAGTCCCAGGACTGGTGAGAGCTTCGCTTTCGTCGTCGTGAAACGGAAGGGGCCGCAACCTATGTAGTCGGCGTCCTGTGCGGCGAGACGGACTATGTCGTCGAGAGTGTTCGCCGTGCCGCCGATAATCGCGTCCGGGCCCAGCAGCCTGCGCGCTTCATCTACGGGCATATCATTTCTGCCGAGATGCACGCCGTCCGCCCCGCAGGCCTCGAGCAGCCGTACGCGGTCATCGATTATGAAACGCGCACCGTAGCGACGGCACAGTGGCCCCGCTTCCTTTGCGCAGGCGAGGAATTCCTCGTCCGAGGCCTCCTTCATCCGCAGCTGTATCCATCTGCAGCCGCCTTCGAGGGCCAGAGCTATGCCGTCCAGGTAGCTGAAACGCGAGTTGTAATGTGATATGAACTGCAGCATCTCAGCCTCCACAACTGGCTCTAATTATGAGTATTACGGCACCTTCCTGCAGCTCCTTGCCTTCCCACTCCGGCCTCTTGACCATTTTGCCGTCCACGGCTATTGCTACTCCCTTGTCCGGAAGTCCCAGCTCCGCGGCCAGCTCCGCGAGGTTTTTAGCTTCGCTTGTCTTTTCTGCTCCGTTTACTTTTATGTTCATATACTTTGCAATTTAATTCTCCTGAAGATACAGATGGTTGACCGGACCGAAGCCGTGGCCTATCTCATAGTCCTTGCCAGAGTGTATGGCCCCGTTTATGAAGTCTTTTGCGGCCTTGGCGGCATCTGGCAGGGACATTCCCTTTGCCAGCATTGAGGCGAAGGCAGAGGACATCGTACAACCGGTGCCGTGAGTGTTCTTTGTGTGTATCCGTTTGGATGTCAGACTGTAGCACTTGCCGTCCTCCAGGTCGTAGAAGATGTCCGAGAGATCCTCTTCGCTGAGGTGGCCTGCCTTGAGCAGCACGCTGGCCCCGGAGCTTTCGGCAAGTTCCCTTGCCGCGTCGGGCAGCTCCGACTGGAAGGAGAGCTTCCTGCCGCCCAGGAGTATCTCCGCCTCGGGTATGTTCGGGGTGATAACCCTGGCAAGGGGCAGCAGCTCCGTTCTCAGCGATGCTATTGCGTCTTCCTCGATGAGCCTGTGGCCCGAGGTGGATACCATCACCGGGTCCAGAACTATGTTTCCGGCCTTGAAGCGTATGAGCATCTCCCTGACCAGTCTTACGACTTCGGAGGAGTGCAGCATGCCTATCTTCACCGCATCTGCGCCAATGTCCGACAGGACGGCGTCAATCTGCCCTCTGAGAATCTCAGTGGGCACGGCGTGGACGGCCTGCACACCTAACGTGTTCTGCACCGTGATGGCCGTGATCGCGGTGGCGGCATAACAGCCGCAGGCGGATATGGTCTTTATGTCTGCCTGTATGCCGGCTCCTCCGCCCGAATCGCTGCCTGCGATGCTGAGTACCTTTCTGTAGTGTTTCATAAGCTATTTCTTGAAAGCGCAGATGGCCACGTATGAACCCCTGTCGTAACCCTCGATAGGGTCTTCCACCGCAGTGTAGGAATAGTGAGGGTCAAGGGTGAGGGTCTGTTTGTAGATGAGATCACTGAAGCCGTTGTCCTCGAGGGCTTTGGATTTCTCGGCCGTGGTGCGCCAGGCGGCCTGCTTTACCAGCTCTATAGGATACGGGTCCTTAGGCTTGCAGCCCTCCAGCAGAGGGTGGTCCCAGCTGCCTACCGCGAGGGCCAGGTTGTAGATGAGTCCGTACGGACTTTCCTTAGGTACATCGATGACAACTGCCTTTCCGCCTTTGCGCAGGGCTTTGTGGGCCTTCCTCAATGCCAGGCCGAGGTCCTGCATATAGCAGGGACAGCCGTTGAAGAGCACGGTGTCATAGCACTCCTCCCCGTAATCGGCATCTTCAGCCGTGTTGATTTCCACATCGAAGCCGCGTTTCCTTGCTATTGCGGCCATACCCTCGGCCGGCTCTATGCCGTGCGCGATGCGTATGCCGTAGCGGTCTTCGAGAAGTTTTTCGAAAAGGCCGCTTCCACAGCCTATTGACAGAATCCTGCCGCTGTCCTGCAGGCAGGCCGCGACGAGCCTCAGCTCGGTCTCCAGAACATTGGTGTTCTCCAAGAACCAGGCGTCATATTCGGACGCATACTGGTCAAATGCTTGATAACCCATAGTTTGATAATTGTTTGGATCAGGACATCCCGGAGTCCAGCCCGCTTTGGCGGAACTTTGACTGATGGCTCTTCCCTACGGCAGCATTACCTGCATCAGGTTATGAGGGTATAATCTCAGCCCGTAAAGACACAGGCACCCCTTGATGTACTGCTGCAAACTTACTCATTCTTTCCAATAATACCAAGTGCGGGCAGCTTATGCAATCATCAAAAATCACAAAAAAAGAAGGTGACTGAGATCCAGTCACCTTCTCTCTGATATGTTGGAAGTACGATTAGAGCTGAGGACCAGCTGCTACGAGAGCCTTGCCGGCCTCGTTGGTGGTGTACTTGCCGAAGTTCTTGATGAAGCGGCCTGCGAGATCGACTGCCTTCTTCTCCCACTCTGCAGGATCTGCGTAGGTGTCGCGTGGGTCGAGGATCTTGGTATCGACACCGTTCAGCTCGGTAGGAACGCAGAAGTCGAAGTAAGGAATCTGCTTGGTAGGAGCCTTGTCGATTGAACCGTCGAGGATGGCGTCGATGATGCCACGGGTGTCACGGATGGAGATACGCTTGCCGGTACCGTTCCAGCCGGTGTTCACGAGATATGCCTTTGCGCCGCTCTTCTCCATCTTCTTCACGAGTTCCTCTGCATACTTGGTAGGGTGGAGCTCAAGGAAGGCCTGGCCGAAGCAGGCGGAGAAGGTAGGGGTAGGCTCGGTGATGCCGCGCTCAGTACCTGCGAGCTTTGCGGTGAAGCCGGAAAGGAAGTAGTACTTGGTCTGCTCCGGAGTAAGGATGGAAACAGGAGGAAGCACTCCGAATGCGTCGGCGGAGAGGAAGATCACCTGCTTTGCAGCCGGACCCTGGGAGTAAGGACGCACGATCTTGTTGATGTGGTAGATAGGGTAGGATACGCGGGTGTTCTCGGTAACGCTCTTGTCATTGAAGTCGATCACGCCGTTCTCGTCAACGGTAACGTTCTCGAGGAGAGCGTCGCGACGTATTGCGTTGTAGATGTCCGGCTCGGACTCCTTGTCGAGTTTGATGACCTTTGCATAGCAGCCGCCCTCGAAGTTGAATACGCCTTCGTCGTCCCAGCCGTGCTCGTCATCGCCGATGAGCAGACGCTTAGGGTCGGTGGAAAGGGTGGTCTTGCCGGTGCCGGAGAGGCCGAAGAAAATAGCGGTGTTCTCGCCGTTCATATCGGTGTTTGCAGAGCAGTGCATTGAAGCTATGCCCTTGAGAGGGAGGAAGTAGTTCATCATAGAGAACATGCCCTTCTTCATCTCACCGCCGTACCAGGTGTTGAGGATTACCTGCTCCTTGCTGGTCACGTTGAAAGCGACTGCGGTCTCGGAGTTGAGGCCCATCTCCTTGTAGTTGTCAACCTTTGCCTTTGCAGCGCAGTAAACTACGAAGTCAGGCTCCTGGTCGAACTCTGCCTGGTTCTGAGGACGGATGAACATATTGGTGACGAAGTGTGCCTGCCATGCGACCTCCATAATGAAACGGATCTTCATACGGGTGTCCTTGTGGGTGCCGCAGAAACCGTCGACAACAAAGAGCCTCTTGCCAGAGAGCTGCTTTACTGCAAGATCCTTGAGGTTCTTCCAGTTCTCCTCGGAGAGAGGGTGGTTGTCGTTCTTGTACTCCTCTGAAGTCCACCATACGGTGTTCTTGGAGTTCTCGTCCATTACAATGTACTTGTCCTTAGGGGAGCGTCCGGTGTAGATGCCGGTCATAACGTTGATGGCACCGAGTTCGGTTACCTGACCCTTGTCGTAGCCGGTGAGCTCCGGCCTGGTCTCCTCATTGTAAAGCACCTCGTAGCTAGGGTTGTAGAGCACCTCGCTGACGCCGGTGATGCCGTACTTGATAAGATCTGTTGGTTTCATCTTCTTTAGTTTGTTTATGAAATGAATAATAATCTCTTGTCGTACCCTTTAGGGCGCTGCAAATATACTTATATTTTTCTTAATTTTGCGCAGTGAAAACAGGGAATTTGAGGGTGACAGAGGACAAAAAATCAAATATTATCCAGGATGCGCTGGAAGTGCTTCGGAAGTACTGGGGCTACAACTCTTTCCGTCTCCAGCAGGAAGCGATAGTCTCCGCCGCCCTGGAGGGTTCGGACGTGCTGGCCATGCTTCCGACCGGAGGAGGCAAGTCCGTCTGTTTCCAGGTCCCGGCCCTTATGAAAGATGGCATAGCCCTGGTTGTGACCCCTCTAATCTCCCTTATGAAGGACCAGGTCCAGAACCTCGAATCCAGGGGTATCAAGGCCCTCGCCATCCACATGGGAATGAGCTCCCGCGAAGTCGATACCGCCCTGAACAACGCTGCCTACGGGGACTTCAAGTTCCTCTATCTTTCCCCCGAAAGGCTGGCGACACGCATCTTCCAGGACTACCTTCCCGTACTGAATATCAGCTACATAGTCGTCGATGAGGCGCATTGCATCTCGCAGTGGGGATATGACTTCCGTCCGGATTACCTGAATATAGGCCAGTTGCGCAGATACTGCGACGCTCCGGTGCTCGCCCTGACCGCGACGGCGACTCCCGAAGTCGCGGAGGACATAATGGACCGCCTCTCGCGTCCGGGTTTCCGCAACTTCAAACTTATACGTAGCGGCTTCGAGAGGCCGAATCTGTCATATATAGTCAGGCGCAGCGAAGACAAGCTGGGGCAGCTGAGGAATATATGCTCCAAACTGAAGGGGAGCGGAATAGTATATGTGCGCAGCCGCCGCAACTGCGAGGAACTATCGTCTTTCCTGAACTCGCTGGGGGAGAACACGTCCTTTTACCACGCCGGGCTTTCTTCCGCCTTGAGGACGATGAGGCAGGAGGAGTGGAAGAGCGGCAAGGTCAGGATAATGTGCTGCACGAACGCCTTCGGAATGGGAATCGACAAGCCCGACGTACGCTTTGTACTGCATTATGACCTTCCGGAGAGTCCCGAGGCCTATTTCCAGGAGGCGGGCAGGGCAGGCCGTGACGGAAAGCATTCATACGCCGTGCTGCTCTGGTCTTCCTCCGACATAAGGCGCCTGAAGCAGATAGAAAGGACATCCTTCCCGAGTCTGGAATACATAGAGGGCATATACCACAAGATACACCTTATGTATCAGATTCCTTACGACGCTGGGGAGGGCAGGATGCTGAAGTTCGACCTTGGAGCTTTCTGCTCGCGCTTCAAACTGCAGTTCTCCGAGGCCTTCTATGCAATACGCTACCTCGAGCGGGAAGGGCACTGGAGCTATGCGGAGGACGTGGACATCCCTACGCGCGTGCAGATCATTGTCAGCAGGACGGCCCTTTACGACATACCGCTGCCCGATGCGGCGATGATGCCGCTGCTCGAATGCCTTATGCGCAATTATCCGGGCATATTTTCGTCTGCGGTGCGCATAGACGAAGACTTCGTCGCCGCGAGTGCCGGGGTGCAGCAGGGCCAGCTGCGACAGCTGCTTTACAATCTGTCTCTCAATCATATAATCAGATATATACCGGCTGCGAACTCTACGGTAATATGTCTCTGCCACAACCGCTGGCGTCCGGGAAACGTAGCGCTCAGCCCGGGTCGCTACCGCCAGCTGCAGGACTCCTTCCACAAGCGTCTCGAGGCAATGACGGACTATGTCGCTATGGATTCCGACGCCCCGGATGCGGCCGTCCTGCTGCGCGAAGGCAAACTGCAGTGCCGCAGCCGCTATCTGCTCGCCTACTTCGGCCAGGCGGAAAGCGGGGACTGCGGGCACTGCGACATCTGCCGCCTGCGCAAACGCATCAAAGAAGCCGACCCGGCTGAGGATCGGCTTGAAAAATTCATAAATATCGAAAAATCAGGACATTATTCTCTCGGGGACATCCCTGCAGCAGATCTGCCTCTGCTCAGGAGCCTGATTGCCCGGGGGACCGTTCCTCCTCCCGGGGATGCCTGAAGTCCGCTTCTGTTTACATAAGCTGCCTAACGGCACCAGCGGTCCAGCCACTCGAAGTAGCTGCGGTGCCAGAAGAGCGCATTCTGCGGGCTGAGTATCCAGTGGTTCTCCTCCGGGAACACGATCAGGCGAGCTTCCACTCCCATCATCCTGGCGCAGTTGAAGGCGGCCAGACCCTGTTCGTAAGGAATGCGGAAATCCATAGCCCCGTGTATGCAGAGTATTGGGGTGTGCCAGTTCTCCACGAATTTGTGCGGGCTCATCGAATAATGCTTCTGAGCCTCAGGGAGCTTGCTCCAAGGGGAACCGCTGAGGTAGCCGCGTCCGAGTCCGCCGTTGTCGAATTCCGGGAACCACATCTCTTCGGTGCTGTAGTACATCTGTTCCTCATTGAATATGCCCGCGTGCGCGATGAAGCAGTCGAAGAGGTCGTCCTCATTGTGGCCCGCAAGGTAATAGACCGAGTAACCTCCGTAGGAAGCGCCGCAGGCGGCCATTTTCCCTACGTATGGCTCAGCCTTGAGGGCACGCGCCGCACTCTTGTAATCCTCTATGTTGAGGCCGGCATAGTCGCCGCTGATCTGCTCGCACCACTCCTGCCCGAAGGCGGTGGTGCCGCGACGGTTCGGAAGCACGACTATATATCCCTGCTCGGCCATCAGACGGTAGCACCACCTGTAGCTCCAGCTCTGGCTGATGGTGCCCTGAGGCCCTCCCAGGCATATAGTGATTGCCGGATAGGTTTTGGACGGGTCGAAATGAGGCGGGTACATCACCCAGGTGAGCATATCCTTTCCGTCCACGGTCCTGATCATCCTGGCTTCCATCTTCGGGTCTTCAAGCTGTGAGAACAGAGCACCGTTCTCATTGGTAATCGCCTGGATTGCAGGACCTTCTTCTCCGCCAAGCTCCAGTTTCACCAGCTCGGTCGGACGGTTCATGCTCTGGCTGCTGCACCATATCCCGTCGGGCTCGATATGGAATGGGCTGCCGTAGTCGTGCCAGTCGTCCTCGGCTGTCACCCTCACCAGGGCCCAGCCGCTGATATCTTCCCGTCCGCCGCAGGCCTTCTCTGCGTCACAGTCTCTGGCGCCGTAGCTGCTGAACTCGACGGCGCGGTAAATGGCCTGTATGCCGTCCACCAGCGAGTTGAACCATATTGTGGACTCGTTCTCCCACACCGGTCCGGCCACGTTCCTGTCGAAGCCGGCGCTGATGCAGCAGCTCTTTCCCACCTTGGCCATGCCGTCCTCGCCGTAGCTTATGTCGGCGAGCATAAGTCTCTGCTGGTCAGCCTCATATCCGTCGCGTTCCATCGATATCCAAGCCAGCCTGCCGCCGTCCGGAGACCAGACAGGGTCGGTGTCGTAGCCGCCGCCTTCGCAGACCTGTACGGTGGCGCCGCTCAATATGTCATATATGTAAATGTCGCTGTCCGTCGAGAAGGCGTAGTCGCGTCCTGCCTTGCGGCGGCAGGAGTAGGCGATATGGCGTCCGTCCGGATTCCAGCTGAGCTGCTCCATCCCTCCGAAAGGCTCGGTAGGCAGCTCGAAAGGACAGCCGGCACCCAGCAGGTCTATGCTCTTTTCGCGGGTGACAGGCTGCTTGCCACGTATGTCCAGCGCTGCCACATAGCTGTGCGGAATGTCGGTGACCCAATGGTCCCAGTGCCGGTTCATAAGGTCGTCGGCCTCGTAGGCGTCGGCTTTCGGCAGGTCGGCCCAGCAGTCTGACGGCCTCTTTACGCTGCCCTTTACTGTGCTGATATAGAGTATGTTGGCTTTGTCAGGAGATATGGCGAACTCGCTTATGCCTTCCTCTACCTGACTGAGCTGTGTCCTGCGTCCCAGCTTGCCGTCCTTGCGTATGACGGCGCTCCATATCTGCCCCTTCTGGAGGAAGAGTATATGCCTGTCGTCGAACCAGCGCGCATTGCTTATGCTGCTGCCGTCGTGGCTGAGCTGTATCCTGCCCGAGCCGTCCCTGTTGCAGACGAAAATCTGCCTGCAGGCGCGGTTTTCTTCGACGGAGGTGTAGCTGACGCCGTAGAGTATGCGGCTGCCGTCAGGGGACATCTGAGGGTCGGACAGCCTGCCCAGCGCGAGCAGGTCTTCGGCGCTCATCCTGCCGTCCGGGTGGAATTCCGCTGCCTCTATGGCAGCAGGGCCATTGTCATTCTTCTGTGTCATCAGTTTCAAAATGCAGTAAAATGCGAATGTCAGTACCAGAATGCTCAGGAAGCTGAGCACTCCGGAAGATTTTCTACTCATACAATGTTTTTGTTTTGGTGATTTCTTCTGATATCATCTGCCTGAATTCCAGGGGTTCACACACTTCGATGGCCCTTCCCCGGGAGAGGAATTCCATCAGCAGCCTGTGGTTCAGATGTACGTCTATTCTATAAATCAGACGTCCGTCCTCTGCCGTTCCAATTCTCTTCTGGCTCCAGTGCAGAGGCAGGTCGTCGAGGTAGGGAGCCTCCTGCGGCGTGACCTTGAAGATGACGCGCTGACGCTCCGAACCCTTGTCGGGCAGGTATATGCCGAAGCAGTCGGAGAACAGTTCATCCACGTCGAAGCCTGCCGGCAGTCTGAATACGCGCTCAGTGAACTCTATGTTGCGCAGCCTGTCGAGCGCATATACCCTTATATCCCCCTTTTCTTCGCAGTAGGCGACGAGGTACCAGCGCTTCGCATATTCCTTGACTGCGTAGGGACGGACCGTGTAGGCGTTGCTTTCGCTGCTGGAATATTTGCGATATACGATGCGTATGCAGAGATTGTTCTCCATGGCATCGACCAGCTGCAGCAGGAAATTTTTGCCGCCCGGTATATCCTCGAAGGCGATACGGCCCTTCAGGCCCTCCTTCGCGAGTTCGGCGAGATTGCGTCGCGACAGGTTCTCTATCGCCCATTTGAGCGGACTGTTGTCGTCGGCGTAGGCGTCGTAGTCTATAAGGTATATATTGTCGCTGCGGCGGCAGTCTATGTGTATGCCGAAGATTTCGCGTATATGGTCGCGGTGGTTGCAGAAGGAACGGCGGGTATATGTCTCGCCCCATCTGGACTCCCACCTGGACTGGATTTCCTGGAGGTCCATTCCCCTCGCACCGGCCTTCAAGAAGGTCTGGATCAGCCAGATATATCGCTCAATCAGTTTGTTGTTCATTGATATAGCCCTCATCCGGCGGCAGTGTCACTCCTTTTGAAACGGCACCCTGTCCGGCCGCTACAGCCAGGGCGTCGCATCTTTCGTTTTCTGGATGGCCGTTGTGGCCGCGTATCCATTGGAAACTGACCTCGTGCCTGCGCAGAAGCGGGAGGAGCCGTTGCCAGAGGTCGGGGTTTTTCACCTTTTTCCAGCCGCGCCTTATCCAGCCTTCCAGCCAGCCCTGGTTGATTGCGTTCACCACATAGGAGGAATCGCTGGTCACTATGATTCTGGCGTGTTCCCATTTCACAGCTTCCAGGCCTTTTATGACTGCCAGCAGTTCCATACGGTTGTTGGTCGTGCAGGCGAAACCGCCCGAGAGTTCCTTCTCGTAGTTTCCGCAACGCAAGATGGCCCCGTAGCCTCCCGGCCCGGGATTTCCGCTCGATGCGCCGTCGGTGTAAAGGTAGATCAGCTGCCTTTCCGTCATTCCCGCAGTGAAGTTCTATTCGATTATCTTGCCTCCGCGAGCCTTGATTTCCAGGTCAGGCATCTGCACCTTCATACGGCCTTCGACGAGCCTGTCGTAGGCCTCGCGGCTGTTGTAGATGTCTATGGCTGTGTAAATGGAGGCCATCATGGAGTGCGGGTCCGCCAGGTCGCGTCCGGCCATCTCGTAGGCGGTGCCGTGGTCCGGGGAGGTCCTGACTATAGGCAGGCCTGCGGTGAAGTTCACTCCCTGTTCGAAGGCCAGGGCCTTGAACGGGGCGAGCCCCTGGTCGTGGTACATAGCCAGGACTGCGTCGTACTTGGCATAGTTGCCCAGGCCGAAGAAGCCGTCAGGGGAGTATGGGCCGAAGGCGAGTATGCCTTCTTCGTTTGCCTTCTGCACGGCAGGGAGTATGATCTGCTGCTCCTCTTCTCCAAGCAGTCCTCCGTCGCCGCAGTGCGGGTTCAGACCCAGTACCGCAATCTTCGGGGAGTCGATTCCGAAGTCCCTCTGGAGGGAGAGTTTCATGATGCGGAGCTTGCTCAGTATCTTTTCGGTGCTGATGCTGCCTGCCACGTCTTTCAGCGGAATGTGCCCGGTCACCACTCCCACCTTGAGGGATTCGCTGACCATTATCATCGCTATCTCGTCCACTCCGAACTCTTTCTCCAGATATTCGGTGTGACCGGTGTAGCCGAAGCCTTCGTTGACCATCGCCCTCTTGTTTATAGGTGCGGTCACGAGCACGTCTATGTCGCCCGCCTTGATGTCGGCTATTGCGCGGCTCAGGGCTGTCATCGCGGATTTCGCGGATTCGCTGGTCGGCTGTCCCGGCTCTACGAACACATTGTCAGGCAAACAGTTGACTATGTTGACCCTCTTGTTGTGTATGTCCTTGGCCGAGTTGATCACGTTGGTGTTGATCTGCTCGATGTTGTGTATCTGCTTCTTGTAGAATCCGAAGATCTTGGATGAACCGTAGATTACCGGTGTGAACATGTCGAGCACCCTTTCGTCTGCCAGGGCCTTGATGATGACTTCGTATCCTATTCCGTTGCCGTCTCCCTGGGTGATGCCCACTATAAGTTTTCTTGCCATATTATTCTTTGGGGTTTTGTGTTTTCCGTGTTGGGGTTTATGCTTGGGGTTTATGCTTGGGGTTGTTCTTTGGGTTGTGCTTAGACAATCCCCGCGAATATACGGATTTTCCCAAGAATTTTCAAAATGTTGGGGGTGCGGGGTGGCTTCGTGGCTGGGGGCGTGCTGAGGGTGCGTGCTGAAGATGGGCTACTTCCTGCAGTGATTCCGGATTTCAGGGGGTAAACTTGGCAATCGCTGCAAAGTTATGCCCGTTTATGCCCCCTTGCGTGCAGCGATTCTTGATTTCAGGCCTAGACTTGGGAATCGATGCAGGGTTTTGCCTGTTTATGCCCTCCAGCGTGCAGTGATTCTTGATTTCAGGCCTAGACTTGGGAATCGATGTAAGCTTTTCCCCGTTAACACCCTCTTTCGTGCATCGATTCTTGATTTCAAGGCTAGACTTGCGAATCGATGCATGCTTTTCCCCGTTAACACCCTCTTTCGTGCATCGATTCTTGATTTTAGGCCCGAACTTGGGAATCGATGCAGGGTTTTGCCTGTTTATGCCCTCCAGCGTGCATCGATTCTTGATTTCAAGGC
The DNA here is from genome assembly GCA_004554455.1 of Bacteroidales bacterium. Taxonomy (GTDB): domain Bacteria; phylum Bacteroidota; class Bacteroidia; order Bacteroidales; family UBA932; genus Cryptobacteroides. The sequence continues at coordinate 13,152 of SFMG01000003.1, read as the reverse complement.
CAGACCTGCGAATCGATGCATGGTTTTGCCTGTTTATGCCCTCCTGCGTGCATCGATTCTCGATTTCAGGCCCAGACTTGGGAATCGATGCAACACAATCGTCGTGGCGGTGGAGAATGGCCCGCCTGCTATGGCCGTCGCCGCAACGAGGTCCGTGTCCGATTCTATTCTTCGTTGCGGCAAAGGAGAATGGCTCGCCTGCAGCGGCCGTCGCCGCAACGAGGTCCGCGTCCGATTCTATTCTTCGTCGCCGCAAAGGAGAATGGCCCGCCTGCAGCGGCCGTAGCAGCAACGAAGTTCCGAGTCCGATTCTATTCTTCGTTGTCGCAAAGGAGAATAGTTTCGCCTGCAGTAGCCGTAGCGGCGGCGATCTTCCGCATCCGAATAACTCGCTAAAACCTTGATCTATAATAGCATAAATAGTTGTCCGGATTAGACATTATATCAAGATTATATTCCTTAGAAAAACTATCCGGGATAACGCCGGTGGTTTTCTGTTATGAGAATACTCAGAAAAAGCGCCCTTTAGGACGCCATTCAAAGAAACGTCCAAGCCCCTCTTGACGCAGCGTTTAAGAGACTTCTTAAACTGATTGGTATAACCAATGCTGTACATCAACCAAGAATCTGAGCAATCATATCCTTAGCATTGGCAGCATGATAGACACGCCCGGCCTCAATATCTTCAAGGCCCTGCTCAACACCACTCTTCTTTGTAGAAGTAATGGTCCAACCCATCCCTTTCGCTATCTTGCGAAGGAACGGGAGATCCTCTTTCGGGACATTAATCTGAACATTAAATGCTTCCATAACTCTTTTCCTTATAGATGCAAAAATAGCGAAGAACCAGCCAAGTCACAAGATTTCAATGACTTTCTTCTTTCCGATGCAAACGGTAGCCTTTCCTATAAGCAAAAATTATTTTGAGTAATTTTATAACGTACAGTCGAGGTAAAGGTAGAGTTTTCAACTACCTTTACAAGATTAGGAAAAATTGCTATAATTGTAGCGAAAAGAGTTAGACTTGGGGTTAAGGGGTTAACCCAATAAATTTGAATACAAAAAAGGGGTGTTAGTATGGCAGTATTACCTATTAACAGTGTTAGCACAAACGCTAACCAATACACATTCACAGGGGAAAAAGATAAGAATTCACATAAAGCAAATCCATTAGCAAGCGTTCCAGTAATCATCATGCTTGCAATGGCACCAATGGCAGAGGGCAGGCAGAGGGCAAACAACCAGCACAATTTGTGTCAATTGACAGTGAACATTTAACAGAACTTGTTGCTCAAGCGAACGCTACCGCACCAAAAGCGTATGAATACACTCAAACGCAAGAGGATGAGCTTGTTCAAAGAGTTCCAGAACTTAAATTAAAGAAAATACAAAAAATAATCGATTGTACAGGAAATAAACAAAAAGGAAAACTTGTATTTACAACATCAAAAGGTGATACCTCTTCTACTGTTTGGCGCGTATATTATATCCAGAATGATTACAAAGGAAACAAAAACTTGATGCTACCTAGCATAACTAAAATTATTTACCACGATATTGGCGAAGATTCATTTCTAGGAATCCTAATCCATGAAGATATTCCGGCTAAAAACAATACTGTAAAAACCTTAATACGTGAAGTTAGGCTAGATGACAAGTCCGCACAGTACTTAATTGACTTTGTAGCAGGGGACACTAATTTTAAAGATTACTCAGGAATTAAATTTGAAGAAACCCAAAAATCTAACTTGAAAACATTACATATTTTAGATTACTAAAGTTAAGATTTGTAACAATAATTAAAGTCATGATTTAAAAAAGCCGATATCGCGAACAGTGAACTATTAATTAGGAACAATTCCGGCTTTAGACGTAAGTAAACTAAGACAACAAGAACAAGTACAAGCAGCTGGAAATAATCCAGCAAATGGTTCCGCCTGCTACGGTCGTAGCGACAATGTGGTCCGCGTCCGATACTAATTTTCTTTGTGGCAACAGAGAATGGTTTCGCCTGCAGATCGTAGTCGCAAAGCCAGCGTGCATCGATTCTTGATTTCAGGCCCAGACTTGCGAATCGATGCAGCGCCTTCGCTGCTGCAACTAAGAACGGCCCCCTGCAGCACCATCGCTGTAGCAAGAGAGTTTGCCCCGCCTGCAGAATGACCGTGGCGGACGCAGGCTGGGACAGGATGCCACGAAGGCGGCATAATCCTAAGTAAAAGCCGCCGGAGTGGCGCCCTGTCCCCGCCGCTGCCCGTGGTCAGTCTCGTACCCCATCTCCCCGCAGCTGCCCGTGGTCAGCCTCGGGCCCAATCATCCTGTCGCTTCCCGTGGTCAGTCTCGCACCCCATCTCCCCGCCGCTGCCCGTGGTCAGCCTCGTGCCCATTCTCCCGCCGCAATGGTATCCGGCTTCGATTCCTGTCGGGGAAAATTGCGCGACACCCCAAAGATTTTTACCTTTGCATTATCGCTGCCCCTGCCCGATGGTCAGGAACGGCGGAAGCACCGGAAGCGTCGGAAGTACCGGAAGTACCGGAAGTACCGGAAGCACCGGAAGCGCCGGAAGTACCGGAAGTACCGGAAGTACCGGAAGGATCGGAAAAGTCGGAAGGCATAGGATGAAAGAACTGGAGAGCTCCATACAATTTCTGCCGGGGGTGGGACCCAAAAGGGCTGAACTGATATCCAAGGAATTGGGTATCAGTACCTTTGGCGAGCTGCTCCGCTTCTATCCCCATCGATATATCGACCGGAGCAGCTTCACGCGTATATGCGACATACGCAGCGGCGATGCCTACGTGCAGCTGAGGGCGAGGGTGCAGAGCCAGGAGGCCGGAGCGAAGAAACTGAGCGTAATGCTCTCCGACGGCAGCGGCATCATCGAAGCCGTATTCTTCAAAGGCACGAAGTGGGTCGCCGAAAAACTGACCGTAGGCAGCGAATGGATATTCTTCGGCAGGCCGCAGGAATTCAATGGCCGCTTCAACCTGGTCCACCCGGAAATAGACAGTCCCGACAGAGCGCTGTCGCAGGGAAGCGGAAGGCTGACGGGCATATATCCGAGTACGGAAAAACTGCGGAACAGCGGCATTACGGGGCGTATGATGAACCGTATGTTGTCAACGGCCCTGAACGCCTGTATGCCCGAAATCGAAGAAACGCTGCCGGAATACGTGCTGCACGAAAAAGGGCTCTGCGGGCTTAGGGACGCGCTCAGGAATATACATTTCCCAAAAGACCAGGCAGCCCTTGCCGACGCGACGAGGCGCCTGAAGTTCGAAGAACTATTCTATCTGCAGCTCTCGTTGCTGAAGCAGCGATATATACGCAGCCACGGCAGCCGGGGCATATTGATGCCTAAGGTCGGCGACGCCTTCAACCGTTGTTTCGAGTCCCTGCCTTTCCCGCTTACAGGTGCGCAGAAACGCGTTATACGCGAGATACGGGACGATATGAAAAGCGGGCACCAGATGAACCGTCTGCTGCAGGGCGACGTAGGCAGCGGAAAGACTATGGTCGCCGTTCTCAGTGCGCTGATAGCGGTTGGCAACGGTTACCAGGCCTGCATTATGGCGCCTACCGAGGTGCTGGCGCAGCAGCATTTCAGGAATATATCGAAATATCTCTCGGATACAGGCGTAAAAGTCGCGCTGCTGACGGGCAGCAGCCGTGCCGCGGAACGACGCGAGATACACGCGGGCCTCGAAGACGGCAGCATAGGCATAATAGTGGGCACCCACGCCCTGATCGAAGACAACGTGCGCTTTCGCGGCCTCGGGCTGGCCATCATCGACGAGCAGCACCGTTTCGGCGTAGAACAGCGTTCTAAACTGTGGGCCAAAGGGGCGGGAGAACTGCCTCCACACGTGCTGGTTATGACTGCAACCCCTATCCCGCGGACCCTGGCGATGACCCTTTACGGCGACCTGGACGTCTCGGTTATAGACGAAATGCCTCCTGGCCGCAAACCGGTGAATACCATACATGCCACGGATGGCAAACGTCTCAGACTCAATGCTTTCCTCAAATCGCAGATAGCTCTGGGACGCCAGGTATTTGTGGTATATCCGCTCATATTCGAAAGCGAGAAGATGGACTACAAGAATCTCGAAATGGGATACGAGCAGATGGCTTCGGACTTTCCTTTCCCTGACTACAAACTGGCCATAGTCCACGGCAAGCAGTCCAATGAGGAAAAGAATTTCAATATGAAAGCCTTCAGCGAGGGACGCGCGGACATACTCGTGGCCACCTCGGTGATAGAAGTAGGGGTGGATGTGCCGAATGCGTCAGTTATGGTCATAGAGAGTGCCGAGCGCTTCGGTCTGAGCCAGCTGCATCAGCTCCGCGGACGTGTCGGCAGGGGCAGCGAGCAGTCCTACTGTGTGCTTATGACGGGACCGAAGCTGAGCCGGGAATCCAAACAGCGCATAGAACTGATGTGCCGTACCGAGAATGGCTTCGAGCTCGCCGAGGAGGATATGAAAATGAGGGGCCCGGGGGACCTTGAAGGCACCCAGCAGAGCGGCCTTCCTGTGAGTCTCTCCATCGCGTCCCTCGCCCGTGACGGGAAGCTGCTCTCCGAGGCCCGTGCCTATGCAGACCGTATCCTGAACCTCGATCCCGGACTTTCGGCTCCGGAGAATGAGCTCCTGCGCCGTGAGCTCCGTAAGGATTGCTACGCCGTCCGTGACTTTAGTAAAATAAGTTAATTATATGAATATGAAGAAGTTGTTTATATCTATCGCGCTTCTCGCGCTCGCATCGGGCGCCTTGTCTGCGCAGGAAAGGAAATTGCCGGCTCCGGATATGGACCGTGCGGCGGCCGGTATTATGGACGCTCTGAATGCAAGGCGTTCTGTAAGGGAGTACTCGTCCCGGGAACTTAGCGAACAGGAGATAGCGGATCTGCTGTGGGCGGCACAGGGAAAGAACCGCGAGGATGGCAGGATGACCTCGCCGACTGCCCGCAACCGTCAGGAGATACGTCTCTATCTCTTCACTGCAGACGGGGTTTCACTCTACGACCACGACAATCACAGTTTGCATAGGGTTGCGGAAGGGGATTACCGCGACCTTATTGCCGGTCCTCAGGCCTTCGCGAAGACGGCTCCTCTCAGTCTGCTGATGGTCGCAGATTTCGAGAAATACGGCTCTGACTCCGATCACGCCAGGATGATGGTCTATTGTGATGCCGGAATAGTTTCGCAGAACATCAGTCTCTATTGTGCCGCGGTCGGCCTCTGTACTGTCCCGAGGGGCATTATGAATGTGGAGGGTCTCAGCAATCTGCTTGGCCTTGGCGAAAAGCAGATTCCGGTACTCAACAATCCGGTAGGTTATCCGAAGGAATAAAAAAGACCTACTTGCGTACCACCTTCAGGTTCAACGGCAGAAACGACTACATTTGCCAATCAAACGATATTTAAGCAGAATATGAAGACAGCTCGCAGACACTTGAAGGCGGCAGTAGCGGCCCTGATGCTCTTGATTGCAGGGACGAATATACCTTGTGACGGGCAGGATGCCGGAGGAAACTGGAACCCCGACAGGGGGACACACTATGTCAACCCCGTTATCTATGCGGACTATTCCGATCCGGACGTCTGCAGGGTGGGGGAGGACTATTATATGACATCCTCTTCCTTCTGTGCCTTCCCGGGGCTGCAGATTCTGCATTCGACAGACCTTGTGAATTGGGAGCTGGTCGGGGCGGCACTCAGGGATTACCCTGGGCCGGACTGGTCCGATGAGAGGCCCTGGGAGGTGCTCGGGCACGGATTGAGGGGAGACAGCTCCCCTGTGCCGGGGGCTCAGGAGTGGAGGAGTGTGCCGCAGCATGGGAACGGTGTGTGGGCACCGTCCATAAGATACCACGACGGGGAATTCTATATCTTCTGCGGAGACCCCGACAGGGGCATATTCATGGTCAAGACATCGGACCCGAGAGGAGACTGGGAGGCGCCGGTATGGCTGCTGAAGGCAAAAGGCTTCATCGATCCCTGCCCATTGTGGGACGAAGACGGAAAGGCCTGGCTCTCTTTCGGCTGCGCGGGGAGCAGGGCAGGCCATAAGAGCGTACTCTTCGTGGCGCCTATGTCTGCGGACGGCACTTCGCTGCTCGCACCGGGCAGGATTGTCTTTGACGGGCACCGTACCCAGCCGACGGTGGAAGGGACGAAGTTCTACAGCTTCAGGGGATACTATTATATATTTGCTCCCGCCGGCGGCGTCTCTACCGGCTGGCAGCTGGTCCTCAGGGCGGACAATCCCTATGGGCCATACGCGGAGAGGATAGTGATGGCCCAGGGCTCTACCCGGGTGAACGGACCTCATCAGGGAGCGTGGGTCGATACGCCTTCGGGGGAACATTGGTTCCTTCATTTTCAGGATAAGGATGCCTACGGGCGGGTGGTCCATCTCCAGCCTATGACCTGGACGGAAGAGGACTGGCCTGTGATAGGCATAGACAGGGATGGGGACGGAGTCGGTGAGCCTGTGCAGGAATACCGTAAGCCGGATCTGAAGGGGAGCGGCTGCTTCCAGCCGGCCACGTGCGATGACTTCCGCGCCCTGGATCTCGGACTGCAGTGGCAGTGGCAGGGCGTGCCTTCCCCGTATTGGTCTTTCGTGGGGCCGGGCGCTGCGGATGGGGAAAGCGGACGCTCAGCTCTCAAGCTCTACTCCGTGGAGCAGTCCGAGTCCTGGCGCAACCTCTCCGATTCTCCGAATCTCTTGCTTCAGAAATTCCCATCGGAGAGTTTCACCGTTACTGCAAAGCTTTCTTTTGTGCCCAATCCTCAGCTTGCTCCCGGCTCTGAGGATGCGGGATTCGTGGTTTTCGGCCTGGACTATTTCGCCCTGAAGGTGCTAGGCACCCCGGACGGAGCGGTGCTTCAGGCTGTTGAGTGCAGGGATGCGATGGAGGGCGGTGAGGAAAGAGTGCTTGGGACCGTGGGCCTTGAGACGGTGCTCGGCTCCCGTTCTTATGGGAATACGGATTTCTACGTCAGGGTGAAGGTGGAGCCAAGGGAACGCCCCGGGGATGTCCCCGATGCCGTCTGCCGTTTCGAGTACGGTACTGACGGTCTGGACTGGTTCCCGCTGCCTGACGGGGGATATCGCTTCACGGCACGCCCGGGGAAGTGGACGGGTGCCAAGTTCGGCTTTTTCTGCAACCGTCACGTCTCTAAGAATGATGGAGGCTGGCTCCGCGTCGATTGGGTGACTGTGAAATCTGATTGCTAAGTCGTTTAGCCTCTGGCCTGGGGCTTCACCGTATTGCGCGGGAAGCGGAAGATGATTGACAGCACGGCCATCACTCCCATCAGGAAAGGATAGTAGAGGTGGGGTATGATGGAGGCGGATGATATGCCTGCGAGGCCGGCGGCAATGAGCAGCTGGGCGCCGTAAGGTATGATGCCCTGGATGAGGCAGGAGAAGGTGTCCAGGATGCTGGCCGTCTTACGAGGGTCCAGACCGAAGCGGTCGGAAATCTCCTTGGCTATGCTGCCCGTGCTGATTATGGCTATGGTGTTGTTGGCCGTGCATATATCCGCTATGCAGACCAGGGCCGCAATGCTGAACTGGGCGCCGCGTTCGCCCTTGATGCGTCTTGTGAGGCGGTCGATGATGAAGTCGAGGCCTCCGTTGGCACGTATGAGTTCCATTAGTCCTCCGGCAAGCAGTGTGACTATGATAAGGTCGCTCATTGTGGCTATGCCCCTGCCCAGGGAGGCCAGCCAGCCGGTCCAGGCCAGGGCCGCCATCTTCCCGGCTCCTGCCGCAAGGGCCCCGTCGGCCCCGGCAGCAAGTCCGGTTCCGGCAGCGGCACCGAGCTCCTGGGGCAGGAAGCTGCCGCAGCAGAAGCCCATTACGGCGTTCGCTATGATGCCGGTAAGCAGGACTATGCTCACGTCTATGCCTGACATAGCCATTACGATGACCAGCAGGTAAGGGAAGACTTTGTACCAGTCGTCCATATTCCCGACACCCGTAAGCTGCGCATTCCATCCCTGCCATATATAGATGGCGGCGACGACGAGCACGGCCGGGAGTATGATGCGTATATTCATGCGGAATTTGTCGCGCATTTCGCATTTCATTATGCGGGTAGAGGCTATGGTGGTGTCGGATATGAACGAGAGGTTGTCGCCGAAAAAGGCGCCGCCGACTATGATTGCAGCCATATAGGCCTCGCTGACGCCGCAGTTCGCCGCCATTTCGGTCGCAAGCGGAACGAGGGCGACTATGGTGCCGACGCTGGTTCCTATGGACATGGATATGAAGCAGGAGGCGAGAAAGAGGCCGCAGAAGATGAGTTTCGAAGGCACCAGATGCAGGGTGGCGGCTACGGTTGCGTCAATGGCGCCTATATCCTTCGCGCTGCCGGCGAAAGCCCCCGCCAGTACGAATATCCATATCATTAAAAGAATATTGCGGTCGCCGGCGCCTTTCGAGAAGCAGTTTATGCGTTCGCGCAGTTTGCCCGGAGTGGTGGCGACAGCCCATATAGCCGCAATAAGAAAGGCCGACGACACGGGCACCCTGCCGAAGTCCCCGACAAAAAGGGAGGACAGTACATATACCAGCAGGAATACCAGCAGGGGACTCAGTGCCAGAAGGCCTTTGGAACTTCGTATCATAAGACTCGTTGGTTTTGGCGGGGATGCTTTGGGCTGCAAAGGTAGCAATCTTTTGCCAAATCAAAGTGCGTCGGTGGCGCGTGGGGATTTACCGTGCATCGACGACACGTATTGGGTTGAGGCCCCGGGACTCGAAGCTGTCGAGCTGTTCGCCCTCGGCGTCGATGAGTATCACTTTGCCTTCGGTGAGGTAGTCGGAAGTGCCGACAAAGCTGTCGCCATCCTTGCCGAGCGAGATCGAGTAGGCGTTTTCTATGCCGCTGCAGAGGAGTTCGGGCGTTGCTTCGCCTGATTTTATGTCATATATGCAGCCGGGTATGAGATTCCAGTCGGCGTCGTAGCCGGTGCAGAGTACGGCCAGCCGCTTGCCGTCGCATGCGAGCGCGTACGGGACGTCGATGTCTATGTCGGCAACCGTCGAGGACGACGGGTCTATGCGCTGCAGGGCGGCCGGAATGTCGTAGTAGTTGCCGAGGCTGCTTACGTATATATATCCGTTGAAGGCGCATACGTCCTTAGGGTTCGTATTTACCGTTACGGTTGAAGTTTCACTGAAAGTGGAGAGATCTACTACGCTGACAGTGTTATTGTATATATTGAATCCGTTCCCGTCGGTTACATAGCCTCCCGAGTTGGCGACCCAGGCCTTGCCATCCGCAATGGCGACGCCTTCCGGATTCGGTCCCACCTTGGTGGTGCTGAGCTTCCACTGGCCCGCGTTGTTGTCTATGCGGCCGAGATAGCCCTCGTAAAGGGTCACATAGACGTCCTTGCCGTCGCTTGCAAAGGCCCTAGGGCTGTAGTCGAGCTGAAGGCTTGAGATGAGCTTTAGTCTGGAGTCGGTGATGAAGATGGTCTTGGAATTGGACACGGCTATGTAAATCTTGCCGTCCGCGGCTTTGTACATATCCTGTCCGAGGTCTCCGAGCTTGATTCCGTTGACCGTCTCGAAAGCGCTGGTGGTAGTGGCTCCGGTGCTGGCGTCGATGAAGCTGATGCAGGCGTCGTTGCTGTTCCAGTTGCCGTTGTTGAGGATGAAAATTCCTTTGCCGGAGATAGGGGAGATTTCTTCTTTTTTCTCTTTGTTACAACTTGCTGCGATGCTTGCTATTACAAATAGCAAAACATTGAATTTAATTAAGTTACGCATATTTATTGAATGTTTTGGTTGAAATTTCTGTCGGGGTTGGAGTCGGATCAGGGCAGGGTCAGGCGTAGTGTTCCGCGGAACTGACGGCCGGGCATCGGGTAGGAGCGTATGATTTCGTAGTTGCGGCCGCCGAGGTTGAGGGCATCGAAACTGAGGTCCAGCAGCAGTCCGCGTATGTGGAAGGCATGGCCGACGGAAATGCCGTGGTCCCAGTATGGCTCCAGACGGGAGCGGGGCGTGTTCTGGTCCTGGAACCAGCGCTGCCCGACGGCTATGAGCTTGTAACTCGCGCGGAACCAGGGAGTTTCGATGCTGAAATGACCGCTGCCGCTGTTGCGTGGGATATATCGTATCTGGTCGCCGTAGTTGGCGGCGTCGCGCTCGCTTATGTCTATTGCATATTGCCAGGCGTAGTTGCAGTGGAGGCTGAAGCATATCTCCCGACGGGCGGAGAAGGGGTGCCAGCTGCCGCCTCCGTTGACTTCGCAGCCGGCCATCAGCGCACGGCCTATGTTGTGCATGCTCCAGATGAAGAGGGAGGGGCTGGCTACGATCTTGTCGCGGACGAGGTTGCAGTAGGCGTCTATGCCTGCGTAGAGATTCAATGCTGATTCACTGCTACTTGTATATGACCAATTAAAGCCAAGGTTGCATTGCAGCGCCTTTTCGCTTAGCAGTTCCCGGCTGCCTATTCCGGTCCAGTAGAGTTCGTTGAAGCTGGGTGCACGGTAGCCGTCGCGAAGGGAGGCGCGCAGGCGGAAGCCTTTCGGCAGGCGCAGCGCGGTGCTGAAGGACGGGCTGATATGCAGTTTGAGGGCCGGTTCGTCTCCCTTGCGCACGAAGTCCTTTATGACCGAGGCGGCAAGGGTGCTGCTGGCGCTGAAGATGCCGCGACGGTAAGAGGCCGAGATGGCGCTGAGCGAGGAGAGACGGGTAGGGTAGGGGCAGTCGGGGAGACTTGTGACGAGATGGCCGACGCCGAGGTCCTCCGCGAAGGCGATATTGACGCCGCGGCCTGCGTCGAAAAGGGCGGTGGCCGAAAGCATTATCATATTCTGGCGGTAGTCCTGATGGGCTGGGGTCTGGTATATGGCCGAGCTGTCGCTCCAGTGGCTGTGTTTGTAGTCCCAACTGAGATTGCTGCGCAGGCGCCAGCGTCCCCAGTCATTCCCGATGAAGGATATGGCCGCAGCGCAGTGTCTTTCGGAGAGATGCTCCGTGGCTTTTTCCGTGTGGAGTACCGCGGCGCCGGGCAGGCCGCGCTCGGCGAAGTCCGCAAGGACTTTCGCCCGGAGCGCGCCAGCCCCGAGTTCGGCCTTCAGCCCGAACTCGGGGCTCAGGCGTTGCACGCCTGAGCCTGCCCGCCGCCGCAGCTCATCATCCCCGGACATCCTGTAGGGATAATCCCCGTCACTTCCCAGATAGTCCAGTCCGGCACTAATCACCACTTCCCGTGACCCCTCTGGTTTTCCTCCTCTGGACCACTCCGTTTTTTCTTCCCGGAATTTCCTCCGGGTCAGTCTCTGGTCGTAAGAAAACTGGGCTCCGAGAGTGTTGAATGAGCCATATCTTAGCATCCCGCCAAGCGAAAATGGGCGTTTCTCGAAGCTTGGGTCCACGGATTCCATTTCCACGCACCCGGCGGCTACCATTTGGCTTGCGCTCTTGAAAATATCCTCATTTCCAGCTATTGAAACTTTAATGTTATAGCCCTTAACAAAATTGTTATGAGCTAAATCTGCCATTCCTGACTGCAAATCCGAGAGCTGAATGCCATCCACGGAGACCTGTGTGTGCTGTGCACCGAAGCCCCTGACCGAGACTGTCCTCAATCCACCAGCTCCTCCGTAATCACGCAGCGAAATCCCGCTGAAAGCCCTCAGCGCCTCGCCCGGATCGGCATATCCAAGGGCCCTGATCTGCTCGTTTCCCATCCTTTCAACCGGTCCTTCCATCCTGGCCATTCTCTCCCTGCTTCCGAGAACTTTCGCCGCCTCCAGACTGTCCGGCTCTTCTCCTCTGTCCAGGGCGGACAGGGGAGTAACTATGAAAAGCGACACCGCCATCAGCAGTGCTTTAATGTCTGAATATAATCTGTGCATAATTTCAGTTCCGGCACAAACCTGGCCCCGGGCTCGTACAAGTTAAAGGAATGGCAGGTCTTCTGACTTGTTCCATCCGGAAGCCTTCCCGTCCGAAAACAGTGGCAATGGATATCCGGCCTTTTGAGGAACTTACAGCTGCGGGCACAGTCCCGGATTTTCACCGGCTTCCCTTTTCAAGCGCTATCGCCAATACTCAAGCGCTCACCAATTCCTTTTGAATCTGCGTTGCAAACATAATCAAAATCCGGTTCACTCGCAAAACCGGATTCGAATTCCTGCTTTGTCCGTTGAGCGGACTGAACGTTCGGTATTTCCTGAAGATTGCTAAGCCAGCAGGTGTTCGAGCAGAATCTTCAGGCCGATTGAAATCAGGACTACACCACCGAAAATCTCGGCTCCCTTGTGGAAGCGCCGCCCTACGACGTTGCCGATCAGCAGACCGACTGCGGAAAAAGCGAAGGTCGTCAGGGCGATAATGCCGGCGTTCAGCCATATATCCGACATAAGTGCGTCAGTCAGTGTCGCGCATTTGTCGAGGCAGGCGAAACTGACTCCCGTCGCAAGCGCATCTATGCTCGTCGCTACGGCCAGCACCGCCATCGCGCGTGCGGCAAACGAGTCGTCGAACTGTTCTTCCTTGCTGCTCAGCGCCTCTTTGATCATATTCCCGCCAATCAGCGCCAGCATCAGGAAGGCAATCCAATGGTCGGTGCGGCTTATGGCGTTTCCTATTGCAGGGATATTCGAGAATATGCTTACTAGCATAAAGCCTATGATGGGCATAAGGCCTTGAAATCCTCCGAACCATATTCCTACGCACAGTGCATTGCGCCAGTTTGCGCGGGGTACTGCCATGCCTTTGCCTACAGAGACGGCGAAGGCGTCCATCGAAAGCCCTACGGCTATCAGCAATATGTCCAGAAAGTTCATGCTTGTCTTCTTGGCTTGTTTTTCGAAATTTTAGAAGATTGACAAAGGTCTGCAAATATAGAAAATCTTGAGTGCATTGACCGCCTTGTTCTGTCATTTTATTCCGAAATTGAACATAAATATATCCTAAATGCAGGTTTTAAGCGTTTTAATTACTCCGGAAGGACGAATTTTCAGTATTCAATATAAGTGTAAGCATAATGAATACATTTTCTTATAGCTTGATAGCTATTTTGCGATTCTTCTTATAAAATGTAAGCGACTGTAAAAATATTCACTGAATTTTTAGACTTTTATTTCTTTCTTAAAATATAATTTTGT
>SFMG01000011.1 GCA_004554455.1 Bacteroidales bacterium | reverse complement strand
TGGCTGCATCGATTCGCAAGTTTGAGCTTGAAATAGAGAATCGATGCACGGATTGCCCCTGTTTTGACCTTATGGCTGCATCGATTCGCAAGTCTGGGCTTGAAATCAAGAATCGATGCACAGATCGCCCTTGTTTTGACCTTTTGGCTGCATCGATTCGCAAGTCTGGGCTTGAAATCGAGAATCGATGCACGGATTGCCCCTTTTTTGACCTCTTTGCTGCATCGATTCGCAAGCCTGGGCTTGAAATCGAGAATCGATGCACGGATTGCCCTTGTTTTGACCTCTTTGCTGCATCGATTCGCAAGTTTGGGCTTGAAATCAAGAATCGATGCACGGCTTGCCCCTGTTTTGACCTTTTGGCTGCATCGATTCGCAAGTCTGGGCTTGAAATCGAGAATCGATGCACGGATTGCCCCTGTTTTGACCTTATGGCTGCATCGATTCGCAAGTCTGGGCTTGAAATCAAGAATCGATGCAAGGATTGCCCCTGTTTTGACCTTTTGGCTGCATCGATTCGCAAGTCTGGGCCTGAAATCAAGAATCACTGCAGTGCCATCGTGCCGGCAAGTAGAATGGCCCGCCTGCAGCAGTATTTGTCGCAACGGTGCGCGTCCGATTCTAATTTTCGTTGTCTCAAAGAAGAGTAGTTCCGCCTGCGGAAGCCCGTTGTTGCAGTATTGAACGGCCCGCCTGCAGAATGACCGTTGCGGGTGCAGGCAGGGACAGGTTGCCACGAAGGCGGCATAATCCTAAGTAAAAAGCCGCCGGAGTGGCACCTGTCCCCGCCGCTCCACTTGGTCAGTCTCCGTCCCAATCCCGCGCCGCCCTCCAAGGTCAGTCATAGTTCATCTTTCTTGGCGTTACAAAAAAATAAGGCCGACGGACTGTCGGCCTTTCTGGTACTGGGTAGGAGAATCGAACTCCTATTGCGAGATTGAGAATCTCGAGTACTAACCGTTATACGAACCCAGCGTTTCTCGTTGTTTGGGATTGCAAAGATACGTACTTTTTTTGGATTTCCAAACTTTTTTGAATCTCACTTCAGAAAAACGAAGAAAACTGCCAGGATAAGGCAGACGAAGGCGGCCAGGTGGTTCCAGTGAAGGGCCTCGCCCTTGAAACAGAGGGTGACGATGACGGTGAAGACGGTCAGGGAAAACCAGGATGAGCGGCCAGCCGTTAGAGATGTTCATTTCCTGGAGCTTGAGGTGGCCGTACCAGGCGAAGGTCATACAGATGTTGGAGCCGATCAGAAGCAATATGCACCAGAAAGCATTCATAGCCAATCAAGGAAATCTTGTTTTAAGCAGTTTATTATTATCCAATTACCAAATGAGCGGCAAAAATAGTAATTTTGCACAAATATTATTAAGGAATGACACTCATCAAATCAATTTCTGGAATCAGGGGCACCATAGGCGGACATCCGGGCGATGCGCTGACCCCGGTGGACATAGTCAAATTCACTTATGCATATTGTGTAAAACTGCGCGAAAGGCGCCCGAAGGCCGAAGGCGAACGCTACAAAGTCGTAGTCGGCAAGGATGCGCGAATCAGCGGCGAAATGGTCGAGAACCTGGTTGTCGGAACCCTGCTCGCCTGCGGTGTGGACGTGGTGAAGGCCGGCTTCGCTTCAACACCGACCACGGAAATGGCAGTCGTATTCGAAGAAGCCGACGGAGGCATCATACTCACCGCCTCGCATAATCCTAAACAGTGGAATGCGCTTAAACTGCTCAACGAAAAGGGCGAGTTCCTGAATGCGGCCGAAGGACAGGCCATACTTGACTGTGCCGAAAGCGAGGACTTCGATTTCTGCGACGTCGATTCCATAGGAGTGGTAGAGGAAACTGACTTCACCGACCGCCATATAGATGCTGTACTGGACCTGCCAGCCGTTGACTGCGAGGCAATACGCAAGGCCGGCTTCAAAGTCGTTCTCGATGCCGTGAACTCAGTTGGAGGCATAATAATGCCGCGTCTGCTCGAAAGACTGGGCGTGGAATGCGTGGGACTCAACTGCGAGCCTACCGGCCACTTCGCCCACAACCCGGAGCCGCTGCCGAAGAACCTCGAAGAACTTTCCCGCACCGTCGTGGAGAGCAAGGCGGATCTGGGCATATCCGTAGATCCGGATGTGGACAGACTGGCATTTATATGCGAAAACGGAGAGCCGTTCGTAGAGGAATATACGCTTGTCAGCGTGGCGGACTACCTGCTTGAATATGAAGTCGCCAATGGCGGAAAGCAGCTTGACACCGTATCCAACCTCTCCTCCACCAGGGCACTCAGGGACGTCACCGAAAAGCACGGCGGCTGCTACCACGCGGCTGCGGTAGGAGAAGTGAACGTCACTACCGAGATGCATCGCGTGAACGCCCTCATCGGCGGCGAAGGCAACGGGGGAGTCATATATCCTGCCCTGCACAGCGGTCGCGACGCAATGGTCGGAGTCGCTCTCTTTCTGAGCAACCTCGCTCATAAGAAGCTGACTGTCAGCGAACTGAAGAAAACCTATCCGCAGTATGCCATAGCCAAGAACCGCATTGACCTTTCCGATACGGCGATGATCGACCGCATACTTAACGAAATCAAGAGAATCTACGCCGACGAGAATATCAACGACATAGACGGCGTGAAGATCAGTTTCGAACAGCAGCGTGAGTGGGTTCACCTTCGCAAATCCAACACTGAGCCAATAATACGCATATATGCCGAGGCTGCCACTCTCGAAAGGGCAGATGCCCTGGCCGGCAGCATCATAGAGATTGCAAAGCGCATAATAGGCTAGGCGATGTTCTCATTCAGGACCACAGCTCTCGAAGAGCAACTCGACAAGAGCCTCCAGGAAGGCAAGGTAGGCTGCTTCTGTACCCAGAACTGCTGGGATACGGAAAGGGGACGCTATATGTATGACATTTTCGCCGGGAGGGGCAATCTCAAGGCCATCTTCTCGCCTCGCGACACAGAGCTTACCCCAAACACCAACCACATTGACATAGATGTGGAACTGCTCAGGGAGCTCAATGCCGTGGTCGTGGAGATACAGGATGTCGGCTCGCGTTACTTCAACTACAGCAAGGACCTTTTCCGGCTGATGCAGCTCCTGTCGGAGATGGAAGAGGCGCCGTCCCTGTATGTTGTGGACCATATCAATCCTGCCGGAAGGGTAGTGGAGGGCTCGATGCCGCAGACCGAAGTGGAAAAATATGTCCCGAAGGTCGCCCACAGGCACGGTCTGACCATAGGTGAGCTGGCCTACCTCTACCACAATGAAATAGGCGCGAGATACCCTCTGCACGTCATATCCGCCCTCGCGACAGACCAGAGCCGCCAGCTGATGCCGTGGACCATAGCGCCCTGCTCCGACATACCGGGCCTCTTTACCTGCGATATGTACAGCGGCGGCGGACTTTGGAACAATACCAACGTCTGCCCGGGCATAGGCACTGCAAGGCCTTACGAATATATTGGTTCTCCATATATCAAGACGCCGTCCGGCGAGGCGGTTCCTGCCCCGTCCGGCGTACTGATGCGTCCCTGCTCCTTTACGCCCGCTGCGGGCATATATGCAGGACGCAAGTGCTTCGGCTACCAGATAATGCTGCAGCCGGGCGCCGAGTACCATTCGCTGAACCACACTCTCCAGCTGATGCGCTGGTTCCATTCCAAATATGCGGAATTCCGTCTGGACGAGGGCTTCGCAGCCAAGCTTTCCGACCCGCTGCTGCTTGACTACGTGCTCGGAAAGGTGGAAACTGACGAGGCCAGGGAGCACGTGAAGCTTGAGGAACAGAAATGGATACGCAAGGCCCGCAAATTCCTGCTCTATGAGGATAGCCCTTACCGTATCAAGTAGCGTGATGATGTAATGGGGTGAAATGGCCGAAAAAAGTCGTGCGGAACTTTGCAATCAGTAGAAATTTGTCTATATTTGCGGTCCCAAAATAGTTAACTATTAATTCTTAAGAAAATGAAAAAAGGAACTCATCCCGAAACCTACCGTCTTGTAGCTTTCAAGGATATGTCGAACGACACCGTGTTCATCACACGTTCCTGCGCCTCCACTAGGGAGACCATCGTTTACGAGGGTGTTGAGTACCCGGTTGTCAAGGTCGAGATTTCTTCAGCTTCCCATCCGTTCTACACTGGCAAGATGAAGCTCGTTGACACCGCCGGTCGCGTCGATAAATTCTACTCAAGATACGGTAACAAGAAGAAGTAATGCAAACGACTTCATTTCTTTCAAAAATAAGAGTAACCTTGCTAACCATGGTTACTCTTTTTGTTGTATCCTGTTCCGGAAACAGGGTGCAGACCGGGAATCTGGTCATTCTCCTGGTGGACGGCTGTTCCTCCTCCTCTCTGTCCGTGGCCCGCTGGTACCGCTCTGCGGTGGACTCCCTGCCACGTCAGCTCAATCTGGATCCCTATCTCTGCGGCTATGTCGATGTTTCAAGCAGCGTTTCTCCGATAACCGGTTCTTCCGAGTCTATGAGTGCCTTTATGACAGGGTACAGGACCGGCGCCGGCTACGTCTCCATGCTTCCTGCAGCCGGCCGTTACGGGGATATGCTTCCCGTTGACAGCAGCCGGGCATATCAGCCGCTCGCGACCATACTCGAGGCCGCAAAGGCTCAGGGCAAATCGACGGGCATGGTTGTGACCGTGGAATATCTCCACGCCACTCCTGCCGCCTGTGCCGCCCACTCGAAGAGCCGTTATAAGAGGGATGCCATAGGCTGCCAGATAGCCTCTCAGAATCTCGACCTGCTCTACGGAGGAGGCCGCTCCTATCTTAGCGATGATGTGCGCGGCATACTTGCCGAAAACGGCACTACCCTCATTGAAGACGACCTGGAGGCCTTCCGTGCCTGTGATGACCCGAGACAGTGGGCCATATTCGCAGATACGGATATGCGTTTCGAGATAGACAGGGACAGCACTCGCGAACCGTCGCTCGCCGAGATGACGGCCAAGGCACTGAGGCAGCTGTCGAAAAACCGCAAGGGTTTCTTCCTTATGGTGGAGGGCAGCAAGGTGGATTACGCCGCCCACGCCAATGACCCGGCTGCGCATATCAAAGACCTGCTTGCCTTCGACGACGCAGTGGGCGAGGTGCTCGATTTCGCCCGCAAAGATGGAAATACCACGGTAATCATCCTGCCCGACCACGGCACAGCCGGAATGACCATAGGCTCCGGACGCCTGGAGTACTATGCCGCCAAACCCCTTGCCGAGCATTTCGGACCAATTGCCGGATACAAGGCCTCGGCACAGTATCTGTCAGAGCTGATTATGGCAGCTCCTGCGGAGGATGTGAGGGGAATAGTCAGGGAGTATTGCGGCATCGAGATCAGCGCTGAAGAGGAAGCGCTGCTCCTTGAGCACAAGAACAATGTCACCGAAGACTATATGACTGCGCTGTATGATCCTACCCTTCAGGGAAAGATAGCCCAGCTGATGTCAGGCAGGACGAACATAGGCTATTCCAGCGGCACTCATACGGCCGAGGATGTCTTTCTGGCCATTTACCATCCGCGCGGACTTCGCCCGGAGGGATGGATAGCCAACACCGAAATTGCCCGCTATATGACTGAAGTCCTCGGAATGGACGAGCCTTTGGATTCGCTTACAGCCGATTGCTTCTGCAAGGCCTTGGAACTCTTCGAGGGATATGAGTGCAGCGTGGAAGGAGATACTCTTACGGTAAGAAGCGACTCGCACACACTCAGCATTCCGGCCAACCGTTCCTGGGTGATGGTGGATTCCCTCAAAAAGGAAATCCCCTCCGTCACCGTTCTGGCCGAAGGGGAATTCTATGTCAACCGCAGTCTGAAACAGCTTCTGTAAGACTCAGACTCTGATCAATTCGTACTGCCTGGAGCCCAGCCCTATCTTTTCGGCGTGTTCCAGGCAGGATTTGTATTCGGACTCGGGGTTGTTGTTGCAGAAGTGGTCGTGAAGGTCCACGAAGCCCGGAGCGTGGATATGGTCGCCGAGCTGGCTGTTCTCGAACGGAGTCTGCTTCAGGCAGAGGTCCACGCAGGCCTGGTCCAGGGCAAGCGGGTCGAAGGAACAGAGCATTCCCACATCCGGTATGATAGGGGCGTCGTTTTCCGGATGGCAGTCGCAGTTCGGAGAGACATCGACTATGAGGGATATGTGGAACTGAGGGCGTCCGTCAACCACGGCCTTGGTATATTCGGCCATCTTGCGGTTCAGGTCGCACATCGCACCGTCGTTTTCGAATATGATTGCGTCGAAATTGCAGGCTCCCAGACAGCGTCCGCAGCCTACGCAGTGATCCCTGTCTATGCCCATCTTGCCTTTTTCGGCGTCGAAGACAAGTCCGCCGTTCGCGCATTCCTTCATACAGCGTCTGCAGCCGCGGCAGAGATTTTCGTCTATATACGGCTTGCCGCTGCTGTGCTGCTCCTTCTTGCCGGCACGCGAACCGCAGCCCATGCCTATATTCTTGATGGTGCCGCCGAAACCGGTCATTTCGTGGCCTTTGAAGTGGGTGAGGCTGATGAAGACGTCCGCGTCCATTATTGCGCGGCCTATCTTTGCCGCCTTCACGTATTCACCGCCTTTGACTTCGACCTCCACGTCATCGGTGCCCTTGAGGCCGTCTCCGATTATTATTGGACAGCCGGCCGCGAGAGGTGTGAAGCCGTTCTCCCAGGCGCAGTAGAGATGCTCAAGCGCGTTCTTCCTGTAGCCCGGATACATTGTGTTGCAGTCCGTGAGGAAAGGTTTGCCACCAAGTTCCCTGACCACATCCACAACGGCCCTCGCCCAGTTCGGACGCAGGAAACTGATGTTTCCGTGCTCGCCGAAGTGCATTTTGATTGCGACGAACTTGCCGTCCAGGTCCAGGTCGGCTATCCCGGCACGGCGTATCATCTTCTGTAACTTCTTCAGGACGCTGTCACCATAGGCGGGCGTCCTGAAGTCGGTAAAATATACTTTTGATTTTTCTCCCATCAAATCATCAGAGCTGCCACGAGAGCGAGGATGGCGTAGAACTCAGGGAGAGCGGCGTAGATCATGGTGTTGGTCTGTACATCGTGACCCTGGCTGATACCTACGATACCATTTGCGCAGACCTGACCCTGGCGTATTGCGGAGAAGAGGCATACGAGACCTACAGAGATGCCTACACCGAAGAGCATTGCTCCGTCGGCAGCGAAATCCTTACCCATCCACATCAGGAAGGCTACGAAACCGTAGAGACCCTGGGTGGCGGGCATCGCAGACAGAATCATATAGCTGGAAGACTTCTCAGGATTTTTCTTGAGAGCGCCTTCAGCTGCGTTACCAGCGATTGTCGTTCCTATGGAGGAACCTACACCGGCGAGGCCGAGCATAAGGCCGAGGCCGAGATAACCAAGAATTGTGTTTAACATAATGTAAATTGATTTATTTATTTGTTTGTTATTTCTTTAAAGGGTTGTATTTGAGTCCTTTGCCTTCATATCCGCTGTTCTTGAAGTACTCTACGAAAGTAAGTCGCAGAGGGTGAACGAATGCGCCGAGGCAGGACATAAGGAGATTCAGCACGTGGCCGAAAAGAAGTATGATCACGAAAGGCAGCCACTGCCAGCTCGGGTTGTCGCCCAGAACCATCTGGCCCAGATTGTTGAAGGCTCCTCCGAGCATTCCTCCCGCCAGACCGAGGGCATAGAGACGTATGTAGGAGAGTACGTCGCCGAGTATGCCCGTAGCCATATTGTAGGTGTCCCATAGGCCGGCTCCTATATTGATGAGAGGATTGCGTCCCGGCTTGTTGAAGATGAATATGGCGAGGGCGGAGATGACGCCGATGACAATCACAAGCACCTTGGTCGCCATTTCAGGCAGCAGTCCCAGCATAGCTCCGGCAGCAGTGATTATGCCTCCGAGTATGAGTATGAG
This sequence comes from Bacteroidales bacterium, assembly GCA_004554455.1. Classification (GTDB taxonomy): domain Bacteria; phylum Bacteroidota; class Bacteroidia; order Bacteroidales; family UBA932; genus Cryptobacteroides. The sequence continues at coordinate 42,466 of SFMG01000011.1, read as the reverse complement.
CCAGCCCCAGGTGCTGATGTTGTTCCTGAAACCGAAACGCTTGGTGTAGAGCAGCGCCTTTATGGTCATTGCCAGGCAGATGTGGAATACACCTATGCCCAGGGCCAGCACCATCTGGAGGGCGTAGCTTGAACCCATCACTTCGACATTGCCTGTGAGCATCAGGTCCTTGAGGCACTGAGGCATCCAGCTCAGTGAGGTCAGATCGACTCCGAAGGCGGTTCCCAGGAAGAAACCCACTACGGCAGTGGCGGCGCCCAGCACGGCAATCAGCTTGCCAAGGCCGTCGAACATGCTGATATTGACAATCTTCCTGTCCTGAAGTATGCCGTAGATGATGAGGACGAGGCCGTAGCCTGCGTCACCCATGCAGAGGGCGAAGAAGAGCAGGAAGAATATGGACAGCACAGGAGTAGGGTCCCATTCTCCATATACAGGCATTCCGTACATCCCGGTCAGGCACTCGAAGAGTTTGCTGAAACCGTTGTTTTTCAGTTTGATAGGAGGATTGTCCTCCTCTCTGGCCTCTTCCTTGATGCAGACCGCGTCGAGTTTTGCGAATGCCTCGTCCAGTCTCTGTTCTTCTTCGGCGGGGGCGAAGCCCTCGTAGCAGCAGAGCAGACCTTCCGCGGCCTCTTTGCCGCTGCCGGATGCTATCATACGGTCGAGTTCAGCGCTCTTGCGCTTCAGGCCTTCCCTGATGTGCTGGAGATATTTCTCCTTCAGGCAGAGCAGTTTGCCCTTGAGGGCGATCTCTTCCTTGAGCAGATCGTCCCTGCGCTGCTGCGCTTCCGCGACAGACATCGAAGGGCGGGCGCACTCGGCGATCGGGAAGGAATATTCCTCTCCCTTGAGGGACGGCACCACAAAGTATATGGACGAATCCTCGTATATGCGCTGCACAGGCCAGTTCTCCTCCCAACTGCTGTCCCAGCTCTTTGCCGGAACGCAGTAGAAATGCAGATCTATGCCCCTGTCCTGAAGTTCCTCTATGCGCTTGCTGTCGAATTCGCCCCATGGATTAAGCTGGCGTATGAGCTTGTCGGCGGCGCTTATCTCGCCCTTGAGCGCATCCAGCCGTGCCACGGCAGAGAGGGTGTTCTCGCTCTTGCAGCCCTGGATGACACAGTTCCCGGCTGCGGCGGAAATCTCCGCTGCGTGTTCGTCTTTGCTGTAGTCCAGGGCCTCGAGTATGCTTATGGTCCTGCGCACCTTGAGTATCTTCTCGAACTTGGCTGCAGAAGGCTCGTCTATGGGTTTGGTGGAACGGGTGATGTCCACTACCCCGAGTTCCTGAAGCTGCTCCAGGAAGGCTTCACTCTCCGAACTGAGGAGAATGAAGGAGTATTTCATCATCTTATCTACCATTGGCTGCTTCCTCCATTTCTTCTTCTTCGGCGTGTCTGCTCTTGACTATCTTGGAAGCCGCCTTGGAGAGGTTCTCCTCGTCTTCCATATAGCGCTTGATTTTCCTGATGGCCTCCTGATAACCCGGAATCTGCACCTTCTCGTAGAGATTCACCTTCTGGGTGGTCTTCTTGCGCTGGTAGTCCAGGATACGGCTCTTCTCCACATAGACTTCCGATTCTATGCCCAGGCGGCTGAGTTCCTTGAGTATGGCAACTCCGTCCGCATACCAGGCCGGCGAGGTGAAGGCGTTGAACTCGTGGATTTCATAGTGTATGGCCACCAGTTCCGGCGTCTTCACTCCTGCGACCTTCACCGTGGTGAGGTCCACGTCGGTAATGCTTATGAGCCCCGGCTCGAACTCGTTCCAGAGGGCTGCGAGATAGTCGTATTTCTTCAGGGCGGCATCAAGATCCTCAATAAGTTTCTCCGAGCGTTCCTTTGCCTTGCGCACCTCCAGACGCAGGGCGCTCTCCTTGTTCTTGAGGGTAGGGAGCGCGCTCTGACGCATCTTCAGCTGCTTGGTGATGTTGTTCAGAGAGGTCTTATTATATTGGAATTTTATTGCCATATCTTTTTATTTTGCAGGCCAGTAAGTGTCGATGAACTTCTGTTTGATACCGGTCTCGGCAGGGGTGAAGTACTTCGCAAAGAGCTTCCAGGCCGTGTCAAGCATACCGTTGAGGTCTATGTTGACGTCGATGGCGAGAATCTCGCTTGCATAGTCCTTCGCGTAGTCGAGGCAGCGGAGGTCGTAGTCGCTCAGGTCGAAACCGTTCTCCAGTTTGGTCTTCGCGTTCTGCGCATCGGAATACAGACGCACCGAGGCGTTCATCACCTGGCTGTGGTCCTCGCGGGTCTTCTTGCCCTGTACGAGCTGTTTCAGACGGGAGAGGGAACGGAACGGGTCTATGATGACCTTGCCCGAATCCGGGTCGTTTCGCAGATAGAGCTGACCCTCCGTGATGTATCCGGTGTTGTCCGGGATGGCGTGGGTGATGTCGCCGTCGTTGATGGTTGTCACCGCGATGATGGTGATGGAACCGCCGTCAGGCAGCTGCACGGCCTTCTCGTAGATCTTTGCGAGGTCGGAGTAGAGCGAGCCCGGCATGGAATCCTTGGAAGGAATCTGGTCCATACGGTTGGACACGATGGAGAGGGCGTCCGCATAAAGCGTCATATCGGTCAGCAGCACGAGCACCTTCTCGTTCCTGTCCACCGCGAAGTACTCGGCGGCGGTAAGGGCCATGTCCGGGATGAGCAGACGCTCCACAGGAGGCTGCTCGGTGGTGTTCACGAAGGATATGATCTTGTCCAGTGCGCCAGCAGACTCGAACTCGTGCTTGAAGTAGAGGTAGTCGTCATTGGAAAGTCCCATACCTCCGAGTATGATCTTGTCCACATCGGCACGCAGGGCCACCTGGGCCATCACATTATTGTATGGCTGGTCGGCGTCCGCGAAGAAAGGAATCTTCTGTCCGGACACGAGGGTGTTGTTGAGGTCGATGCCGGCTATGCCCGTAGGGATGATTTCACTCGGCTGACGTCTCTTGTAAGGGTTCACGGAAGGACCGCCAATCTGTCTGACTTCGCCCTCCACCTCAGGACCGCCGTCGATAGGATGTCCGTATGCGTCGAAGAAGCGTCCGGAAAGCCCCTCGCTCACCTTCAGCACAGGCGGCTCGCCGAGGAAAGTGACGGCTGCATCGGTAGGGATGCCTTCGGTTCCGGAGAAAATCTGGAGCGTTACCAGATCGCCCTTGGTCTTGACGACCTGCGCAAGTCTGCCGTCCACAACGGCAAGCTCATCGTTGGACACACCCTGCGCGCGCAGGGAAACCGTAGCCTTGGTGATGGCTTCCAGCTGTGTGTATGTTTTCTGATATGCCTTATTTGCCATTGTTCAGGATATTTTTGATTTGCTGATAATAATTCTCGAATGCTTCCGAATGGAACTCGGAGTAGTTCATCTGCCTGAGAGTGTTGATGAGCTCCTTGAAGAACTTGCGGCACTCCTCGAAATTCTCGAATTCGAAAGAGTGGTCACATATCTCAAGCACGAGGCTGAGCATGAATTTCTGCCTCTCGATAGGGCAGAGGGCATCCACAGCGTCGAATGCGTCCTGCTGGAGTATGACGAAGTCCACGAGCTCGGATTTCCAGAACACCTCGTGGTAGTTCATAGGCACGCCGTCGTCGCCGAGGATGTTGATCTGCTCCTGGGCGTCGCGACCCTTGCGTATGATGTTCTTTGTCTTCTCGACCATCTCTACCCAGCCCGGCATTATCCTCTCGGCGAGGTGCTCGCGGATCTCAGGGTATTCGAGGTATTTGGAATAGGAGTCGATAGGGTTCACCGCAGGATACCTCTTCCTGTCAGCGCGGTTCTGCTCGAGGGCGTAGAAGCAGCGGGCTGCCTTCTTGGTGGACTCTGTCACAGGCTCCTTGAGGTTACCTCCGGCAGGGGACACCGTACCTATGAAGGTCACGGCACCGGTCTGTCCGTTGTTGAGGACCACCATGCCGGCACGGGCGTAGAAGTTGGAGATGATGGCGGAAAGGTCAACCGGGAATGCATCCGCTCCCGGGAGCTCCTCCATACGGTTGGACATCTCCCTGAGGGCCTGGGCCCAGCGTGAGGTGGAGTCCGCGAGAAGCAGCACCTTCAGTCCCATCGCACGGTAGTACTCGCAAATGGTCATTGCCGTATAAACGGATGCCTCACGGGCTGCCACAGGCATATTGGAGGTGTTGCAGATGATGGTGGTACGCTCCATAAGGTGACGTCCGGTGTGCGGGTCGATGAGTTCAGGGAATTCGGTGAATATCTCCACGACCTCGTTTGCACGTTCACCGCAGGCCGCCATCACAATCACGTCTGCATCGCCCTGCTTGGCAATGGCGTGCTGGAGCACTGTCTTGCCGCAGCCGAAAGGACCAGGTATGAAGCCTGTGCCGCCTTCCGCGATAGGGTCGAGAGTGTCGATCACCCTGACTCCGGTCTCCATTATGCGGGATGGACGCGGTTTCTCCTTGTAGCCCTTAATGGCCACCTTTACAGGCCATCTCTGGGTCATCGTCACCTCCACGTCTTCGCCTTCCTCATTGACCAGGACGGCGATCACCTTGTCCACGTTGTATTCTCCGGCCCCGGCTATGCTCTTGACCGTATATTCGCCCTTGAAGGAGAACGGAACCATTATCTTGTGGTCCAGCCAGCCTTCCTTGACGTTGCCGAGCCAGTCTGCTGCGACCACCTTGTCGCCGGCCTTTGCCAGAGGGGTGAATTCCCAGAGCTTTTCGTGGTTGAGGGCATCGGTGTATTCCCCTCTCTTGAGGAAGACGCCTGTCATTGTGGTGAGGTCATTCTGCAGTCCGTCGTAGCAGCTGGAAAGCAGACCCGGACCAAGGGTCACCTCAAGCATCTTGTCCTCGAACTCGACGCTGTCTCCGTTCTTTAGTCCACGGGTACTCTCGAACACCTGCACGGCGGCATTTTTGCCGTTAACCTTGATGACCTCGGCCCTGAGCCTGGTGTCACCGAGCCTTATGTAGCAGATCTCGTTCTGCGACACAGGGCCGTTGCATTCAACCGTGACGAGGTTGGAGACTATGCCCGTAACCTTTCCTGTTGATTTCATTTTCTCTTATTTTTTTATTTGTTTTTTCTTATCCCTGATAGTTTACGCCCTTGAAGGTGCCCCTGATTTCATCGACGAGCCTGCGGAACATTTCACGACCGCTCTGCTCGTCCAGACGGAACCAGCGCGCGCAGATCTGCAGCTTGCAGATGAAGCCCAGGATGGCCTCGATGTCAAACCAGTCGAAGCAGGTCATTTCGTCCAGCTTCTCCCAGCAGAGGTCGTCCAGTCCTCTCTCGCGTCCGAGCAGGTCGTCGCCCGCGAGTATGGCGTCGGCACGTGCCTCTTCCTCGAATTCGCCTAGCTCGATGGCTGGCAGATCCTCGTCAGCGTTAATGTCCAGCACGTCCTTTCCGAGCGGACGTCCTATCTGGGCGTTGAGGTAGCGTACCTTGGCGTTGCGCATATTCAGGTCGAAGCGGAACCACTCCCTGATGAAGCGTTTCGGGTGGGTAAGGGCCCTGCGGTAGAACCCGCAGTCGAGATTGCCGGCCTCATATCCGGAAAGCAGGAAGTCTATCAGACTCACGTCCTGCTCCGAACACTGGGCCTTGATCTCTTCAAGAATTGTCTCCGGGCTCTCGGCCGTGAACTTGTAGTCCCTGTCGAGCACCGGGAGGCCGGCCACTATATAATGGTAGTTGTTCATTCTCCAAAGAGTATCTTGCGGCTTGCCGGACGGAGATAGGCGCTGATGAGTTCGATGAAGGTCTCGTCAGTGAAGCTGATGAACCAGCCGCCGTCCTTAGGACCGATGTTGAATCCTCCGCCAATCTTCTTCGAGAAACTTGCGCTTATGCCGCGTCCGAGCTGGGCGGAAAGTTCTTTCTCCACGAATGGCTCCAGCTCCGCCTTGAGTGACTCAGGAAGCACGAGCGCTATGTCCTCGCTCTGCTGGCTGCTGAAGCCCTGTGCCACGGCCTTGATGATTTCCCTGATGAAGGCGCTGTCCCCGAGGGCGGCCTTGACCGGGGCCTCGGTCATCTTTCCGACCAGAAGCTTCTCTATGGCCTGCCTGGTCGCTGCAATGCTCTCGCTGGCGGCCATCTTCACGTCGGAAGCGGTCTTCTGCCTGAGTTCCGCGGCCTCTTTCTCGGCCTTCTCGACAATGGCCCTGGCCCTGTCTTCTGCCTGGGCGACAATCTCTTCGGCGCGGGCATTGGCCTTGGCCACAATCTCCTCGCCCTCCTGCTTTCCTTTCGACAGACCCTCTGCGTAGAGCTTGTCTGTCAGTTCCTGCAATTTATTCTGCATAGTATCTAGTGTTGATTTGTTTTCCAAATGTTCAAAAATACAAAAAACTGACCGTATTTCAGCGTCTCATCTAAGAAATTTGAACATAAATCGTCCCTGCTGTCGCATAAGTGTCAGAAGCGCTCCATCCAGTACTTCCTCAGCTCATCCCAACGGTAATACGGACCATAGAATGGCTCCAGTCCGTTGATGAGCGTTTCCCTCTCGTTGTAGAGGCATTTTACCAGCACATCGCCGCTCCTGTTGCGGTAGAAAACCAGCTGCAGATTGCTGGCCATGCATATATTCCATGAGCCGAACCACTTGTCGTCTATCTCGTCGAAGCTGTAGCGTCCGCCTACCCCCTGGAGGTCCAGATAGCCTGTCAGCGCCATCAGCGGGTAATCGTGGCCGAAGCGCAGGTCGGCAGCCCTCCCGTTGCCTGCCACGGCAGCGTCAGCCTTGGCTATTATGTCGTCCACCAGCGGTTTTCCTATCGGAATCCTCTTGTCTCCGAACTCCGCGCTGTTGCAATGTACAAGGTAGAGACTGCGGTTCTTGAGCGACCAGGCGTCGTAATAGACCTCGAAAGGCATACAGCGGTGGAAGACGTCCTCCACGCCGAGGCACTGGCAGTAATTGGCGCATTCGATCAGGTTGCTCTCGAAGTGATATGCGTCTTTGATGAAGGCCCTTCCCTCCGCCGGGTCGTTGAACATCATGGCAAAGAAGCTCACCGTGTCGCGCGGATGGGCCTTCTTATATGCCTTGAGCATCTTTACGCTGCCTGCCGTGGCCTCGCCATAGCCAGTGGTGTGGGCGATGTAGTCCATATAGCGCTGCCCGGTAAGCAGGTCTATGTCCAGTTTCGGGTCTTCGGCCGCAAGGGCGGTGCAGAAGGCGCCCATACTCAGCACGCATCTCTGGACCGTGCTGGAGCGCGCCTCTACCTCCTTGGACTGCCTGAATACCTCGCGGAAACGTCTGTACATCCTCCTGGCAATCTCCTTGTGCTCCTTTACGCCTACAGGGGTGAGCATCTCCCGCATTCCGTCTCCGACCTCGCACATCTCCACGATCTTCTCGTAGGCCTGCCTGCCTTTCCAGCTCAGGATTCCGGCCTCGTATGCCGGTCTCAGCTCCTTTTCGAGTACGACCCAGGCCTCGTTGCCGCGATGGTCGGTACGGGAGCCGTGGCGGCCGTAATGACTGATATAGAAGGCCTTGTAGCCCTTCGGCGCCCTGGTGTCGTGCAGGTCCACATATTCGTAGATGTGGTGGTTGTTGCCTGTGCGCAGCGTGTCTTCGCGAATCAGGTCCGCGGCGTTCTTCCCTTCCGGGTAGCCGTAGTTCTGTGCGTATGAATCGTTGGTGTGAAAGCCTATTGCGGCGGAGAGGATTGCCGCGGCTAAAAGTGGTCTATAGTGCTTCATATCTGTGATTTTGTTCTGCGAAGATAGCAAATATTGTATATTTGCAGGACTGTTGGAAAACGAAAATATATGTTCCGGATGCGCTTTTTTATATGCCGGGCGGCGGCTGTACTTCTGTCCCTGCCGGCCATTTTCTCTTGTGAACGGAGTTTCGACGTCGCCATAGTCGGCGCGGGTGCAGGCGGTTGTGCCGCGGCATTGCAGGCGGCCCGCAGCGGCGCATCCGTGCTGCTTCTGGAAGAAGGTCCGTGGGTGGGAGGCATGCTCACTTCGGCCGGCGTCAGCGCCATAGACGGAAACTATCGGCTTCGTGGAGGCATATTCGGCGAATTCTGCGACTCCCTGGCGGCCCGTTACGGCGGCTACGAGGCCCTTCGCACCGGCTGGGTCAGCAATATACTTTTCGAGCCGCAGGTCGGCGAGGCGGTGTTGGGCAATATGCTGGCCGCCGAAGAAAATATATGCCTGTACAGAAATATATCCCTTGACTCTCTGACGCGAAAGGACGCCGTTTGGCGTCTGCGCTGCGGAGGACGTAGATTCCGGGCCGCAATGCTTGTCGATTGCACGGAACTGGGTGACGTGGCGGCGCGCCTGGGAATTCCCTATGACCTGGGTATGGATTCATCCCGTGATATGGGAGAGGATGTGGCCCCGGAGGAGGCGAATGACATTATTCAGGACCTGACCTATGTGATTACCGCCCGTTTCTACGACAGGGATATGACAATCAGCCGCCCCGAGGGCTACGATGCCTCGCTTTACGAGGGCTGCAATCCCGGCGGAACCGACGACATGCTCTCTTACGGGCTGCTGCCGGGAGGGGACGTGATGCTCAATTGGCCTATCAACGGAAATGATGCCTATATGAATCTGGTGGAAGCGGGGAAAGAGGAGAGGGACAGTCTCCTGGAAGAGGCGAAACGCATATCCCTTGGCTATCTGTACTACATACAGACTGAACTGGGCCATCCTGAACTGGGCATTGCCGAGGGTGTTTATCCGAGCGCGGACGGGCTGCCGCTGATTCCGTATCACAGGGAGTCCAGGAGGATTCACGGCAGGACCAGATTCACCGTGAATGACGTCTTCGACCCGTACCGGAACAATCTTTACCGCACTTCTGTCGCGGTAGGGGACTATCCTGTGGACCACCATCACCGCCGTTATCCCTGCCCGGATTCACTGCCGGACCTCCATTTCTATCCGGTGCCGTCCTTTTCCGTGCCGGCCGGAGTTCTGGTTCCCGGGGAGAATCCGCTTCAGGGGGATGAGGACTACAGCCCGCTGCTGGTAGCGGAAAAATCGGTGTCGGTGTCCAATATAGTCAATGGCGCCACGAGGCTGCAGCCAGTGGTGATGGGTCTGGGACAGGCGGCTGGTGCGCTTGCTGCATTGACTGCCTTGGACGGCTGCGAACCGACGGTGCGCCGCTTGCAGGATGAGTTGCTCGAAGCTTCTTGCTATCTGATGCCATATCAGGAACTTGAACCCGGAGACAAGGGCTTTGCCAGTGTCCAGAGAGTGGGCCTTACCGGCATACTCAGGGGCAGGGGAGAGTCAATCGGCTGGCAGAACCGTACCCTCTTCCGTCCGGACGACCCTCTTCTTTTGAGGGACCTGTATCTGGAGGAGTACTATGGAAGGGAATATGTCGATTCGGACAGGGTCGTGACCTTGTTTGAACTGTGCCGTCTTCTGGGTGTTGAAAGTCCCGAAGCGTTTGACCGTCCTCTCACCAGAATTGACGCCGCCATCCTTATCGACACCCTTGCCGATCCCTTCCACTCAAGGAACATCGACTGGACCGGCAAACTGCTGTAAGCTCACAAAGTCTAGAAGCAGGCTTTGAGAACCTCTACGACATTGCGGGACTTGGTCATTGTGTAGAGGTGAATGGCAGGGACGCCGTGGGCGATCAGGTCACGGCACTGGGCGATGCACCAGTCAGTGCCGATGTGGTACACCTCCTCGGCATCCTGGGCTTCGGCAAGCTGGGAACTCAGACCTATGGGAATGTCGATCGAGAAAGCCTCCGGCAGCAGGGCTATCTGGCGCGCTGTCGAAAGAGGCTTGATGCCCGGGATTATAGGCACGTTGATTCCGGCCTCGCGGCAGCGGCTCTCGAATTCATAGAAGAAGCGGTTGTCGAAGAACATCTGGGTTATGATGTAGTCTGCGCCGGCATCGACCTTCTTCTTAAGCATTTCAATGTCCGTCTCGATATTAGGAGCCTCGAAGTGTTTCTCAGGATAGGCTCCCACGCCTATGCACATTCCCGGCTCGCTTCTGCGGACGGCTTCGACCAGCTCGCTGGCATAGCTGTAGCCCCCGGGTGTGGGGGTAAAGCGCTTTTCTCCGGTAAGACAGTCACCCCTGAGGGCCAGGATGTTGTCTATGCCCATATACCTGAGACTCTCTATCTCGCTCTGGATCCCGTCTGCCGTGGCTCCAGCGCAGATGACGTGAGGCACGACATCGACGTTGTATCGTTTCATTATGGCCGCAGCCACTGCCACTTCGCTAACCCTTTTGCGTATGGTCTGTTTCCTGTAAGTCCCGTCGGGGTTCGGTATGAACTCAACCTCGTCGCGGTGACAGGTCACATTGATGTACTTGGGGTCGAATTCCATCAGGGGACTGATGCTGTCGAGCAGTTCCTCGCTGCCTATGCCCCTGAGCGGCGGTACTATTTCGAGTGATGCGAATGTTTTTTTGCTGGATCTGATTATGTCTATGACTTTCATCGTTCAGTTCGTTTTGGTATTTACGAACCGCTAAGATAATGAAAATTCCGCGCTTCCAAGCAAACGGCTTCTTGGATGTTTCCTACACCAGCCCCAGCATCTTGCTTCGGGAAATGAGGCAGGCACCGAGAGCCCCGGCCTTGTTGCCGAGCTTGGAGAACTTGAGGTTCATATCCTTGCTGACTATGTTCAGGGAATGCTTGTTGAGGGCCGCCTTGATAGGGTGCAGCAGATATTCCCTGGCGTTGGACATGGTACCTCCTATGACAACCAGTTCCGGATTGAAGACGTTGATGAGTCCGGCTATGGCGCGCCCCAGGACGGAGCCGATCTCCTCTATGGTCTCGATGGCCAGCACATCCTCCTCTTTGAGGGCGTCCAGTATGTCGGCGAGACTGATCTCCTCGCCCTTCCTGAATCTGTCGGAAAGCACTGACGGGCGGCCTTCGGCAAGGCGCTCCAGGAATATGCGGTGAGTGGCGAGTCCGGAAGCCCCGGTCTCCAGGCAGCCGATTTTGCCGCACTTGCAGATTATGTTGTTGTCCAGGAGAGGGAAGTGGCCTATCTCCCCGCAGAAGCCGGATTTGCCATAGCAGAGCTTTCCATCCACTATCATTCCCATACCCAGACCCCAGCTGAGGTTGAGGAATATCATATTGTTTTCTCCATTGCCCACTCCGGCAATGTACTCCCCGTAGGCCATCGCCCTGGAATCGTTCTCTATGAGCACCGGCGCGCCGAGTTCCCCTTCCAGAAGGGTGTCGAGAGGCCTGTCGTCTCCAAGGAAATAGGAGAAGCTGTAGCCGGTGTCGTTGTTGACGCGGCCGGTCAGGTTGAAGCCGTAGGCCAGTACCCTGGAACGCTCTATGCCGCATTCGTCCAGTTTCTCAAGCACTACCCTGCAGAGGCCTTTCAGGGACTGCTCGTCCGCCACCGTCACGTAAGGGATGTTCTCGCAGTAGCTGACTATGCCGCCCTTGAAGTCCGTGACCGCGAGGTTGATATGGTGACGTCTCACATCGGTCCCCACAAAGAATCCCGCCTCGGGGTTGAGGCCGTATATGCTCGGGCGGCGTCCTCCTCCCGTGTCGAATTTGCCGAGGTCCATAAGGAAACCTGAGTCAATGAGTTCGCTTATGAGCTTGGTGGCGGTCGGGACGCTGACGTTCACTTCGCGGGCCAGGTCGGCTATGGTGTTGTCCCCATCATTTATGCACAGGCCGAGTATCCTGCGCTTGAGTGCGGCATTCCTGCCGTCCAGATTCTTGAGTTGTCGGTTCATGGTTTCAGTTCCAGTATTCTTCTATTTCTTCCAGGGTCTTGCCTGTGGTCTCAGGTATGACCTTCCACATTATGAGCATATACGGGACGCACATCGCCGCAAAGATGAAGAAGGTTCCGGCCGGGCTCCATCCAAGGAGCACCGGGGTAAGCTGCCCTATGAGATAGGTTCCGACCCAGAGTGCCAGGCCGGCTATGGACATCGCTCTTCCGCGCACGCGGTTCGGGTACATTTCCGAAAGCAGCACGAATACTATCGCCGATATGGAAATGGCGCAGCAGAACACGTATGCGAGGAAGAAGCTGAGCAGGAAGCCGTTTCCGAGGGAGAGAGCGTCGCCCCAGGCGAAGTATATGCCTATGCAGAGCAGGCAGACTATCATACCAGACACGCCCCAGTATATGAGTTTCTTTCGTCCTACCCTGTCGATGATGAACACGGCCAGCACCGTGGTCAGCATATTCACGACGCCTACCAGCACGGTCGAGAACATAGGGTTGTCGAAGCCGGCATCCTGGAATATCTTCGGACCGTAGTAAAGCACCGCGTTGACTCCCATGAACTGGCCCAGTATCGCTATGGCGCTGCCGGCCAGTACCGCTATGAGCATGCCGCGGCTGAGCAGGGCCTTCCATTCGCCCTTGTTTTCGTTCCTGAGACTCTCGGAGGTGAGGCCTGCCTGCCTTTCCGCTTCATCCGGGTCGCCGTAGATGCGGGTGAGTATGGATGTCGCCTTTCCGGCGCGGCCTCTGGTAATGAGCCATCTCGGGCTTTCAGGGATGAAAGGTATTATCAGGAGGAAGAGCAGGGCGGGAACCGTTTCGCTGCCGAGCATTCCTCTCCAGGATTCGCTGTTGAACATCCTTGCCCAGAGCGAGGCGTCCGCCGAGGCCCCTGCATTCCTGTCTATCAGCCAGTTGGCCAGGTATGCCAGGAGAAAACCCACGGTCACCGCCAGCTGGTAGAGCGACACGAGCCGGCCCCTGTGGCTGGCCGGAGAGATTTCCGAGATGTAGATCGGGGACACTATGGACACCACGCCTATGCCTATGCCGCCTATGATCCTGTAGGCCACCAGGGCGCTGAAACCGCCGCAGACGGCGCAGCCTATCGCGGAAACGCTGAAGAGCACGGCGGATATGAACATTGTGAGTTTGCGGCCCAGATAATCGCTGAGGCTGCCGGCAACCGTCACTCCGAAAATGGAGCCGATAAGCGCGCAGCCCACGTACCAGCCGACGTTCAGGTCGCTGAGGCCGAACTGCCTGCCGACTATTTCCGTGGTTCCGGAAATCACGGCCGTGTCATAGCCGAACAATATGCCTCCCAACGCCGCGACGAAGGCGATGAAAAGTACGTATGCAGGTGTCTTTTTCATAGACAGGTCTTTCCTTATATATATTTATAGTATATTGAAATATTCCTTGTAGCGCTCATACAGGTTGCCGGCCGCTCCGTAAACGGACTGCGGACTCATAAAATGCGGGAACTCGAAAGTGATCGCCTTGTCGTAGCCGCATCGTTTGGCCGCCTCGAGCTTCATCCTGAGCTTGTCGAACTTGATAGGCAGGAAGTTGATAGGCATATCGCGGTCGAAGGTCTCGGCGTTTGTCCAGCATTGCATTCCGTACTTGTCCGCAAGTTTCTTGTTGACGCTGAAGAAGGCGTCCAGCTCGTCGTAGTCGATATGCCCGTCCTGGAAGGCGACTGCATCGACCACGTCGTGTATGCCGTCGAAGATTTCGTTCCACTCGCGCTCGTGCTGCTCCACGCTCACTCCGTCCTTCACCTTGGCGTTGGTGCCCATTATGGCCTTCTTGCCGTCTATCCACGGCGAAATGAAGGTCGGCAGGCCTCCGGAGACATCCTTGCACTGCTTACCCATCGCGTGGAAGGCCTCCACCGCCCCTATGGTGTTGCGGCTGATTTCCGTGCTTATGTACCAGCCTCCGAAGCTGCTGTACTTCTCTCCGTACATCTTCCACACCTCGTCGATGACGAACTTGTTGTCCTCGATTTCGTGGCTCATGTCCTTCGTGTCCCAATAGACTCCCGAATCGTAGAGGCCGAGGTAGAATTTCATGTCATATTTCTGCGCCAGGCGGCAGAACATGTCGATGAGGTCCACAGAAGGCATATAGCAGCCTTTCTTCAGCAGGTAAGGGGAAGGGTAGGTGATGAACTTGCGGTAGCCGCAGCGTATGTCTATGACCGTGTCTATGCCTATGGCTTTCATATAGGCGAAATCGCGGTCCCATTCCTTTTCGCCCCAGTTCTGGTGCGGGATGTCGTGGGAAATCTCATCCAGGAAGGTTCCGGTTATGCGGAGTCCGTTCTCCTTCGGGACAATCAGTGTGCTCTGCAGCCTGCCGTTCTCAGCGGCGGAGCGTTTTTCGTTTCTGCCCATCGCGCCCAGCAATGAAGGCGCTGCAGCCGCTGCCGCCGTAGCGAGGGCTGTCTTTTTGAGGAATGATCTGCGGTCGGTCATAGTGTTGGTGTTTGTCCCGCGAATATAAGAATTAAAAGCGATTTATCCACTAAATTCAAAATTATTGAAATGTCATCCCCGTATTCTTAAAAATCTTTTAAATATAATTTGTTGTATTGATAAATACTTTTATATTTGTCGCGGTGTGCATATAATTTTTATATTTTTGGATATGAGAAAGCTGTTTTTGCCTTTGATCCTTCTGTTTTCGCTGTCCTGCGCCTGCGACGGAAGCAGGGAGGAGGCCGCAGAGAAGCAGAATTATATGTGGTTCGACTGCGAGGCCAACTTTGCGACGCTTTCTGACCCCGATTCGATAGCCTTCTATCTTGACAAATGCCGCAGCATAGGCTTCGACAATGTCGTGGTGGATATGAAATCCATTATGGGAGAAGTCCTGTACGACAGTGCCATCGCTCCATATATGGGGGAATGGGAAGGCTGCGTGAGGGCGCGTGACTACGATATGATGGGACATTTCATCAGACTTGGCCACGAAAGGGGAATGAAGGTATTCGCGTCGCTGAATGTCTTCGCCGGAGGACACAACTGGTTCGACAGGGGCATAATCTACGGGGACAAGGCCTCATGGCAGAGCATCTGCTACGACAAGGGTCGCCTGGTGCCTATCTCCAGCATAAAGAGCAATTACAACGGCATGCTGAATCCGGCCGACCCGGAGGTTCAGAAATATGAACTGGACATACTCAAGGAATTCGTGCAGCGCTATCCGGACTGCGACGGTCTCATTTTCGACCGCGTCCGCTACGACGGCATAACTTCCGATTTCAGCGAACTGTCCCGCAGTCTCTTCGAACGCCACATCGGCCGTCCGGTGGAAAACTTCCCCGAGGACATACTCAGCTGGTACGACTCTGAGGGCCGCCTGCGCGACAGCTGGGTTCTGGGAAAAGACGCAAAGGAGTGGATCGAATGGAGGGCTATGGTGATACACGATTTCGTCGTCGAGGCACACCGCGCCCTGAAAGAAATCAACCCGTCCCTGATCATAGGCGACTACACGGGTGCCTGGTATCCTACCTACTGGCAGCTCGGCGTCAACTGGGCCAGCCGCGACTACGACCCTTCGAAAGAAGAGGAATATGCCTTCTGGGCCACTGAGAACTACAGGAACAGCGGCTACGCCGAGTATCTGGACATATATATGACCGGACTCTACTACACCCTCGTGACCAAGGACGAGGTGGACAGGGCGAGCGGAGTGACGGGAAAGCGCGGCGAGGCGGCAATGGACAACAGTCTGACCTACTGCTACTGCGTCGAGGGCGGTGCCGAACTGGCCCGTAAAGTCACCTGCGGCAAGGTCCCTGTCATAGGTTCCATCTATGTCGAGCAGTATCTCGGCGACTTCAGGCCTTTCGGACCGGCCGTGAGACAGGCTCTCGAGAGCACGGACGGCGTGATGGTCTTCGACATAGTCCATCTGAACAAACATCAGCTTTGGGATGTGCTGGAGGATGCGATGAGGAAGTAGGCAATATTTAAATACCACAGAACAACAGCAACTAATCTATACCGAAATGAAAGGAATCATCAAACATCTGCTTGCCGCTGCAATACTGCTCGCCACGGCCTTCCAGGCTTCGGCGCAGTCGCGCGTGAGCGGCAAGGTGACGGATGAAGGCGGTTCGCCTCTGCCGGGAGTGGCCGTAATGGTCGAAGGAACCGGAACAGGCACGGTAACCGACGAAAAGGGAAATTATTCGATTTCAGGACTCAAAGCGGGGGCTACCCTCGTGTTCTCCTGCCTTGGAATGGCCGAGCAGTCCGTCGTATGGGACGGCAGACAGGCTCAGCTCGACTGGGTGATGAAAGAGGATCTGAACTTCATCGAAGAGACCGTGGTCGTGGGCTACGGCACCCAGAAGAAGTCTTCGCTTACTTCCGCGGTTTCCGCGATGAAGGGCGAGGAACTGATGAAGGCGCCATCCACCAACGTGTCCCAGCTGCTAGCCGGCAAACTTACCGGTATATCTTCAGTGCAGGAATCCGGTGAGCCGGGCCTCGACCAGGCCTCGCTCCGCATCCGCGGTTCCATTTACGGAGCTGCCTATGTCGTTGACGGCTATCCTGTCTCCGATATCAATGACCTCGACCCTGCCGACATAGAGAGCATTTCTGTGCTCAAGGACGGTGCCTCGGCTGCGGTCTATGGTCTGAAGAGTGCGGGCGGTGTGATTATCGTCACCACCAAGAGGGGAGCCCAGGGCAAGGCCAAGATCAGCTACAACGCCTCGCTGGGTGCTTCCGTGAACGCAAACTTCCCGGACTTTATGGACGGCCCTCAGTTCGCCTACTACTACAATGTGGCGCAGATGATGGATCAGCTCGCTTCCGGAGTCATAGCTTCCGAATCTGAGTATGTCCCTTATTTCACTGGAGAACAGGTGAAATTGATGACGAACGGCGACCCTTCCGACGGCTGGGACAATGTGAATTACATTGACAAGGTCTTTGGAACCGGCCTTACCCAGAAACATAACGTCACGGTGCAGGGCGGCAGCGAGAAAACCCGCTATTTCGCATCCTTCGGCTACCTCGGCCAGAAGGGAAACATCGACAACTTCAATTACAACAGGTACAATGTCAGGGCCAATATCGACAGCGAGATAGCCCGCAACTTCAAGTTCTCCCTCGGCCTTTCGGGCGTGCTCTCGAACCGCCATACCCCGGCCTTCAACTCCGGCGGTACCGATGCGAACTCCTATGTGGGCGAAGCCGGATGGCTCTCGATAGCCAACCAGACCATACAGATGCATCCTTATCTCCCTGAGAAGTACGATGGTCTCTATACCGCTTCGATAAAGAAGAACACGACATTGCCTCAGAGCCCTCTCGCAGCAATCTACGAGTCGGGTTACAAAAAGACCAGGGGTGTGAGCCTGTCCGTCAATGCGGCCATCAGCTACGAGCTCCCTTGGGTGAAGGGACTGGTTCTCAAGCTCTCGGGCTCCTTCGACTGGGGCAGCTCCTACAACAAGAATCTCAACACTCCTTACAATCTGATGTCCTACTCTTCCGGAGAATGGAAGAAGACAGCGGATCCGCGCGGCAACGGTGACGGAAACAATCTCGGAGAGGGCTCAAGCTACTGGCAGCAGCTGGTGGGACAGGCTTCCGTGAGCTATGTCAACAGTTTCGGGAAGAACAATCTCGACCTGCTCGCCCTGCTCGAGGTCCGCGACGCCCGCAGCAACGATCTTTCCGCCTATGTGAAGGAGATTCCGTTTGCTTCCCTGCCTGAGCTGAGCAATGGCAAGCCTACCCAGTCACCTGTGATGGGCAGCAGCGACGCCAGCCGCAGCGCCGGTTATGTGTTCAGGGCCAGGTACGACTATGATGAGAGGTATCTCGCCGAGTTTACAGGCCGTCTGGACGGCTCCTACAAGTTCGCAGGCATGCTGAAGACCCGCTGGGGCTTCTTCCCTTCCGCTTCCCTCGGATGGAGGATATCCAAAGAGAGCTTTATGAGCGGAGTGGACTGCATAGATGACCTGAAGATAAGGGGCTCCGTAGGTCTGCTGGGCAACGACAGCGTTTCGTCCTATATGTTCCTGAGTTCCTACTCGCTCTACAGCAGCATGATAGCATATCCTCAGCCGGGCGGAGGCATCACAAGCAATCCTGCGTATTACCCTTCCGGCGTTCCTAACACGGACCTGAGCTGGGAAAAGACCCTTTCCTACAATGTGGGATTCGACCTTTCGATGTGGGACAGCAAACTGGCTCTCGAGGTGGACGGCTTCTACAACTGGACCTATGACATGCTTACCTACCAGTCTTCCGGCTTCCCTTCATCCATGGGCGGATACTATCCGACCTGGGTCAATGGCAACGCAGTGGACACCAAGGGTATAGACATACTCGTTTCGCACAAGAACAGCTTTATGGCGGGCCCGTCGCCTTTCCATTACGGAATCAGCGCCAGTCTGACCTATTCCAAGACCCGCTGGCTCAAGTACAACGACGATCCTAACATCCCTTCCGGCCGCAAGCGTGTGGGAACCACTTACGGCACCTTCATGGCATGGCAGGCAGAGGGTCTCTACCGCAGCGAGGAGGAGATCGACAACTCGGCCTGGTACGGCACCCGCCCTTGCGTAGGTGACATCAAGTACGTGGACCTCAACGGAGACGGCAAGATCGACGAACAGGACAAGACCATAATCGGACGTCCGAATATGCCGGAACTCACCTTCGGCCTGAACCTCTGGTTCGAATGGAACGGGATCGACTTCAATGCCCAGTTCACCGGAGGCGCTCTCTTCGACGTGTCTATGACCGGTACCTACTACAACTACAACGACGACAACACCATCTGGACCCAGACCTTCAAGGAGAATGCGAACTCGCCTCTCTACCTTGTGGAGAATGCCTACAGCATATACAATCCGGAGGGCACTTTCCCGCGCCTCACCCTTGGCAACACCGGCCACGGCGGCGACAACGGACTCTGCAGCACCTTCTGGATAAGGAACGGCAGATACGTTCGCCTGAAGTCGGCCCAGCTGGGCTACAGCTTCCCTCAGAAGTGGATAAGGAAAATCCGGATGGAGAATCTGAGGATATTCCTAGAGGGTCAGAACCTCTTTACTATCGACGGGCTTCCGGAAGGCATAGATCCGGAGTCTCCGGGTGTCAACAATGGCTACTACCCTCAGCAGAAGCTTCTTATGGGTGGACTTACTATCACTTTCTAAAGGAGGACAGTTATGAAACAGAGATTTTTCAGCATATTTGCATCACTCCTGCTGATCGCTACGGCATCCTGCACCAGGTATCTGGATATGACGCCTACCGACAGGGTTTCCGACAAGGTCCTCTGGCAGACCACCGAGACCGCCGAATACGGTGTGAACTACATCTACAGCTACGTGCTTGACATCTACGGCTGGCAGAGTGCCTATGGCTTCTTCACCGAAGCCCTTACCGACGAGTTCAAGTACGGCTCCTACAATTATGTATATACTGGACTGATTCCGAGTGAGTTCGCCTATGGGGACGAGGTCACGATGAGCAGTACTTACGTGGACACCTATATGGGCGTCTGGGGCAGCCTCTATCAGGCAGTCCGCAAGGTCAACCAGGGCCTGAGCTATCTCGAGGCCTATGGCGAGATGTCCTCCGGGGACAAGGCCCGCCTGCGTGCGGAGATGCTTTTCATGAGAGGATATTTCTATTTCGAACTTGCAAAGCGCTACAAGGAGGTCATACTCTACGGCGAGGACCTGACCGCTATCAGCAAGGACAAGGAACTCAGCAGCGAAGAGCAGGTGTGGGACTTCGTGGAATCCGACCTCAAGGCTGCCGCTGAGGTCCTGCCGGCAAAGGCGGAGGCCAGGGGCCGCATAAACAAGGGCATGGCCTGGGCTCTGATGAGCCGCGCAATGCTCTATGCCGGACGCTGGCAGAAGGTGGTCGATGCCGCCGCTGAGGTCGAGGCACTCGGCTATGGCCTCGAGGACAGCTACAGCGATGCCTGGGGCAAGTCCATTGCAGACGGCAACAACGAAGCCATACTCCAGTATGTGTTCGACCGCGCCAACGACGTCACCCACTCTTTCGACTTCTATTACACTCCGGGAGGTGACTATTACTTCTTCGGTGAGACAGGCGGCGGATATGCCTACCCTACCCAGGAAATGGTCGAGTCATACGAATATGCCGGAGGCGGACAGGTGGACTGGAGCCCTTGGCATTCGGATGCCGTTTCCGCGAAGCCTCCGTACGACAAGCTTGAACCGCGCTTTGCCGCAACCATACTCTACAACGGCTCGGCCTGGAAGGGCCGCACCATAGAGCCTTACGTCGGAGGACGTGACGGCTGGTTTGCCTGGAAACTGGAACAGGAGCCTAAGGGACGTACCTGCACGGGTTACTATCTGCGCAAGGGTGTGGACGAGACTCACGACGTGATCCACCAGCCCGGCGGAGTACAGCCTGTGACTATCCTGCGCTATGCAGAGGTATTGCTCAACAAAGCCGAGGCCTGCTACCGTCTCAATCTCGAGTCCGAGGCCAATGACGCAGTGCGCCGGATACGCGCCCGTGTCGGCCTGGCCTACACCCCTAAGTCCGGCTCGGAACTCTGGACCGCGATACGTCAGGAGCGCAAGGTCGAAATGGCTTACGAAGGCCTTTCATACTGGGACCTGCGCCGCTGGGGAGTGGCTCACAAGAACTATCCGGAAGGCCTGAGCGGCTATCAGCAGCACGGCCTGAAGGTAGAAAAGACGGATGAGGGCTTCTCATATTCCTACGTTTCCGTAGATGAGAAGAACCGCAACTTCCCGAGCAGGCTCTACCGTTTCCCTCTGCCTGAGTCCGAACTCAGCAGCAACGGCAAAGTGTCACAGTTCAGCGAGTGGAACTGATCCAAAAAGAAGTATTGAAATGAAAAAGAGCATAATAATAGCGGCACTGTCCTGCCTTTTCCTGGCAGCCTGCCAGAAACCGGAGTTTGTGGAGCCTACCGTTCAGCGTCAGTCCATAACCAGTTTCTCCGCCTTCTTCACCGACGGACCGTACAACGGCCTTCTTCTGGGACGCCTTCAGGTAAGCGATCCGGATGCCGACCGTTTCGTTATCCCTATCCCTTACTATTACCCTGAGGAGTCGGATGACCAGACCACTATGTATATGGCCAAGGTACGTGTCAAGGCCGAGCTGGCCAACGACTGCAAGATAGATCCGCCTCTCAGCGTGATGAGTCTCTACGATGAGAACGAGTTCGTCTTTACCGACGCCTCCGGCAAGAGCAGGAAGATAGTCATTACCGGCAAGAGGGTAAAGTCCTCGAATGCCACCCTGATGTCCTTCTCCATCGTAAATCCTCCTATCGACGGATTTATCGACAATGACGAAAGGATGATCTATCTCTTCACCACCGACGACCTCTCTTCCGTCAGCGCAACGGCTGTTGCCAGCGCTCACGCCAGTGTCAAGAGCGACCTGGACACGCCTGCCGACTACAACAATCCGCGTGAGGTGGTCCTCCTCGCTCCTGACGGCAAGACCGAGATAGTTTACACCGCCCAGAAGGCTATCCCTACGAAGATAGCCCACGGCTTCAATAAGAGCTCCGTGCGCCAACTGTTCAACTTCGCGCCTGACAGCAGGCTCGGCACACCTGCCTACACTGCCGCCACCAACCCGTCGCTGGCAGCCATAGACGGCTATCTCGTAGTATGTATGGGTGACGGAAGCACCCCTATCTACCTGGATGGCCAGACCGGAGCCAAGAAGGGCGAGATCGTCCTCGGCAGCGCCAGCGCCGGTTCCATCGCAAGTGACGAGGCTGGCAATATGCTGATATGCAACCATATAGCCGAAGACCCTTACAGCGGCAGCCTTAAGATATACAAGAGTTCATCTGTCAGCGAGACCCCTGTTCTCTTCTGCGAATATGAAAGCGCGAGGGCCCTGCCAAGGGGTGGCAAGATGGAAATCAGCGGAAATCTCGACGGCGACGCCATGGTCACCATACTCTTTGAGGGTGTGCCTTCCATCACCACCGCATCCCACTTCATATCCATAGAAGTCAAGGGAGGATCGGTGAATTCCATTAATGAATACGACATCAGCGCAGCCGGATTGAGTTGGGGACAGGCTCCTGTCAACGCGGCGGCCCTGACTCCTGCTTCTTCTACTGCTGCGGGCGGATGGTTCTTCGGAGCTTATTCCGGACTGAGCGGCGGCCCTGAACTCGACTGGGTCAAGCCAGACCTGAGCATCGGCGCCAATCTGCCGACTTCCAACGGTTCTGGATGGGCATGGAATGCCAACCAGATAGACTGCAAGGCCTTCAACAATGCACAGTATGCGGCCTTCCTGGTTCTCAGCCACTTCCCTGCCTGGGGAGTAGCTCCTCAGCTGTACGTCTATGACGTGACCGACATATCCGGTATGAAGGGTGAATTCGACAACTGCTCCGCCCTTGTCGTAGGTACTGAAATCGAGTACTTCCAGATGACCAATGCGGCAGAGTCCAATTCCTGCGGCGACGTAGTCATCGCACAGTCTCCCGACGGATTCAAGGTGTTCATATATTACTTCGACCAGTACGCCGGTGTGATTGGCGGCTTCGTCGCCGACTGCATCAAGAAATAAGTATATATGTCTTTGATCCGTTTGCATATCGCCTGTCTGGCTCTCCTCGCGGCAGCCTGCACCCCTGTCTCTTCCGGCAGCGGTACGGACTGGCCTTGGGAGAAGCCTGACGGGCCGGAGAAGCCGGTAGAACCGGAGAAGCCCGAGTTCGTATGGGAAGATGTCAGCGGGGAGTTCTCAGTCACGGCCAAGGGCGTGAGATTGCTTCGCTGCACCGAGTTCAAGGACAGTCCTGCCCTGGTCTATGCCGTCGTTGCGGATGCCGGGGCTGTGACCCTGGATCTCTGGTGCATCAATGACCCTTCGATGGAGGGCTCCACGGATGCCCTGCGCACTCCCGCCTCTGTCTATGACGGAGGAAAATGGGACGTAGTGATGAATGCCGGCTACTTCTATGTCTCGGACGGCCTGAACTACAGTGCCTCCCTGGCCCTTCGTGAAGGCGTACTGCTGGCCCAGAACATCAACTATGCCTCACAGGACTGGAAGACCATATATTATCCTACCAGGGCGATATTCCTCCGGGAGAAAGATGGCTACAGGGCGGCCTGGAGCTATTACAACAGCAGCGAAAAGAAGACCTGGGTCTATCCGACGCCGGCACGCAACAGCTGGTCCAAGGATCCTTTGAGGACTCCTTCCTCCAAGTTCCCGGGCAATGCCGAGGAACTCTCCTCGGACTTCGCCATAGGAGGAGGCCCGGTGCTGCTGAAGGATTCCGTACTTGTCAATAGCTACGAAAACGAGCTCTTCCTTTCGGACGTGGGCTGCACCGCCTACAATCCGAGGAGCGCGATTGGCTACACATCCGCCGGCGAAATTGTCTTTATGGTCTGCGAGGGCCGTGAAATGACTCCCGGCGTCAAGGGCTTGACCACCGAACAGCTGGGCCGCCTGCTGCTCTCCCTGGGCTGCACCCAGGCCATAAACCTGGACGGCGGAGGCTCCAGCTGCATGCTCATTGGTGGCAAGGAAAGCATCAGCCCGTCCGACGGAAGCCAGAGGCGGGTGGCAAGTACGCTTATGCTTAAATTTGTGAAATGATATTGACAGGAAATGCGCAGTAAGACTTTCATATTTTCCCTTCTTCTTTCAGCAGGCATTCTTCTCTCCTGTGAGAAGGATCCTTATCATCCTTGGAATCCCAACTGGAACGGCAAGGATACCACTTCTACCGATAAGCCGGATATCCCTGAGCCTCCGAAACCCGAAGGCCAGAAGGGCAAATCCCGCTATGTCTGGGTCAGCTGCGAGGGCAACTGGGAGGAGTTCGCGAACAGCGAGAGCAATATAATCCGGGAAATAGGGCTGCTGAAGGATTGCGGTTTCACCGATCTCGTGGTGGATGTGAGGCCGACCAACGGCGGAGTCCTTTTCAAATCCACGCACGCCGAGCCCCAGAGAAGGATGGACTGCTGGACCTCCAAGGGTTATGTCTTTCTGGAGAGGACCGCGGATTTCGACTATCTTCAGACCTTCATCGATGAGGGACACAGGCAGGGCCTGAGGGTGCACGCCGTAATGAACACCTTCGTGGACGGCTGCCTCTGCCCGTACGGACTCGGCAGTGACGGCAAACTCTTCACCGACCCTTCCCGGAAGGCCTGGGCATCAGTGGTAAACACCGCTGACGGACTCAAGAACACTATGGACCTGCTCGATGACAGTGTGGACTACGGTGCCAAGTTCCTTTCTCCCGTCCATCCTGACGCGCAGGCTTACGTGCTCGGAATCATATCCGATCTGGCCGCATACGACCTGGACGGCATCATACTGGACCGCTGCCGTTTTGACGACTACAGCCTTCAGAGTGATTTTTCCGAGCTGATGCGCAGCGGCTTCGAGGAGTATTGCGGACAGAAGATGAATTCCTGGCCGGGGGATGTGATGGCTGCGGGCCAGAGCGAACTCAAGCGTCCCGTCTCAACCCTTACGAAACAGTGGCTGGAATTCCGTGCCAAGGTCATACATGACTTCATCGTCAAGGCCGCGGACACCGTTCACGCCAAGAACGCGGATATGAAATTCGGATGCTACGTAGGCGGCTGGTATTCAAGCTATTACTATTCAGGCGTCAATTGGGCGAGCCCGAAATATGACCCTAAGGCGGATGGCTACTACTGGGCTGGCGACAGATATGCCGAGTTTGGATATGCCGACCACTGCGACTATATGTTCATAGGCGCCTACGCCTCTACCTCGTCCATATACGGCAGCGGCGAATGGACAATGCAGGGCTTCTGCAAGCAGGCGGCTTCTCTCTTCAAGGACGACGTGCCGTTCAGCGGCGGTCCGGACATAGGCAACGGAAGCGGCTTCGAGAACGGCGGGCAGGGCGCCCTTATGCCTCAGATTGTCGATGCCTGCATCAATTCCAGCACCGACGGGATGTTCTTCTTCGACTTGTGTCATATACGTATGCACGATTACTGGGATGACATCAAGCGGGCCTTTGACGACTACCTGGAAACGCTCGGATGAGCAATTGCTAAAACCTGAACCAAAATAAATTAAATATTGATATGTCGGAAATGAACTTTAAACAGCTGGCGTTCCAGTATAAAAAGGAACTCCTCAAGAATGTGCTCCCGTTCTGGCTCGAGAAATCCCAGGATAAGGAGTTCGGGGGCTATTTCTCCTGCCTTGACAGGGACGGTAGCGTCTATGACACGGACAAATTCGTCTGGCTTCAGGGCCGCGAAGTCTGGATGTTCGCAATGCTCTACAACAGTCTTGACCGTAAGCAGGCCTGGCTGGATGCAGCTGTTCAGGGCGGAGAGTTTCTCAAGAAATATGGCCACGACGGCAACTACGACTTCTATTTCTCGCTTACCCGCGACGGACGTCCGCTTGTGCAGCCGTACAACATCTTCTCCAACACCTTCGCATGTATGGCTTTCGCCCAGCTCGCCAAGGCCACGGGAAGTGAGGAATATGCGGAGATTGCCCGCAGGACCTTCCGGCGCATACTCGAGCGCAGGAGCAATCCCAAGGGTCAGTGGCTGAAGGCCTATCCGGGCACGCGTCCTATGAAGGATTTCGCCCTTCCTATGATTATCTGCAACATGGCACTGGAGGTGGAGGACATCATCAACGATCCCGAGCTCATAGAACGTACCATAGACGAGAGCGTCCACGAGATTGTGGATGTGTTCTGGCAGCCTCAGCTGGGTGTCATAATGGAGAATCTGGCTCCGGACGGCAGTATGGTCGATTGTTTCGAGGGCCGCAAAGTCAATCCGGGCCACGACCTCGAGGCAATGTGGTTCCTTATGAACATAGGCATCAGACGCAATGACAAGGCACTGATAGAAAAGGCCGTGGAGATTTCCCTCAGCGTCATCGAGTACGGCTGGGACAAGCAGTACGGAGGCATATTCTACTTTATGGACTGCAAGGGCCACCCTACACAAGAACTCGAGTGGGACCAGAAACTCTGGTGGGTACACATCGAATCGGCCATCGCAATGCTCAAGGGCTATCAGCTTACTGGCAACAGAAAGTGCCTGGAGTGGTTCTCGAAACTCAATGACTATCTCTGGTCGCATTTCAAGGACCCTGACTATCCCGAGTGGTACGGCTACCTGAACCGTCGCGGAGAGGTGCTGCTTCCTCTCAAGGGCGGCAAGTGGAAGGGCTGCTTCCACGTTCCGAGAGGACTTTATCAGATCTGGCAGATGCTGGAAACTATGTAATATCAACTAAATAAACCATCATTCATCAATTATGAAAAAAATCGCTTTATTCCTTTCGATGGCCGTTTTAGCAATGGCTTGCGAAAAACCGGTCGCTGAACCGAAGATCACCGCTCCCGATGAGGTTTCCATTCCTGTGGAAGGAACCGAGGAGGTTGATGTTTTCGTCGAATTCAACTCTACTGCCGCCTGGACAGCTTCTCTCAAGGAGGCTTCCGACTGGTGCCTCATTTCTCCTGATAAGGGTGAGGCAGGTGATGCCAAGGTCAAGGTAATCGCCACCGCATCCGACAGCAAGGATCCGCGCGTTGCCACTCTGGTCATAACTGCGGGTGCTACCGTCAAGGAAGTTTCCCTCGTTCAGGGCTATGTTCCTGCTTTTGACATCGTTGAGGACGAGAAGG
This sequence comes from Bacteroidales bacterium, assembly GCA_004554455.1. GTDB lineage: Bacteria > Bacteroidota > Bacteroidia > Bacteroidales > UBA932 > Cryptobacteroides. The sequence continues at coordinate 16,006 of SFMG01000011.1, read as the reverse complement.
CCGTAGGCCCTGAAGGCGGCAAAGTCATCTTCGAATTCAAGACCAACCTCGAATTCGAGGCCACAATGGATCCTGCCTGCACCTGGGCAAGGCTTGTTTCCGATTCCAAGGCATACGAAAGCCACACCATCAGCGTTGAGGTCGATCCTTTCGACGAACTCGACGGCTCTCGTGAAACGTCCGTGACCGTGAACCTCGGTGACGACGTGAATCTTATTACCCTCATCGTATCTCAGGATGGACCTTCAAGTGTTAAGTGGTACTGCAACCCTACCGACTACTCCGCCTATACTGCAGATTCCAAAGTCCGTCTGGCAAAATACGGAGAATATCTTCTCCTTTCCAACGGCACAAAGGTGCTCGTTCTCAATCCTGCAGACGGTACCCTCGTCAATACCATCAATCTTCCGGAGGGTTACAATATCCAGAGCCTCTGTGTAGATGAAGGCAATCACATCCTTGCTGCAGCAGATGCTGCTTATGGTTCAACTCTTACCATATTCCGTCTCGATGACATCTCCAAGATTGATCCTAAGGTACTCCTTACCTTTGATACCGCCAACTACTATGGTGTCGATTGCGGAAATGTCAGGGTAAAGGGCGATATCACCAAGAATGCCGTTGTTACCGCTGTTGTTTCTGACGGTGCCGGTGGAGCTGTGCTTTATTGGGAGATTTCCAATGGAACGATACAGGAGGGCTTCAGCTATGTTGCCCCTCCATACGCAGGCAGTACGGTTACCGGCGCTTGTGGCGTAGCTCTTGGAACCAAGGCTTCCGATGGCTTCCTCTACATTGGTTATGGTGGCGACTATAATCTCTATTATTACAATGGTTCAGCCTGGTCAGTATGCTATACTACCGGCTCAGCCTGGATGGAGAATTACAACTGCATAGCTACTGCTGATTTCAAAGGCAAAAAATATGCTGCTATCGTGAAGGGTTGTCATTTCGATTATGACGCAACTGATGTTGTTCTGCTCGACGTGACCGATCCGACCAAGGCGGAGGAAGTAATGATTGTAGATTGTGATTCCTGGGTGGATCGTAGTGAAGCTTGGGCCAACCTTGACTGGACTGGCGCCGGAGCATACTCCGATGTGCTTCTCGTTCCTGGCGAGAATGAACTTAATATGTTCTTTGTAGATGCCAACTTCAATGTCATCGGCGGCGTAATGTACAAGTAGTCTTTCCTTGATATCATAAAGGGGGTGACCGGAATGACCGGCCACCCCTTTTTTGATTCTGGCCTGCTCCGGGGCTGTGGGCTTGGGGCGTTTCGTGCAGTGATTCTTGATTTCAGGCCCAGACTTGCGAATCGATGCAAGGTTTTGCCTGTTTTCACCCTCTTGCGTGCATCGATTCTTGATTTCAGGCCCAGACTTGGGAATCGATGCAAGTTTTTCCCGGTTTACACCCTCTTTCGTGCAACGATTCTTGATTTCAGGCTCAGACTTGGGAATCGATGCAAGCTTTTCCCGGTTTAAGCCCTCTTGCGTGCATCGATTCTTGATTTCAGGCCCAGACTTGAGAATCGATGCAAGCTTTTCCCGGTTTAAGCCCTCTTTCGTGCATCGATTCTTGATTTCAGGCTCAGACTTGGGAATCGATGCAAGCTTTTTCCGGTTTACACCCTCTTTCGTGCATCGATTCTTGATTTCAGGTCTAGACTTGGGAATCGTTGCAGCGCCATCGCCGCTACAGTGAGGAATAGTTTCGCCTGCAGCAGTCGTAGCGGCAACGAGGTCCGCGTCCGATTCTAATTTTCTTTGCGGCGAAGAAGAATGGCCCGCCTGCAGCGGCGGTCGTAGCGGCAACGAGGTCCGCGTCCGATTCTAATTTTCTTTGTGGCTAAGAAGAATGGCCCGCCTGCAGCATCGTTGTGAGGCGCAGGCAGGGACAGGATGCCACGAAGGCGGCATAATCCTAAGTAAAAAGCCGCCGGAGTGGCACCTGTCCCTGCCGCAACAAAGGTATGCGTCCGATTCTAATCTTTGTCGCTGCAAAGAAGAATAGCCCGCCTGCAGTGGTCGGTGCTGCAACGAAGATTCGCCTGCCTGCAGCAACCTGAGTGCAGGCAGGTTCGACAGCGGCGGCAAAGGCGGGTGCTGATGCGCCCGGAGGCGGCATTTCCCTATGTTTTTGCCGCCGAGGGTGCGCAGCACCCGCTAATAGTCCGCCACGCTGAACGCTACCTCGCCACGCTAAAGAGCTTTTTTGAATCAGAAAAGATTCCTACCTTCGTGAACAATCAATCCATCAACAAAGAATTAATTAACATGAAACGCCTTATTGTAACTTTTGGAGCCATGCTCCTTGCCTCGGTCCTTGCCCTTGCAGCGGGCCCGAAATCCAATCTCCGGGTAATGTACTGGAACATACAGAACGGAATGTGGTCCGACCAGGGAAACTCCTACGACAACTTCGTGGAATATGTCAAATCCCAGAACCCGGACATCTGCGTGTGGTGCGAGGCCCAAAGCATCTATATCACCGGTACTGCAGACAAGTGCGCAGTCGAAGACCGTTATCTTGTGGACGGCTGGGCTGAACTGGCGGCACGCTACGGACACAACTACGTGTTCGTGGGAGGTCACAGGGACAACTTTCCCCAGGTTATCACCTCGAAATATCCGATAGAGGGCATCGATCGCATAACCGGCAATCTCGAAACAAAAACGCCGGAACAGACGGACACCATAGTATCCCACGGAGCCGGGTGGGCGCGTATCCGATTCAATAGGAAAGAACTGAATGTGGTCACCCTGCACACCTGGCCGCAGGCTTACAGCTTCTACGCATCCAAGGAAGAAAGGGAAGCTAGCAAAGCCGCCCACGGGGGAGACGCCTTCAGGGCCGTGGAAATGGAATATATACTGAAACACACCATAGGCAGGTCGAAGAAGCCGTCAAAGGAATATTGGATGATGATGGGTGACTTCAACTCCCGCAGCAGGGTTGACAACTATCAGTACAAATGGGCGGAAGACGCACCCGGCTTTGCCTGCCAGGACGTCATAATCAGGGATGGCCGTTATGTGGATGTCATAGCCGCACTATATCCCGGAGAGTTCAAGACCACAACGGGAGGAAAGGCCAGGATAGACTACTTCTACTGCACTCCGAAGCTCTTTTCCAGAATCACTGCAGCCCATATTCCGACAGGGGACTGGAGCGAGCCGGTACGTGACCCAGCAAAGCTCAGCAACTTCTGGCATCCTTCAGACCACAGGCCTATAATAGTCGATTTCAAATTATGAAACAGATATTCCTGACCCTTTGCCTACTCTCTCTTGCCCTGACTTCCAATGCGCAGGAACTCAGCTTCAACCGCAGGGGCGAGTTCAAGATAGTACAGTTCACCGACACTCACTTCTGCCTCGGCAACCCCAAATCGGACATAGCCCTGGAAAGGGTGCAGGAGGTGGTCAAAAGGGAAAAACCAGACCTTGTAGTCTTTACCGGGGATGTGATTTACTCCGCACCGGCTGTTGAGGGAATGAAGACCATTGTTTCCCTAGTATCAAAGGCCAAAGTGCCCTTTGTAGTATGCTTCGGCAACCACGACAAGGAATTCGATGCCACGAACGAGCAGATGTACGATATGCTCCGCACGCTTCCATATAACCTCCATCCGGACCGTAAAGGCGGCTCCGTTCCGGATATAGATCTGAAAATCAAGGCAAGGGACGGCAGGACTGCTTTCGTGCTCTATTGTATCGATTCCCATTCCTACAATTGGACGGACCGCTACTACGAGTGGATAACGGAGGAGCAGATACGGGACTATGAGGCCCGCAGCGCCGCCTATACCGCTGCGAACGGCGGAAAACCGGTGCCGAGTCTGGCCTTCTTCCATATCCCTCTGCCTGAATATGGCATTGCGGCTTCGGACCAGAAAGCTCCGCTAGTCGGCACGCGCCGTGAGGTCTGCTGCTGCCCGGACCACAATTCCGGGATGTTTGCCGCGATGAAGCGTTGCGGCGACGTGAAAGCGGTCTTTGTCGGCCACGACCATGACGACGACTATTCTGTGATGTGGGACGGAATTTTGCTCTCCTACGGCCGCTACACCGGTGGCGACACCGTCTATAATCACCTCGAGAACGGTGCCCGTGTGATACTTCTTCACGAGGACGGTTCCCTTGACACTTGGGTTACCCTCAAGGGCGGCCGTGTGCTCAATGAGTGGAGGATGGAATAATCATTTTACGACCGCAAGAAGAACTTGTAGCGGGAGAGCAGGTTGGTCAGCAGGACCATCAGTGCGGTGAGGATGAAGCCCTGCATTAGGCCCCAGAAAACGGAGCCCTCGGCGAGGGAGTAAATCAGAGGCATCAGTTTGCAGAGACTCAGAAGCGGAACGGTCAGAAGGCCGGTGATGGTGTAGGCCGCCATGGGGTTCTTGCCGCAGCCGCAAAGCATTTTCATTTTCAGTCCGAAATGCCTCTCCAGCATCATCAGGAAGGCAGTCATAAGCGCAGAGGCGCCACAGGTGGTAAGCAGATAGGAGAGATTGCAGAAATCCTTGGTGATGCCGCCGTCGAGGGGGTCCAGGTTTATGCCCAGCATCAGCGCGAGGAAGCCTATGTATCCTATGCGAGTGTATATGCCCCAGCTGCGCAGGTTCAGCAATATGAACGAAAGAGCCAGGACGAGGGTGACCAGCAGGTCTATGCGTATCTGTCTTGCGGAAAGGGCCCAGAGCTGGAAAAGCACTGCGGCCAGACAGATGAAGGCGGAGACGCATCTCTTGGCGTCCCACCTGTCCGGACTTTCCTGCTCGAGCAGCAGCAGGTCTCCCACAATGGAGGCCGTGAGGGCTATCACCAGATACTGCAGGAAGTCCCATTGGAAAAGCCAGGAAACAGGGCCGCAGTCCGGCACAAAGTCAAGCAGCGCAGGGGCATAGCTGTCCACGGCCTTAACGGCAATCACAAGCACTATGAGCAAGAGTCTGAGTATCAGATTGTCCCGGCTCAGCATCCAGGCCAGGCCGCCGAAGAGGGCGAGATTGGCCAGAATGAGTATGATTATGTCGTTGGAATGATAGTCGAAGCTAAGACCGAAGCAGAAACGGCGTATCACAAAGAGGGCGGTAATCAGGACCAGCCCGCAGAGGTTGACCAAACGTCCCCTCCATCTTGCAAGCCCGCTGTCCATTGGGTCAGCCTTGATTTGGACCAGGCAGAGGGCCAGACTGAGCCAGAAGCCGATATTGAGCAGACTGACTGCCCAGGCGGGAGCTGAGGAGCCGGCATTGGAGTAGATATTCCCCAATGCGATGGCGAAAGCCGTGAGAGTCAGCCACCTGCGCAGCAGCTGCAGCATCATTTTCCAGGGACGCATCCCTGAGTCCAGGCGCCTGCGCATCGCGAAAGGGAAAGCGGCTCCCATGGAGAATATGAAGAAGGGGAAGACCAGGTCCACCCAGGTCAGGCCGGCTATGGAAGGGTTGAATTCGTAGGTAGGAGGCGGTGTCTGGGCGTGGAACATCCAGGCCGGAAGTCCCGAATTGAAACCTATGGCGGAACAAAGCACCATACCTATGATGGCCAGGCCTCTGAGCGCGTCTATGGAGTAAACTCTTCCCTTTTTCATAATCATATATATCTGGCTTCTTTGTGGACCACGACATAGCCGCAGACGCTGGCATCGGGGCTCATCGCATAATTCTCGCTTAGTCTTATCCCTATCTCTTCCGAGCCCGGAATGCTCTCCAGCACGCTTTTCTTCAGACTGTGGTCAGGGCAGCTCGGATAGCCTATGCCCGGCAGAACCACCTTGTAAGGTTCCGGGATGGCCAGACGGGATGCTATATATCCGCTGATGGCGTCGGCGAGCGTCAGCCGCAGACTGTCTTCGATGCCGAAGTCCGCGCTTTTGCAGGCCGGGCAGTCGCAGGCGATGTGCAGCGGATGTACGGCTCCGGCCCAGCAGCCCACGCCGTCGCGTATGAAATTGCAGCCAAGTCGTATATGGCAACGCAGCCTGCCGAGCGTCTCCTCCGCCTCGCGCCTTATCTGCAGGGCGGCTTCACTCTGCCTTTCGTCCGCCTTGATACGCCATATCGCGTAAAACGTATTCCAGTCTATGAACGGTCTCACGGCGTCAAGCGGCACTTCGCAGACTTCGATGTCCCTGCCCTTCAATTCCTCGTAAGGCATATATCCTTCGCTGTCCAGAGTCTGGAATATGTCTTTCCGGCTCTCGCCTCGACCCTGTGCGTGGATGCGTCGCAACTCCTCCTGGGCAGCGTGTTCCGTGGCTATAAAGGCTTCGGAATCAAGTATATATCGCTTCGCCATAACTGCAGAGGCGGAGGCGTCGGCACCGTAGAAAACCCTGTCGTAGAGAGGGGCAAGCTTCACTGCGGTATGCAGGGCCGAGGTGGTCGCACCGCCTATGAAAAGGGGAGTGCGCAGGCCTCTGGCGCTCATCAGGCGGCACAGGTCCTCCATTACCTTCAGGGACGGGGTTATCAGACCGCTCACGGCCACAATCGCGGCTTTCTCTCTGGCGGCCGTTTCGAGTATGCTCTCGTTGTCCACCATCACGCCCAGGTCCACAACGCGGAATCCGTTGCAGCGCAGGACGGTGGCGGTAATATTCTTGCCTATGTCGTGGACGTCGCCCTTTACCGTGGCTATGACTATGCAGTCGCGGCCCTTTCCCGGCTCGCCGCTTTCCCCGTCTCCGGCAGCGTCAGAGCCGTTTTCTGCTGCAGCGTCGAGATAAGGCTGGAGCACGGCCACCGCCTCCTTCATCACCCGGGCCGACTTCATAACCTGCGGGAGGAACATCTTGCCCTCACCGAAGAGTATGCCGACCTGCTCCATTCCCTCCATAAGCGGTCCGGAGATGACCTTTCCCGCCTCGCCCAGACGTTCCAGCTCCGCGAGCACTTCCTCACGCAGCCCTTCGGAACGGCCTTTTACCAGCATCTGGCTGAGACTGAGCTTCGTTTCCTTAGATGCCGACTTCCCCGAAGCGGGCCCCGCTGCCTGCAGAGTGCCGGAGGCGAGCTCAAGCAGACGTTCCGCAGCCCCTTCGTCGCTGTCGAGTATTACGTCTTCGCAGGCCTGACGCAGTTGCGGCTCTATGTCGTCATATACCCTGAGCATCGAAGGGTTGACTATGCCCATATCCAGTCCGGCCTTCACGGCGTGGTAGAGGAATACGGAATGCATCGCCTCGCGGACCGGGTTGTTGCCTCGGAAGGCGAAGGACAGGTTGGATATGCCTCCGCTGGTCAGTGCTCCCGGGAGATTGGACTTGATCCAGCGCACCGCTTCGATGAAGTCGATTCCGTAGCGTCGGTCGCTCGCCTCGCCCGTACCCACGCTGAGCACGTTCACGTCGAAAATTATGTCGCTTGCGTCGAATCCTATGCCCCTGAGCAGGTCCCAGGCCCTTTTGCATATAGATATCTTGCGTCTGTAGTCAGTCGCCTGGCCCTCCTCGTCGAAGGCCATCACAACCACGGCAGCCCCGAGACGCAATATCTCCCGAGCCTTTTCGAGGAAAGCGGCCTCGCCCTCCTTGAGACTGATGGAGTTGACCACGCACTTGCCCTGGGCGTTCTTCAGTCCGGCAAGCACCGTGTCCCAGTGCGAGGAGTCAATCATCAGCGCGGCCTTCGCTACAGCCGGTTCGGCGGCTATGCAGCGCACGAATCTCTCCATCTCGACGGCGCTGTCCAGCATTGCGTCGTCCATATTTATGTCTATGAGCGAGGCCCCGTCTTCTATCTGTTTCGCGGCTATCTCTATGCCTTCGGCGTAATTGCCTTCGGCGATGAGTCTTGCGAACTTGCGCGAACCGGCTACATTGGTGCGCTCGCCTACATTGGTGAAATTGAAGCGCTCCCTGTCTATGCATATATTCTCCAGCCCGCTCAGTTCCAATCCTTCCCTGCGTGCCGGCACCCTTCTCGGCGCCAGTCCTTTCACGGCTTCCGCAATGGCACGTATATGCCTGTCAGTCGTACCGCAGCAGCCGCCTACTATGTTCAGCAGCCCGTCTTCCGCCATTTTGCGTATATGGACGGCCATCTCTTCGGGGCTCTGGTCGTAGCCGCCCAGTTCGTTGGGCAGTCCTGCATTGGGATAGCATATCAGCGGGCATTCCACAAAGGAGGAGAGTTCAGCCACCAGGGGTTGCATCTCCTCGGCTCCCAATGAGCAGTTGATGCCGAAAGCGATTGGCTTGCAATGTCTTATGGAAGTGTAGAAGGCCCTGAGTGTCTGACCCGTGAGTGTGCGTCCGCTGCGGTCGCTGACCGAGACGCTCACGGCAATCGGGCATTTCCCATCCTTGAGGCGGAGTTCATCCGCAGCCCTGTCTGTGAGGCGGATTTTGTCCGCAGCCCTGTCTGTGAGGCGGAGTTCGTCTGACGCCCTTTCTATGGCGTGGATGGCCGCCTTGACGTTCAGGGCGTCGAAGCAGGTCTCCAGCAGCAGGAAATCTACGCCACCCTCGATGAGGGCCTTGGCCTGCTCGAAGTATGCCGCTTCCATCCCGTCGAAACTCCAGGCCCTTATGCTCGGGTCATTGGCATCCGAGGGCAGGGTGAGGGACTTGGACGTCGGGCCCATGCTGCCGGCCACCAGTACCTTGCGCGGGGCTGAGTCGGCCGCCTCGCGGGCTATGCGGGCTGCCCGGAATGCCATTTCGGCTGCCTGTGACTGGCAGCCGTATTCAAGCTGGGAAATAGAGTTGGCGCTGAAGCTGTTGGTCTCGATGATGTCGGCGCCCGCCTCTATATATTCCCTGTGTATGGCAGCGATGACTTCGGGATGGCTGAGGTTCAGCGCCTCACTGTTTCCGCCGAGTCCGTAACGCTGTATTGCGGTGCCCATCGCACCGTCGAGTATGAGGATTCTGTCTTTGTCCATCATTATCCAAGGAAGCTCAGGAGTATGCCTGCCGCTACGGCTGAGCCGATCACTCCGGCCACGTTAGGGGCCATTGCGTGCATAAGCAGGTGATTTTTCGGGTCCGCCTCCAGACCGACCACCTCGGACACCCTGGCGGAATCCGGCACTGCGGATACGCCGGCATTGCCGATGAGAGGGTTGAGTTTGCGGCCTTCAGGCAGGAAGAGGTTCCAGAGCTTCACGAAGAGCACACCGCAGGTGGTGGCGATGATGAAAGAGAGCAGTCCCAGTCCGAAAATCTTCACTGAGGTCAGGGAGAGGAACTTGTCGGCCTGGGTGGAGCAGCCCACGGTCAGGCCTATGAGGGTGGTGACCACGTCGATGAGCGGTCCGCGTGCCGTCTCCGCAAGTCTGCGGGTGACGCCGCTCTCCTTGAGCAGATTGCCGAAGAAGAGCATTCCCAGCAGAGGAAGACCTGAAGGAACCACCAGCGCGGTGAGAATGAAGCCGACGATAGGGAAGATGATCTTCTCCTTCTGGCTTACCGGACGCGGGGCCTTCATCTTTATGAGTCTTTCCTTCTTGGTCGTGAGCAGCAGCATTATAGGCTTCTGTATCACCGGCACCAGGGCCATGTAGGAATATGCGGAAACCGCGATGGCGCCCATCAGGTCTGGAGCCAGCTTTGAACTGAGGAATATGGCCGTAGGGCCGTCGGCACCGCCTATTATGCCTATTGCGCCGGCTTCGTTGGGAGCGAAACCGAAGGCCATCGCCAGCAGATAGGCGCCGAATATGCCCATCTGGGCGGCGGCACCCACCAGCATCAGCTTAGGCTGGGAGATCAGGGCGGAGAAGTCGGTCATCGCACCTATGCCAAGGAAAATCAGCGGCGGGTACCAGCCCTGCTTCACTCCCTGGTAGAGTATGTTCAGCACCGAACCGTCCTCGTATATGCCAATGTTCAGGCCAGGGAACATAGGGATGTTGCCCACTATGATTCCGAAGCCGATTGGCACGAGCAGCAGCGGTTCCCATTTCTTGACTATGCCCAGGGTGATGAAGGTAATGCCTATGGCTATCATCACCACGTGCTGTATCGTCATATTGGCGAAGCCGGTGTACTGCCAGAACTGTATCAGTGAATCTACTATATTGCTTCCCATAACGGCAATGCTATGCGATGCTTACGATTTTTGCGCCCTCGAGCACGGAGTCGCCCTTGTTCACGTGAATGGCTGTTACGGTGCCGTCGAAGTCCGACTCGATGTCGTTCTCCATCTTCATCGCCTCGAGCACAGCCACCTTCTGACCGGCTTTCACCTTGTCGCCCACCGCCACGTTCACGCTCAGTATCACACCCGGGAGAGGGCTGGTGACATCCTTGGCGGCGGCTGCAGGCTGCGGCGCGGCGGCGGGAGCCGCCTGTGCCGGAGCCTGTGCGGCCACAGGGGCCGCAGCGGCTGCAGGAGCAGCCGCCACAGCCGCCGCTGCAGGGGCATTTTCCATCTCCACGCTATAGTCCACGCCATTGACATTGACTTCGGCGATCTTGCCTTCAACTTTCTTCACGGCCACATTGTACTCGTTGCCGTTGATTTTGAACTTATATTCCTTCATAACAGATTATTTTCTTCTTATTGTGATTACATAGCTTTCATTGTCGTGTACCGACTCGTTGAGGTAGCGGTCCAGGGCCAGGGCGATGGCCGCCTCGGTCTCATTCCCGCCTTCGAGCCTGAGAGCAAGGGCAATCGCTGCCGCAATCTCGCCCTCGGTAGCCTTGCTTCCGGCCTTTCCTGCTGCCTTTCTTCCAGCCTTCCTGGCGGCTTTCTTACCTTCCGGGCGCCTGAACTTGCCGGTGCATATCGCTCCCACGAGGGTGTAGCAGAGGTAGAGGACCACCAGGGCCAGGAACACCACTCCCACAGCCACCAGAGTCAGGGTGAATCCGTGAGGGTCGGTTCGCATCAGTTTCTCCGCCTTGCTTTCCTCCAGGATATTGCCATCCTCGTCATAGACGGGGTTGTGGTGGTAGCTGCCCGGGGTAGGCCGGGCCGGGTGAATGTCGTCGAAAACTATGGCCTTAGGGTCATTGGCGAATTTCGCTATGCTCATTCCCGCTTCCAGTCCTGCGGGTATGCAGAGCGAATCGACTATAGTGCGGCCGTCGTTGCTTACCAGATAGACCGTCTCTCCTGCCTTCAGACTGAAGGAACAGTGGAAACTGCCCTTGGAAGCATCCCCGTCGGCGAAGAACAGCACCGACTGGCGCGGCCCGAGCACGCACTTGAGGTCATTCTTTGGAATGAGGTATCTGCGCAGGTCATTCCTGTCATTGGTCAGGAAGCAGCCGCCGAACTTCACACTGCCGTTGGAAGTGTTGAACAGCTCTATCCAGGCGGCCTTCTGCCCGTAGCCGTTGTCCAGCTCCACACTGTCAGTCTGGGCCTCGCTTATGATGAGGTCCCGGACATTCTGCGCGAAGCCCGTGACGCAGCCTGCGAATGCGGCGAGCAGCAATGCTATCAATTTCCTTTTCATTCCGTCTCGCATTACAGAGGCATATTGTCGTGTTTCCTGAGTGGCTGGGCCACTTTCTTGCCGGCCAGGGATTCCAGAGCCCTGATCAAGCGGAAACGGGTGTTGCGCGGTTCAATGACGTCGTCTATATATCCGTATGAGGCGGCCTTGTAAGGGTTGCAGAAGAGATTGTTGTACTCCTGCTTCTTCTCCTCGGCCAGGGCGGCTTTCTCCGCAGGATCCTCAATGGCCTTGAGCTCCTTGCCGTAGAGTATCTCCACAGCTCCGTCGGCACCCATCACGGCTATGTTGGCGGTAGGCCAGGCGTAGTTGATGTCACCGCGCAACTGCTTGCAGCTCATCACGATATGCGCTCCTCCATAGGACTTGCGCAGGGTCACGGTAACCTTCGGAACAGTGGCCTCGCCGTATGCGTAGAGCAGTTTGGCGCCGTTGGCTATGATGCCGCCGTACTCCTGCTGTGTGCCGCAGAGGAAGCCCGGCACGTCCACGAGGGTCACCAGAGGTATGTTGAAGGCGTCGCAGAAACGCACGAAGCGCGCTGCCTTGCGGCTGGCGTTGATGTCGAGCACTCCGGCCAGCACCTGCGGCTGATTGGCGACTATGCCGACGCTGCGTCCGTTCATATGCGCAAAGCCGACGATTATATTTTTCGCCCAGCTCTTGTGCACCTCCAGGAATATGCCGTCATCGACTATGCTGCCTATGACTCCGTACATATTGTAGGCCTTGTTCGGGCTGTCCGGAACTATGTCGTTGAGGGCGTCGTCCACGCGTCCCGCCGGATCCGCGGTCGGGCGCAGGGGTGCCTCTTCGTTGCAGTTGGACGGCAGGAAGGAGAGCAGCTGCTTGATGGTCTCCAGTCCCTCCTCCTCGGAAGCGGCTGCGAAATGCGCCACTCCGCTCTTCGCCGAATGTACCCCTGCGCCTCCGAGCTCCTCCTGGCTGACCGTCTCTCCGGTAACGCTCTTCACGACCGCCGGTCCTGTAAGGAACATATACGAAGTATCCCTTACCATCACGTTGAAATCCGTCAGGGCCGGGGAATATACGGCTCCGCCGGCGCAGGGACCGAATATGCCCGAAATCTGAGGCACCACTCCGGAGGCGAGTATGTTGCGCTGGAAAATCTCCGCAAAGCCGGCAAGCGCGTTCACACCTTCCTGGATGCGGGCACCGCCGCTGTCGTTGAGGCCTATGACCGGAGCGCCGTTGCGTACGGCCATATCCATAATCTTGCAAATCTTCGCTGCGTGAGCTTCGGAAAGGGAACCTCCGCTGACCGTAAAGTCCTGGGCGAATACATATACGAGCCTGCCGTCGATGGTACCCATTCCGGTAACCACACCGTCACCGTCGAACTTCGTCTTTTCCATTCCGAAGTCGCTGCACCTGTGCTGCACGAACATATCATATTCCTCGAAGCTGCCTTCGTCAAGCAGCAGTGCCAGTCTTTCACGGGCGCTGAGTTTGCCTTTGTTATGCTGGGCGTCAAGTCTTTTCTGCCCGCCACCCATTCGGGCGGAGGCTCTCCTGGCGACCAGTTCTTCAATGAGTTCTGTCTGTCTGCTCATTTCAAATCGATTTTGTTAAGTCTGCAAATATAGCAAAAGTCGTCTTATCCCCGCCCGCCTTGCAGGCAGTATTGGGCGAATCTTCCGTATATCAGGTCGATTGCATCCGCAGAGGGGTGAACTGTGTCCTCCGCATACCAGCTGTAGTCGCGCAGTTCGTCGAGTACTATCTCGTATGACGGGAAATAATCCCGTTCCCTGCCGCTTGCCGGAAGCGCAGCTTCTGTCCGGGCTGACGCCTCATTCTCAAGCAGTCTGTCTATGGCCAGCAGCAGGGTGGCTTTGCTGAGCTGGTTGCCGTGAGCGCTGTCGGCAAGATGGCGTATGGGGCTGACGGTGAACAGTACTTTCTTTCCGGCCAGAGGACCCTCCAGCAGCGGCTTCCACAGTTCAACTATCTCATCCACGCTCAGCCGGAAGCGCTCGAATTCCCTGGCGGGAAGCTTCAGGCAGTTGCTGACAATCCCGTCCAGGCGCTTCTCAGAACCGGCCGCGAACTCACGGTTGCGGAAGACGTATGAGGTTCCGAAGGTGACTATAACGCTGCTGCAGCTATGGAAGAAAGCGGATGCCTCGGCCAGGGAGGCATTGGCATTTTCCAGGAAGGCGGCCTTGTCCGCCCTTGCGAAACGGGTGTAGTGGCTGAACGAGCACCATAGGCCGGCTCCGGAGCCCATCATCACGCACTCGTCCTCCGTAAACGGCCTTCCCGAATCCAGCCGCCTGATGGAAGATGCAACGGACGCCGGGTTGAACAGGGTTCCGAAGGGGTTTAGGCATATATCATAGCCGTCTCTGAGCAGCCGTTCGCCCATATTCGCTGCGAAACAGCTGCCCAGCATCAGTATCCTATCGTCTCTGCTGAACTTCACCTTGTTGAAAGTCAATTCGTTGAAACTTGGTTGATGGCTTATCTGAAACTTACTTCAGGGCTTTTCTGCCCACTGCCTTACGTATGGCCGGTATCAGCACATCCGCGTAGGCCCTGAAGCCGTAGTCCGTCAGGTGCACGCTGTCCACCGTTCCCTCATCCCCCTCGGCCTGCAGCCCGTCGGAATGTACATAGTAGAGCCCTTTCGGATTCTCTGCCTTGAGTTCCAGATACTTGGCATAGAAAATCTCATTCTTCTTCCTGAGGTTCTCTCCCAGTTCCAAGTCGTAATTGCCCCTCGGGTAGAGAGGTCCCTCGACCATAATGACAGGGACATCCGGGTGGGCCTTGCGAATGGTGCGTATGAAACGGCAGGTTAGGGTGTCGCACTGGCCTTGGGTGCAGTTCGGCACCGGGTCTATGATGAAGGCCATCACATTCTCCATCGATGCCAGCAGATTGGCCATAGGGGCATAGAGCTTCGCCTGACCGGAGTTTCCGGCGTTCACGCATTCCACGTCAAGCTCCCTCTGGATGATGTTTGTCGCGCACATTCCCGTACGCGATGCGCATCCTCCCTGCATTATGCTGCTGCCGTAGAATACCAGTTTCCCTCTGTCGCTGCGGGGTGAATCGACTTCCGGACGCTCCAGACGGGCCTCTTCCTCCACTCCGATTTCCAGATTCTCAATCCCGTCATACAGAGGCAGGTAGAGGGTATATTCCCTCATCTGTCCGTCCATATTCCTTACAATCACGCCTTCCTGCTGATTGCCTTTCGCCGGCCTCCAGCTGTTGACGAAACACCATCCGTCTTCCTCGAGCGCATAGAGGTCGAGCCCTTTCTTGCCTGTGTCGGCCATGTGGTTCATACTTGTCCCGTACATCAGCCTGTATCTTACGGCTATGGTTTTGGAATCGCTCCTGAACCTTATGCCCAGTCCTGCCGAATTGGTCGCTGTGTTCCATAACTGGGTCACTACCGAATCCTTCAGGGCATCCGGATAACGCTGGTATGGGTTGGATGTTACCCCATCCGGGACTCCCTTGTTTATCATCCTGAAATTCAATGCGTTCTCGTAGCGCATTTCCTTTTCTTGAGCCAGTGCCGCCTCACAGTTCACCAGTGCCGCCGCACAACTCATCAATGCCGTCAGGCATACGATTGATATCTTTTTCATAACATTCTGATGTATCTTCTAAATTTTCCAAAAGTCTCCCGTTGCTAAGTTAAGTATTCTTCCATAAATAAGCTGCATCATCTTATGAATATCTTTCCGCTCTTCTTTGCCGCAGCGAAGATTGGAATCGGACGCGGATCGTTCTACTTTGCGACGACGAAAATTGGAATCGGACGCAGAGCGTTCTACTTTGCGGCGACGAAGATTGGAATCGGACGCGGAGCGTTGTTGCGGCAGGGGCAGGTGCCACTCCGGCGGCTTTTTACTTAGGATTATGCCGCCTTCGTGGCATCCTGTCCCCGCCTGCACTCCACGACTTTGCTGCAGGCGGGCCGTTCTACTTAGCGACGACGAAAATTAGAATCGGACGCGGCATCGTAGCGGCAAAGACTGCTGTAGGCGGGCCGTTCTACTTGCCTGCACGATAGTGCTGCATCGATTCTCGATTTCAAGCCTAGACTTGCGAATCGATGCAGCCAAAAGGTCAAAACAGGGGCAATCCATGCAGCGATTCTCGATTTCAAGCCCAGACTTGCGAATCGATGCAGCAAAGAGGGCAAAACAAGGGCAATCCGTGCATCGATTCTTGATTTTAGGCCTAGACTTGCGAATCGATGCAGCCAGAAGGCCAAAACAGGGGCAATCCGTGCAGCGATTCTTGATTTCAGGTCTAGACTTGCGAATCGATGTAGCCAAAAGGTCAAAACAGGGGCAATCCATGCATCGATTCTCGATTTCAAGCTCAGACTTGCGAATCGATGCAGCCAAACGGTCAAAACAGGCGCAATCCGTGCATCGATTCTTGATTTTAGGCCTAGACTTGCGAATCGATGCAGCCAGAAGGTCAAAACAGGGGCATGTACTTTCCTGATTTAGGTTGACTCGGGTTTATAGATTATTACTGGTATAAGTTGACTATTTGTCGTTATCCCTGAGATGGGTTTACCATCCGAGCCT
>SFMG01000061.1 GCA_004554455.1 Bacteroidales bacterium | reverse complement strand
TGCTCCGTCCGCAAGGCAGCTCCCGGCGGTTCCGTGAAGAAGGGCGACGTTGTTAAGGCAGTCGTTGTCCGCACCGTCAAGCCTGTCCGCCGCGCCGACGGCACCTACGTCCGTTTCGACGAGAACGCAGCCGTTCTGATCAACACCGGTGATAAGAACCCCCGCGGCACTCGTATCTTTGGACCCGTCGCCCGTGAGCTCCGTGACAAGGAATACATGAAGATCCTGTCCCTGGCTCCCGAAGTGATTTAATGGAGGGCACAGAGAATGAACATTAAGAAAGACGATAAAGTCATCGTTCTGTCCGGCAAGGACAAGGGCAAGCAGGGCAAGGTCCTGTCTGCCGACCCCAAGGCCATGAAGGTGGTCGTGGAGGGCGTCAACGTCGCTACCAAGCACCAGAAGCCCATGAAGCAGGGCCAGGACGGCGGCATCATCAAGGTCGAAACCCCCATTTATGTCAGCAAGGTGCAGCTGGTCTGCCCCAAGTGCGGCAAGGGTACCCGCGTCGGTCACAAGATTGCAGACGGCAAGAAAGTCCGCGTCTGCAAGAAGTGCGGCGCAGAAGTCTGAGAAAGGAGATAACGACCGATGACAAGAATGAAGAAAAAGTATCTTGAGGAAGTTGCTCCCGCTCTCATGCAGAAGTTCCAGTACAAGTCCGTCATGCAGATCCCCAAGATCGACAAGATCGTTGTCTCCGTCGGCTGCGGCGACTGCAAGGACAATGCCAAGGCTCTGGACGCAGTCATCAAGGACATCTCCGCCATCACCGGCCAGCACGCTGTGGCTACCGTGGCAAAGAAGTCCGTTGCAAACTTCAAGCTCCGTGAAGGCATGAAGGTCGGCGTAAAGGTCACCCTCCGCCAGGACCGCATGTGGGAGTTCCTGGACCGTCTGTTCAACGTGGCTCTGCCCCGTGTCCGTGACTTCCGTGGCATCTCTCCCGACGCTTTCGACGGCCGCGGCAACTACAGCCTGGGCCTGAAGGAGCAGATCATCTTCCCCGAAATCGAGTACGACAAGATCGAGAAGCTGCGTGGTATGAACATCGCGATCACCACCACCGCACAGACCGACGAAGAGGCTCGCGAGCTGCTCAAGCTCATGGGCGCTCCCTTCGTGAGCTAAGGAGGAGTACAGTTATGGCAAAGAAATCTATGATTCTCAAGCAGCAGGCTCCTGCAAAGTTCTCTACTCGTAAGTACAACCGCTGCAAGATCTGCGGCCGCCCCCACGCTTATCTGCGCAACTACGGCATCTGCCGTATCTGCTTCCGCGAGCTGGCTTACAAGGGCCAGATCCCCGGCGTGCGCAAGGCCAGCTTCTGATCGAAAGATCATCACGGCAAGGTCAGCGCCGTGCTCCAAAACACAGCGCTGACCCGCCGCTTTTCTTCCCATGAAGCCCCACAGAGGACAGAGGGAAGAAAATGCAAACATTTCCGCCTGAAAAAGCGTAAAAATGCTTGCAATGTCTTACAAATTTTGATATAATGCTATTTTGTGAGGCATGCGCGCATGGCGATCCGAAAGGATCGCTATACGTGCGTTAAACGCATTATACCGGAGGCCGATCACCTCCGTTATAATATAAGGATGGCGAAAGGCCATGGCCAATCAAGTATTGGCATGGAACCTCGCCGCCTGAACCGCCAATGGCGGTAACTCTAAATCAGGAGGATAAAAACACTATGCAGATCACCGACCCCATTGCAGATATGCTTACCCGCATCCGCAACGCCGGCAGCGCGAAGCATGAATCCGTGGATGTCCCCGCTTCCAAGATGAAGAAGGCCATTGCCGAGATTCTTCTCAACGAAGGCTACATCAAGAACTACCAGGTCATTGATGACGGCACCCAGGGCATCATCCGCATCACCCTTAAGTATCTCCCCGGTAAGGAGAAGGCCATCCAGGGTCTTCGCCGCGTCAGCAAGCCCGGTCTCCGCGTTTATGCCGGTGCTGACGAGCTGCCCCGCGTTCTTAAGGGCCTGGGCATTGCAATCATCTCCACCTCCAAGGGCGTTATGACCGACAAGCAGGCTCGCAAAGAGCATGTCGGCGGCGAAGTCCTTGCGTTTGTATGGTAAGGAGGTAGCACAATGTCTAGAATAGGAAGAGCACCCATCACTATCCCCGCAGGCGTTGAAGTCAAAGTCGACGAGCACAACCACATCACCGTCACCGGCCCCAAGGGCACCCTCGAGCGCACCCTGGTGCCCCAGATCAAGGTCGACGTTGACGCAGGCGTTATCCACGTTTCCCGTCCCGACGATACCAAGGAAAATCGTTCCCTGCACGGTCTCACCAGAACCCTGGTGGACAACATGGTCATCGGCGTTACCAACGGCTTCGAGAAGAAGCTGGAGATCAACGGCGTCGGCTACCGTGCCAGCAAGGAAGGTAAGAATCTGGTGATGAACCTGGGCTTCTCCCATCAGGTCATCGTTCCCGAAACCGACGGCATCCAGATCGACGTTCCCGATGCAAACCACATCGTCATCAAGGGTATCGACAAGCAGAAGGTTGGCCAGTTTGCAGCAGAAGTTCGTGGTAAG
>SFMG01000060.1 GCA_004554455.1 Bacteroidales bacterium | reverse complement strand
CCCTGCGGGATGTTCTCCCAACCCTCGCGGAGCGGCTCCTTGAGGACGCGGTAGTTGGCGATGATGTTCGACCAAGTGATGCGGCGCGCCATCTGGAGGGGCGTTTGCTTGTTAACACTGGCAACCTCGGCGGTTGCGATAGTTCCGTCGGTCTTGAGACGGAGTTTGCCAAACATGGCGGTTTTGATTTGGCCGACGAAACGGCCGTTGACTTTACGCATAATAGTAAAGGATTTAGGTTTGCGGCGATAGAATCGCTTGGTAAAAAACATAACATCTTTCACGCAAGTTGTCAGCGGAGGACGAGCGGCAGTCGACCCTTAGTCAAGCAGTGGGCGAGCGAAGGTCGAGCGGTAGTCGAGCGTTACCCGAGCCTTAGTTGAGGGTTGGTTACCGCTCGTCTTCATTATATAAATACCGAAAAAGAGGGGTCTTGTGACACCAGACGGCGCAATTTATGCAAAAAACGTTGTTTTTTCTTGCGGTAGTTGGCCTGGGTGATGGTTCCGGCGGCGAGTTGGGTGTCGAGACCATCAATGAAGGTGATGGCGGTGTCAAGGAGAGCATCGCGTGCCTGGCGCTCGGAGAGGTCGGGCTCGTTTGGAGCAGGGAGCGTTTCTTCGATAGTGTGCGACACGGGGCTGACGTAGCGATTGATGGCACGCTGCATGGCCTTACGGGCATAGTTTAGCAACTTTTTCTCATCGGCCTCGGGGTGGTTGATTTGCGCCTCCAGATACCCAAGACACCCCTCTTGGATGAGGTCATCGCGGGTGATGGCGCACTGAGTAGGGAGTGTGTAGCGGCAGGCGATGCGAGTGATAAATTCGATATACTGTTTCATAGTTGTGTTGTATTAGAAGTTTTGGAATATCGGCCGAGGGAGAGGCGGGTGAGGAGACCGTGCTTGGAGACGAACTGACCCAGCCAACGGTCGGCGGTACGCGGATTGACATTGATAGAACGAGCACACTGACGCCACCGGTCACGGTCGAACTCCTCGGGCAGGACGGACAGCAATTTGCGCTGGAGGTCGGTGAGGGTGCTGACAGGAGCATCGGCAGACTCGACCGGTGTGAGGCACTGCGTGAAGACGAAAGCCGTATGCTGGAGGAGCGTGTCGATCATGCTGAGGGCGGTCTGGAAATCGTCGTCATGGCAGGTGAAGGTGTCCACATCGCGGAGCTGCTCGGGGGTATCGACATAGCGCGTGATGGAGAGGATCATCATCATACGATAGGCAATGAGTCCCTGACGGCGGACAGAAGCCACGAGATCGTCGCCATAAAGGGAGACGTACTCGGTTTGGATGCCAGCGAAGTGGTCGTTGAAACGCTGCTGCTGTTCGGGCGTGAGGACGAAGATGAGATCGCGGACGCGCTGCGTGAGTACGTGATAGAGCCCCAGATAGCGGCGACCAAGGGCGAAGAAGAGGCGTTCGAGGGTCTCGTCGGAACTGTCAAAGACATTGAGCCAGTCGTAGGTGCGCGGCAGGCAGTAGAACGGGAAGCGCGAGAAGAGCCCATTCTCCGGATTGGGGATGAGGGTTGAGATTTGCCCGTAAGTACCCGAAAGGAGGACCGACCAGCGCGGGTGCGTGATATCTACGTGTTCGTTGTCCTTGCGGCGCAGGTAGGAGATTGGTTCGTGGTGGAAGGCCTTGCGGAGTCCGTCGCTGTAGTTGCCGAAATCGGACTTCATCATCATAGCCAGGGTGTCGCCTTCGGTCTCGGCAGTGAAACCGCAGCCGTCGTTGTCGTTGAGGGTCTGATAGACCGCAGTGGAGCTGGAGTTGGCAGCGATCTTGAGGGTGCGATACTTGGGCGGCGTGGGCGGAAGGGCGTTGCGGTCGCCGGAAGCCTTGTAGGCAGCGAGTTTCTCCTGATAGTTGAACTGCTCCAGTTCGTTGGAGTTGCGTATCTCGTCCTGGATGGGTTGGACGATGCGGATGACATCGGCCAGTTTGCCCTTGGAGGAGGCAGGCGGTGCAGCAACGAAGCCGAAGAGGTTGGCATAGACCTGCTTGCGGCCGTATATGCCGATGACCTTGGGCATGACCGAGGAGAGGGCGATGATAGAGCCGAATAGGAGCATGTCTGCGGTCGCGGGTGAGGAGTCGGCACGGTAGATGTCCGCCATGAAAGGCGGCAGGGAAGCCTCCGGGAGGGCGAAGGTAGGAAGATTCTGCGCGAGGTTCCGGGTCTGAGGAGCAGGTTCTTGATGCGCAAGATGCGCAACTTGCGCAGATGCGCAGCGGTGCACATCTTTTGCGCTTTGCGATTTTTGAGGGAGGGTGATTCCTGCATTTTTAGCAAGATAATAGATAGTAGATATAGTAATAGAAGGATTAGGATCAGAGATACATTGAGAGTATTTCTTATCTACTTCTTTATAATTATAACTACTATATAACTTACTGATTCTATGGAAATAATCACGACCTGACTCTCCAAATTCAGAAGCAATGGCTATACCTATCTTATACCAATCATTATAATCATTGGTAAGGTCGATGCCGGAGGATTCGATGGCGGTAAGGAGTTGCTCGAAGTCCTCTGCCGGAGAGGA
>SFMG01000034.1 GCA_004554455.1 Bacteroidales bacterium | reverse complement strand
TTGATTTCAAGCCCAGACTTGCGAATCGATGCAAGCTTTTCCCCGATTACACCCTCTTTCGTGCATCGATTCTTGATTTCAAGCCCAAACTTGCGAATCGATGCAAGCTTTTCCCCGATTACACCATCTTTCGTGCATCGATTCTTAATTTCAAGCCCAAACTTGCGAATCGATGCAAGCTTTTCACCGATTCCACCCTCTTTCGTGCATTGATTCTTAATTTCAAGCCCAGACTTGCGAATCGATGCAAGCTTTTCCCCGATTACACCCTCTTTCGTGCATCGATTCTTAATTTCAAGCCCAAACTTGGGAATCGATGCAAGCTTTTCCCCGATTACACCCTCTTTCGTGCATTGATTCTTAATTTCAAGCCCAGAATCGGGAATCGATGCAGCGACGGCGGTCTGCAGGCGAAACTAATCACCTTGCGGCAACGGGATCGTAGCGGCAACGAAGAACAGAATCGGACGCGGAGCATCGTAGCGACGGCAGTCTGCAGGCGAAACTAATCACCTTGCGGCAACGGGGTCGTTGCGGCAACGAAGAACAGAATCGGACGCGGAACATCGTAGCACGGCAGTCTGCAGGCGGAACTAATCACCTTGCGGCAACGGAGTCGTAGCGGCAACGAAGAACAGAGTCGGACGCGGAGCATCGTAGCGACGGCAGTCTGCAGGCGGAACTAATCACCTTGCGGCAACGGAGTCGTAGCGGCAACGAAGATCAGAATCGGACGCGGAGCATCGTAGCGACGGCGGTCTGCAGGCGAAACTAATCACCTTGCGGCAACGGGATCGTAGCGGCAACGAAGATTAGAATCGGACGCGGAAAGTCGTAGCGGCGCTGAACTGGCAACCCAATCCTCTGAGAAATTCGCATCAATATTTCAAAAGAACTTTACAGTATTGTTTAATCAAGCGTATTACACACTCAAGCTCCAGCACAACCCCTCAAAACAACCTCTCAAAACAACCCCTCAAAACAACCTCTCAAAACAACCTCTCAAAACAACCTCTCAAAACAACCTCTCAAAACACTCCAGAGCACACTCCCTCAGCACAGTCCCCCAGCACATCTTCAGCACAACCCCTCAGCACACTCCCCAGCTCATCCCCAGCTACTCCCCCAGGAACTCACGGAGGCAGCGCTCATAGGCGGCGACGGGGTCAGGGGCGGCGGTGACGGGACGGCCGACGACGATGTAGTCGGAGCCGATCTCACGGGCGCGAGCAGGGGTGGTGATACGGACCTGGTCATCCGAGGCGGCATCGGCGAAACGTATGCCCGGGGTAACCGTCAGGAAAGAGGAACCACAGCGCTCCTTCACGAGAGAAGACTCGAGAGGAGAGCATACAACACCATCCAGACCGGCCTCAGCGGCATTGGAAGCGTAATGGGCAATCACCTCATTGATAGGCGCGTCGATAAGGAGGTCACGGCGCATCCTCTCCTCACTGGTGGAGGTAAGCTGAGTGACAGCAACAAGCAAAGGACGGCTGCCATCGACACGGGTGAGGCCCTCGACAGCGGCCTTCATCATCTCAATCGTACCGGCAGCGTGAACATTGGTCATATCCACATCAAGGGAACTCAGGACAGCCATAGACTTGCGCACCGTGTTAGGGATATCGTGGAGCTTCAGGTCCAGGAAAATCTTGTGACCGCGGGCCTTGATCTCCTCGACAATCTCGGGACCGGCCGAATAAAAAAGCTCCATACCGATCTTCACAAAGGGCTTGCGGTCCTCGAAAAGATCAAGAAAATCCAGGGTTTCCTCCGCACTGCTGAAATCGCAGGCTATGATAACGTCTTTTGCCATATCTAAAAATTTGTCAATTAAACCAATCTCAAAACCTAGTCAAATAACCAAATCTCAAAACAAAGTCAAATAACCAAGCCAAATACCCCAACTCAAAACCAACTCAAAACCAAGTCAAATAACCAAGCCAAATACCCCAACTCAAAACCAAGTCAAATACCCAAATCTAAAAACCAAGTCAATAAACCAAATCACCTAGTCAACTACCCCCACAATCTCACTCAGCGAGCGTATCCCCAGACGATCCATCTCGGAAGGGAGCGCCTCGATTATCTCCTTGCAGGCGAACGGGTTACGCAGATTCTCGGCCCCGACCTGAACAGCGCTCGCGCCAGCCATCATCATCTCGATCACATCGGAAGCGCTGGAGACGCCGCCGCAGCCCATAACAGGAATGGAACAGGCCTTCGAGACCTGCCATACCATCCTGACAGCCAGCGGGAAAATCGCGCGGCCGGAGAAACCGCCCATCTTATTCGCCACCACAGGACGGCGGCGCAGAGTGTCGATACGCATCCCCAGCAGCGTATTTATCAGAGTGAGGCCATCCGCGCCCGCATCCTCGCAGGCACGCGCAATGCCCACAATATCAGTAACATTCGGGCTGAGCTTGATAAACAGCGGCTTACGGCAGACCGCCCGCACCGCAGACGTCACCTGAGCAGCGGCGTCGCAAGACGTACCGAAGGCCATGCCGCCGTTATGCACGTTAGGGCAGGAAATATTCACTTCGACTATATCGACGTCGTCGCAGGCGTCCATACGCGCGCAGCAATCGACATATTCATCGACAGAAAAGCCGCTCACATTGGCGATAATCGGCTTCGAATATACCTTCCGCAGCGCCGGAATCTCCTCGGATATCACCTTTTCGACGCCCGGATTCTGCAGTCCGACGGAGTTGATCATACCCATACTGCACTCTGCGATGCGTGGAGACGGGTTGCCGCAACGCGGGTCGCGAGTCGTGCCTTTCAGGGATATGGCGCCCAGTATGTCGAGGTCATATATTTCCGCCATCTCGAGGCCGAAACCGAAGGTGCCACTTGCCGGTATCACGGGGTTGTCGAGTCTGACGCCGCAGAGCGAGCAGCTCAAATCGTGGGTGCAATCTTTTTTGTCCATATCTTTCGTTGATATCGTCTGCATATCAGAAACTTATCTCGTCGAGACGGAAAACGGGGCCGTCCTTGCATATACGTTTCGTGCCAGTCAGCTGAGGGCAGGTGCAGCCCATGCATATACCGGTGCCGCAGCCCATTCTTTCTTCGAGACTGAACTGCGCCGGGGTGGCCAGCTTCGGCGCGAGAGCCCGCAGCATCGGCATCGGACCGCAGGCATAGCAATAGTCGTAGCCGGAGACACCGACAGTAGAAGAGTCAGAAACGGAGTCGCCGACAGTAGAAGGGTTAGAAACGGAGACACCGACGGAAGAAGGGTCGGAAACGGAGGCGAGGAGCGGGAGGGCGTCGGTGACGAAGCCGGGGGTGCCGTAGCTGCCGTCGACGGTGGTCACCAAAGTCCTGAGGCCGAGCGCCTTGAACTCCTTTTCATATATGATCTCAGAGGCGGTATTGAAGCCCAGTATCACCGTAGGCGAGACTCCCCTCTCCTTGAGGCGGCGGGCCAGGAGGTAAAGAGGCGCCGTGCCTATGCCGCCACCGACAAGAAGCGGACGGGTGAAGGCGGGGACATCGGGACCGGCAGGGGCAGGGATATCGATATCGAAGCCGTTGCCCAGGGAGCAGAGGACGTCGAGGCGGGCGCCAGGCTGGAGGGTCGCCATCAGGGCAGTCCCCTTCCCGACGAGCTTGTAGAGCAGGGTCAGGACGCCGTCCTTCCAGTCGCATACGGATATGGGGCGGCGCAGGAAGAGGCCGTCGAGCTCGATGTTCACGAACTGGCCCGGACGCTGTTCCTCGCTGCAGCCGGACAACTCCATCTGATAGACCTTCGACAGCGCGTCAACAGGCCGGTTTGAAATTACCGTCAATATCTCCTTTTTCATATCCACCAAAATCTCAATTTGTCAACCTACTTTCACAAAACCTCAGCAAAAAACCTCAGTTCAAACCCTCAGCAAAAAAAACGGCTCAACCCTCAGCACAACCCCCGGGGTTCCTCCCGTCGTAAACCAGCCGGCCATCCTTGAAGGTCAAGACACAGCGGCCGCGGACGGGCCAGCCCTCGAAAGGAGTGCTGCGGCCCTTGGAAAGGAAGGTCGAACTGTCGATGGTGTACTCGGTATCCAGCTCAAAGACAGCCAGATCGGCAGGATTGCCGGGGGCGAGACGGCCACCGAAGCCGAAAATGCGGCGGGGGTTATCGGACATAAGCGTAAAAAGCTTGCCCAGCGAAATGATGCCCGGCAAAACCAGGCGGGTATAAAGCACAGGAAAAGCCGTTTCAAGGCCCACAATTCCCATAAGACTGTGACTATAGCCGCGGGACTTCTCCTCAGCGGTATGAGGGGCGTGATCGGTAGCAATCACCTCCACGGTACCATCCTGTATGCCACGGACAAGAGCCAGACGGTCAGCCTCCTCACGGAGCGGAGGATTCATCCTGAAACGGCCCTCATCAAGGGCATCCGCCTGAGTCAGAGTAAGATAATGCGGCGCGGTCTCACAGCTCACACGGGCACCTGCCGCCTTCGCGCGGCGGACTGCCTCCACACTCTCCTTCGTAGAAACGTGGCAGACGTGATAGCGGCAGCCGGTACGCTCGGCAAGAAGCACATCGCGCTCCACCTGCTTATATTCACTCTCAGGGCCGAAAGGCGGCTGAGTCATATCCTCGCAATGAGCCGAAATCACGCAATCCTCGCGGGCAGCCAGACGCATCGCCTCCTCCATAAGGGCATCGTCCTGCACGCCGCTGCCGTCGTCCGAAAAACCGGCAACCTTAGACTTCAGGGCAGGCATATCCACCACCCTGCCGCCGTGACGCTCCTCCGTGATGGTCGCAAAAGGCAGCACGGAAACAGGAGCGCCCGACTTACGGATCATATCCAGCTGCACTTCCAGGTGCTCCTCATTATCCGGAGCCGGACGGAGGTTAGGCATAGGGCAGACAAGGGTGTAACCGCCGCGGGCCGCAGCAGCCGCACCTGTCGCAATGGTTTCCTTGGCGCTGAAACCGGGCTCACGAAAATGAACGTGGACATCCACGAGGCCGTAAGAAACTACGCAACCCGGGATGTCCACGATTTCAGTCGATGAATCCGGCTCTATGCCGCTGTCGATGCGACAGATGACGCCATCAGAAAACAGTATATCGGAATTGAAAATCTGCCCGTCCACCGCGACTGAGCCGCCTCTGAGGAGTATCCGTCTGTTTTCCTTCATCGCAATATATGTCTATAAAACTTTAATTTCCAATTTGTTATAGGCGCGTTCCGCTTTCTGGAGAGCTTTCTCGACGCTGACGTCAGTGGCGAGAATGACACCGAAGCGCCTGTGGCCGTGAACCACGGGCTTGCCGAAAAGCCGTATCTGAACGCCCTCCTCCTCAAGCACCTTATCCAGATTCCCGAAGACCACCCTGTCACTGTCGCCTTCCACGACTATGGCCTTGCTGGCGCTCGGGCCGAAGAAACGGACGGACGGGATCGGAAGTCCCAGCAGCGCCCGCGCATGCAGGGCAAACTCGGACAGATCCTGCGAAATCATAGTCACCATACCCGTATCATGAGGGCGCGGCGACACCTCGCTGAAAATCACCTGATCGCCCTTGACGAACATCTCCACGCCGAAAATGCCGTAGCCGCCCAGGGCATCCGTAATCTTTCTGGCTATATTCCCCGCCGCCTCGAGAGCTGCCGGAGACATCGCCTGCGGCTGCCAGGACTCGCGGTAATCGCCGTCCACCTGATGATGGCCTATCGGCTGCAGCAGAGTCGTACCGCCAGAGTGGCGCACCGTAAGCAGGGTTATCTCATAATCGAAATCGACGAAGCCCTCCACGATCACACGACCGGCGCCGGCGCGACCGCCTTCCTGCGAAATGGCCCAGGATGTGTCCACGTCCTCAGGCTTGCGTACCACGCTCTGACCGTGACCGGAAGAACTCATAACCGGCTTCACGACGCATGGCAGGCCGATTTCCCGCACCGCCTTGCAGAAGTCGTCGTAATTGTCAGCGAATATATATGGCGAAGTCGGCAGGCCAAGCGTCTCGGCGGCGAGGCGACGTATGCCCTCACGGTTCATCGTCAGCAGCGCTGCCTTCGCAGTCGGCGTCACGTGGTAGCCCTCGTTCTCCAGTTCCACCAGGGCCGGAGTCGCTATCGCCTCCACCTCAGGGATGATATGGGACGGCTGCTCGGCAACGATGACCTCGCGCAAAGCCTTGGCGTCCAGCATATTGATAACGTGAGAACGGTGAGCGACCTGCATTGCCGGCGCATTGGCGTACCTGTCCACGGCAATGACTTCGACTCCGTAGCGCTGGAGTTCGATGGCGACTTCCTTCCCGAGTTCACCGGATCCGCAGAGGAGGGCTCTCCTCGCCACCGGCGTCAATGGGGTTCCGATTTCATTCATATCTCTGGGGTTCCGATTTCTTACTATAGGGGTTCAATCAACCAACATCTCTAGGTTCAATCAACCAAAACACAAAGTGGTCAAACCACAATCACACCGGGCTCAGCCCCGAACAATAGTCTCCTCGCGGTCAGGACCGACGGAAACCACCTTCACAGGGACACCGCAATACTCCTCGATGAAAGAGATGTACTCCTTCAGCTCGGCAGGCAGCTCCTCGTAGGAACGGCACTTGGTCACATCGCACTTCCAGCCCTTGAACTCGCGGTAAACCGGCTTGATCTCCTTGTCATTGGCCTCGTACGGGAACCAGTCGATGGTCTGGCCGTCCATCTCATAGCCGACAGCCACCTTGACAGTGTCGAAATCATTCATGACGTCGCACTTCATCATAATCAGCGAAGTGGCGCCATTCATGATCACCGTATATTTCAGAGCGACAAGGTCCAGCCAGCCGCAGCGGCGCGGACGGCCGGTAGTGGCGCCGAACTCGTGTCCTATGCGGCGCAGGGCCTCCCCCGTCTCATCGAAAAGCTCGGTAGGGAAAGGGCCGGCACCGACGCGGGTGCAATATGCCTTGAAGATGCCATATACGTTGCCGATGCGGGACGGAGCCACGCCCAGACCAGTGCAGGCGCCCGCGCAAAGCGTATTGGACGAAGTGACGAAAGGATAGGTGCCGAAATCCACGTCCAGAAGCGAGCCCTGGGCGCCCTCGGCAAGTATGGAAATACCGTCCTGAAGATACTTGTTCACAAGCACCTCATTGTCGATGAAAGTGAAGCGGCGGAGCGCCTCGACGGCCTCGAACCACTTCTGCTCGTACGCGCATATATCGAAATCCGTATATCCCAGATTCGCGATGGTAGCCAGATGGCTGGCCTTCAGCGCGTCGTAGCGGGCACGGAAATCCGCAGCGGAGATGTCGCCGACACGCAGGCCGACACGCGCAATCTTGTCGGTGTAGGCCGGGCCTATGCCCTTGAGGGTGGAGCCGATCTTCGACTTGCCCTTTGCGGCCTCGTTCGCAGCGTCGAGTATCCTGTGGGTAGGGAGTATGAGATTGGCGCGCTTGGCAATCTGCAGGCGGGAAGTGCAATCAAGCCCCATTTCCTCGATCTGGGAAATCTCGTCCATCAGAATCACCGGGTCTATGACCACGCCATTGCCGATGATGTTCGTCGCTCCGTCGCGGAAAATGCCGGACGGCACCGTATGGAGGACAAAACTCTTGCCGGCAAAATGAATGGAATGACCGGCATTCGGTCCGCCCTGGAAACGGGCAACCACGTCATAGTCAGGAGTCAGCACATCGACGACCTTGCCTTTGCCCTCGTCGCCCCACTGCATTCCCAGAACCACGTCAACTTTCTTCATAGTATTGTATTTCAATCGATTATACCTACTTTTTTGAATATATGCCCCACATTGCTGAAATAATACTCGAGCGTGAAGCAGGCATCGAGTTCCTCAGGGCTGAGCAGCGAGCTCACCTTCGCGTCCGCCTTCAGCAGCGTCAGGTAATCGAGTCCCTCGCTCCAGGCCTTCATCGCGATCGGCTGCACCGTGTCGTACGCCTCCTCGCGCACCAGGCCCTTTCCTATCAGCGCGTTCATCACCCTCTGCGCGAAAATGACGCCCTTCGTGCAGTAGATGTTCTTCATCATGTTTTCAGGATATACGACGAGGTTGTCGAGTATGCCCATAAAGCGTACGAGCATATAGTCGAGCAGTTCGGTCGCATCCGGCAATATGATACGCTCCGTGCTGGAATGCGATATGTCCCTTTCGTACCAGAGCGCGACGTTCTCGCAGCTGGCGGCCATATATCCGCGCATCACACGTGCGCAGCCGCATATATTCTCGGAACTGATAGGATTGCGTTTGTGCGGCATGGCGCTGGAGCCCTTCTGCCCCTTGCGGAACGCCTCTTCGGCCTCGCGGACCTCGGTGCGCTGCGCATTGCGGACTTCGGTAGCCATCTGCTCGACGGTGGAAGCGATAACTGCCAGTGTAGCAATATAATATGCGTGGCGGTCGCGCTGCAGCACCTGAGTCGATATGGCGGCGCTGTCGATGCCCAGCTTCTCGCAGACGTAGTCCTGTATGAACGGAGGTATATTCGCAAAGTTGCCGACTGCTCCGCTCATCTTGCCGCACTCGACGCCCTTCGCGGCGAACTTGAAACGCTCGACGTTGCGCTTCATCTCCTCGTACCAGAGGGCCCACTTGAGGCCGTAGGAAGTGATATCGGCGTGTATGCCGTGGGTGCGGCCGATGCACGGGGTGTCCTTGAACTCCAGGGCGCGGCGGCGCAGCACCTCCATGAAATCCTCCAGGTCCTTAAGCAGTATGGCGTTCGCCTGCTTCAGGAGATATCCGTTGGCCGTATCGACCACGTCCGTCGAAGTGAGGCCGTAATGCACCCACTTGCGCTCCTCTCCGAGGGTTTCGCTCACCGCGCGGGTGAAGGCCACCACGTCGTGGCGCGTCGTCTCCTCGATCTCGCGTATGCGCTGGATGGAGAAAGACGCCTTCTCGCGTATCTTCCTGACGTCCTCGGCGGGGATAACCCCAAGCTGCGACCAGGCCTCGTCGGCGAGAATCTCGACCTCCAGGTAGGCGTTGAACTTGTTCTCCTCAGTCCAGATGGCCCTCATGCAAGGGCGGCTGTATCTTTCAATCATATCTATTCAATCAGAATACGTACTTCAGGGCTATGGTCGGGCAGCAGTGTGCGCCGGCGGAGAGGAAATTCGAGCTTATCTCCAGCTCGGTGCCCACGCTCAGGTTGCACTTCTCCATTGCCTTCAGGGAGTTGAAGTTGAACCAGAGCTGCGGCTCGCTTATGAATATGAAATCGGTGCCGTCGCCCTCCTTGTCACCCTTCGCGCCAAGCTGCCAAGGACGGTTCTCCATCCAGAAGTCCGCGAAGCCGTTGAAGCTCAGCATGCCCTTGCAGAAGGTCCAGTTCCACACGCCGGTGAGCTGGAAATTGTGCATATTCTTGGCATTGCCCGGGATGACCTTGTACATCGCAGTCACAGAGCCCGTGAACGACCAGTCCTTGCTGTGGAAGCTGTAGGTCGGTCCGAGCAGGTAGGCATCGTCATAGGACCCGCTGTAACGGTCCAGTCCGCCGTTGTACTCGATGTGGGCGGAGAGGCCTTCGACAGGGGTGCCCTTCCAGAAGCAGAGTTCCCTCGATATCTCGAAATAAGCGCCGCGGAACGCCTTGCTCCCCGGTACGAAGTCGAGATCGACGAAGAAGAAATTGCTGCCGAAACGGTCAACGTTGAAATGTTCCACCGTCATTGTCATGGCCTGACGGTTAGAGCCTTCCTTGGAGAGATCCAGACCTCCTTTCTTGCCGCTGTAGATGTTACGGCCGAAATCGTAATGGAGCTGGACATTTGTCTGTGCATTCATTGCCTGGCAACAAAGCAGCAGCGCCGATAGGGATGCTAAAATGCGAAATCTCATAACGGTGTGCAAAAATAAAGAAATACGGCGATAATGCAAAAAATTATAATAGTTTTCCCAGAAGGGAAACGAACTGCAGGACGCTTTCCTTTCCCGGGACCGGGATGTTGATGGATGCCTGCCCGGTAGCGGGATCCTCTTTCACAAGCGCATCGACCAGACGTCTGGCGGATTCTGGCTGCTTCAAAGTTTGCATCAGCCCGCCCAGGAAAGCAACACCTTGATTGATAAGCTCTTCCGCAGAAGGGGTTTCTTCAAGTTTCTCAGGTTCTTCAAGTTTCTCAACCGGTTCGAAAGTCTCGAAAGTCGATTCTGGCTCCGTCGCACCGGCTTCCTCGCCGAAGCCTAGGTCATTAACAAGCGTCTCCAGCTTATTGTTGTCCAGGAATACCTCGTCCTCGCCGCCATTCAGCACGCCGTCGAACAGATCGGTCTTGAACTTGAGCTTCGCAAGCATCTGCTCCTCGATTGTACCGACAGCTACAAGATTGATTACCTGAATCTTGCGTTGCTGGCCTATTCTGTAAATCCTGCCTATACGCTGCTCCAGGACGGCCGGATTCCACGGAAGGTCCAGATTGATGACGTATGACGCCACCTGAAGATTCAAGCCCGTCGCACCGGCATCTGTCGACAGGAACACGCGGACCGAAGGATCATCGGTAAAGCGGTCCATCAAATCCTTTCTCTTGGCAGAAGGGACTCCTCCGTGCAGATTCGAATAAGCAATCCCCCGCTTGTCCAGTTCCGCCGCAATCAGACGCGTCATCCTCTCCCATCCGCTGAATATCACGACCTTGTCATCGCCGGAAGCCACAATGCTATCAAGAATATTCATAGTCTCCTCGACCTTCGTGTCGAATCGGGTCTGCTGGTCAAGGATATAGGTACTGTCGCAAACCATACGCATCTGCGAGAGGAAGGTCAGCAAGCGCTTGCGGTCCGTCTCGCTAAGATAATGCATCTTCCTCCATTTGAGCACGATACGCGCGACGGAAGCCTTGAACTCCTCGTGCATTTCCATCTGCTCACGAGTCATCGGCACCAGCAGGTTCTGGTCCATACGTCCAGGAAGCTGTATGGACACATCGGCTTTCCTGCGGCGGAGCAGCACGTCGTGAAGCTGTTCCCCGACAGCATTCAAGCCTTTGTAGCCAGTGACCTTGCCCGAGTCGGAACAGATGATATGCTTCTGACGGAATTCATAATAAGGGCCCAGACGATACTGGTCCACCAGCTGAACTATGGAATAAAGTTCTTCCAGTTTGTTCTCCAGCGGCGTTCCGGAAAGCACGACCATATAATCGGAATGAAGCTTTCGGGCAGAGCGGGCAATCTGAGTATCCCAGTTCTTCAGCCGCTGCACCTCATCCATTATAATCATATCCGTCTGGATGCCGCCGGAAGCCTTTACGTCGTTGTTCAACGCATTGTACGAAATGATCTTGAAGAGCCGCGGCTGCCTGTACATCTGACGGCGCATCAGTTGCGTCCCCTCGATTACCAGCGCATCCTCCCCGCAGAAATTCTGTATCTCGCGCTTCCACTGGTATTTGAGAGAGGTCGGGCAGACAACCAGGACAGAACTCACGAAGCCCTCCTTGTGGAGCAACGCGGCCGTTCCGATGGCCTGAATCGTCTTGCCAAGACCCATTTCATCGGCAATTATGCATCGGCCGGCACGTGCGGCAAACTCAATGCCCTCCCGCTGGTAAGGATAGGGCTTTACTCCCTTGGAAAACACATCCTTCCACCATGTGGGAGATGCAAAAACATCATCCAGCCGCAAATTGCGGTCTGCCGCATCCATCTGTACAGCAGCCCATTCCATCGCATCATCGTGACAGCGGAAAGGGACTCCCAGCTGCGCGGCATCCCGTACAGCAGGCAAAAGCCTCGGAGCCTCATGCATCTTCAGACGGCCGTCCCGGGAGAACAAGCCCTTGAAGACAGAACGCAGTTTTCTCCCTTCATCCCCATATACAATCCGCGGACAGGGTTGCGAACTGTAATCCATATAAATCCGCGTAAGGCCCTCTTCGGGTTTGTGGACACACCGGCCTTTGGCAGCAGGAATCCAGGCCGCGACTGCCTCCAGATGCTTGCAGCTGCCGATACGGGAAGTCCTAAAGTCCATACAGGAGCAGCTGTTCAGGGGATGACCCTCCCCATAAAAAGAAACCCGGTATTCGTTCCGGGTCTTTGCATTGCCAACGGTGTACTCTCCCGGAGCTCTCACAGGATCCGCTTCCCTGATGGCAAAATCTTCCTTCTGTGCCTGCTGCCGCCTCAACGTCAGCTGCCATTCCAGGGAACTCATTTCCCCGGGCTTTATGATGTTCGAAATCCGCTTGGCCGGCACGGC
Source organism: Bacteroidales bacterium (assembly GCA_004554455.1). Classification (GTDB taxonomy): domain Bacteria; phylum Bacteroidota; class Bacteroidia; order Bacteroidales; family UBA932; genus Cryptobacteroides. The sequence goes on along the minus strand of SFMG01000034.1, from coordinate 1,505 downwards.
CTTCCTTATCCGTGTTTTGGGGTTTTTGTCTTTATTCATAGAGAGTAAAGCGTCGGTTTCATTCTTTATCGCAAGAGTGTCGTCGTCCAAATGTTAATAGTATCAACAAGCCTTTTGTGCTGATTTCCAATCGCATTAAGCGCTACACCATCCAAGCATTCAGGCGGTCATACGCAGCCCTGATGTGCTCCTGCTTGAAGAGATTCTTCTTACGGGCAGACCAATTCTGAATTTCATTGATGGTTTCATCTATGCTTATGCCTGGATGCTCCCGCCTTACATAGGCGACAGATGCCAGGACTTCCAGTGAGTACGCAGACTCATAACCATCTATCAATTTCAGAAGCTGTTTTATGTGCCCTATTTGCTTCTGAGATAAACGACTGTGAACATATTCCCCGACTTCGGCTTTGCGGTCATAGTCCAACATTAATGCCTCAAAAGGCTTTGCATCCATCTGCTCCAACCCATAAATGTACTTTCCATTGACTGCATTCAACAGATGCCCAACACTCACGCTGTAGGGCCCATAGTAATGAGCTTTAAAGGGCATTTTCGCAAATTCCTGCTCTCCAAGAATTTGATAGAAATAACTTATTTTGTTGGCAACAAACAAGCTACAACGCTCATCATGCGCCTCATAGCAGAATAGGGCATATAGCAACATTGCCCTGGCCGGTGTCAAATGAGCATGAACATTACGGGATTGTTTAGCAAGTAGTGTTGAAACCTCAGCGGATGGTTCATACACAATAATCTCAACGCCATCTAAAGTTGAGAGAGCCCGTTCAATCATCTCCTTGACAATAGCCCATTCCAAACCTCCGTTACCACAACCAAGCGGCGGAATCGCAATGCTAGTGATCCCATATTCCCCGATAACACGGACAAGATCACGGAGTCCATCTTCAATGTACTCGTATTGGGAGGGCTGACGCCAATGAACTTTGGTGGGGAAATTAATGATGAGCCTCTCGCCAAGTGCCAAGTTAGAATCTTTGACAACGAGCATTTTGCCTGGAGCCAGCTCGCCTTTTTTACATGCCTCCGCATACACGGTGAAATTGTATGGGAACAATTCCTTAAAGTGCAAAGCAATCCCCTTCCCCATCACACCGACCGTGTTCACGGTGTTGACTAGAGCTTGCGCCTTGGAAGAAAGCAAATCACCTTTTGTATAACTAATCATATCCCCTGTAATAGTATTCGTATTTCGTATCCACTTTTATCTTGCAGCCGGGCAAGGATTCGCCCAACATGGCTGTTACTCTTTGTAACGCCTCTGGATTCTTGACGATTATTCCCCGTATCAGTTCACCCGGCACATGCTCCTTGACCAGGAATTCAGACATCTTTTTACGGACCCTGTCATAATCATCCTCGGTATTCTTCCAATATGTCGCTCGAATGCAAGGCCAATCCAGTTCACGTAACCCGTACTGTGTATTATAGAACTTACTTATAGCCTTGGTCGCATTACCATCTGTAAAGCAATATGGAATACC
>SFMG01000059.1 GCA_004554455.1 Bacteroidales bacterium | reverse complement strand
TAACATCCGCATCAGCCCAACCCGCTACAAGGGCGAGATCGTGCCTTCATCAGACCGCGCCTTCAAGCAGTTCAAGAGCCGGGGTTGGGGATACCGCGCCATCTTCGTCCTTTTGGAGTCCTACCACCGTAGAGGCATCAAGACCATCCGGCAGATCATCTCCCGCTATGCTCCTCCCTGTGAGAACAACACCGAAGGGTACATCAGCTCGGTGTGCGAGAGCTCTCTTATCGGGGCCGATGCCCCTCTTGATATCAACGACAAGGACACGATGGTTCTTGTGGTGAGCGCCATCTCCAAGGTGGAGAACGGCACCCCGGCAGTCATCGATGAGGTGCTCGAAGGGTGGGACCTCTATCAGCAGCACAGACCTTAATCCTCTCCTTCTATGAGCAGACGCATAGCAGACCTGTTAATCAAGATCGGCGCGGACTCGTATGAGTTCCAGCAGAAGGCCAAGAGCGTGGAGAAGAGCCTCTCTTCGATGGAGAAGCGGCTCTCCTCGCTTGGGAAGTCCCTGTCCCTGAAGCTGACGGCCCCGCTCACCGCCCTTGGCGCTGTGGCCATCAAGAACGCCGACACTCAGGTGCAGGCCGAGGCACGCCTTCTCAACGCCCTCGATGGCCGCTCCGAAGTTCAGGAGAGACTCCTGCGGCAGGCATCCGAGATCCAGTCCCGCACCGTCATCGGAGACGAGACGATCATCCAGCAGCAGGCTTACCTCGCCTCCCTTGGCCTGACCGAGCAGCAGATCCGCGACACCACCGAGGCATCGGTCCAGCTCGCAGCGGCCACCGGCATGAGCCTTGACACTGCAGTGAAAAACCTCGCTAAGACCTTCGGCGGTATGACCGGGCGCTTGGGTGAGAGCATCCCTCAGCTCAAGGAGCTCACCAAGGAGCAGCTGCAGAACGGCGAAGCGGTCAAGTACGTCCTTGACAACTACAAGGGCTATGCGGAGACAGCGGCCAAGAAGGGCCTCGGCTCGATGAAGCAGCTGCAGAACGCATGGGGTGACTTCCTCGAACAGGTCGGAGCCGCGATGATGCCGGTGGTACAGAAGATTGCAGGGATGCTGCAGGTGGTCGTGCAGGCCATGCAGCGTATCAGTCCTGAAGCGATGAAGATCATCGTGGTCATCGGCGGGATCGCCGCAGCGATCGGTCCTCTCTCCCTTGCCATCTCCGGCATCATCCGTATGCTGCCAATGCTCGCCTCCGGCCTTACGGCCCTACTCTCCCCGGTGGGCCTTGCGGTGAGTGCAGTCCTTGCCCTTGGTGCTGCGTTCCTCTATGCCAAGCAGCAGAAGCAGAACCTCATCAATGAGATGACCTCGGAGTTCGAGGGGCTCTCGCTCCATACCCTGAACCGAATGCTCAAGGAGAACCGCCGCAAGCAGGCGGTCAACGAGAACGAGTCCCCTTGGCAGGGACAGTCCGTTGCCTCGAAGGTGAACTACGCCCTGAACAAGGGTAAGCGCCGCAGGGAGCTTGAGGCGGAGGAGGCAGCACTCGTGGCCGCCATCGAGAAGACCGAGAAGGCAATAGCGGACCGGGCAAAGGCCGAGGCGGATGCCAAGGCCATTCAGGATCAGATGACGGCGGCCCTCTCCGGCACCAACACCCAGCTCCAGCAGGAGGGTGGACTCATCAACGACCTCAATGCCCGCATCGCCGAATTAGAGAAAAAGAAGCTCCTCCCTTCGGCCACCATCGAGGATATAGCAGAGTATAATGCCGAGATCGCTGTCCTGAAAGAAGAACTCACCCGCCTGCAGAACATCACCCCGGACCAGCTGCAGGGACGCAAGGCTCTCGAAGCACTGCCGCAGCTCCCGGCAATAGAGGCTCCTCCTCTTGAAGTGAAGTCACCGGACCTCAAGCCTTTCATCTCACAGTACGCGCTGCAGATGAGCCAGATCAGCTCCCTCGTGCGCGAAGGACTCTATGGCTGGGCAGATGACACCTCGGAGTACATGGGAGAGAACGCAGCCAAGACCACAGAGATAGTCAAGAACTACTGCGATACTCTCGTAGCCAAAGGGTACAAGTTCGAGACAGCCCTTGAGGAGGTGTATTCGAAGATTAGCGAGGTGATGCGCAGCTTTGATGCTCAGGTGTCGAAGTTCCTCGCGGACAGCATCGTGGCTGCAGCCGAGGCCATCGGGCAGATCATCACAGGCGATCTGGGCTTCGGAGGACTGATGAAAGCCATCCTCACGCAGTTTGCCTCCTTCCTGAAGAACATCGGAAGCCAGCTCATCGAGTTCGGTGTGATGATAATCGCGTTCAAGAGTGCCCTCAAGAGCGTGCTCGCCAATCCGTGGGTGGCCATCGGCATCGGTGCTGCTATGGTCACTGCCGCTGCCATCATGACATCGCTCATCAACAAGAGCGCACAGGAGAACGCCCCGGCCCTTGCCAAGGGCGGTCTGGCATACGGTGCTACCTATGCGATGGTGGGAGATAACCCCAATGCGGCTGTGGATCCGGAGGTCATAGCACCTCTGTCGAAGCTCAAGACGATGCTCCCAACCGCCGGGGAGCAGAACATACGCATCAGCCTCGGCGGGCAGCTCACCGCCAAGGGACGCGACCTCGTCTATATCCTCGGAAAGGAGAATTACAAACTTGATGTCTTGGGGGGATAGAGGCTATGGCAGGAGTTCGCATCAAATCCCTTCAGGCGGCAACGCCTCTGCTGGAAGAGCAGTTCGACCGGATGCTGTTCGTGGTCGACCTCGCGCAGCCGGACACCACCCTGTGTCTGACG
>SFMG01000010.1 GCA_004554455.1 Bacteroidales bacterium | reverse complement strand
TAGATCCCAACTACGAGGTGTAAGCGACTATACCTTCTTCATGTATAGAATCTATAAGATCTTTGGATAACTTAAACACGGAACTTTGCAGGTGAGCCACTGGGGAGCTCATTCCGTCGATTACTCGTCCGGAAACTGTGCACCTCGCTTGTTGTGCATAGGCCTGTACCGGGATGATCAGCAGCGCAATAAATATAATCCGTATGTATTTAATCATCTTGTAATAATTCAAGTTTCGCAAGTGCTTGATTTTTAAATGATTTCATCGGCTATTGAATTTACTATGACAGTTCTTGTACTTCAGTCCGCTTCCACGCCGTCCCGCACACTCCCCTGCCGATTACCTTCGCAGCGTTGCTGGATATCTTTACTTTAAGGCTCTTTCTATTATGGCCTAAGACACGCCAGCGGAATTACATGTACACCATCGGGACGTGTGTAGGCTATTGTCCCTCCGGTCAGGACAATCTTCAAATCCGGCTCACGCAGAGGGACTTGCTTCTCGGCTTTGTTTGCTTCCTGAACCAGCCTGTGAATCTCGCACAGGTGTGCTGCACCTTCTTCGATTTCTTTACTTCCCAATTTACATTCGATCAGAGCATACCGCTCGTCTTCCAAATGCAGAACCAAATCAGCTTCAAGCCCATATCTATCCCGATAGTAGGATACGTGGCTGTTGAAATCTGCTGTATATGCTTTCAAGTCCCTGATACACATCTGCTCAAATATAAAGCCGAATGTTTTTAGTTGTGTCTCCAGAGCGGCCGCGTTGATGCTCATAGACGCTACAGCAATTGAAGGATCCGAAAAGCATCGTTTTGGAGTACTCCGTATCGCCGTCTTGCTACGGATTGCAGGGCACCATGCGTCAATGTCCTGGATGACAAATAGTTTCTCAAGTGCTCCTATATAATCATCCAGTGTATCCATAGATAGTTCTATGTCTCCAGAAGCTGTAATATCCGCAAGAATACTTGTCTTCTTGGCTAAAGTACTGATATTTCGTGCATAGGAGCGCATTATCTGACGTGCTATCTTGGGATTTCTATCCTTTGTATCCACGGCAGAGATATCCTGCTCACAGACTGTATTGACATAATCATTCGCAATCATTGTCGCAGCCCTTTCGGTCAGTTGGAGAGAAGCGGGCCATCCGCCTCGACATGCTGCACGAATCAAGTCCGGAATATCCAAATTGCTGCAGGCACCATCAATATCAAGATTTGGATTGTTGAATAATTCGTGTAAAGAGACCTGCCCGGTGGATTCTTTAGATTCCCACAGACTCATAGGGTACATCTTCATACGCGTAATGCGTCCCGTTCCAGTATGTTTGATTTTGGATTTATCTACAGTGTTCGAACCCGTAAGAATATACTGTCCTGGCCGGCCTCCTTCGTTATCTACAGCGGTTCGTACAGCATCCCACACTACAGGAACATCCTGCCATTCATCGATCAGACGTGGTTGTGCGCCTTTCAACAATAATGAAGGCTTTGTATCTGCTGTGGCCATGTAATTGGCAGCCATATCCGGATCGTGCAGTTTGATAACACTCCTGGCTATCTGCTCAGCTGTTGTGGTCTTTCCCGTCCATTTAGGCCCTTCAATCAATACTGCACCGAAAGCTTCCAATCGGTCTTTGAGCATTTGGTCAGCCACACGTTCAAGATACTTCATAATCATTTAAAGTTTAAAACGCTGTAAAGATACAAAACAATCAATGACACTCAAAATCAAATCGGCACTTTTGTGGCATTTCAATCGGTGTTTTTGCGGTATCTCAGTCGGTGTATTTGCGAAGGCAATTTTTACACATGATCGGATTTGTAGAATACGGAAGAGGAGGCCGTTATGGTCTCCTCTCTGTTATCAGATTGTGGCTCTCCAGGTTCTTCAGACGGACTGACAGCATCCTTTCCGATATGTCCGTCATCGCCGAAGCCAGTTCTCCGAAACGCATATTCCCTCTGACATGAAGGTTGCAGAGGACCAGCAGCGACCATTTGTCTGAAAACAGGCTCAGGACGTGTCTGATGGGACATTTCGAGTATTTATCCCCGTTCATCATCAGAGGAATAGTTCGTTAGCCTTTCTTTCGGCGCAAGCTTTCTTCAAGGCCGTCTTGACAAGAAAATTCATCACTGAGCCGATTGACCGGATATATCCCTAAGATGATGCAGCCTATTTATTTATTCATTTCTTTTCGGCGCGATTGGTAATATTCGTGCCTTTTGGGATTCTCCGGAAACCAACCACGCAGAACCCGTTTCTCCTGCAGGAACATTTCGTGGATGCCCCAAAGGCAGCAGAAAGCGAAACCACCGATGATGATTGACAGTATATCATTCTCAACGAAGAGAGAAAGCAGACAGAATGCCAGGCCGGCCACCAACCAGATCCACCAACTCTGCCTTCCCCAATGATATTCCATCTTGATGACAAGCGGGTGGCAGATGCCTATGCTCAGAAATACGGCAGCACCTATTATAATCCCATTGATATTCATAATTGTTATACTTCTTTATAATAGCTCTAAACTTTACGGGTGAAAAGCTGCAGTGAAAAACAGCATCTAATTTCTATCGACGATTTCTCCGAAATCCCGGCAGGCAAGCTCCTGCGTAATGACACTGATCCTGCATACTTCCCTGGCCTTCGCTGTTGCTTATGGATGAAAGCGCGGAATTATCCTGTTCCTCCTTTTCTATACGGCAGAGAAGGTCCTCATTTATATAACTCTGTCTCAAGAATTTGATTACCGCTTTCTGGATGACCATAGTCCTGGCCCGTTCATAAGGGATGCAGGAAAGTGCAATTTTCAGATAGCTGACATTGTGTACGTGTCCGTTGAAGTCAATGTCAGAGATGTTGGTAATGTAGTGAAAATTGATATCAGAGCGGTCCAGGGCTTTAACGATGTTTCGTGGATGTCTTGTCACCGATTCACCCGATATCGTGCAATGGGCGTCTATCATTTCCGGCCGCCCGGTAACCATGCTGATGATGCACCATATACTTGTACCTTTGATTACGGTTTCCCCCTCTCTGTTGGAAAAACGGTAATCAATGTGCAGTTTCGCCGAAGAGATTTCGCTCGGGCTCACCGTAACCTCAATTTTCTCCCTCCATAGGGGCAGGGCTCCAGCCATCTCCATGGTATATTCCGACAGAACCCAGGTGAATCCTTCCTTCTGAAGGTCAAAGGCCGCAATGTGGCGCGTGGTCAGATATGCCGCGATTGTGTCCTGGGACATGTTCAGAATAGCTTGCGGGGTCATTCTGTATTCGGAATCCATATCGTTGCAGGTAATCCTGTAGTCCTGCGTGTATTCTTCGCCTATCGTAATTGTTTTCATAGGCGCAAAGATAGGACTTTTTGATAAGCAAGACGTTCGCTGCCGTTCCAGCAACGGATGATCCCGCAATAGCGGAAACCTTCGCGGAGTATGGCATTCCGCATTACATGGTTGTCCCTGTGGGTATCGATGCGTATCGAGTCATATTTCCCGAGGGCGAACTCCATTACAAGATGGAGGATGCCTTTACGGCTGCCATCGCTCGCTATGCGGTGTATGGTGGCATACGGGCCTGAATCCAGCCATTCGCCATCGTAGATGACACTGTAAGTCGGGTCATCGCCGGCTCTGAGTACGAAAGTGGCGATGACATCTTTCCCGGCCTGCACGACAAAACTGTCGGAACTGGCGATATCCCTAAGGAGAAGGTCTCTGCCCGGATAATCGTCGGCCCATTGCCCGGGATTGCCGGTGGATGCCATGAAACTGCGGGCTTTGGCGAATATTTCCATCAGCCGCGGGATGTCAGAAGGCTTCGATTTGCGTATGGTGACGCTCTCCCGCCTGAGAGACTCGACAGTCTCCACTGAAAGCTTTTCGCAGGCATAGCGTCGCATAGTGGCGGGAATCCCGTTCCACCTCTGCCTCAGGTAGCCTACCAGTCTGGCCTCATCGCGCTTTCCGGCCTCACGAAGCATCCAACCCGCTGCCTTCTGGAGCAGGTCGTGCATCCTCCCCTTCCCTGCCAGCAGAATGTCGGAAATCTCAAAGCACTCATCGAGTTCTCCCCGACGGATGAATGCAAGGGTGCTGACCATACCAATCCGCTGTTCCCAGATGGTTTTCCCGTTCCTTGCCAGGTCATACAGCATAGACCGGTCCCTGTCCAAAAGCCAGGCCCCCAGAAGTTCGTAGCAGCTCAGGTCCACCAGGTCCCAGTTATTGATATGCTCAGTGTGAGAGAGGTAAAAGTCGATGCATTCCTTCTGGCGGGAGACATCCTTTCTTGAAGATTTGAATATGCGGACGAGACACAGCAAGGCTGCGAGCCGGATTTCGTGATATTCGGAGGATATACATTCCCCGAGCTCTCCGAAAGAGACATCCTTCCAGCACTCTTTCACTATTGCCCTGGTGACCGGAACCTTGATACCGAGGAATATGTCCCCCTCTCCATATTGCCCTTTCCCGGTCTTGAAAAAACGTGACAGGCCCTCCACCAGGGAAGGGTCGGCCGCCTGCATCATTCGTATCTTCAGAATATTCATATATACTTAAGTTTCCGACATGGTCGGACACGAAAATAGCATTTATTCCCGAATTCCGTATATTTGCTTCAGTTTGATTCAGAACATATAGATGGAAAGCAGAAAAGACGGAAAATTTGCGCGCGCAACGCTGCTGTGCGGGGAGGACGTGATGGAGAATGTCTCGAAGGTGAAGATAATACTCTTCGGGGTGGGAGGAGTTGGCGGATGGTGCGCGGAGGCCCTGGTCCGTTCAGGGGTCAGGCATCTGACCATAGTGGATGCCGACTGCGTCGCGGAAAGCAATATAAACCGCCAGATAATGGCGACCACGCTGACAGTGGGCCGTCCGAAGGTGGAAGTGCTGAGGCAGAGACTGCTGGAAATAAATCCCGAGGCGGAAATCACGGCCCTTCAGAAGCTTTATTGCGAGGAAAACGCAGATGAGTTCAGACTTGACGACTATGACTATGTGATCGACGCCATAGACAGTCTGAAGGACAAAATCTCCCTGATACTCAGGGCCAGCGAGCGCAAAGGACGGCTCTTCAGCTCGATGGGGGCTGCCCTCAAGATGGACCCCACCAGGGTAAAGACAGGGGAATTCTGGGAGGTGCAGGGCTGCCCGCTGGCCGCAACCATACGAAGGAAAATGAGGCGCACGAAGCGCTTCCCGGCCAACCGTTTCACCTGCGTATATGACGACGAACTGCTTCCCAACAGGGGCGGCGGCGAAAAGGATGAGGGCGACGGGATTCAGGACGGGCCGGTAAGGAAAGCTTGCATCAACGGCTCGGCAGTGTCCGTGACCGCCATATTTGGAATGACGCTCAGCGGCCTTATTATCAACGACATATATAAAAAGACGCTGATACAATAACAGATAACGAATGAAAAGGATACTTTTAAGCTTGATTCTGGGGCTGCTCTGTCTGAACATATCGGCAGAAGGTATATGGGACGAGGCGCGCCACTTCAGGTTCAGACATCAGAAACTCGAAAGGGAGTACTGGCTTTATATGCCTGAAAATCTGCCCGAGGGAGCACCGCTGGTCTTCCTGCTGCACGGATACTCGGGCAAGGCCAAGGGCTATTTCCCTGCGCTGCTCGAGGAGGGCCGGCGGAGCGGCTTCGCCGTATGCATTCCGAACGGATGGCCAGACGCGAGAGGCAAGAACTGCTGGAACGTGGGATATCCCTTCCAGGAGGGGCTGAAAACCGACGACGTGGACTTCCTCTGCCGTCTGGCCCGCCATCTGCAGAAGGAATACGGCTTCGACAGGAGGGCGACCTTCGTGACGGGAATGTCGAACGGAGGCGAGATGTGCTACATACTCGCTGCACGCAAAAGCGATGTATTCAGAGCCGTGGCTCCGATATCGGGCTTGCAGATGGTCTGGGCGATGAGGGAATACCGTCCCCAGCGTCCCGTGCCGCTGATGGAGATCCACGGCACCCTGGACAAGACCTCCCGCTGGGAGGGCGACCCTGACAACCGTGACGGCTGGGGAGAATACACTTCGGTGCCGGTGGCCGTGGGGAACTGGGTAGCCGCAAACGGATGCACCTGGTGCGAGCACAGCGAGCTTCCGCTCAAGACCCCGGAGTCCAACAGAGTCATACTGCACCGCTATCTGGGAGGCGAAGCCGAGGTTCGTCTGTATGAGGTGATCGGAGGCAAACATTCCAAACACGAGCAGGATATGGACACCGCGGCTGAGATTTGGCAATTTTTCAGGCAATATCTGCCATAGCATATTGATGATTCTAAAACTTTTATCCATTTTTGCTGCGATTTTTTGAACAGGGTTTCAGCCCATTTGAAAATGGATAAAAGACAGAAATCGTTACTTGTGGCCGCCCTGACAGTGACGGCTGCTCTTCTGGTTGGATTGCTGGCCTTCCTGTCGGCCGGCAAGCGGATTTTTGACAGGGAAGGCACCTCGGCGAAAGATTTCTTCAAGGAGGAAGCGGTGGAGTTTCCCGAAGACAGGATATGCGGGAATTACGACCTGCGTTTCGACTATGCGGATTCCGTCGCGCGCTTCGTGGGAGTCATAGACAGGGATATGAGCGGAAATTACGTGCTCACCATTCTGAGCGACATGGAACCGCGCGTCCTTATGCTCGACATCGATGCCGGAGGGCATATAAACTGCGAGGAACTTGGCAGCGGCACGATGAGTTACCGTGAATCCATAGACAAAACAACAATCAGATTCAAGGGAGAGGAATATATATGCACGCTTACAAAATAGCTGCGATTGCGGCAGCAGCGTTGATGGCCGCAGCCTGCGACTTCACGGACAGCGACAGGCAGATAGAGGACCTGAAAAAGGAACTCAAGGAGCTCAAGGAGTCCAATTCTGCCCTCAGGCAGAGCTATATTGACCAGAACGAGGATATCAGCAGGATTCTGGAGGAGATTGTGACCGTTACCGGACGCACCGCCTCCCTGCGCAGCGACGTCGAGAGCGGCAGCGCTGAAATAGCGCAGGCGGAACAGATATCCGAAAGCATAAGGCAGATACGCCGCCGCATCGACGAACTGGAATCCGCATATTCGCAAGTCAGCGCAAAGAACAAGGAGTTCAAGAGGATGATCGACGGCTTCAAGAAGGTGATTTCCGAACAGGAAGATCAGATACAGCTGCTCAAGGATGAGATTAAGGCAAAGGACCTCACGATAGCGGAGCAGGAAGTGACCATACAGAAGCACGAGGTCACCATATCGGCCCAGGATGAGACCATAAGGCGGCAGAACGAGGAACTGCAGGCTACCGTGGCCAAGCAGGCCAGGATGCTATACGAGGCGGGGATGCAGCTCGAAGAGATAGCCGACAACGCGCCGGAGGTCAGCTGGAAGAAGAACAAGGAGAAGGTGGACATAATGACCCAAGACATCTACCGCAAGGCAAGGCTCTACTACCAGCAGGCATACGAAGCCGGCTACGAACCGGCCCTCGCAGCCATTTCGGCCATACAGGCCAAGATTCAGGCCGAGTGAGCTACCCAAAAGCTCCGGGCAATATTCGACACACCGAACCAATCACATAAAAATGAAGAAATATTTTATGACACTTTGTGCCCTGCTGCCGGCTGTAAGCCTCTTTGCGGCAAGGCCTGACACCCTGCGCATACTGGCAATCGGAAACAGTTTCTCGGAGGATGCGGTGGAGCAGAATCTGGCCGATCTGGCACGCGCAGACGGCAACTGCGCCATAATAGGAAACCTCTATATAGCAGGCTGTCCCCTGTCCCGCCACCTGGAGAATGTGAGGGAGGACAAGCCGGCATACCGCTACCGTTTCATAGATGAGAACGGGGTGATGACCACCTGTCCGGACCACAGGCTGTCGGAAGCACTGAAGAGTCAGAAATGGGATGTGGTCACACTGCAGCAGTCCAGCCCGAAGTCAGGCAAATGCGAGAGCTATGAGCCGTATCTCGGTGAAATGGTGAAATACCTGCGCGGAGAGCTTGGAGACGGAGTGAGACTGATGTTCCAGCAGACCTGGGCTTATTCCAGCTATGCGACCCATCCGAATTTCCCTGTGTATGAATGCAACTCGCAACTGATGTACGATTCCGTGATGGTAGCCTCGCGCAAGGCCTGCGAACGTTACGCCCTGGAGGTGATACCTTCCGGAACTGCCATACAGAATGCCCGCGGGACCCGTCTGCGCGACAACCTTTACCGCGACGGCTACCATCTGAGCCACGCCTGCGGACGCTACACCTGCGCCTGCACCTGGTACGAGTCCATATTCAGACGGCCGGTAAGCGGCCTGCTCTACCGTCCGGGACACGTCAGCGCCGAACAGGCCCTTATTTGCCAACTTGCCGCCGCCCACGCGGTTGCGAACCCATATTCGGTGACAGAATTCGGATTCGGGAAGCCGAAAGGCAACTACGATGAGGCGAGGGTGCCGGACTACGTACTGCCGGACGCGTTATGCTGCGAAGACGGAAGCAGGGTGAAGACGCAGAGGCAGTGGGAGCGCAAACGCAGGCCGGAAATATTGCGCAGCTTCACCGACGAAGTATATGGGCGTATGCCGGAGGGACCTTATTACGAGAGATTCGAGCTGCTGGAGGTCAAGGAAGATGCGCTCGGAGGGCTGGCCACGAGGAAGCGGGTGCGCATATACCTGGACCCGAAAGACAAGGTAATCATAGATATGCTGGTCTATACCCCGAAGAACGCGGAGGCCTCTCCCCTCTTCCTGGGAATGAACTTCTTCGGCAACTCCACCATAAGTCACGAGGAGGACATACACGAGGCGGACGCCAAGGACCTCAAGCGCTACGGCGACTACAGGAAACTGCCTCGCGGAGCCTGTGCCGGACGCTGGCCGCTGGAGAAGATACTCTCTGCCGGTTACGGTGTGGCGACCTACTATTGCGGGGACGTGGATCCGGACTACGACGACAGCTTCACGAAGGGGGCCCAGAGCATATATCCGAACAATCTGGGCAAGGTCATAGGACCGGACCAGTGGGGCACCCTCGCCTGCTGGGCCTGGGGACTGAGCCGGGCAATGGACTATCTCTGTACCGACTCCGACGTGGATGCCTCCAGGGTAGCCCTCATCGGACATTCACGTCTGGCCAAGGCCGCCCTCTGGGCTGCCGCCACCGACCGCCGCTTTGCGATGGTCGCCGCCAACGAGTCCGGCTGTGGCGGAGCCGCACTTTCCAGAAGGGCCTTCGGAGAGACGGTGGGCATAATCAACCGCTCCTTCCCGCACTGGTTCTGCGACAATTTCAAGAAATATTCGGAAAATGAGCAGGCCCTGCCTGTGGACCAGCACGAACTGCTCGCGCTGATAGCACCGAGACCTCTTTGCGTGGGCAGTGCCGCAGACGACCTCTGGTCCGACCCTAAGGGAGAGAGACTCTCCCTCGAAGCGGCAGTCCCTGTATATGAGCTTTACGGCAAAGGCTGCAGCGAGCGCCTGGGCTACCACATACGCGAGGGCCGGCACGAAATAAAGCCGGAGGATTGGGACCAATACCTCCGGCATGCAGACAAGTGGCTCAAGTAGCCTGTATTATTTTCCACCCAGGCTTCCGGATCCCAGACGGGACGTTTCGTCGAGTGAACCTACCTTGCGATAACGGGTGCGCTGGGCCTGTCCGAAGTTCCACATCACGCCTATCTTGACCATCTGGTTGTAATACTTCAGAGTGCTTGCTGCCCTGATGACATTCGGGTCTCCGCCTATGATCTCCATATTCTGGTGGGAGCTGCGGAAGATGTCATCCACGTCGAGGGAAATGGTCAGACGGTTGTCGAGCATGGTCTTCTTGACTCCGAGATTGCAGGACCACATCGAAGAGAGCTTGAAATAGCCCCAGGTCATAGGAGTGTTGTAGCTGCCGTCGATCTGTATCTTCCAGTCCTTCGGAAGTATGAAGGAGAAGTCCGTGTAGCCGGCAAAGATGAAATTGCTGTTGCGCAGCTCACCGTTTCTGTTGTCGGAATAGAGTGCGTTCAGATTGAGGGTCCACTGAAGCCATTTGGCTATAGGGAAGGCGGAGATGTTTGCATTCACGTATGCCATCTGATTGGTTCCGAAGTTGGCCCAGGTCAGTATCTGTTCGCCGCTCACGCTATACTCAGGCATCTGGGTGAACATATCCCTGGTGTAATCGTAACCCATTGCTACGGAGAAGTGCTTGAAGAACATCACGGAAGCGCTCACTGAGTTTGTGTACTGAGGCTTGAGGTCAGGATTGCCCTTGACAAGACTGTGTGCATCCACGTATTCCTCGGCAGGGTTGAGATTCTGGTAGTTCGGCCTCTGGATACGTCTGGTGTAGGAGAGGTTGAGCATCAGGTTCTCCGAGTGGTTGTAGCCCAGGAAAACGGTCGGAAAGAGGTCGAAATAGCTTCTCGGGGTGCTGGTGCCGGTGCTCTTCCAGTCTCCGAAAGAGTTGGTGTACTCGCCCCTGAGTCCGGCCTTCACCGTGAACTTGTTGTCGAAGAATGGCTTGGCAAGGCTTACGTAAGCGGCTGCCACCTGCTCGCGGTAAGTGAAATCGTTCCTGTTGTCAGCCAGACCGGTCTCGGTCTTGAGCATCTTGTTGTCAGTCATCGAGAGAGCCCACTTGGCACCGGTCTCAAGCATAGCATTCTTCCATACAACGGTCTGATAATCAAGCTTTGCCGAGAATATGTCAAGCACCGAGCCGTTAGCCACGACCTTCTCGTGGATATCCCCGAGACTCTCGTCTTCGAGCACTACCCTGTCGGAAATGCTGTTGTTATCACGTGAGGCATTGCGGTACCAGTCGAGGTTGGCCGTGAGCTCCGCAGAACGGTCCGGGTCGAAAATGTGGGTGTAGTTGATATTGGCACTGCCCTGCAGGTTCTTCTGATTATTGAGGCTGGAAGAAAGGTCCCTGGCCGTTTCACCCGCGAGAGTCTGGTCGGTGAAGCCGTTGTACTCCTCGCCCTTGCGTCCACCCATCACGTTCCAGGAGCCCGGAACGGTGGCGATCACACCGAGGATATTCTTGTCATTGATGAACCAGTCGTTGCCCAGCTTCACGTTGAAAGCCCTGTAGGAGTTGTTCTGGAAGGACTCGGTGTGCTGTTTGAAGTCCGGTTCCCTGAGCTCGAGCTCCGTGGAGAAATCCATACCCATATTATATATACCCTCGTAGAGATTGACGAAGGTGTTCGTCTTTTTGCCGCGATAGTTCAGATTCGCCCACAGGTCCTCGTTCCATTCGAACACGTCCGGCTTTTTGAAATACATTCCGGCCGCGCTGCCGCCCAGTGAGCCGTTGAAACCGGCGAGGGCATTCCTCTTGGTCTTTATGTTGATGATACCGCCCTGTCCCTGAGCATCATACTTGGAGGATGGGTTAGGCATAAGCTCGAAACGCTCTATGCTGGTGCCGGAAGTCGAGCGGAGCAGGTTCTCCAGACTCTTTCCGTCCATGTGGGAAGGCCTGCCGTCGATCCAGATGGATACGCTCTTGCCGTTGAGCTTGATGTTGCCGTCCTTGTCTATGGTCACGCCCGGGGCCTTTTTAACCAGGTCAAGGGCATTCGAAGTCTGTGCGAATGCGCTCTGGGAGACATTCATGACTATCTTGTCCATTTTCATTTCAACCAGACTCACCTTTTCGGTGACTTTGGCGGCCTCGAGCATTTCGCTGTCATCCTCGAGAGTGATTTCCTCCAGTTCAGTGACGGGGGCGCTGAGTACCACCTCCAGACTGAGGTCACGGTAACCTATCATCGAAGCCACAAGGGTGTAGCTGCCTGCATTGGCCTCGAGGACATAAGCTCCTTCCATATCGGTGGAGGTGCCTCCTACAATAGTGCTGTCCTTGGCCATAAGCGCCACCGTCGCGAAAGCGAGGGGCTGTCCCTGCACATCGAATACCTTTCCTTTTGCCTGTACCCTTTCCTGACGGGCGGCTGATGCGGGAATTGCGAATACTGCAAAAATACTTGCGAGAAGTACTGCTTTGAATGTTTTTGTCATCGTTGTTCTATCTTTTTCCGGATAATAGACGGCAGTACTTGAGTTTTGCTACTCAATATTTCATATTTTTTTCAAAATTCTGTAATTTCGTGAGATTTGGATAGAATTTTAAATATATGAAAAGATTCGCTTCGTTTGCGGCAGTGCTCTGTCTCGCACTCGCCCCGGCAGCCCTCGTTTCTGCGGCACCGAAAGATTACAAGGTTATATACAAGGCGGATGCGGAGCCGGAAGAAGGCTCGCAGATGGCGGAATATCTCGTCTCCCTTCTGGGTAGCGGAAATGCCGTTGCGGACAGCGAGGCGGCAGGCGGTCCGGAGCGCCGCATAGAAATCGTGAACTCCGGAAATATGTCCCTTTGGGAATATGAGGCATACAGCAGGAAAGGCAGCATCGTCATAGACGGCGGCGGCGAATGGGCCCTGCGCAAGGCCTGCGAACTGCTTGCAGGGAAACTGAAAGGCGCACGCGTGGCACGGGGGATTGCGTTCAGCGGCAGCGTCGAGGGCGAAGTGCTCTTCGACAGGTCGGAAGGCAGCGACCTGCGCATACTGGTCGATAATATATGGGACTACAGCAAAGATACCATACCTCCTGCATGGCAGCGTCTGGGCGTGGATTGCAGGGACGCCGTACGCGCGCCGCAGTATGCGCAGATGGTCAGGGCATATATGCCTGACGTACTTGCGCTGCAGGAGTACAGCAGCCACATGGACGCGGAATTCCTGCCACGCATAGCGGAATGGGGCTATGTCCACACGACCACGGGCAGCGACGGCAACTGGAACAACACCCCTATATTCTATAACAGCGGGAAAGTGGAAGTCGTGGACTGCGAATTCGTGCTCTACACCCCGAAAAAGTGGAGCAACCACGGCAGCAAGTCCTTCACCAGCGCGGTGTTCCGCCGCAAGGAGGACGGAAAGCTCTTCGCTCTGATCAACACCCACCTCTGGTGGAAGAGCGAAAAGGCCCAGCCGGGCAGCATACAGGCCAGGGCTGCACAGATAAGGCTGATTCTGGCCCAGGCCCAGTGCATAAAGGCCAGGTACAACTGTCCGATCTTTGTGACCGGGGATATGAACAGCGAAGAGGACACGCTCCCTATACGCCAGTTCTTCGAAGAGGGTTTCGTGCCTTGCTACAGGGCAGCCACGGTGTATGCCAATATGGAG
The DNA here is from genome assembly GCA_004554455.1 of Bacteroidales bacterium. Taxonomy (GTDB): domain Bacteria; phylum Bacteroidota; class Bacteroidia; order Bacteroidales; family UBA932; genus Cryptobacteroides. The sequence continues at coordinate 40,562 of SFMG01000010.1, read as the reverse complement.
AACGGACACCACATCTGCTCCCCGGGTGACGGTTTTTCCAGAGTCAGCCGCCGCAAGGGCGCCGACAGAAAGACCGGAGCCATCGACCATTGCTTCATCTGGAACGCCGGAGACACGGAAGTGAAGGTCTTCGACTGCATTACAAGCTATTTCACGGTTCCACTCACGGACCACTATCCTTACTTCATAGATTCCAGACTATAGTGAACACTACTGAACAGGAGTCCAGATACGCGCATCTGGACCGTATGAGCGCAGCGGAACTGCTGCGTGGAATCAACGCCGAGGACAAGAGCGTTCCGGCAGCCATAGAAAAGGTCATTCCCGAAATCGAGAGACTGGTGAACGCCGTTGTCGAAAGGATGAAGCGCGGCGGACGCGTGTTCTACATAGGAGCCGGCACCAGCGGCAGGCTCGGCGTGGTGGACGCATCCGAGATCCCTCCCACCTACGGGGTGAGGGACAAGTTCATAGGCCTCATTGCCGGAGGCGATTCCGCAATAAGGACTGCGGTCGAAGGTGCCGAGGACGACCCGGTACAAGCCTGGCAGGACATATTGCCTTACAAGCCGGACGCCAACGACTGCGTCATAGGCATTGCCGCATCGGGAGGCACGCCTTACGTCATAGGCGGCCTGCAGACGGCGCGCGAAAAGGGGCTGCTGACCGGCTGCATCACCTGCAACGAGGGCACTCCGCTTGCGGAAGCCTGCGAATATCCCATAGCCGCAGTGGTCGGGCCGGAATTCGTCACGGGCAGTACACGCATGAAGGCCGGGACAGCCCAGAAGCTGATACTCAATATGATATCCACCTCGGTGATGGTACTGCTCGGTCACGTGAAGGGCTGCCGTATGGTGGATATGGAACTAAGCAACAAGAAACTTGTGGACAGGGGTACCCGTATGATAATGGAAGCCACGGGAATCGAAGATTACGCCTACGCCAGGGAGCTGCTGCTGAAATACGGCAAGGTACGCCAGGCGGTGGACGCATATTACCGCAGCGGAGAGAAATGAAACTGATAATCGAAAGCGGAGCCACCAAGAGCGACTGGAGGCTGACTGAAAAGGGGAAGCAGCTTTCAGGAGGGCTTTTCCACGGAATGAATGTCTCGTCGATGCCTATGGGCAAGGTGCTGGGCGTGATGGACGAAGCGCTCGCGCACTTCTTCCCCGAAGGCGGCGAACTGGAGGGTATATATCTCTACCTGGCCGGTATTGCCACCCCGGCGATAAGGGAACAGATTTGCGAAAGGATACGCAGCCACGTGAGGACGGGAGAGATCGACATACAGAACGACCTCTGCGCAGCGGCCAGGGCTGTCTGCGGGCACGGCAGCGGAGTGGTTGCGATAATGGGAACCGGCTCCAACAGCTGCTTCTACGACGGGGACACGGTAAGCCAGAGGGTACGCTCCGGCGGCTTCATCATAGGAGACGAGGGCGGTGCCGCAGCCCTGGGGAAACTCTTCCTCGCAGACCTCATAAAGGAACGCATTCCGGAAGCGGTGGCGAAGGAATTCGATGCGCAATTCGACGCTTCCTACGGAAACATAGTGGAAAAGATTTATCACGGTGAAAGACCGGCAGCCTGGCTGGGCAGTCTGGCTCCCTTCATCGTGTCGCACGCTGATGACCCGGCCATCAAAGCCCTGGTGGAGAGGAACTTCCGGGACTTCATAGAGAGAACTCTGCTAAGATACCCGGTCAGGGAGCTGGGCCTGGGCGCAGTGGGCGGCTTCGGATATGCCTGCCGCGGGATTTTCAGTCCCCTGGCCGCTGAATACGGTTTCAAGGTAAACAAATATCTTCCGGAACCTGTCGAGGGACTTCTGGAATATCACAGATGATTATGATTAGGAGAATGACTGCAGTGCTGACGGCACTGCTGATAGGCCTCTGCGCCTCTGCCATTACAGTAAACAAAGCCGAGATCAGGCAAAAGTACTGCAAGCGGGAAGTGATGATCCCCATGAGGGACGGAGTAAGGCTGAGCACAGCCATCTACGAACCTGCAGAGCCCCGCGAAGGCGGGTCGCCGGTGATTATGATGAGGACACCCTACAGCCTCCGTCCTTACGGGGAGGAATTCACAAGCAATCTCTTCACTTACTTCGCCAACTACGTCAGCAGAGGATATATAGTCGTATATCAAAGCGTCAGGGGGACCTATCTGAGCGAAGGGGAATTCGAGAACATCAGGCCCGTCGGCGAAGGGGGCTGCGACGATGCCAGCGACTGCTATGACACCATTGAGTGGCTGCTGCAGAACTGCAGGACCAACGGCAGAGTAGGCGTCAAAGGCTCATCCTACCCGGGATTCTACGCCACCGTGGCCGCCCTCTGCGCCCATCCGGCCCTGAAGGCCGTCTCCCCTCAGGCCCCTGTCGGGGACTGGTTCAAGGGGGATGACTTCCAGCACAACGGAGCTCTGATGATGGCGGACTGCTATTCCTTCGGAGGCGGTTTTCTCCCGCCCAGAGTCCACCCTTCCGAGGACGGTGGAAAGATTTCCCTCGAAGGCTGCAAGGTAGAGGGCAATCTCTATGACCACTTCCTTTCCAAGGGCTCGGTGGCGGAGGCCTTCAGGCCCTGGTCGGACAAGGTGCCGTTCTGGAACGCAATGAAGGCGCACAGGAGCTACGACAGTTTCTGGGAGAGGCGGGATCCGAGCCGCCACTTCGGCAAGGATATGCCTGCAATAATGATAGTAGGAGGCCTCTTCGATGCGGAGGACTGCTACGGTCCGCTCTACAGCTACCGGCGTCTGCTTGAAAGCAAGGGCAGAGAGGACGTATATCTGGTCGAGGGCCCGTGGGACCACGGCGGATGGAAGAAATCTGAGGCCTTTCTGGACGAGGTGGAATATCCCTTCTTCGCCCGCTACCTCGAAGGCCGGGAAGATCTGACGCTCCCGCCGGTTACACTGCTCGCGTCCCGGGACAGCGTGCCGGATTTCAGCAAGGGAGGCATTGCAGACGGCGAGTGGGAGAAATTGGATTCCTGGCCTGACGGAAGGGGCAGGAAACTATATCTGAATGTGGCGGAGCGCAGTCTGGACGAAAAGAGCCCGTGCCGGACGAGAAAGGCGCTGGCAGCCGGGTACATATCCGACCCTGAGAATCCCATACCATATTACGAAAAGGTATTCGTCCAGAAGAAACGCGACAAGGCATATATGGCCTCGGACCAGAGTTGGGTGGAGGGACGCAGCGACCTGCTATGTTTCAAGGGCGAGCCGCAAAGGGACACTCTCAGGCTGGTAGGCCCGCTGAGGGTGGGGCTGAAGCTGAGGCAGAGCAGTCCTGACGCCGACTACATAGTCCTGCTGCTGGACGAATGGCCAGACGGAAGGCAGATGCTCATCAGGGGCGACGTGATGCCGGCACGCTTCCGCAAGGGCTTCGACCGCCTGAGCTATGTGAAAGCCGACAGAAAGTTCAGTCTGGAATTCAGTCTCAATGACATAGCGCACTACCTTATGCCGGGCCACAGGCTGGTGCTCCACATCCAGAGCAGTTGGTATCCTCTGGTGGCGATGAACCCGCAGAGCGCCCCGGAAAACGATCTCGAAGCCGAGGCGGAGGACTATAAGAAAGCCAGGATTTCAGTCCTGGAAGGCTCCTGGATTGAAATCCCGGCAATACAACTGCAATGATTATCTGAACGGGAGGCAGGACTAACGGTCTTCTGCCTGATGTCCCGTACGGTCAACCTGATGGTAGAACTGGGTATAAGGGACGTCCGTGCGGCCGGTGCCCTTCTTCATCAGTTCCACAAGATCCTGGAACCAATCCGTATAGACAGCCCTAGGGAGGACTTCCCTGCGGCGGCATACGGTGGCTGCCATTCCTACCACCTCGCCCATCATAGCGCAGGTACGCATCACGCGCACTGAGCCGAGGGCCACGTGGGTCACGCTGATATCACGTCCGGCCATAAAGAGATTAGGCACGTCACGGGAATAGAGACAGCGGTAAGGGATTGCGTAAGGATCTATAGGACAGAGCTTTCCGTAGCTCATCCACTCTTCTCCCGGATAGTCTGCGGAATTCTTCTCCATAGGATAGTGCTGGTCTATGCGCCAGGTGGTGGTGCAGGTGCCATCCTCGTAAGGAATAGGACGTGTGAGGTCCTGCTCACGGAGAATGAGATCTCCCACTATGCGGCGGCTCTCGCGCTTGCCGCTCACGTGGCTCACCCAGGTCAGGTGGGTGCACTCCCAGTCCTCCTTCTTGGCAAGACGGTTCTTGCAGTAGGAGAAGGTGCTGTAAGCCACGTACATGCCATAGTCGCGTATCTTCTCGGCATCGGCTATCTGATCGTCACGCATACCTACTTCCCAGTACCAGTTGGCGCGGTGGACAGGCTCTACCGTATCCTCGTCCAGTTTCAGGCCCCAGTCCAGGGAATCAGGGAAGCTGCAAGGGGTGTTCCAGTCCTCGCAGTACCACTCGATGCTGACGCCCATAGTGAAGTCGTCCGCCTTCTCCGGCGCAAGCGTCTCTCCGAATTCGCTGCGGGCTTCGCGTCCCATCATCGTGCGGGCTCCGGCCATCACGGCCAGGTGTGCGTCGCCGGTACAGTCGGAGAAGAGTTCGCCGCTGATGCGTATCTTCGTCTGCTCTGTGGCCTCTACAGCCGTCACGGCAGCAATCTTTCCATCCTTCATTTCGGCCTCAACGACGGTGTAGCCGGCAAAGAGGCTTATGTTCGGCTCGGCTGCGATGACGTCCCACTTCTTCCAGTCCTGGTAGTGGTGGGCGCCGCGCGCGTTGCCTATGCGGTCCGGTCCTATTTCGTTAAGTATATATCCGAGTGAAGGATAAGGAGGCATATTTATCTGGCCGCCGAGACCTACGCGGACTTCGGAAGAATTGTTGCCGCCGAGTATATATCTGTCCTGGATGAGAGCCACCTTGAGGCCGAGACGGGCGGCGGCGATTGCTGCGCAGAGTCCGGACATACCGGCGCCGACAATGACGAAATCGTAATGTCCCCTGTCGGCAGGGGCGTCGTTTCCGAGCAGGGCGGCACGCAGTGACCTGTAATCCTCGAGGCTGTCGCCGGGCTCCTCGTCGCTGCGGGTGAGAATGATTGCGTCACAACGGCCGTCGAGGCCCATAAGGTCGTGGAGGGCTATGCTGTGGCGGCCGCGGCTGAGAGTGTAAGTGCCACCTTTCTGCCAATACCACTGGGCTCGCTTAGCCCTGGCCTCACGCGAAGTGTCGAGGTCTTCCGGAAAGTCTATGCCGGCCTTTACGTCGAGAGGGGTCTTGCCTACGCCGAACTCTGCAGGGTCGGCAACGCCATCGATTTTGACCTGGAAAATACCCGGGGTCTTGCCCTCGGACCAGAAAGCGGTCCAGTTCTTGGTGCGTACCCAGAGACGGTACTCGCCGTCTTCCGGAATCTCTATGTCAGTTACGGCATCTTTCTCCAGCGGAGTGCCCAGACCATGGGCGAAAAGATAACTGGATCCCATCTGGAGGACGAACTGCTGCTCCACAGTCCAGTCGCCCTTGTCTTTGAAAGTGGTGGCCAGAACCATCACCGAATCTTTGGTATTCATAAGAAAAGCGAAAATTAGTGACGCAAAAGTAGCACTAATTTTCAAAACAACAAACGAAATCGTTTAAGGGAAGAACAATTTTATAGTAAAGATTATTGCTTTCTCCTGGCGGTAGATTCCCCGAAACAGATTTCCGGGGCGATGAGGACGGTCCCCGGAGCATTCCCGGCAATCATAGACTGAAGCATCTGATAAGACTCCCTGCCCACTTCGTCAGATGTCTGTGAAATGTAGCTGATGGTAGGGTCATAGAAGGTGAAAAGAGGACTCTCGTCGTGGCCCACAAGGGCGATCTGCTCCGGGATGCGGAGCTTCAGGTCCTTGATCGTGCGCAGTACACTGAGCGTGATGTTCATACGGGGAGCGATTATGGCTTCCGTTCCGAGCGCCACCGCTTCCTTTACGAATTCCGCCACCTGAGTGGCCAGGGTAGGCGTATCGGCGTGCCACATCATAGGTTCCAGACCGGCTGCGAGCATATTCTCCCTGTAGGAATTCTCCCTGTCCTTGAGGGAGGAGACGTTCATATTCTCGGAAATCATCGCTATCTTCGAATAGCCGTTGGAAATGAGGTGGGCGATTACCTGGCGTATGGACTCGCGGTTGTCCTGGAACACCCTTCCCACGCCCTCCAAGGACGGGATGTCACGACCTGAGAGCACCACAGGGATGCGGTACCCGACCACCTTGCGCAGACTCTCCTCGCAAGCGTCACAAGGAATGACGATAAGGCCGTCCACTCCGTTCGCCACAAAGGTGTCCAGAAGTTCGGCCATCTTCTGCGAATTCTCGGCCGAGCTGCCGAACATCACCGTGTAGCCGTCCCTGTGCGCCAGGTCCTCTATGACACGGCAGCCCTCGGAGAAGGCCGTGTTGGAAATGTCCGGGGTTATCACCCCGAGGACATATCTCTTGCCGCGGCGCAGGCCCGCAGCAAAGCGGCTTGGCCTGTAATTGAGCTCATTGACCACCTTCAGCACCCGTTCTGCCGTCTCGCGGGAGGTGTCCGGACAATCGAGGGTGCCATCCGGGCGTCTGGGGGCATTGATTACCTTGGATACAACGGTGGTGGAAACGCCTGCGGCGCGGGCGACATCCTTGATGGTGAGTTTTTTCATTTAAGCAAAATAATGTGAATGGGACGGAGGTCTTTCGCGTTATGCACAAATTTATTTATTTTTGCGCGATTTTAGAGAAAGCTTATGAAATATTCAACGGTATTCCGCCCTAAATTCTTCCATTTGTTCAAAAAAGGGCGCTACAGCAGAGAAAGATTCGTCTCTGACCTGATTGCCGGCATCATCGTCGGAATCATCGCACTCCCCCTCGCAATCGCCTTCGGCATAGCGTCAGGCGTAACTCCCCAGCAAGGCCTCATCACGGCGATAGTGGCCGGTTTCATCATCGCGGTATTCGGCGGCTCCCGCTTCCTGATAGGAGGACCGACCGGTGCCTTCATCGTGGTAATCTCAGGCATAATAGCCCAATACGGAATGACAGGGCTCACGATAGCCACGATTATGGCAGGCATAATGCTGATAATAATGGGCTTCTGCCGTATGGGTGCCGTATTCAAATTCATCCCCTACCCTATCGTCGTGGGCTTCACCAGCGGTATCGCCCTCACCATCTTCTCCACCCAGATGAAGGATTTCTTCGGAATGACGGATCTCGATGTCCCGGCCGGCTTCATCCAGGAATGGATATGCTACTTCAGCAATCTGGGAAGCATTGACTGGGCCGAGACCGCCCTCAGCGCAGTCTGCCTGCTCACCATCATACTGTGGAACAAGTACGTGACCAAAAAAGTGCCCGGAGCGCTCATAGCCATAATAGTCGGCACCGCTGCATCTCTGCTGCTTAGCCGTTTCGCCGGCATCGAGTTCGCCACCATTGGCTCGAAGTTCCCTGAACTGGGCAGCGGAATGAGCCTGCCGAAGCCGAGTATGCCGGAATTCGATCTCAATACCATCAAGGATCTCGTGTCTCCGGCCCTCACCATCGCCTTCCTCTGCGCCATAGAGTCGCTGCTGGCCGCTATGGTAGCCGACGGCGTCACCGGCAAGCAGCACGATTCCAACACCGAGCTCATAGCCCAGGGCATGGCCAACATAGTCACCCCTCTCTTCGGAGGCATACCTTCCACCGGAGCCCTCGCCAGGACCATGGCCAGCATCAACAACGGAGCCCGGACCTCTGTCGCCGGACTCGTGCACTCAGTGGTGCTGCTGCTCATATTCCTCTTCCTTATGCCATACGTCATATACGTCCCGCTGGGCTGCCTGGCCGCCATACTGATAGTCGTGGCCTACAACATGAGCGAATGGCGTTCCTTCAAGTACCTGCTCAAGGGTGAGAAGAGCGACATCGCCGTGCTCCTGCTGACCTTCTTCCTCACCGTCGTTGTCGATCTGACCGTGGCCATAGAGGTAGGCATACTGCTCGCCATCGTGCTCTTCGTCAGACGTACCATGCAGACCTCGTCCATACGCGTTATCGACGAGGCCAGCATCGCCGCCAGCGAGGACGACGAAATCGCCGCTTCCGACGACATAGAACGCCTGGACATACACAAGGGCATAGAAATATACGAAATCAACGGTCCTTACTTCTTCGGCCTCGCAGCCAGGGAGGAGGATTTCCACAAGGGGTCCAAAAAGACCTGCTGCCGCATCATAAGGATGAGGAAGGTTCCATTCATCGACTCCACCGGAGTGAAGAACCTGAGAAACCTCTGCGACATGGCCCGCAAGAGAGGCCTTCGCGTGATACTCTCCGGCGTGCGTCCTGAGGTGCTGGCCACCCTGGAGAAATTCGGAGTGGACAGGGAACTCGGCAGGGAAAACATATTCGACAACATAATCCCGGCCTTGAAATGCGCCAACGAATATGCTGACGCAAAGGCCGCCGAAACAAAAGCAAACCAGTGATATGAAAATCGTATTCCTCGATGCCGCCACGCTCGGCGCCACATCCCTCGAGCCCATTGCCCGCCTCGGCGAACTGCAATGCTGGCAGAACTCCACTCCTGAAGAGGCGCTGGAGCGGGTAGCGGATGCCGAAGTGCTGATTGTCAACAAGATCAAAGTCACCGACGAACTGCTGTCCCGGGCTCCGAAGCTGCAGCTGCTCTGCGAAGCGGCTACTGGAGTGAACAACATAGACCTGGAAGCTGCGCGGCGCAGAGGAGTGACGGTGCGCAACGTAGCCGGCTACTCGACGGACTCGGTGGTGCAGATAACTTTCACCCAGCTGCTCAGACTGGTATGCGACAGCAGCCGTTTCGACAGCTATGTCAAGAGCGGGGACTACAGCCGCAGCGGCCTCTTCACCGAGGTCTCCTCGCCTTTCCGCATGCTCGCCGGCAGGACCATAGGCATCATAGGTCTCGGGAATATAGGCAGCCGTGTCGCGAAGGTCGCAGAGGCCTTCGGGATGAAAGTGATATGGTACTCGACCTCCGGTACCGCGCATAGCAGCGACTACCCTTGCGTCGGCCTGGACGAGCTGCTCTCCCGCAGCGACGTGGTCAGCGTGCACTGCCCCCTGAACGCGCGTACCCGCAATCTCATAGGACGCAGGGAACTGGGGCTGATGAAGCCGGAGGCCATATTGATGAATATGGCGCGCGGAGGCATAATCGACGAGGCCGCCCTTTCCGAGGCCGTCGGAGAAGGACGCATATACGGGGCCGCAGTGGACGTATTCACCGCCGAGCCCCTGCCTGCGGACAATCCCCTGCTGCACTGCAGACGTCCGGAAAGGCTGCTGCTCTCCCCTCATATAGCCTGGGCAGGCTGCGACGCTCTCGACAAGCTTGTGCGAGGCATAGCCGACAATATCATAGCCGAACGCCTGCGCCGCGAAATGGAGAAGGAAATGCGCGACGATATACTCCCCTTCTGGGAGAAGCGCATGGCGGACGGCGACGGCAGCTTCATAGGACGCATCGACGGACGCGGCAACGCTCTGCCTGACAGCCCTAAGGGAGGCATATTGAATGCAAGGATACTCTGGACCGCGGCAGCTGCTGCAAAGGCCGGCTTCGACAGCGGAGCGATGGCGGACAGGGCGCTTGACGTCATACGCAAACACTTCATAGACAGGGAGTTCGGAGGCAGTTACTGGAGTCTCGATGCCCGGAACCGGGTGCTGGAAGACAAGAAGCAGTTCTACTCAATTGCCTTCACAGTATATGCCCTCGCGCAGATGTACGACCACTGCGGCAACCCTGCGGTGCTCGACGAGGCCTGCGCGCTCTACCGCTGCATTGAAGAACACAGCCACGACCGCTCGCTGGGAGGATGGACAGAGGCCTGCACGCGCGACTGGCGTCCAATAGAGGATATGCGCCTGTCCGAAAAGGACCGCAACGACAAGCTCACGATGAACACCCATCTCCACATACTCGAGGCATATACGGGGCTCTACAGGGTGTGGAAAGATGAGGGGCTGGCCGAAAATCTCAGGGAACTGATCCTGATTTTCCTGGAGAGGATAATGCAGGAGGACGGGCATCTGGCCCTCTTCTTTGCGGAAGACTGGACGCCGAGCTGCAGCACGGTTTCCTACGGACACGACATTGAATGTTCCTGGCTGCTCGCCGAGGCCGCGGAAGTGCTCGGAGACAGGGAGCTGGAGGCCAGGGTCAGGGAGGCCTGCGCAAAGATGGCCCGCGCCGGAATGGAAGGCTGGACCAAGGGAAAGGGAATGATTTACGAATACGACCCGGAGAGCGGAGAGAGGGACGGAGACCGTCACTGGTGGGTGCAGGCCGAGGCCGTCGTGGGCTGCCTGTGGCAGTGGCGCGAAAGTTCGGATTCCCGCTGGCTGGAAGCCGCAGCCGACTGCTGGGACTTCATAAAGGAGAATCTCCTCGCCCCTGACGGAGAGTGGTACTGGTCAGTTAGGGAAAACGGCGAAATCAATCTCGATGACGACAGGGCCGGTTTCTGGAAATGTCCTTATCACAACGGGCGTATGTGCCTGGAGACACTTTCCATACTCTCAGTCTGATTATCTCTTGCCGAAATAATACTGTCCCTTGCCCTCCGTGGCCTTGCCGAAGCTGATGGCATTCACAGGGCAGTGATGATAGCAGGAATTGCAGGTGGTGCAGTTGCCGTTCCATTTCGGACGGCCCTGCACCATACTTATGTTCTGCAGGGGGCAGAGCTTGGCGCAGAGGCCGCAGGAAGTGCAGGCGTCACTGACATGGAAGTACTTGTCCTTTACAAGGAAGGCGTAGAAGAGCGGCCTGACTATGTAGCTCTTGAAGCGGGGCGAAGAACCGATCGGGAGTTCGGAGCGCCTTTCCCCGGCCGCTATCGACTTCGCGATGTCCGGCAGGGCCGCATCGGCGCGACGTATCTTCTCACGGGCGCCCTCGGGAGTGTCCAGACCCATGGACTTGATATTCACGTAAGTCTCGGGCATTATCAGGCACCAGGCAGAGTCGAGCTGCAGTCCCTTTCGAGCCAGAGCCTTGCGGAATATGGCCTCGCTCTCGCCGGCTGTGTCCCCGCAGGTCGCAACGAAGAAACAGAAGGAGGGCTTTCCGGAGAGTTCCAGACGGGATACGAAGTCCAGAACGAGCTTTGGAGGAGCCCAGCAATAGACCGGCCAGACAAAACCCAGCCTTTCCCCCGGAGCGAGTTCATAGCTGAAGGAAGAGCTGCGAAGGGCATCCGGTATGAAGACCAGGCGTTCTCCCAGCTTGTTTGCAAGCCCAAGGGCTATGTGGCGGCTGTTCCCACAGCCTGAATAGTAGAATATCATATCGGACAAAGATAGTGAAAAGAGCGAATCAGAAAATATTTATACCTTTGAAGTTTGCAATTGCACTGAAATGGAAAGAGAGAAGAAAATATACAAGGTAACCCTGATGGGAAGCATCGTGAACGTGATGCTTCTCGCATTCAAATTCATTGCCGGTATCCTGGGCCACTCATCCGCTATGATTGCGGACGCGGTCCATTCGCTCAGCGACTTCCTGACCGACATCGTCGTACTCGTTTTCGTGAAAATCAGCTCCAAGCCACAGGATGAGGACCACGATTACGGACACGGGAAATATGAAACCCTTGCAACCGCAGTAATAGGCATAGCCCTGCTGTGCGTGGGAGTGATGATAGGCAAGGACGCCATCCACAAAATAATCCTGGTGGCCGGCGGCGGAGAACTGCCAAGTCCCGGCTGGATTGCCCTGGCGGCGGCTCTGCTGAGCATCGTGTCCAAGGAAGTGGTCTTCAGAATCACCCGCAAGGTGGGCAGGGAGGTCGCTTCGGCTGCGGTGGAGGCAAATGCCTGGCATCACAGGAGCGACGCACTCTCTTCCATAGGCACTGCCATCGGCATAGGCGGAGCCATACTGCTGGGCAGCAAATGGGCCATACTCGACCCTGTCGCCGCAGTCATAGTCAGCATTTTCATAGTGATTACCTCCTTCAAGCTTATCGGCGAATCTATGGGTGAGCTTCTGGAGAAGAGCCTTCCTGCCGAGACCGAGGACAAGATACGCCGTATCACCCTGCAGGAAGCGGAGGTTAGCGACATACACAATCTGCGCACCCGCAAGCTGGGCAACCGCATAGCCATCGAAATGCATCTCAGACTGCCGGGAGAGTCCTCACTCGAGGAAGCTCACGCCCACTGCTCCAATGTGGAGCACAGGCTGAGAAAAGAGTTCGGGCCTGAAACTCATATAATGATACATCTGGAACCCGTAAAGAAATGAAAAGACTGATTCCCGCACTGCTTGCGCTGCTCTTTGCCTGGACAGCCGCTCCGGCCCGCGACATAAGCGGACGGGTGCTGCTCAGGGACAGCTGCATCGTTGCCGGGGACTTTGTAATGATATATTGCAAGGAGTACGGGACCGGGACCCTCAGCGACGAGGACGGCCGCTTCTGCCTCCACCTGCCTTCGGGCGAAGCGAAATTGCAGCTGGAATTCTCCCGCATAGGATATACCACGGTATTCAGGGAAATCAATCTTCCTTCCGGGGAATACAACATAGGGGATGTGGTGATGGAGCCCCAGGCGCTTATGCTCACTGCGGCATACGTGACACCGAACGGAATGGACCCGGCCCAGTTCGTGCTTTCCAAAGTCTGGGAAAGCGCCAAGGAAAACCGTAAGAAGCAGCTAAACTACAGGGCTGAGATAGAATACGATGTGGCCACACACCAGATACCCCTCGTTTCAAGCGTGCTGCCGAAGGGGCTGGTCGGTCTGGCTCGCTTTGCAGTGGCCCTGCAGGGATATGGACCGCTCGTGCGCTATTGCCTGAAACACGATGACCTGAGCGCAAGCGTGAAACTGTCCCGGCAGGTCAGGGATGGCAAGGCCCTGGATTTCGCGCACCGGCTGGTACGCCAGAATCCGCCCCTGCCGGAGAATGTCAAGAAAAACGTGATGTCCCTGTTCGAGATGATAGACCTCTTCGATATGCTCTACGGAGAGAGCACGGACTGGGGCCAGAAGTTCTCGAAAAAGCACAAGTTCCGCCTGACCGGCACCTACGAATACGGGGACAAGCTTGTGGATGTGGTCACCTGGTCCAACCGCAGGATGAAGGTCAGCGCTACCCTGCACATAGTCGAGGAAGACTGGGGCATACTGAAGCTCCAGATTCACAGTCAGGAGGGAGAGGTCATGCGCTGCGAATCCAGGAACGTGGGCAACGGAGTGTATATGCCCATAAGTTTCGTGATAAAGCCGAACATATCTATGGTCAGGGCCGAAGACATTCCTGCCCTGATAGAGGAAGTCAAGAAAATGGACAATTTCAGCAAAGCCACGAGAGAAAGGGCAATCAAGGTACTCGAAGACAATATGGGACACGACTTCAACCCGTATATCTCGGTCGGATACAATGTAAGATATAGCTCCATAGGGAAATGAGATTCAAGATAATCCACAGATACATAGGACTTTCGATGCTGATGGTGGCCGCACTTATGGCTGTTTCCGGCATCGTCTCGCTGACAATGGACAACGAAGGGAGCAGTGTGCCTCTCTTCTTCTCGGCCTTTGTCACTGCCCTGTTCGGCAGCTTCCCTCTGATTTTCGTGAAGGGAGAGCCCCGCATAAGCCAGAAGGAGGGCTACTGGATAGTGGTCGGTTCCTGGGTGCTGGGCTGCCTTTTCGGAATGCTGCCTTACATAATGTACGGCGGGCAGTTCACCCCTGTGAATGCTTTTTTCGAGAGCGTATCGGGATTCACCACCACGGGCGCATCCATACTTTCCGATATCGAGTGCCTGCCCAAGGGCATCCTGTTCTGGCGCGTCTCAACGGCCTGGGTAGGCGGAGTCGGCATCATAACCGTATTCTCCCTGTTGGTGCCGAATGCAGACGGAAGCCGTTCGATGCTTTCCAACACTGAGATATCCGGAATCGCCCGAGAGAACGTGCACTGGAAAAGCGGTCTTTTCGCCTACCGAATCATAATAGTTTATGCCGGCCTAACCGTCTTGTCGAGCATAGCCCTGAGGATATGCGGTCTCAGCTGGTTCGATGCCATCTCCCACGCAATGTCGGCCTGCTCGACCTGCGGATTCGGCAATCGCAACGCCAGCATAGCCAGTTTCCAGAATCCGGCGGCGGAGGTGGTGCTCACAGTGACAATGCTCCTTGCCGGAATGAACCTGAGTCTGATCTTCCTCTCTTTCACAAAAGGCAACCACAGCCGTCTGCTGCGCGACGAGATCCCGAGGGCCTACCTCGCTTTCTTCGTCCTTGCAAGTCTGCTGATCTGCATATCGCTCTGCTTTGACGGTCACCGCTTCCCGGAGGCCCTGCGCCTAGCCTGTTTCCAGACTATCTCCATCAGTACGACCACGGGATTCGCCACTGCCGACACCACTCTGTGGCCACCGCTGTGCATCGTCGTACTGCTTTGCTGCTCTTTCTTCTGCGGCTGCTCCGGCTCGACCTCCGGCGGCATGAAAATCGACCGCGGCATACTTGCCTTCAAGGGACTGCAGTACAAGATAAGAAGCCTTTACAACCCGCGCAGTGTCAACAGCATACGCATTGACGGCATGCTCAAGAGCTCCGAGCAGGTGAATTACGCCCTGATCTTCATAGTGTGCTACCTTTTCATCATCGTGGTCGGTGCCATACTCAACGCCGCCTTCGGTCTCGACCCGACGACAGCCATCACCGCCTCCATTTCCTGCATGGGCAACGTAGGCCCGGGCTTCGGAGAAGTCGGCTCGATGGGCAACTATGCCCATCTCCCATCCATTCTGAAGATCAGTCTCAGCTTAGAAATGCTCCTGGGCAGGCTTGAGATTTTCCCTATACTATACGTCCTCTTCGGCCTGAGAGCCAAGTGATCAGATAGCGGCTTCAGCCGATTCGCGCACTGAGGCGGGAACTGACTCCCGCCTATAGACGTTCTTTTCGCCCGAGCCGTTTGTGGCCGAGAGCAGCAGAGTGTCTCCGTCGATTTCCACCCTGTAGGAACTGCCCCAGGCTATGCCTTCGCCATAGTTCCCGGACAGAATATTCTTTTTCAGAGTCCACTCTCCCCTGTATTCACGATAGCGTCCCTCTCCTATCTTCTGGAAAAGTTCATAATGTCCGTCTGCGCTGAATGCGATATAGACATCGGAAGCGGCATCCGAATAATGCCACTCGCCGGGCAGGCTCTCGCGAAGATTCGCCTCCTTCGAGCAGGAAAGGGTGGAGAGCACAAAGGCGGAAAGCAAGGCCGCAAGGGCCAGTGAATGCAGTTTTATATTGCGGAACATATATTCTCTTGTTGAAGATTGCTAAAGCCATCCGTTGTTCCATCCTCGGACACCCCTGGACAGAATGGATATTTCCCTTTCGATTTCGCTTCCTCCCGTTCCTCCCGGGCCGCCGGCAAAAGTACCGCCTGCAATGGCTTTCACACGGATTTTGCCGCTGCCTTTACGGTTGCAGCGTATGGACAGATAACCGCCATCGACGGAAGCGGACACCAGGCCGAGCGCGGACTCGTAAACGGGATCCACTTCTACGCCCTTGAAACTTATGCTTTCAAAACCTCCACCGAAGTAATCCCTGAGACTCACACGGCAATCCTTGCCGCACTCGACTATTATCGAAGGGACACCCTCGACCTGCATAAGCATTTGCCAGGCATCAATGGAGCCGGTACCCATTCTGCCGCGGTAGTTTTTGAGTTCCAGTGCACTGCCATCAGGGCACTGCTTCACTCCTCCCTCGAGATAGGAGTCGAGGTCATCCACGGAAGCATATACCATCGCCTGGAATTCGTCTGCTGAAAAATGCCTGCCGAGCTGAAGGGCATAGGACATTCCTAGGGCTATGACAGCGGAGACATGCGGACAGGCCATCGAAGAGCCGGCCATCCAGGCATATTCCCCATTGATTCCGTCTATGCCGGTGGACAGTATTTTCGAGGACTGGCCGAAGTTGTCGTCGCCTCCCGGAGCAGCTATGTTGCAGCCCAGACCGTAGTTCGTATATGCGGCGGGCAGGCCGTCGGGGCCAAGTGCCGTTACGCTGACGCACTGGGGCAGAGCGCCGGGATAGGAAGAATAGGAGGTGGACTCGTTTCCTGCGGCAAAGACGGCCACATTCGATTCCACTGCAGGGCAGTTGGCGTTGGACGGATCCATAAAATATTTCAGACCACGGTATTCAAAAGGCCATTTGTTGATGTAATCATTGTCCTTTTTGTAAGTACCGCCGTCATAGCCGTAGGAACACTGGGCGATGCAGGCTCCGTTGTCAGCCGCATATATGAAGGCATTACCGACCTGCAGGTCGGAGGCGCTGCGGGAATCGCCGTAGAAGACCTGGCAGGACATCATTCTCACTCCACTGCCCTTGCCATCGACTCCGCCGGCAATGGACGAAATGCCCTTGCCATTCCCGTTTACGGCTCCGATTATGCCGGCGACGTGGGTGCCGTGGCCGACTTCGCCGGGACCGGACCAGTCTATGCCGCCGCAGCCCAATGCGAAATTATAGCCATAGATGTCATCCACATACCCATTCCCGTCATCGTCAACCCCTGCGTTTCCGGAGAATTCCGCCTCATTCACCCACATATTGGCGGCCAGGTCTTCATGATCGTATTTCACGGGACCGTCTATGATTGCGACCACGACTCCGGGGTCTCCGCCGCAGAGATTCCAGGCATAGGCTGCACCCACGTCCGCCCCGGCCCTGAAATTCGAGCCCAGGCTGCCGTCATTGTACAGGTTCCACTGGGAAGTGAAATAAGGGTCGGACATAAAGCAGGGCTCAGCGCTTCTGGTCAGCGGCTTGAAAGTCTCGACTGTCCCGGACGGGCTGACCGAGGTGTATCTGTTTGGCTGCACCAGTTCCACGCAGGGCGACTGGACCAGGATGTTTCCCGCCTCAGACAGGTCGCGTTCCGCCGCGAAGTTGACGACGAACCATCTGTCCAAGCCGAGTTCTGCAGCAAGTTTCGCGTTTTTCGGCTTTGCCGACAGAGCCGGACGCAGGGAAGATATTTCCATATCGCCTCTGACCATATCCGCCACGGCGGCGCTGTCGCCCTCCTCCCAGAGAGAGACGGCCTCTTCCGAGAGCATCAGGAGCATTTCCCTTCCGATTTCGGTTTCTTCCTTGAAATCACCTTCGTAAGCGCTTTTTTCACAAGAAGAAAAGAACAGTCCCGAGAATGAGAGAAAGCTCAGAGCCAGGCCAAGGGTCTTCTTCATTTCCATTCCGCTTTTGAAACAATACCGTAACGCATGGATTTGACTGGGCTGAACTCTGAGATAGGAGAGTTGCCCTCCGGGGTAAGGTAAAGCTTCTCACGCATTACCGGTCCCCAGTTGTCATCCTCATCGATTGCTACACTGACCAGAGTCAGGACCTTGCCGTACTCGCAGGCAAGGACCTTGTAAGGCTCGCTCTTGAAGCCGTCGGCCTCATGTTCCTGTTCATTGCCATTCTCGTCAGTGTATGTGAATCCGCTCAGGTAGGCAATGAGCATCTCGTCAGTGTAAGTGCCGCTGTCAGTGAGATCGGCGTCGTATATGCAGTACCAGTAGTCGGCCACCCTGCCGTGCGTGCTGACCGTGAGCGGCAGAATGGCATAGCCTTCGGCGCCGGCGCCGTCCTCAGGATAGGCAACCGCATATTCGTCCCCGGAGAACCATTTCGGATGGGATATGCTGACATAGGCGTCGGAAGGGGCGGCGTATGGCGTAGTGAACTTGTCGGAGCAATATACCTCAGGCAGGAAGTCCCCCGTGCTCTCGTCAACCTGAAGTACGAAGAAACTGTATTCCTGTCCCTCCTCAAGGCCGCTTTTCATCAGGGACTGCGCTCCCCTGCTGCCCATCTTGCGCAGGAGGGAGAGTCTGTCGCCATATCCGTTGCCGGCCATCCAGTCGAGCTGGGAATTGATATCCTTCAATGCGGATTCCAGAGTCTCGCCCGGATAGAGTATGTCTGCATAATAAAGACTGGTCTTCAGGGATGGCTCGATGCGGCACACTGCCCTGAAATGGGTAAGCCTTTCCAGCGTAAGCGAGAACTGCGCCTCTCCGCCTTCCGGCACCAGGGTTGTGACAGCGTTTCTGCTCACCTCCGTGGTAATGGCGCCCCAGCTGTAGCCGAAAGTCAGGATACAGTATTCCTTCCCGGCCTCAAGGTTCGCAACGGTGCCGGACCAGTCCCCGAAGTGCAGATAGTCCGTAAGATTCTCGAGCGAATTGAACATAGAGCGTATCCAGGCATCGTCCTTTCCTGCAACTTCCTCAGCCGGCACAACCATACTTGCCCACTGGTCCCCGTTGCTTGTGCTGACGCTGTAGCTGACACGGTCGCAGTTCACGTCGTCCAGTTCAAAATGCAGGACATTGTCCGACGGAGGAATCGTTCCGGTCCTGAATTCCTTCATCACCACATCGGAGACCACCTTGGCCTGACTGTTCACCGCACAGCACCAGCCAACGAAATCCGACTCTCCGTTCAGGGACATGGAGACGGTCCTCTCGCCCTTTCCCACATATTCGTCCAGGGCCTGTTCGAAAGTGTATCCTCCGTAATTCACGAGAGCATTGATCTCTCCGGAGAGGAATTTTTCGACATTGGCCTTGATTACCGCCTGAATCCTGTCGGCATATTCATCCACCTCACTCTTCCTGGAATAGGCTATATAATAGCGTACGTCATCGAATTCCGGTTTGACAGTCATCGTGACATGCGGTCCTTCGATTAGGTAGCTGATATCGAAGTCCATCTTCGAAATCAGGTCCGGATTCTCTCCGAGTCCATTCTGTGAAAGCGAAAAGGACGCCACTGAGCCCTCATATTCCACACTCACCGAAGCGAGTCGGGAACTCTCCGAGACATTGGGGTCAACGCGGAACGCTATCTTCCCGGCTGCCGGCTCCGCGATGAAGTCACCGCACCAGGCGGCCTGGCAGGAGAAATGAAACAGGGCGGCGTCCGCCTCCAGCGTCTTCCCGCTCCCGGCGTCGCTGAGCGTAAAGGCAATGCTTGCCTCGCCGCCCTCCGCCGCCACGGTCACGATCCTGCCGGACAGTTTCAACAGCGGGTCGGAAGATATATCATCCGGACGGACGCAGGAAGGGAGCAGCGACATCAGCGCTGCAAACAGAGGAAACAGATATTTATTTCTCATATTTCAGTCAAAAATCAGAAACGGCATATACAGCGGGACGGAAGCGACTCCGATTTTGGCAGGAGGGCATACAGGTCTTCGTCCGGAGACATATCCGCGCGATGGCGGTAGG
The DNA here is from genome assembly GCA_004554455.1 of Bacteroidales bacterium. Lineage (GTDB taxonomy): Bacteria > Bacteroidota > Bacteroidia > Bacteroidales > UBA932 > Cryptobacteroides. Next base: position 21,228 of record SFMG01000010.1, on the reverse strand, counting down.
AGTAGGCGATCTGGCCTCCGCCATCCGTGGAAGACCAGTAGCTGGATAAAGGATTCAGAGGAGTGCCCGAATGCTGCTCCATAGAGGCCGCCAGCCCGGGATTCCCGGCAAAGCCGTCCAGAAGTGTCCTCAGTTCATTGGCTGCAGGCAGATACCAGAGATTGAGACTGCCCGGATTCTTCGAAGAGCACCAGGCGACGGCCGGAAAGGCGGTCGCCCAGTTGTCGAAGAGAGATTTGATTCCCAGAACATTGTCAAGTCCGTAATCCAGGCTGACATAGGCGGCCCCTGCTATGACACTCGTCTCCAGGGTTGACCACTGCAGATTCTTCTCGTCGAGGGAAACCACCAGGCCGTGCTCTCCGTCCTCGTCGAGACTGAACACTATTCCCTTAACCAGGCCACTGCTGTAGTAGTCTCCCACTTTTAACGAAGTCTCAGGTCCGTCATTGTTCCCCGTATTGTCCCCGTTATCGGGCTTGGTGCAGGAGAATGTGAGAAAAAGCATTGAGGACAGCAGTAAGGAAAGAGTCTTTCTCATCACTTCACCTCGTATATATTCCTGAACACGGTATAGCTGTCCTTGTCGTCACCGACGAGTATGCCGGCGCTGTAAACGATGTCGCCTGCCTTGACATTGCCTGCGCCGATCGAGAAGTACTCGCTGGCCGACCAGAGCCTTTTCGGAGACTGCGTCCCCTTCTCCCAGTCATAGCCTTCGTAGTAATAATCCCTGATTGCGTCGTCAGACAGGTCATACATGCTCCTGTCGTTGACAAGCGAGTTGCAGCCGTACAGTTTTGCCGGTGCATCCGGATCGACATAGAACCACATCGAGAGCCAGGTGCCGGAGAAGGACGGAAGAATCTCGGACAGCTGAGGAGTATCGTACACCGTCTTGGTCGTCACCTTCAGGACAGAGGCATCGGTGGTATATGTACCGTCAGCCGTCATACCTATGGCATAGCACAGATAGTCGCTCGAAGGATTGAGATTATCTATCTTATAGGACAGGTAGTCCGTACTCAGCCTTCTGTGGAGATATTCCTTCTTATCGGCATAATCCTTCAGACTCCAGGCGTTGTACAATTCGTCAACCACGCTGTCGTTGTAGCGTCTGACTGCCGCATTGGTGGCGGCCTTATCGGAAAGGTCGCCTCCGAGGCTGAGGAAATCAGACATAGGCATATAGTTGGCGATGAAAGGCCTGTTCTGGTAATACGGGCTGTAAGAAACCTCGAAGGAAGTGGTCTCGACAGACGAGCTCATAATCGTGAAACCCTGCTGGGTATCGGGAGATGCTGCCGAAGTGCGGAATTCGGCCTTGGTAAGACCGCTTGTCACCTCGCCTGCGAAATAGCCGAACACGAGAAGGCAGTAATCTTCGTCCGGAACCAGAGGGCACTCGTAAACGGTGGCATTTCCGCTATAGACAGAAGAAGAAATGCTGCTGCCCCTGGACTCCAGGATCGCATCGATTATCTCATTGTCTGGCAGATAGTTGCCCGAAGCATCCTTCAGATAGCAGCTGCGCTCGAAGAGAGCCACATAGGACTCCGAATGGGCAGGAACCACCGAATAGGAGGCATCCGAATGTCCGGTCAGGCCTTTCACTACGGTGAAAGTGTTCTCAGCCGGCTGTGCCGTTGTAATCTGAACCACCTCGGGGTCCGTGGTCGCAGTTCCGTCAGGGCCTATGCCCACGGCGAACACGAAGTAGCTCGTAGCCGGGGTGAGTCCGTTGGAAGAGTTGAAGTCATCCACAACGGGACCGAAGCTGGACACCATCGAAACGGTGTACGGTACATCGACCTGATACTGGGCGGCAAGTCCGTTTATATAGCTTGGCAGGAAATCCGCTATGCCCTCCGGACGGCTTCCGCACAGTTCCTCGTAATAGGAAGCCGGGAAGATGTCGTAGAAATATGCGCACTCGTCGTCTGACGGAGCTATGGTCACGGTAAAGGAGGTCGTCTGCACGTTCGATACGCTTATCTCGAAGTCGCAGTCCACCCTTTCTACGGCAGGCGTAGTGAAGTCCATCCTGTCTATGCTGCTAAGCTTCGTCCCTTCGGAATCGAGGCCATAGGCATATATCGTGTATTCGGAAGACTGCATGAGTCCGGTGAATCTCCAGCGGCACTCCCCGCTCTTCAGTTCGGCCGAAAGGAGTTCAGAAACAGAAATGCCCTGCTGTTCAGCGATATAGCTGATATTCTCAAGGTCGGAAGCAAAGATTTCCTCATCGCTTTTCCCCTTGGCGTCATCCTTGACGACAAGATTGAAGTAATAGCTCATCGAACTGTTCTTCGGGATGAAGTCCACATAGACATAACCCGCCTTGAGATTGCTTATCCTGAAGGTGAAATTCTCCAGCTCAACGGAATCTCCTTTGTTTCCGCCTTTGTCAGGATTCACTCTGTCGCAAGAAAACAGGATTGACAATGCCGCAAAGACAACGAGAGTGCGGCCGACAGCTCTGAAATGTGAAAGCATGCTCATAGTTTACTCCTTTGTCAGTGAATAAGCTTTGCCATAGTTAGTGAAGCCGGCTCCATATATAGGATCGTAGGTACCTATCGAAACGCCTGGGTCTATTGCAAGGGAACGGCAGTCAGGAGAAACGGAGAAGACAATCGGAGACATAACGGAACCGTCCAGCAGACGGGCAGCGCACTGGTCGCCATATTCGTTCACAACGGTCTCGGTAGTTGCGATGCTGAGAGTCATATCCTCGGCGGAGAAAGTCGCATAGATGTTCTCTTCCTTATCCTTCTTGCTGTAATTGAACCACCTCTTGAGTATGAGGTTTCCTCTGGCGGCATTGTCGCTTTCCACGATAGGCATAGTGAATGAAAGCGGGGTATTTGCCTGATTGGTGTATTTCACAGTCCAGTTGCCTACAAGCGAGCTGGCGCTTATGCTCGGGGTCTCACCGTCCTGGTTTACCTTGAATGAGCAAAGTTCCTTTCCTGCAGAGGCCAGGACAACCGTCGTGCTGCGCTTGTAGCCGGCGTTTGCGGCAACGTCGAAGACCAGGGTCTCATTGCGCATAGCCTTTGTCTCTACATAGCTCAGCCAATCGCAGTCCGAAGCGATGATTACGTCATAGGAGACATTGGTGCTGACAGGCACGTTCAGCTTCGATGCCTCTCTGGCCACGTTGAAGCTGTTCTCGGCAAGGCTAATGCCGCCTTCCTCGAAAGTGATTACGGCAATTGCCGCATTCGAGCTGTTTCCAGCGAAGACTACTATCCTTCCGTTCAGTGAACCGCTCTCAGGTGCAGTGACCTTAATGGAATTCTCTCCCTGCTTCTCGGCAAGCCATCCGGCATCAGGGGCGAAGTAGAGCTCTACCGGCTCGGAAGAACCCGTAACGACATAATCCACAGTCACGCTCTGGCCGTGGAGAACGGCTATGTCGCCTTCGGATACTATCTTGAAAGAGAAAGGTTCTGGCTGGGAAACAAGCGGGATGACGACGACACTTCCGTCGGGAAGGGTGAAAGTCACTTCGGTTTCGCCTGACTCGATTTGAATTCCGTCACTGTAATGGACAACTATAGGCTCACCTGCACTCAGGGAGAAGGACATTCCGATAACATTGCCGTTTCCGTCCTTGATTTCGGATACGGAGGTGATATAGACTCCGGACTCGAGGGATCTGAGTCTTTCCTCCAGGTCATCCAATCTGTTTTCAATCTGGCTTACGCCATCTTCTACCTTTTCAAGCCTTTCCTCAAGGCCGGAGCATCCGACCAGGACCGCAGCAGCGGCCAATGCAGCAAAAATTCGCTTCATAATAACACAACAGCTAAATGATAAAAAAAAGCCGACGTCCATAGACTCGGCCAGAATTTTCGTGGAGCATAGCGGACTCGAACCGCTTACCTCAACACTGCCAGTGTTGCGCTCTACCAGATGAGCTAATACCCCGTTCGTCTTGCAAATATAATCATATTTTTTCTTTCTGCAAGAGCTGTTCCCCGAAAACGTTAAGGGAGAGAGTCGCAGCGGACGAAGAGCTGGACGAAAGAGGGATCGTCCACCGCGGTCCAGACCATAGAAGTGGCCGTGAGCTGGCTGATGACGTAGTCGTGGGCCCAATAGCCGGAATCGTGGTCATAGAGACCGCTGATGACAGTGCCAAGGACCTCGTCATCCGCAAGGGCATAACGGCCGGTAATGCGGCTCGGAGCGTCAGGGAAGCCGTCGAGACTCTCGACTATGGTGTAGCTGCCGTCGTTGCGGAGCAGTTCGATATAGAAATAACTGCCCTCGGCGAGTTCATTGCCGTTCCAGCTGGAGAGTGACCAGCAGCCGGAGATATTGTTGCGGTTCACTTCGAGATAGACCTCCTCTTCCTTGTGCTTGTTGCAGGAGAGGACCGTCAGGCAAAGGACGGCAAAGAGTATGGACTTGATATTTTTCATTTTTCTGATGATTTCTTGATCATTATTCGGGATTCAGACGGACGGGCTCCGCTGCCCTTGAGGATGAGGGGGTAAGTGCCGGAAGGACAGTCACCCGCCTTAGTTTCGAGAATCAGCATTGCCTCCTGCCCCGGAGCGATGGTCTCGGGACTGCAGCGGAAACTAAGGGAGAAGGGAACGAATGCACTTTCGGCAGTAATGGTCAGGGGCTGATTGCCGGCATTCATGCAAGGGATGTGAACGGTCTCGGCATCGGGACCGACCTCGAAAGAATCCCTGCGAAGGCGGAGGGAGCCGCAACGGAACGGGTACTCCCCTTCCGGATCGGACTTCCACGCCACCTCGGCATTGATGGTCAGCAGCACTGCCGGATGCTCATCCGAAGCTGAGGTATAGAGCGAAATCCTGCGCCTGAACCTGCCGGGATGTCCGGACGGGTCATAAACGGCCATAAGCACCATCTCCTGCCCCGGAGAAAGAAGCATTCCTCCCCCGGCAAGCTGAGGCAACCTGACACAAGAGCAGCTGCTCACGGCGCGGGTGATGAGAATCTCCCTGTCGCTTACATTGCGGAAAGGGAATTCAAGGCAGAGCGGGTCGGAGTCCTCGCTCATTGCAGGGGCATCCAGCACCCTTCGCTCAAAGAGCAGGGCGGAGGAATCCGCGCAGAGCACGGGGCTGTCGAACTCACGCAGCTTCTCAGACGGCACCAGACGGATCTGGGCCGGAAGCAGCGTGCAGCAAAGCAGAAGGCAGAACGCTATGGTACCGGACTTCCTCAAATCAGAGCCAGCCTCCTTCCGAAAGATTGGACCTTACGCTTATCACGAAGCGGTGGCTCTTGCCGTCCGCGGATATGACAGCGGAGCTCTGGCCTTCGGCAAGTCCCTTGACAACGAGCTTGCCGGAAACTATGGACGCCTCGGCGATGCTGCCGTCATCCACCTTCACGCTTGCTCCGGAGAGATTGTCGAAATATGTCCTCAGAGCCAGCTTCACACTGCTGCCCGGAGCGACGGTGACATTCGGGAAAGTCATTTCCACACCGGAACCTTCGATGGCACGGAGGAAAGCACTAGCATTGACCTGGCCGCTGCCCATACCGCCGGCATAGCGTCTGAGATCCATCGAGTTGCGGTAATTGGTACCCAAGTCGGTAACGTACTTGTAATAGTACTTCGGCTCATCGATATTCCAGTACTGTTCCACCGGGGTGGCGCTGGAATAGAGCAGGTCTATGATCTCAGAGGCCTTGAAGTGCCTGTGGAGACGGGCTGCGTATGAAAGGCCGAGGGCCACGACTCCCGAGACATGCGGGCAGGCCATGGACGTACCCTCCATATAGCCGTATCCGCTCGGGCTGACCGTCAGCGGCAGGGTCGAGAGCACGCAGCCGAGCGTTCCGCGCTCCGAGCCCTCCCCATAGTTCCAATAGTAATCCTGGTCGCCGCCCGGTGCGCTGATGGTCGTGCCGGGACCGTAATTGGTATATACGGCAGGCGTCCAGTCGGCAGCGGTCGCTGCTACGGAGACAAAGTCGCCGTATGCACCCGGATAGCCGGCTGCGGGAGCGCTTTCATTGCCGCCCGCAAAGACTGCGATACCGCCTTCCACCACTCCGTCCGGAGAGCCGGCATTGTGTATGAAATAGTCCAGGGCTTTGCGCTCGAGGGCATTGTCCGCCATCCAGGCCTCGTCGCTGCTGTACATAGGCTGCCAGTCATAGGCGTTTGCGGCACCGGAAGTATATCCCCAACTGCACTGCAGCACGGTGGCGCCGTTGTCAGCCGCATATTTGATTGCGCGCACCTCGTCGAGCACGGTGCCTCCCTTGACGCCGGAGAATATCTGGCAGCTCATTATACGCACTCCCGGGTTGCTGCCGTCGCCTCCGGCTATGGAGCTGATACCCAAGCCATTGTTGTTAGTAGCAGCAATCACGCCCGCAACGTGGCAGCCGTGACCGCTGTCGTTGACGTCGTCAGTGGAAATGATGGGAGTGCCGAGGGAGAAATTGTAGCCATATACATCTCCGGCGTAGCCGTTGCCGTCGTTGTCCTCGCGGGAACGCCATATCTCATCCTCATTCACCCACATTGCATCCTTGAGGTCGGGATGGGTGTAATCGACGCCCTCGTCGAGCACTGCGACTATTATGGACGGGTCGCCGGAACTGAGTTCCCAAGCCTGCTCCACATTCACGTCAGCTCCCGCGGAGAACTTGCTCTCACCGAGGTCGCCGCGGTTCACGAGATGCCACTGGTAAGGGAAGAGTTCGTCATTCCAGTTCCCGGCGGCGACGGTGCCTGCGGCCGCCTTCGCGATATGGAAAGGCACGGACCTACCCGAATATGCCTTCTTGAGCCTGCGGTTGCAGTTCACGGAGCTGACTTCGCCCAGACGGGAGAGTTCCATATATACCTGCTCCATAGGGGCGTCCTCATCGAAGCGGACGCGGTACCACAGATGGAGACCTTCACGGCGGCTGAGCTCCTCGCGGCGCACATCCAGAGGGAAGACCCTCTCTATGCTGTAGTTGCCGACTATGGCGAGCACCTCCTCCACGGACGGTATCTCGCAGGCAGTCAGCACATTGGACGGACCGCTCTTGGTGAGGCCGGATTCTTCGAGCAAAGCTGCAACGCCCTCGTCGAAGCGCACGAGCAGCTCACCCCTCACCACGTCCTCCCCGAAGACGGGAAGCTGCGGCTCGGGTTCCGGGGACTGGGTCTGAATCCTGCTGCAGGCAAGGAAAGCGCTGCAGACAAGAGTGCCAAGACCGGCAAATATCAACGTATATCTGATTTTCATCTACTCCTTGTTGTTGGGATTATACTTCTTATTGACATACTCCCTGTAATAGTAGTCGAGATTGGCAGGGGCATTGGTGAAGCCGCAGATATTGCCTTTCTCGTCCTTGCCCTCCTGAGGGAATACAAGGGCGTCCGGCACCCATAGGTCCAGACAAGGGTGGTAGAGCAGCCAGTCCGGCAGGGTTCCGCTGAGCCTGTTTAGGTTCATCGTGAGGAGGGTGGTATGAGGGAGCACCTTAGGCAGGCCTATGAGCCTGGACGGAAGGGTGTCGCAGGCGTTCACCTCTTCGGCGGTCCACTTTGGGAAGCTCGGGTCGTCGCTGAGATCCGGTATGCTGCCCTGAAGGTAATTCACAGAGAACACGAGAGTGTCCAGTTCGGTCCAGCGAAGGAAACGCATAGGGAAGGAACGCTTTCCGGACTCATCCGTATCGGACTCGTCGATGAAGCCGCCGAGATTCTTCTCTACCGTATTAGAGAGATCGTAATAGACGTGGCGCTGGTTGGCATTGAGTATCAGACTGTGCAGCTTAGGGAAGTTCTCGCGGCAGAGTACGGCCGGGAGTTCAGGGAAGTTGTTGCTGGAGAGATTCAGGTACTCCAGATTCTCCAGCTTAGCAAAGCTGTCCGGCAGGGACACCAGTCCGTATGCACTGATATTCAGTCGTTTGAGCTGAGTGAGCTCGCAGATGTGCTCACCCGGGTCAAGATTCTTGAGGAAGGTGTTGGAGTTGCCAAAGAAGGTCAGTTCCTCGGCAGCGGTCAGATATTTGACCTGGAAAGGAATACCCTCCTTGGTTGCGAAAAGGCGGAAGGAGGCCGAGCGCACGCGGCCCTTGTTCGGGCCGGATTTCCATACGCTGACTCCGTCCCAGTGCTCCATTCTCTCGGATGTGTCGAAGGATGCCCAGCATTCCAGGGCCTGGTTGATTGCTATCAGGGCCAGGGAGTCACCCTTGATTCCTATCTCTATGGCGTCCGCAGCGGCCTGGGAGATTTCCAGTCCACGACTTGACACTTCGGTCTGGGTATCGGCGGGCAGCAGGGCCACGCTGGTGGAACGTGGTTCCTGGGTGAAATTGAGTCCCCATTCGAAATGCAGGGTAACGCTGCGCGGACGGGCACCCCTGTCGAGTACCAGCTCGGGCATTGTACAGGAAAGCCACTCCCTGTCCTGCTCCGGAATCTCCACCTTGAAAGGCAGGTTGGCGTCCACCACTACATCGAAACTGCGTTCCTCCAGAGGGGCGTAGCTCTTGAGACTGAACTCGTTCTTGCGGGCGGCGATGACAGGGTCGAAGCCCTTCTGTGTCACCTTCACGTCCTTCCTTTCGCCGCTGGAAAGCAGCTCTATCCTCACCAGACCCTCCCTCGGAGTGAAGTTCAGGGCGGTGTCGATCATTATGGTACACTGCGTGGAAGCATTTCCGTTCGCCGGTGTAACGGTTATCCACGGATCCTGGGTCTTCGCGATCCAGGCTTCCGGGGAATCGAGACTGACGCAGACGTCGCCGCCCTCGGCTCCGATTTCTATGGCGTCGGTGTCGAGTCTGAACTCAGGCACCGGTTCCACGCAGGCGGAAGCGGCAAACAGCAGCGCAGTCAATGCATATATATATGTTCTCTTCATATTCAATCCAGTTCTATATACTCGCAGTTACGTATTTCCTGCGACTTGTCGTAGATCAGGTAATATACCTTGTTCGCGTAGGCGGCGCAAATGTCGCTGGCGTCGAAAATGATATCCGGGTTGTCGCTGATGTCGAGGAAATATATAAGTGTGGATATGGTGTCGTCTATCTTGCCGAGATTGTTCGAGCCGAGATAGAGTCCGCGCAGGCCCGTGTGCCTGTATATGCCTGTAGGCCATTCGCTGAGGCAGCGTTCTCCGGCCGCATTTCTCTGCCCCCTGACTCCGTAAACGGTGAGCCCGGCACAATCGAGAGGCCCGTAAGGGAAGGCGGAGAAACGGTTGTAGGAGATGTCCACTCCGTAGAGGTAAGGGACATTGGTCGCGATGAGTTCGTCGGAGAGCTTGCTCAAATGGTTGTAGGAGAGGTCGAGGGACTGGATGTTCACCACCTTTTCACCGGTGAAGCAGCCCTCCTCGAAGCTCTCGAGGGAGCAGCCGCGCAGGGCGAAGTTGGAAATGATGGAGTTGGACTCGGCGAAGCAGGCCGGGAAGACTGTCAGTTCCTCGTTGTTGTTCAGGGTCAGAGTGTTGACATTGATGCCCTTGTAGCCCTTGCCGGCATTCTGCACCCCTGAAATGTGATTGAAGGAGAAGTCCACTGAACCCATTATGTAAATGGACTCTGAGGAGAAAATGTCAGGAAGTTCCGTAAAGAGGTTGTTGCTGAAACTGATGGTTTCTATGTCCTCCATATTGCAGAACACTCCTTCGGAGTTTACGGGAACCGAAGAGAGACGGTTGCCGTTGAGGTAGAGCTGCACCGGTCCCACATCGCTGCCGAAAGCCTCCGTGATGCTTTCTATGCGGTTGTTGGAGAGGTCGAGCAGGCCGAGTTTCTTCATACGGCCTATTGCAGCGCCGTCAAGGACACGCATACTGCCCTTGTTGAGATAAAGTATCTGGATGAGCTCGGCGGCAGGGCCCTTGGAAAGCAGTTCGATCACCCTTTCCGGCTCCCCTTCGAGCAGCTGAGGGTTTCCGCCCATATTGAGCACCTCCAGATGAGGAATCTGTCCTATGACCTCCGGGCAGCGGAGCATCTTCGGACAGTTGTAGATTTCAAGCTCCAGCAGGGACTCGAGGCCGCTCAGTTCCGCAGGAAGATCGCTGAGTTCACCGTTGGCTATGTAGAGACGCTCCAGCTTGCGGAGCTTGCCTATTTCGGCAGGGAGGGAACGGAGGCCGTTGCAGAGTTTGCCTTCAGTTATGTCCATAGGGACAATTGCCCCGTTCTTCTCCATTTCGAAGATTTCCTTCTCGCTGTAGCGCTTGTAGAGGGCAATCTCCGGGATTTCGATATTGTGCTCCATCAGAGCCCTTGCCACAGGCTCGGACAGCTGGTGGAGAGGATGTATCATGGAGAGATACTCCTTGTGGCGGGCCATCCTTTCGGCGCTTCCGCCACCGCTTTCCATTGTCGGGTCATACTCGACAATGTTCAGGTCATTGTGCGAGCCCAGGTAGAGTTCCACAAGCTCGCTAAGCTGACCGATTGCCGGGGAGAGGTCTCCCCGGAAACCGAAATCGCTTATGTTTATGAGGGCCACGCGGCCGTTGGAGTGCAGCTGCACACCCGGCTGGTTGCCCCAGAGGTCAGGGGACTTGTTGAAATCCCAGTTGGACCCGTCGGTCCAGTCATCTCCAAAATAGTACCAGTTCGGGCCGTCGAGGGACTTCCAGATCTCCCTGAGGGCGTAGTAGTCCTTGATATACTCGGCGGACTCGTTCATGGTGACAGGCACCTCGACCTCGCATCCGGCGTTGTCCGACAGCTCGAAGGAGCACTCTTCCACAGGAGAAGCCAGTTCGAGCAGCTCGCCCGTCTTGTCAAAGAGAGTGTAGTTCTCAACCACGTACTTTCCTGCCCTCAGACTGACGAGACTGTCACAGGAGAGACTGGAAGTCATATAGCCGTCTTCCACTTCATCCTTGTCGTAGAAATGGGTGGAGAAGCTGGTCTTCAGTCCATCCACATTGGTACGGACACCCGTGGCAAGGTTGCGGAGCTGCAGGTTGGCCGATGCCACCTCGTCGAAAGTATATTCCCTTGAAGCGGCCTTTGTGCCGGAAAGAAAGTACTTGACGAAGCTGAAACGTACCTTGCCCCTCGCCACCACGTCGGCGGTGAGGTCGTGAACCGACAGACCGCCCTCCACGACTTCGAAGGAACCGCTCTCGCCGCCCTTGTAAACCTGCTGGTCAAGTTTGTCGAAAATGGTGTAGGCCTGTACCTTGTATTCACCGGTAAGGAGTTTCAGCTTGGCGCTCCTGAGGCCGTACTCGGCAGACTCCGCGTCCGAAGCGGACAGGGTGAGAGTCTGGCTGATCTGCACGTCCCCGTAGTTGAGCATTACCATCACCTTTGATGCATCCCGGAGATAATCCAGGCCGGAAGCCCTGGTGTAGGAGGCTTCCTTATAGACTTTGAACTGGACGTAGCCGTAGCCCCTGTCCCTCAGGTCCGGGATATCCTCCCGGACGCATGAGGCGGACAGTGCTATGCTCAGCAGGCCCAGAATGCTGTATTTCAGTATTTTGGAGAAATTCATTTCAAAAGATTATCAGTTGGCAGCGACGGCCGTGCAAACGAGAACGAGAATCGGCTTGTAGGTAGCCATATCCATCCATACGAACCAGTCGGACTTTCCGGTCTCGGCCATATTCACATACATCTGATTCGTGCCTTCCATCTCGTAGCTCAGCCAATAGTTTGGATAAGGTTGATAAGTCGCCTCGTTGAAATTGTTCCAGGCGGCCTCTCCGTAAGGCACTCCCGGCACATTGAGAAGGGCCATCTGCGGCTCACCGCTGTACTTGAGTTCGTAAATTACATTCTCATCGACGCCATAGTGCTCATTCTTTATCTGGCTGAGCAGGCTGCCGCTGTACTTGGAGATAGTGGCATTCTTGACATAATCAGGATATGCGAAACTTACCGGCTCGGAAGCGCCTGCAGCCGCAGGGTCGTAAGTGAAGAGGAAGGCAGTGAAGTTGACACTGTTTTCATCCTTCAGCACGACAATCCAGGAAGTGAGTTCGGTAACCTTCTCGCCGACGAATACGTAGAAATCGTTAGCGCTGGCGCCTTCAAGGCTGAGGCTGCCGTCATTGACTTTGGTGAGAGTCATATCGTAGATATTGTATCCGCCGATGGCAACAGTCGATCTGAGCATATTGGAAGCGGAAGAGCTGGTAATGTCATAAACCTCGCTCACGCTGAAATTTCCGCATATTCCCTCATAGATGTCGCCGGAGCTGAGCTTCTCGATGGTGGCGCCGCCGGCGACTACGGTGAGCGTTTCACCGCCGACAGTCGAGGAGCCGCCCGCACTGTAAACGCAGTCGAGCAAGGCAAGGGTCTTGCCTTCGGCGTCGAGCAGGGCGATGAACGACTCAGGCTTCTCACCCATAGAGGCCACGTAGGCATCAGGATACATATATATCCTGCCCTTCATTCCCTGCTGGAATACATTGATTTCCAGCCAGAAAGTCTCGACGGCTGAGGCGCTGAGGCGGTTGCAGTCGTAGTCGTAGAACTCTACGGAAGTCACGGAAGAAGCAAAGGCCAGAGCGGACTCGGAGAAAGGATCGGTGTAGGTGAGAGTGTAGATCTCGTCAGTTCCGAACTGGCCCTTCATCCAGTCGGTGCCGGCGGCGTTCTTCTCGAGAGTTGCCTTGTAAGTTTCGACTATGGCCTCGTCGAAGCTTACGAAATCGGCGGTCTTGCCCTCCTGGGTCAGACGGCCGGCAAGATACTGCTCATACTCCGGCTTGATGGCCGTGCCTTCACCGTTGCAGAGTTCATCTGCACTGAGGTTGGCCAGGGATGCAGGAAGTATCATAATGTCGGCATACCTCTGTACATCGGTATTGGCGTCAACGGTAATCTGGGCCGTAACAGGCTGGATATAAGCGCCGTCAGCAGCGAATGGCATATCGGCGTGAACCCAGGCGGCATAGCTGATCTCATACCAGCCCTGGGCCTCGTTCCATTCGAGGGCCCTTACGCGTGCACCCTTGGCTGCCAGCACATAGCAGATTGCAGGCTGGTCTGCGAAGCTGCCCACAGGCATTTTCAGCTGACCCTCAGCATTGAAGTAAAGGGTTGATGCACAGTCTATCTCCATTCTGTCGCCGAAGGCAGGAACGCTGAGGTTCACAGAGTACTTGGCAGCATCGGCCTCGGCTGAAGTGAGGAAGTCGAGCGCAATGGTCTCACCTGCGGCAAGGGACTCGTCGGTGGTGAGAGTGAGCAGCAGCTCGGTCTCCTCGGCAGAGGACTCGGTCACGCTGGCATTCACGAACGTGGAGTTGGTGTTGAGCATCCAGTTGAAGTTGGCGACTACCTTCACAGGGAGACTGTAGGTGTCCTGACCTGGGAAGGTATGGAGAGTGAGCTCGGAAACGGGCTCGCTGCCATAGACATAGGCCCCGCCAGACTGCTTGAAGCCGAAGTCATCGAGCTCGGCCACATAGAGTTCGAGCACGCGATTTCCGCGGATCTTGGTCAGGTTGGCAATCTCCTTCGACATGCCGCCCATCTCGAGGGTCACGATGCAGACTCTGTCAACATCGAAATCGACGTCCTCGGTGAAGCCGACAATGACGGTCTGCTGTCCGGCACCTCCGCTGACAGAGGTCTCGAGCAGGCCCTCGTCGAAGATTCCGAAATAGCTTCCGGCACCTTCACCGCTAACCCTCAGAGTCCAGTCCATGTTGGCATCGAACTCAATAGGCAGGGTTTCACCGGCCTTCATCAGCTTGGTGATTACGTTTTCGGGGAAATTGGGGGTAATTTTCACAGGTTCCTTGCAGGACACGGCAAGGAGACAGAAGCCGACCACTGCGGCTGCGACTGCCTTAAAAAATCCGGTTCTCATTGTTTTATATATTAAGGATATCATATATCTACATTGCCATACCTTCGCGGCGCAGGCGTTCCGCCTCTTCGTCGCTGACCCACTCCATTACGGTGTAGAAGTGGCCGACGCTGCCTATATACACGTCGAGGTCATATACATACATCTGCGTCCAGACGTAGAGGTAGTTGCCGCAGCTGCTGAAGTACGACGGGTTCACGCTGCTGCTGCGCACGAGTATGCGGTCGTCGCCGTGCGTCTGGCCGAAGAAGGAGCCCTCGTCGCTCATCACCTGTCCTTCGGGCACCGTCACACTTGGCGCGAGAGGGTCGGAGTCGTCGAAACGGAGCTCGATGTCGTAGCCCTTCAGCATCCAGTTGTGGCAGATTATGCTCTTCTCCCTGTCCGGGTTTACACTGCAGCGCACCAGACGCTGATAGGAGCCGTAAGGGTTGTAGGACTGCAGGAAGGTGGAAGAGAGGACGCACCAGCCGCTGAAGGCGTTTATGTCGAAAGGACAGCACTTCTGCAGCAGCACCTTCGAACGCCGTCCGTACTGAGGCATTTCCAGGGCGTCCGGCATTACCAGCGAGAGAGTGAAGGAGGGGGTTACGGCCGGGTCGAGGGCATCATAGCAGCCGTGGACAAGCACGTCGGCACGGGTCTCGCCCGCCTTTATGGTCACAGTATTGGACTTGAGACGGTAATGGAGGGTCTCGATTGCATCGCTGCCGGCGTCGATAATCTCCACTCCGAAGGTCCTGTCATAGTTGCGGCTGACCGTGGACACCACCGGCACGCTGAAATACTCCACGTCCTGCTGGACCGGATAGACCTTCAGGGTGTCGGCGAACATCACATATTCGCCGGCCTCGTAGAAATTGCGCTGCTCCGTACAGGCGGACCCCAGTGCGAGGCCTGCCGAAAGGGCGGCAAAGGCATATATATACTTTTTCATCTTCATACTCATCTGTTGCTCTCGTTCGGCTGAATCTCGGAACCCGGCGCCTCCAGTTCGTTGCGCGGGATAGGCCATACGAAGAGAGGATTGTCGGCCTCAACCTTGAGCGAGCCGCCCTCCTCGACGCAGCAGCTCTGGTTGCTCCTCTCGAAGCCCAGGTGCCAGCGCTTGAGGTCCTGCAGGCGGAAGCCCTCCATATAGAGCTCCCTCACCCTTTCGGCGGAAATCGTTTCCAGCCAGTCGGATTCATTTACGGATATATTGCCTCCGGTGCTGAAACGTGCGGCACGCAGGGTGCTCAGGTCGGCGCCGGCCTTGCCGTAGTTGCCCTTGCGGCACCAGGCCTCGGCGCGTATGAGATACTGCTCGGAGAGACGGAGTATCTTAGGCATGCTTACGTGGTATATGTTCAGCTCCCTCAGGGCCACGTTGCCGTAGTACTTGACCAGCAGCGGCCAGTTGAGCTGGTGGCTGTAGCCGGTCTGCAGGCTGCTGAAATAGCAGCTGTAGCGTCGGTCCGCACTCTGATAGAGGTCGAGCGCGCTCTGCGAAGGCACGAAATCCGGGTAGTAATAATAGTAGTCGCGGGTGAAATTGAGGAATACGGCGCCTATGGCCGAGCCGTACGAAGTCGAAGTATATCCGAGTTTGAATATATTTTCGTAAGACGCGTCGCCCTGCCAGAGGTACTGGAGCAGGCTGGTCGAGGCGTTGTAGCTCGAATTGCAGTCGGCAAGCCTGTAAACGTCGGCATTGTCGTCGATCAGGACGGAGGAGTGCTCGATGGCGGCATCCCAGTCCTGCATATAGAGGGCCACCCTTGCCCAGAGGGCGTGAACGGCTCCGTTCTTGGCATAGACGGCGTCGAATGCATTGTCATCCGGATCGAGGAGTTCGTCCGCACGGGCGAGGTCGTCCAGGACAAGCTGCCAGGAGTTCTCGAGATTGTCCCTTCTGGCCGGCTTCTCACCGAAATAGGAGGTGGCCAGCACAACGCCCAGCTCATTGGCGGCGGTTTCCGGCTCGTATGCCTTGCAGAAGAGTCTGATCAGTTCGCTGTACGCAAGGGCCCTGCAGAAATAGGTCTCTCCGGTAAGGGCGTCCAGCTGCTCTATCAGGGTGTCGTCGGTGAGGGAGGCCTTCAGACTTCCCACCTTGTCGAGATAGTAGTTGCACTGGCCTATGGCGGCATAGAGTCCGGCATATACGGCCTCGACATAGCTGTTTCCCGAGAGTATGTCCCACTGCCATATATTCACATAGCTGTTGGAATTGCCCTGGACGGCGTGGACGAGGTCGCACTGTATGTCCGGGCAGAGAGTGAGGTAGCCGCTGTAGAGACTGCCGCTCTTGAAGGTATTGTAGATTCCGTTGACTATCTGCTCCGCATCCGTCACGCTGGACATTCCCTTGTCGATAGGGACATAGTCCCCCGGGACCTTCTCCAGACAGGAGACGGAGAGCAGGACAGAGCCGCACAGAATCATTATCCTTGTATATATATTCTTCATAATCATCATTTTAGAACGTCATCATCGCTTTTAGAACATCAGATCCAGGCCGAAGGTGAACTGGCGGGACATAGGATACTGCGCCGCGTAGATGTTCGCCACTCCCTCCGGGTCCAGGCCACTGAAGCGGGTGACGGTAAAGAGGTTCTGAGCCTGGGCATATATCCTCACCTTAGGGAAGGTATAGGAAAGCATCAGGTTCTTGAGTCTGAGGAAGGAAGCGTCCTCGAGCAGACGGCTGTCGAACTCGGTGAAGACGCCGTGACGCGGTATGTCGGTCACATCGCCCGGCTCTTTCCAGCGCTCCAGCAGGCGGCGGGACTGGTTGTAAGTGGCGAAACGGCCGTTTGACTCGTCGAAATAGCGGTCGTTGTTGACCATATACCTGCCTGCCACCCAGCTGAACTGGGCGCTGAGACTGAGACCCTTCCAAGAGAAGACGGTTCCGAAGCCGCCCTGCCAAGGGGCGTTGCAGCTCTTTCCGAGCAATACGCGATCGCTGTCGCGCAGTTCGTTGGTGATATTGCCGTCCTTGTCGTACCAGAGGGCGTCACCGTTGGCCGGATTGACTCCCGCATAACGGTTCATATAGAATTCCCCGAGCGGATGGCCGACCACGAGCTTGGTGTTGGTATTCGCATTCTCGTACTCATCGACTCCGTTGTAGAGTTCGGTGATACGGTTGAAGTTATATCCGAAATTGGTGTTGAAGTTCCAGGAGAAATCCCCTATGCGCAGGAGTTCGGCGACGAGGTTGAGTTCGACTCCGGCATTGACCATACGGCCCACGTTCTCCCAGCGGTAGCCATATCCGTTCGACTGGGCGTAGGAGAGCGGCACCGCCATAAGCATATCGGTGGTGTATTTGTTATAGAACTCCAGGTCCAGGTTCAGACGGCTCCAGAAGCCGGCGTGGAAGCCCAGGTTGGTGGTCCAGCAACTCTCCCAGGTAAGGTCCTCGTTGCCCGGTTGCACAGGTCGCATCGCACTGTCACCCACATAGTTGCCATTGCCTCCGAGCAGTTCGAGATGCTCGTAGTTCGGGATGGAGGAGTTGCCTGCGGTTCCGCTGCTGAAGGATATCTGGGCGTTGCTCAGCCAGTCGCGGGCGGAAGTGGCGAAATCTTCGTTGCGCAGGTTCCACATAAAGCCCACGGCACCGAAGACACCCCAGCGGTGGTTGCGTCCGAAGCGGGAGGAACCGTCAGTTCGCAGGGAGCCCTCGAGGTAATATTTGTCACAGTAGCTGTACTCTCCCCTTCCGAAGAAGGATACGCGGGCATAGTCCTGGTCCGCATAGCTGGTCCACGAAGTCACCCTGGTCGCGAACGCAATGTCGGTGAGCAGGTCGTTGGTCTGCCCCTTGCCGGTCACGGAGAAGCCCTCGGCGTGGTAGTTCTCCCCTTCCTGACCTATCATAAAGGTAAAGTCGTGCATTCCAGACAGATTGAACCTGTAGGTCAAGGTGTTGGATATCTGCAGGTTGAGCGCATCGCTGGAAGACCTTGAAGCCGTTCCCTCTGCCTGGTTCGGGGCATAGCTCGGGAAGGACTGGCCGAAGCCGGTCACATGGGAGTAATCGGCGGAGAACTGGGAGCGGAACGTGAGGTTTTTGTAGAGTTCTGCCTCGACGAAGCCCATTGCGAGCGCCTTGTATTTCTTGTATTTCATCGGATTGTTGGCAATCCATTCGAGCGGGTTCTGTCCCTGTCCCTTCCAGCTGCCATCGGAAATCGAGGCCAGGGAGCCGTCCTCCCTGTACGGATTCCAGTACGGGAGCATGAAGCGGGCGGCCGAGATAGGGGTTACAAGAGTGTAGTTTCCCTCGTCCGCCTGTTCTATGTTCTGGTAGTTGAACATTACGTTCACACCGGCCTTCACCCTGGAGCCGAGTTTCTGCTCGAAGTTGGTGCGGAAGGAATAGCGTTCGAAGCCGGAAGCCGGGGCTATGCCGTCCTGGTTGTAGTAGGCACCGGATATGAAGTAGTTCGTCTTTTCGGTCGCTCCGGAGACGGAGAGTTCATAGTTGTGGAGCAGGGCGGCCCTGTTGAAGACCGCATCCAGCCAGTTGACGTCGGTCTGGGAGAGCAGTTCGTAGTTCTGTCCCGCGTCCATTCCCGTCTCTTTCTCGTATTGTATTCTCTCGGCGGTGTTCATCAGGTCCCACTTGCCGTATGCAATGGAGGATACGCCGAACTGGGCCTTTAGACTGACATTGGCCTTTTCCATATTGCGGCCTCTCCTGGTTGTGATTACGATCACGCCGTTTGAGGCCCGGGCTCCATATATGGAGGTGGAGGAGGCGTCTTTGAGCACTGACATACTCTCTATGTCGGCCGGGTTGATCGTGTTGAAATCGGATGCAGAAATCGCCACGCCATCGAGTATGTAAAGCGGTGCCGTTCCTGAGTTGATGGAGTTTGTTCCCCTTATGATCATTGTGGCGGATGCGCTCGGTTCTCCTGAGGAGGAGAGCACGCTGAGACCGGCCACCTGGCCCTGGAGTGCCTGGTCGAAGGCCGGCACCGGGGTATTCTCGAGCTTTTCCGCCTTCACTGTCGCAACCGAGCCGGCCACCGTGCCTTTTTTTCTGACACCGTATGCAATGACTACGGCATCTTCCAGTTTCAGGCTTTCGGTTTCCATTTCCACGTTGATTGTGCAGGATGGCTGGTCCGGAACTGTCTTTTTGACATCCAGATAACCGAAACAGCTGAACAGCAGTTCGCTCAAGCTTTCGGCCTCAATCTCATAGCGTCCGTCGAGGTCTGTGATGACGCCATTCCCGGCGGAGTCCATTACCGCAGCTCCGATAATCGGCAGTTTGTCCTCGGCAGAGGTGATCACGCCGCTGACCTTCACCCGTGTCTGGGCAAGAACGCCCGTTCCCGTGGCCAGGGTCAACATCGCAATCAGGTAGAATTTCAATCTTCTCATCAATCAGTTATTAAATCTCACCAAAACAGGTTCCATGCCGTAGTTTGACATAGAACCTTAGGTTAAAACGGGCGCAAATGTAATGATTCTCACGGAATAATCCAAATCATGATCGGGCGGGGAGGAGCGGCGGGGGCAGCTGCCACTCCGGCGGCTTTTAACTTAGGATTATGCCGCCTTCGTGGCAGCTATCCCCCGCCCGCAGCCACAAAGACCATTCATTACAGTCTCAACGATGGTGCTGCAGGCGGGCCATTCTCTACCGCCACGACGAGGGTGCTGCAGTGATTCCCGATTCTGGGCCTGAAATCAAGAATCGATGCACGAAAGATGGCATTTCCAGGCAAAACCCTACATCGATTCCCAAGTCTGGGCCTGAAATCAAGAATCAATGCACGAAAGATGGCATTTCCAGGCAAAACCATGCATCGATTCCCAAGTCTGGGCCTGAAATCAAGAATCGATGCACGAAAAATGGCATTTCCAGGCAAAACCATGCATCGATTCCCAAGTCTGGGCCTGAAATCAAGAATCAATGCACGAAAGATGGCATTCCCAGGCAAAACCATGCATCGATTCCCAAATCTGGCCCTGAAATCAAGAATCACTGCAGCCGTGGGGCCATTCTTGAGGATTTCCTTGCAGCGATTCCCAAATTGACCCCCTGAAATCAAGAATCGCTGCAGCTCTGGCATAGCGGCGGTCTGCAGGCGGAACCATTCTTCTTTGCGGCGACGAAAATTAGAAACGGACACGGAAAATCGCTGCCTCAACGGCAGGGCTTACGGTTCCAACTTCATACGCCACAGCGAGCTGTGCAAGGGCGCCCGTCTCGAGTTCACTATGAGCGACCAGGCGATTTATTGAAAAAAGTGAAAAAAAGTCTTGACTCGTACCCGAGGGGAGAGTATAACTTTGCAGCCGATATCACAAAACTATCGTACGATGAGTTACAGAAACAAGTTGAAAATCGGAGAGTTCTCCCGACTTATGCAGGTTACGGTCAAGACTTTGCGCCATTATGAGCATAAAGGTCTGCTGATTCCTGACGAGATTGACGAGTGGACTGGCTACCGCTACTACAACATCGAGCAGATGCAGAAGCTCTCGCGCATCAGAGAAATGCAGAGACTCGGCTTCTCGTTGGACGAGATACGCGACCTGTTCGAAGACGACAGCCACACTCCCACTCAGGAACAGTTGGAAGAGAAGATAGGCAAAACCGAGCAGATGCTCAGGGAGCTGACGCTGCGTCACCGCAAGCTGCTGGACTGGAGAGACTCCTTAAATGAAATCAGAACAATGGAAGAATTCAGTTTTCAGAGCTTGCCAGAGATCAACGTGGCAAGCCATCGCGAAGTCATCGCAAATTATGACGCCCTCGGCCCGTTGTGCTATATGAAAATCGGTCCCGCAATGATGGAAGCGGGCTGCAGATGTACCGAGCCCGGCTATTGCTTCACCATTGACCACAATGGCGAGTACAAGACCGAGGAAATCGACATCGAGTACTGCGAGCAGGTGGAGGAACTCCTGCCGGACACGGACTTCATCAGATTCAAGCGCCTGCCCGCCATCCCGAAGGCGCTATGTCTCAAGCATATAGGTCCATACGACCGCTTCTACAAGTCCTTCACCAGGGCCACGGCCTACCTTGAGTCCCAGGGCCTGCGCATTGCCGGTGACCCTCGCTTCAGCTACATCGACGGCGCCTGGAACCAGGAAGACCCCGAGAAATGGGTTTCCGTCATCCAGATTCCGGTGGAATGACAATCAGTCAATGACAGCGAGTGACGTTCAGTGACGCATCTCCAGACGAAAGTGGCCACAAACTTCATCGAGATTATCATCTGCCCGTCTAGAGAAGGACTCAATACTTGATCTTGAAATAGTCAAGGGCGGACTTGTATGCATCCTGCGCTGCCAGACATGTGTCGGAGAGATATCCGTTGACCTTTCCCCATTCCTTGAGCCCGCGATAATAGTAGAACTTCAGCTCTTCGGTTATGATGAACGGAACG
>SFMG01000058.1 GCA_004554455.1 Bacteroidales bacterium | reverse complement strand
GTAAGCCGTCTCCGGCTCCATCAGTTCATCCCTTTGCATGCGGAGCAGGTCGCCCGCGTTCACGTCCTCGGATACGTTGATGCCGAGGGCCTTCAGTGTCTCTTTTCTCATAGTGGTGATATGTGTATAAACGAAAAAGCCCCGCCACAGTGGGCGGGACCGTAGATGTCGATATGTCTTGTATGGGATCAGAACCTGTCTGTGTCGAAGAGCATCAGCGGGTATGTGCAGAAGCCGCTCCTGCCGAGGATGCCGGTGTTTCTGGCAATCCCCTGCTCTTCCAGCCATGTGTCGATGCCCGGGATGTTGTTCGTGTCCACGAACGCCGCATAACCGTCCTGTATGTCGTGTGAGAGGTTGACCGTGATGGTTCCGTACTCGTCACCGCTCTCTACCTCGTCCATGATGACCGCCAGCGTGTTGCCGAAGCGGTACGCCGCCTTGCGAAGTGTGACCTGCATCCCCTTGAAGGAGAAGATCCGTTTCTCTTGCTTTTCCATAATCCTGAATTGATTAACTGTTTGTCGAGTCCGGACCGTCCGGATTCGTATGGCAGGACAACAGGCGGCGAAAAAGGAAAGAACGGTTCAAAAAGGCACTTTTTGAGGCCGCACCCGCATAGGGCTGCCCACCGGGCAGGTCTTTCGGAGAAGAGCCGACGTAACTTCGCCATACCGAAGCCACGACGGACCGGAATTTGAAAATAGGAGCCCCCGTCGCACCATCGACGGCGAAACGGGGGCTGAGAAGTAATATACAAAAACCTTCTTGAGTTTTTGTATGCGTATAGTTCGTATCAGACTGGCAAGTAAAAGAAAGGTGAGGCTTGCCAGCGTCTCTCAACAGGCTCTGGACTGCCTCTAGGACGGCTGGTTCACCCCACCTGAGGTTATGTTCTTTGGAAACAATGCCACAGGCAGAATGCGCCATGCTTTGTCCTAGCCTAAAAAATTGTCCAGATTTCTTGAGAGACTCGCACGACACAAACGTGTCATTATGTATTTCTCGCCGCACAGCCGGCATAAGGCTGCGCAACGGTGCGAATTTACAAAAATAATTCAAATGTCGGGCCATTTCCCCCTTCCTTGTTGACTAGAAACGAGTTATCACTCGATATAGGTCTCATCCTCGACCTGCTCTCCTCCCCCGTCATCAGGGGCTTCCTCCTCGTGTATGCCGTCGTCAACCTCCTTTTCCTCTCCTGCATTGCCGTCAGGGAACGGCTTCTCCTCCGGCCTGTCGCCGTCCGTATTCCTCTCCGGCTGGGACTGCCCCGCATCGTCCTCCTCACCGTCATCGGTGATGCCGTGAGCCTCGAAGATGGACTGGATGTCCCTGCGTATCTTCTGGTAGTTGTCCTCCACCGCCCGCTTGACGGTGAGGTCGATGTATGTCTCTCCGAAGGTCTTCAGGTACTCCCTTATCTCCCTCTCGGAGATTCCTTCAAGCACCTTGCTTATGTCGGAGTCCGTGATGGAGTCGTGGATGCCCTTCCTGTTCAGGATGTCCGTTGCGAGGCTCCGCATGGCGGCCTTGCCCAGTTCCCCCTCGCGGATGGACTGCCATATCCTCTCCTCGCCGAAGGAGGTCATCTGAGGAAGCGGCCTGCTGGACTTCTTCCTCTCCTTCTCCTTCTCCAGGTCGACGACGATCTCCCCGCAGAAGAGCTTGCGGTCGATCTTCGCGTCGAAGTCGTCCGCCACCTTCCCGAAGAAGGTGCCCTGCGAGAGCGTCTCAATCTTGCTCACCGGCATCAGCTCCTCCTGGGCGAAGGAGATCTGGAGGCTCTCGTTGTCGTCGGACACGGTCTGGCTTCGCTTCTCGCGGAACTCCCTTCCGAACATCTTCGACATCTCCTCTGCCGTCCTGCCGTTCACCTGGCCGGAGATGATGTTGCCCACGGTGTTGAAGATGACGTTGGCGTACTTCTCGCCGTAGTCGCGGACGAACTGCGTCTTGTCCTGTCCTCCGAGCACCACGGCCACCTCGTTGCTTCGCGCCGTCGCTATGAGCGTGTCCAGTCCCTTGATGACGACCGTCGGGGCCTCGTCCAGAAGGATGGCGCTCTTGAGGTTGCCGCGGCTGTTGATGAGCTTGAAGAGCGTTCCGAAGATGAGTGCCATCGCCGAGCCGTAGGTCGCCTGGTTGCTCGGGTCGTTGCCCACGCAGACGATCTTCGGCTCCTCCCTGTTGCTGATGTCCAGCGAGAAGTCATCCCCGGAGAGCACCCAGTAGAGAGCCGGTGACGACAGCCCTGCGATCGGGACGGTGGCGGAGGTGGTCTGGCCGGCCAGCTGCTCCTTGGCCTGTTTCTTCCACGCCTCCTTGAACGAGGCGACCTTCGTCTGGAGCTGCGGGTAGTAGGACAGCACCTCGATGACCTGCTCCGCCGGACGGCTGAGGAACTCTATCAGGTGCGGGAAGGAGCAGTAGCGTCCATCGTCGTAGATCCACAGGAACGACGCGCCGCAGTCGATGAACAGCTGGGCGGACTGCGTGAAGTAGTCCTTCTTGTCGTTCTCCACGAGGTTCTTCATGATGACGTCGGCGATCTCCGTGCAGTCGGTGAGATTCTTGATGTACTTCGGGTTAAGCGGGTTACAGCGCAGGGAGTACCTCGGGTCCTTGAAGTTCACCACGCAGAACTTCGGCGTCTTGATGCCCAGCTCATTGTACCTTCCCTGGTTCTGGATGAAGATGTTGTACATGTCCTTGGTGAGGGCCGGGTACTTGAAGTCGTACACGAACATCGTGTAACCCTTCTGCACCATCTGCTCCATGAACGGGGTGAATACAGAGAACGACTTGCCGGAGCCGGGCGT
>SFMG01000057.1 GCA_004554455.1 Bacteroidales bacterium | reverse complement strand
TTCGACGGGGTACGGGATGCTGTCGTGCCGGGTGATGCGGATGGTGTCGGTGTGGTTCAACGTGTGCCAGCGATCGCGGTAGGCGGTGTGCCAACGGTCTATATAGACGGTGTCGGGAATGCCATTCCCTCCGGCGGAGGACACCTCGGAGGTATAGCGGCCCGAAGGGACGGTATACCGTTGAGGACACCCCACTCGTTGAACCTCGCGGGGACCCCGTTGAGGACACCCCACTCGTTGAACCTCGCGGGGACCCCGTTGGGCCGCAGGCACAACGCCTTTGGCGAAGCGGATGGACATACTATCGTGGACGTACTCGCGGATGCTATCCGCTCGGGTATAAACGCTAAGGTGAGTGCTGTCGCGAGTGTGGGACGAGGGCATGACCACGTATTGGGTGCGGCAGGAGAACATCGGCAAGGCGGCAGCCAAGAGAAGGAGCTTCGGAGATAGCAACCCCTCGGAAACGCTCCTCCCAAAGTCGCAAAGGTCGCCCCCTGCTCCTTTACTGTTTCTACGGGGTTCTATCTCCTTTCGCTCCGGTGCTCTTGGGGAGCACGGCTGCCGAGTGAAAACACCTGCGGTGGCGAGGGCGCAGATACAATCTGCTGCCAAAAAACGAAACCGATAACCAAGGCGATACAAACGCCTTGCACGATAACTGCTATTGGATGGTGATTGTAACTTTTTCATCTTTAGGGGTGTTTTGAATGAGAGTGACGAGGGAATCAATGACGGATTGAGGGGCAAGGAGGCAACCGTGGGAGTGCTCCTCGCGTATTCCGTTGTGAATCAAGATGCCGGTACGAAAACCCTTGGTGTCGCCAGCATAAGCCGGGTACTCGGGTGAGGCAGGAACATTTTGCAGGATGGGCACCAGACGGCCGGATTTAGACCAGCGATGCAAGCCAAGGGTGTACGTGCCGGGAGGAATCAAGTAGGACGGGTTCTCGATAGTCCTAAAGGAAAAGCCCCTTTCCCCCGGCTGCGCCGTACCCTTTCCCCAAATCGCTTCGCTAAGGGCAAGGGACATGTCCTCTGGGTAGTGGATTGTAGCTATACGATTCATAACTTATTCTTTATTAGCGTATTTGTAGTCGAGGCCGAGGATACTGCCAGAGAAGGCAAGGAGTTCGCCAAGGGCACCGAGGACGGAAGGATGAATCTCGCCCAGAGGTGGTACGCAGAAGGCTGCTACGATGAGCAGCACTCCTGCTACCACCAGGGCAAAAGCCAACCAGAATTGAATGGTTTTGCGAGTCATAATAGTTAAGGTTTAGGCGGCGATGGTATCGCCTGACAAATGAACGAAACGTTTTCTCAAAGCGGCTCTCTCGCCTAGCCAAGCGTCGCAAGGCTGTTTCAGCGAGAGGCCGAGAGAGAGACTACCTATCAGACACAGATCACTCGGTGAGGTCGAGGGTTGTGGAGATCTTGCCGTCGGTGAGGACGAGGTGCTGGAGGTTCTTGCCATTCAGCGAAGCAGGCAGAGTGACGGTCAGCGCGTTGTCCTTCAAGGTGGCGCCGGTAATCTCGACTCCGTCGATGACAACCTTCGTGGACGATGCATCCAGTGCGGAGAAGTTGGAACCACTCAGGACTATCTTATCCGCCACGGCGGTGTCCAGCATGACAGCACTGTCGCCATCGAAGATGAACTTGTCATGGTAGGTGAGGCCGGTGAGCGAGATGTCCACAGGCGTAACCTTGGTGACGCCCTGAGCGTCGGAGAACTTGATGCCGAAGTAACGGTATGCCTCCTTGATGCGCTCGTCGGCAGGTTCGAGAACGACGAGGTTGCGGAAGTTAGCACCGTACGAGAGAGCAGCTGCGAGGCGTGCGTCCACCGTGGTGTAGCGGGCAATCATGTCGTCGTTGTTGGCGATGACGAACTGGTTGGAGAGGTGCAGGTTGTTGTCTGCGTCGTGGCGGCTGTGAATCCAGCAGAATCCACCGACCGGAGCAGGCTTGTCGTGTCCGAGGACACCACCTACGTTCTTCAAGCCCTGGAGCGAGACTTCGTCGGAGAGGGTGAGTTCGGAATCCTCCAGCAGGGTGATGGCTGCGTAGGAGACACTGACCTTGGGTACACCCGACTTAACGTACTGAACCATAGAGATATAGGTCAGTTTGTCGCCGTACTCCCAATCGGCATTGTTGGTGACAATAGCCTCGGCGAACTGTGCGATGGTGGTCTGGTCGTCGATGGTGAGGTTACCCACGGCGATGTTGGTTTTTGCCATCGGGACACCTGCGGAGACGTCCACCTTGATGGGGTCGATGGAGCCACGGGTGATCTGGTAGGGAGCGACGATGCAGGCACCGGCCTTGAAGTCATCGCGGGTCAGGGCGTACGGAGCGGTACGGGCGTTGACGGAGATGAACTGGTTGAAGAGCGACTGGCCCTGCGGGATGTTCTCCCAACCCTCTCGGAGCGGCTCCTTGAGGACGCGGTAGTTGGCGATGATGTTCGACCAAGTGATGCGGCGCGCCATCTGTAGCGGTGTTTGCAGGTTTTTAGCCGCCACCTCGGCGGTAGCGATGGTGCCGTCTTTCTTGAGCGACAACTTGCCAAACATGGTGGTTTTGATTTGACCGACGAATCGGCCGTTTACTTTACGCATAATAGTAAAGGATTTAGGTTTGCGGCGATAGAATCGCCCGGTAAAAAACATAACATCTTTCACGCAAGTTGTCAGCGGAGGACGAGCGGCAGTCGACCCTTAGTCAAGCAGTGGGCGAGCGAAGGTTGAGCGAAGGTCGAGCGGTAGTCGAGCGTTACCCGAGCCTTAGTTGAGGGTTGGTTACCGCTCGTCTTCATTATATAAATACCGAAAAAG
>SFMG01000009.1 GCA_004554455.1 Bacteroidales bacterium | reverse complement strand
TCTTCAAAGCAGATACACGGGGCGATGAACATACTCGAGAAGGCCTATCTGCTTTCCCTCGACTATCCTGTCACTTCCACTTCTTTGCCTGCCTTGCCTGCAAAGAGGAGAAGCCCCAAGCTCATCATGCTGGACAGCGGGCTGACCAACTATGTGGCCGGAATCCAGCTGGAGTATCTGCAGAACAAGGACCTGCAGGATACCTGGAGGGGGAGGGCTGCCGAGCAGATAGTGGCTCAGGAACTCAAGCCGGTACTCGACAGGCATTACAAGGAGGAACAGTGTTTCTGGATGCGAGACAAGGCAGGAACTACTGCGGAAGTGGACTTCATCTGGCCGTCAATGACCGGCATAGTTCCGATCGAGGTCAAGTCAGGCACGAATGCACATCTGAGGTCGATTCATTCTTTCGTGAACAACAGCGACCAGGATGTCGTTGCCGTCAGGGTGTGGAGCGGAGGCTTCTTTATCCAGGACCTGCATACTCCCGCCCCTGAGAACAAGCAGTTCAAGCTGATTAACCTGCCGTTCTATTATGTCGGTCAGCTGGACAGGGTTCTTGAGCATATTGAAATGATACCGGTCGAATAGAATATGGACTGCAGCGACGATTACATATACTCTTCCGGCGCCCGGATATGAGCAGCGATAAATATTCATGAAGACTGCCAGGATTACCAAAGCTCCTTCCGCATTATGTAATCGTTCATAAAGAAGCCGTCGCCTATGTCGAAATCCCCGCTTCTGTCGATGTGCATCCCCATCTGCCGATAGAAGCCCACGGCCTTGTTGTTGCGGTTTACATTCAGTTCGAAGGCTTCTGCGCCGCATTCCTTCATCTGCTCCTGAGCCGCGGTGAAGAGAATCTTTCCTCCGCCCTTGCCCTGAAATTCGGGAAGTATATATATTTTATGCAGATGATAGATCGCAGGAGTTTCCGGTGAAAAGGAAGTATATCCCACTGCCGTCCCGTCAGCCTCAAGGAGCAGATAGGTCACGTCACCCTCAAGCTCCTTCCTCAATGTCCCTTCCGAATACATCCACTCAAGCATATATTCAATCTGACTCTGTGTTATTATTGATGCGTATGTCGCACGGAAGGCCAAATCCGCTATCTCGCGTATTATGCCTACATCTGCCAGTCCCGCCTTTCTAATCCTGTATTCCATTATATATTCCTACTATGTTCCTACTGCCTCATTAAGATATATCCCACAGCGACAAGGGCGATGCCGAAAATGACACTCGTGGCGACATAGCCGGCAAAGCCCCAGGTGTTGCCGGATTGAAGCATGATCAATGCTTCCTTTGAGAAGGTAGAGAATGTCGTAAAGCCTCCGCAGAAACCGACTGTCAGAAAGAGAGCCCAGCTGCTGCCTTCATTGCCTCCACGGCTGAAGAGCCCCCAAAGGCATCCTATCAGGAGGCATCCCAGAAGGTTTGCTGCAAGAGTAGCCCATGGAAAACTCTTTCCAAGGTTTTTCATAAGCAATGATACCACATATCTGGCGGCGCCTCCGAGGAAGCTACCGCTTCCGACCATCAAAATATTTTTCAATATTTCAGAATTCATATCCAAATAAAATACTTATCGTCTAATAAGTCTGCGTACTGCCTTCTGGCAGCGCCTTGCATCTCTCTCTGTTATGGCAGGGCGATTTTTTGTTCCACCCCTCTGTATCGTACTGACTTTAAAACCGGCGGTTCCGATCACTTCCTTTATCGCCCTAACGGTTCCTCTCGTCTGGCCCATCAATATATTGAATGGCCAAGGGGTGCTTGACGTGCAGACTATCAACGCCTTCTTGCCCTTGTGTAGAGGCACCGGCATTGCAAGACCGTTTTCGTCCATCAGTCCATAAACGATGCGGTCAAACAGAAGTTTGAGAGTTCCCGGCATATTTCCCCAATAGCATGGGGAGCCGATTATCATCGCATCGCATTCCTGGATAAGGGCCAATACTCTCTGGGAGTCATCTTCCGGCAGTATGCAGTATTTGGAAGAACGGCATTTCATACATCCTATGCAAGGACGGATATTCCAATGCTGTGCATTTTCGACAAATACGCTTATGCCGGCCCGTTCGGCTTCTGCATGCATCAGCAGAAGTCGTTTGGATATATTGCCGTTCTTTCTTGGACTGGCATTGATTATCAGCAGTTTCATTGATTTATAGTTTTTTCGTCGGCTCATATATATTGAATTCGAGGCGTAAACATAATAAGTATTTTTCAAAAAATATATCCTCACTATTGCTAAACCGGAAAAAGTCACTATCTTTGCATTCCCTTTCAAGGGAATCAGGACTGGTGCGGTAGTTCAGTCGGTTAGAATATCGGCCTGTCACGCCGGGGGTCGCGAGTTCGAGTCTCGTCCGCACCGCAAAGAGCCTCTCACGCAAGTGAGGGGCTCTTTTTTTTTGCGGTGCAGAGACTCGGCGAGCTCTGGAAAACCCGCGGGAACCCCCTCCTGCGTGCATCGATTCTTGATTTCAGGCCCAAACTTGGGAATCGATGCAAGCTTTTCCCCGTTTACACCCTCCTGCGTGCATCGATTCTTGATTTCAAGCCCAGACTTGGGAATCGATGCAAGCTTTTCCCCGATTCCGCCCTCCTGCGTGCATCGATTCTTGATTTCAGGCTCAGACTTGCGAATCGATGCAAGCTTTTCCCCGATTCCGCCCTCCTGCGTGCATCGATTCTTAATTTCAAGCCCAGACTTGGGAATCAATGCAAGTTTTTCTCCGATTCCGCCCTCCTGCGTGCATCGATTCTTGAATTCAGGCCCAGACTTGCGAATCGATGCAAAGAAACCCTCAAGAACAGCCCAAAGGCTGCATCGATTCTTGATTTCAAGCCCAGACTTGCGAATCGATGCAAGCTTTTCCCCGAAAACAACCTTTTGCGTGCATCGATTCTTGATTTCAGGCCCAAACTTGGGAATCGATGCAAGGATTTCCCCGAAAACAACCTTTTGCGTGCATCGATTCTTGATTTCAGGCTCAGACTTGCGAATCGATGCAAGGATTTCCCCGAAAACAACCTTTTGCGTGCATCGATTCTTGATTTCAGGCCCAAACTTGGGAATCGATGCAGCGCCATCGTTGCTGAACAGAAGAATGACCCGCCTGCAGCGCAGTCGTGGGGTGCAGGCAGGGGCAGAGTGCCACGAAGGTGGCATAATCCTAAGTAAAAAGCCGCCGGAGTGGCACCTGTCCCTGCCGCGACAACGGCCCGCCCCCGATTCTAATCTTGGTTGCGGCAAAGAAGAATGGTTCCGCCTGCTACGGTCGTAGCGGCAACGATCTCCGCGTCCGATTCTAATTTCGTAGCGACAAAGAAGAATGGCCCGCCTGCAGCGCAGTCGTGGGGATGCAGGCAGGGGCAGAGTGCCACGAAGGCGGCATAATCCTAAGTAAAAAGCCGCCGGAGTGGCGCCTGTCCCTGCCGCGACAACGGCCCGCCCCCCGATTCTAATTTTCTTTGCGGCAACAGAGAATGGTTTCGCCTGCTACGGTCGTAGCGGCAACGAGGTCCGCGGCCGATTCTAATTTTCGTAGCGGCAAAGGGGAATGGGAAGGGAGTGGGCCAGGGCTAGGCCTTGACGACGGGATCGCAGGTGAGGCCGATGCCGAGCTTGTTGAAAATCTTGCGGTCAACCTCGCTCAGCATCACGGTGGAATGGACCTGACAGCCGCGGAGCTCAGGGAGTTTCTCAAGGGCGAGACGGCAGTTAGGATCCTGGGTGCTCAGCATAGCGAGGGCAACCAGCACCTCATCGGTGTGGAGACGCGGATTGCGGCCGCGGAGATAATCCACCTTCATGTGCTGGATAGGCTCGATCATGGATTGAGGGATGAGCTTGGTACTGTGGTCTATGCCGGCGAGATGCTTGGTGGCATTCAGAAGCAGAGCCGCGCTCGGGCCGAGCAGATCGGAGGTCTCGGCGCTGATGATGGTGCCGTCAGAAAGCTCGATAGCGGAAGATGGCACCTCGGAAAGCTCCTGACGGACCTTGGCGGCAACCGTACACTTGCGGTACTCGGTGCTGATCTTGGCCTGCTTGAGCAAAAGAGCGATCTTGTTCACCTCCGCCTCATTGCCTGCGCCCTCTGCCATCTTGTTGAGAGCGGTATAATAGCGGCGTATGATCTCATCGCGGGCTGCATCACAGCAGACATCCTCATTGCTCATACAGAAACCGACCATATTCACGCCCATATCGGTAGGCGACTTGTAAGGATTCTCACCGTAAATACCCTCGAAGAGAGCGTTCAGCACAGGGAAAATCTCAATGTCACGGTTATAGTTGACGGCAATCTTGTTATAGGCCTCGAGATGGAAAGGATCGATCATGTTCACATCGTTAAGGTCGGCAGTAGCGGCCTCGTAGGCGATGTTTACAGGATGCTTCAGAGGAAGGTTCCACACCGGGAAAGTCTCGAACTTGGCATATCCGGCCTTGATGCCGCGCTGATGCTCCTGATAGAGCTGGCTCAGACACACGGCCATCTTTCCGCTGCCCGGACCCGGAGCTGTGACAATCACCAAAGGGCGGGTGGTCTCGACATAGTCATTGCGGCCGAAGCCCTCTTCGGAATCTATCAGAGCCACATTGTTGGGATAGCCATCGATGGTATAGTGGAAATAGGACTTTATACCCAGGCGGTCCAGCTTGTCGCGGTAAGCGATGGCGCTGTTCTGGCCGCAATAGTGGGTTATGACAACGGAATTGACGAGAAAACCGGCGCCGACGAACTCATTGCGCAGACGAAGCACGTCCATATCGTAGGTAATGCCGAGGTCCTGACGGATCTTGTTCTTCTCGATGTCGAGAGCTGAAATGACTATGACTATTTCGGCCCGGTCACTGAGCTGCTGAAGCATTCTCAACTTGCTGTCCGGCTGGAATCCTGGCAGCACACGGCTGGCATGGAAATCGTCGAAAAGCTTGCCTCCAAGTTCAAGATAGAGTTTGTTGCCGAATTGAGCGATACGCTCATTGATGTGCTCGGACTGGATCCGAATGTACTTTGAGTTGTCGAAACCGTTTTTCATAACGGGTCGCAAATATACTCAAAATTCCTCAATGGCAGAAAATAAATCCGAAATAAATCCTCGGTCCGTCCGGCAGTCCCCAGGCCTTTCCAGGCATAAGCAGCCAGTCCAGCTTGGCAGTCAGATGTATGCGCTCGGTAAGCACGTATTCGCAACCGAGGAAAGGATCCAAGGCGAAAAAGACCTGCTTTCCATAGGAGGCATCCTGAAGTTCGCCCCATTCCTCCCCGGAGAACTCGTTGATAATCAGCCCGCTTGCCGAACCGCCGCCAATGGTGAGGCCGGCATAGGGAACGAAGCGTCCGATACGGTGGGAATAATCGGCCAGAAGACCGCCCCAGCCATACTTTACATAACTGCCGTTGCGCAACTGATGGAGTGTCGAGACATAGCCTTCTCCGCCGACGCGGAAATGAGAACCGAGGCAGAGCCGTGCGACGCCTCCAATGCCGAGCGGAGCTCCCTTTGCGCTGAAGCCGATCCCGGGGATTTTCCCGGAAAGGTATCCGGTGTGCAGCATCATACCTCCGTCAAATCCCCTCAGGACCTTCTTCTCCTGACCAATGGCCGAAAAGGTCAGAAATATCGTAAAAATCAGAATCAGAATTCGTTTCATCGGCTGCAAAGTTCGCAATTGCCAGAAAAAGGCACAACTCTCATTAGTGTCAGTTTATGAAAAATCATTAACTTCGCGACATGAATCCCTGCATCGCGATCATAGATTCCAACACCCTGGCAGTAATGGGTCTCAAGGAGATTCTCTGGGAGCTCTTTCCGGACACGGAAATCCTTTGCTACGGCAGTATGGACTCCTTTTTCCGCGACTGCAACCGCAACTATCTCTACTACTTCGTGAGCGCGCGTATGCTTTTCGAGAACAGCGACGAGTTTTCCATGCTGCGCGACAAGACCATCGCGACCTCGGCCGGCCCGCTCAGGTCCCTGGAGGAGGCGGGCTACCGCGTGCTGGACATATCCCTGCCGGAGACAGCCATAGCCGCAGAGATATTGCGTCTGCATCGCGAAAGCGGCAGCGAGCTGCGTCCAAGGCGTTGCGACGAACTGTCCGCAAGAGAGAAAGACGTGCTGGCGGAGATGGTCAAAGGGCTGATGAACAAAGAGATAGCCAACAAGCTGAACATATCCACGCCGACTGTAATCTTCCATCGCAACAACATCTGCGAGAAACTCGGTACGCGCGCAATCGGGAGGCTGACCATTTACGCGGTCCTCGAGCATATAGTCGAACTGGACGAAATTATGAATATTTAAATATATATGTATATATGAAAAAATTACTTTTGAAAGCGGGTCTGACCGTCGCAGTTGCGGCAATTTCGTTCGCAGCAACGGCGCAGACGACATCGAAAAGCAGCTGGATGCTGGAAAACAATGTATATGGGCACCGCTACAATGCGGCCTACATACCGGAGAAAAGCTACTTCGGCATAGGCGTCGGTTCCGTCAACCCGGCGATATACAGCGATATAGGCGTTGCAAACATCCTCTTCCCGACCGAGACCGGCCTGGTCAGCGGCTTCAACGATGCTGTCAGCGCCGAACAGTTCCTCAGCGGAATGAACGCACTCAACCGTATCCAGGTGGACCTCAACGAAAACATACTGTCCATAGGAACGCGAGGCAAGAAAGGCGGTTACTCGGTTTTCGAACTCAACGCCAGGGTCAATGTGTTCGGCGACCTGCCGCGCGACCTCTTCGCTATGCTCAAGGAGGACGGAGGAAGCGGCTACAACCTTTCCGGGATGGGATTGGGAGCATCGGCATACGCCGAACTGAGTTACGGATATGCCCGCAATCTGGGCGACAAGGTGAAATTCGGCTTCAAGATCAAGGGGCTCTGCGGCCTCGGCAGCCTTCAGGGCGAAGCGCGTTCCGTAACAGCCACATCCGACAGCGAATCCATCTATGTGAATGCGGACGCATCGTTACGCGCAGCGGCACCCTTCCTTGAACTAGGCACCAAGGCAGCCGAATACGGCGGCAGCGAGGTCATCGACTTCGAGAATATCGCATTCAATGCCAAGGCGATACGTCCTTGCGGCGCCGGAGTGGCTCTGGACCTCGGAGTCATCATCGAGCCGGTGGAAGGCCTCGAGATAGGAGTGAGCGTGAATGATCTGGGCGCCATGGGATGGAAATACGGCATCAAGGGCGACACCGACGCCGACGTGACCTATATTGGCGAAAGGAAAAAGCCGGAGGAAGGCAGCGAAAGCTCGTTCGGAGCGGAAATGGGTGCAGCTTTCGGGACTCTGGGCGAACTCGGAGAGTTCCACTACAGCGAAGGCAAGAAGTGGGAATGGGATATGCTGCCATTCAACGTGAACGCAGCCATAAAATGGCGTATGCCTTTCTACAGGAGACTGTCCTTCGGAGCGATGGGAAACTATTCGAACGTATGGAAGCACAACTCATACGATGTGCGGGCCGGTGCGGCAATCACGCCTATCGACTGGTTCAGTCTCACCGGAAACGCAGGAATATCGGACTTCGGACCTGTATGGGGAGCAGGAACCTCCATCAGCCTTACCGTAGTCAACATCTGGCTCAGTATGGACGGTTATATGGGCAAGCTCGGCCACTTCACTCCGGAGGGCAAGAGCGTTTCAATCCCTTATCCTGCAAAGCAGTTCGGCTATTGCGTAAATGTCGGAGTCAACTTCCAGTTCGGCAAGAGAGTACCGCCGGTTCACGACCGTCTGAACCTCCCAAAGGCCGAGAAAAAAGCCCTCAGGGCCGAGAAGAAAGCGCTGAAGGCTGAGAAAAAAGCCGGGATAGAAAGCTTATAGTAATCTTCAAAGATTACTTAGCTATTCCTCTCCACCGTCAACAGAGATATCTCCGCCTTCTCCAACATTGACCTGGAAGACAGACATGTTGCTTGTGAAATAGTTGAAGCCGGATTTGATCTCCGCAGAAGTAAAATCAGCAATATAGGAGGAACCGTCCACATAAACGACTACACTGCGCTCCGCTTTTTCCTGCTTAGGGCAGGTCAGAAAAAGGGTAAGTGAAGCCGTTTCCGGAAGTTTTATCGGTTTGACATCCGTGGTGGGAACATTGTTTTCATCTACGTCGGCATAGAAGAATAAAATCTCGCGGTGTTCAAGGCTATCTTTAGGGCCTTCTTCAAGGCCTTCTTCAGGGTAGTATTTCGCAGATACGGTCTCAACAAGTTTTCCGCCCTCAGAACTGAAACTGATGACCGGATTGACTCCCGTAACCATCGCGCCATAGAACAGGCTGTCTGCTTCTTCGAGAAGAGGAATCGTATTCAGATTCACCTGGATAAGGGCCATGGCGAAAGAAAAGTCAAGGGAGACGGAGCTCTGCTTAAGATTAGCAAGGCAGTCCTTTGCCACGACAAATACAGGGACCTGGGATGTCTTCCTGTTGCATATCTGTTCCGAGAAATCAAAGCTGGCACCGTTATCGGAATACTCGGCAGCAATTCCCTTGCTATGAATGAAGAGGAGACTGTCAGTGGCTGCAAATTCACCTGAAAGCTCTCCGGAGAAACGGCTGGTCTTGCCTGAGCTGTCGGCAGTGAGACCTCCTTTCATCATTTTTCCACGGCTGTAATTGAACACTCTCAGACTGTCACCGGCCTCCCAGGAAAGTCGTACTACAGAAGACAGCGAGGAACGGGTGTCCGCCTCCGAGAACACAGGCATATCAGCATTGAAAGAGAGTTTGACCGTCCTGAACTCCGGTAGCGAATCCGGCTGTTTGCTGCAGGCTGAAAGCAGCAAAGCAATAGCAAAGAAGAACACAGTTAAGCGTTTCATGATAATTCACCTCCTTCTTCAGTCTCTACAGTAGGATCAACAATTCCCGAAGTCTGCAACAAGGCAGACCCGGGAATCAGTTCAATGAGTTCAAACTCAGGTTTGATGTAACTGTTTGTCATATATCATATAATAGAATAATCAATCGACATATGCGCTGGAAGTCGTGACATAGTCTCTGACGCAACGGACCTTGTGGGTATTAGACACTTGTAACCCATCCGTATTCAGGTTAGTTGAATAGAAATAACCTGAGGTGATAGGATTAGCGTCGAAACGGCGTATATACTGTGTACGGGCCATGCAATCGTCCATGGAATAACCGCCTTCCGCACTGTGCTTTACCATAAGGCCGAACTCTCGCTCATTCGGAACGCGCCATCCTCCTTCACCGACATTTTCCCCATCCTGGGCATAATAATCGTGACACACGGATCCTTCCTGAACCTGAGTCAACGTAAATAATAACGGTTCATTTCCATCTTTGATAACATCATCGGCAACCTGGAATGCCACAGGCAACTTGTCCGGCTCCTCATTACGTATATGGCTCGAATATTCACCGGTAACCGTAGATGTCCTGACAGACTCCTTTCCGAGAGTTTTCAAAGAAATGACCTTGGTCTTCGGGTCTATCTCAGTGGTTGCAGTCGGACCTTCAGAAGAATTCTTGAGCGTACGGGCGCACCTTACACCCAGAAGTCCTGTGGCATTGGAGCTGGATCCACCATAACCGAACAACCATTTTTCTGCTCCAGAATACATTCCGAAAGACACGCCCTCGTCAATATACCAGACACGATGCTGCTGTTTGAGTGTACTTGTGAAATAGCCCTGATAATCAATGAAAAGTTTGGCATCATTCCCAAGGGATGGATAACCATACCAGATAGTAAGAGTCTGCTGCAAAGCCGGAAGATACCACTTGATCTCTTCATCGTCGATGGTACCGTTGCCGTTTTCGTCCCTGTTTCGGCTGAGACACTGACTTCTCGCATAATTGATTTTCATTGCATCGGAGTGAAGCAGGGTACTATTGTCGAAATGTCCGAAATGCTCGGAATTCACATAAGCACTCCACCGTCTGTCCGAAAGGATCGCAGAGAAATTTGAACGCCCGTTCGTTTCGCTTGAGCTGTCAATGTAAGAATCATCAACATACTTCGTTCCATTCCAGGTCACCGCACTGAACTCCTCGAGGATCTCGATGCCGAAAGGGTTGAACGAAGGATTGCTGTCCTCAAGCGCGAGATTGTACATAGACTTGATGGACTGCTGCCTGATAGAGAATATAGGCGTCACCGCGTAGGAGCTCTTTTTATCAGGGCTCACGGCGATTGTCGTAGCGAGAGTCATTTCACGCTCCGGCGCATTGACGAACTGTGCAAGTTTGAGATCGCTGTAATAATATTCGTCCAGGAAGGCGGCCGTATAATAATATTCACCGTCAGCTATATAATAATCGCCACCGTTTGCACCGTTTTCCTTCATATCAGCCAGCAGGCCGAAAATATCCGTCGAATTGGCCCGATTGTATGGAGGAAGGGAGGTAGAGTTGCCTGGTTTGATGAATTTGATCCAGGACACGTCGGCTGCACTGGTGTTAGAGTTCTGGGTGTAAATGAACTCTCCCTTTGGAGTATCCAGTTTCAGACTGTATTCCTCGGCGGAGGTGCCGCTAGGCATCTTGACCATAATGGTCTCGAAATGGCTGTCCACCGTAATGTTGGTGGTTCCGGCCGACAGATTGATAAGGGTTCCCTCGGCTCCGGAATCGTATGAACCGTAGTCCTCACTAGAAACGCTTGCCTCGGTGTATATGCTCTTCACACCGGTAATGTTCACATTGTATATATACTTTGTGTTTCTCCTGATGCTGTAATTGTCATATCCGTCCTTCTTTGGAGTGGAGAAGTCTCCCAGATGAATGGTATATGAAACCTCGCCGCTGACCTGGGTGGAAGAGACCTCGTCGGAGGCGAGAGCCGATATAGGACCGTTATAAATGCCTTTAATCACTACATAAGTGCCGTTCTCAGGGGCATTCAGGAAGGACTGGTCGCTCGCCGAAACGTGTTTCTCCCTGTCCTTCTGAGTTGCCGCAGTATTCTTTGCATTCTGCACATTTTCAAGCAGATAGAAAGACATTCCCGTTTCGCCAGACATATCCACGTTGAGCTTGTCCGAGAAGTCGGAGTCAGCAGTGGCAACGGAACCGAGACTGCTGCCCGGGAAGCTGCCTTTGGCCCCTGTCCATCCGCTGCGTTCGAAAAGGGTGCATTTCTTCGCGCAGTTGTAAACGGAATAGGTCTTAGGCTGGAAACTGATGCCGGATTCAGCTGTCAGATTGAAGATAATCTTGGCGGTGATACGGCGAAGGTGTATATTATCCTTGAAATTGTTGTTACCGCTCTCCTTCAGGGTAATCCTTCCGTCGCTGCCATACACTCCGCTCATCAGAAGAGACTCCTCGATCATCTGAATATCCTCATTGCTCTTGGTAATCAGGAAATTCTGCAGTTGAGCGAGGGAGAGCTTCTCCAGATCCGACATTTCCACGTCCCCGAAGGTGCTGGAATTGTAGTTGGCGACGGCATAGAGGAAGTAGTTGCCGCTGGTCAGTCCCGCATCCTCCGGAATGTTTGCGGTGTATATGTAATTCGTGCTCGACGGGTTGTTGTCCGAAAGTACGAGATTACTCTGGCTCAACCTGATGACTTTCTTCGGCTTGTCCAGATAATTGCCGTCTCTGTAGAAGAAGAGGGCAATCTCGGACACCTTGGTTTCCTGAAGATCCGTGGCCCTGGTGCTGATCTCTGCCGGGGCCGGAGTTGATATGCGTATGGTGAGGGAGGTAGGAATACCTTCCTGCACCGTTTCCACGCGTTCTACGCAAGAATACAGGAACGAAGCGGCAACTATGGCCGCAAGCGAAGCGTACAATTTGGCAAACTTTTTCATAACACACTCAGATTCAATCAAATGTAACATCATTTCCGATGGTTATATACTCATCGACTTCCGCTTTAATGGTGATTTCGTCCTTGATTGGAACGGAGGCGCAGAGCAGTCCCTCGGACTGTACGCACAACTTGGATACAACAGGAGCATAATATGCCCCGCACACTACTTTCATCTTTTTCTAATTTTTTTCTTTTCTATATGATGACGGAAACAAGTCCCGTCGCACACATCGCAGCAAAAGTAGAAAAAGATTTACTAATTGCAAATAGCGTTTAAATATTTTCTACAAGAAAAAATTGTGAAAGTGGCACCGTTCATTCCAACCCCCGCGAGCAGCAGAGGGCGGCGTCACAGTCCGGGAGGCAGTCCAGGCGGCCGCATTGCACGAGGCCTGTCAGTTCGGACAGTACGTCGCAGAGGCAGTCGTGGAGACGCTCGTCGAAACGCAGTACCGAGCAGCCCGGATATATGGCCGTAAAGGCCTCGATATCCGAACATCTGCGGAAGGAGTTCACAGGGGCCTGCGAGAGGCGTACGATGGCATTGACAGGAGCGCTCAGATTGCGCCAGCAGGGAGTCTTGCCGCTCCAGGGCGTACCGAAGACAAGGGGACGACCATCGGATATGCGTATGGCGGGATTGTCGTCATTGAGCAGTTCCGTGCCCGGGAAAGTCTGTATCCAGAGCCGGGAATGGGTGCTCTTGCCGGTGCCGCTGCGCCCCATAAAGAGATAGCCCTCGCCGTCGCGGACAACGCAGGAGGCATGAAGGGACAGTCCTTTGTGCAGCAATATGTTCTGCGCGAAAAAACAGCGCAGCGCAGAGGATATGAGAATGCCTGCGGAACGGTGGGCCAAATCGATTCTGAAGCGTCCGTCGCAGTAATCGTCCGATAAGCAGAGCAGAGCCTCGCAGCCGTCGAAACGGAAGTCCAGATAGCTGCTGTTGCCTGCGCGGCCTATCCGGGTGGTGCCCATATCGTTGCTTTCCTCCGCCAGCTGCACGGCATCCTGAGGCAAAGTCAGGTCCCCGTCCCAGACCATGCGGAAATCGGGACGACTATCCGCATCGCAGCGGAAGTCGCGGAAGGACGGGAGGCTGCTGTCCACATCGAAGAAGGACGGAAGTTCCAGGACAAAGCGCAGACCTGCAACCATATAGCAATGCTCTGTCATAGGCTTCTGTTTTGAGTTTTCACGGACGGAGACGATTTTTTCAGACGCCCCTTTGCAAGGGAAAGTACGGTGTAAAAGGCCTCGCCCGGGGC
Source organism: Bacteroidales bacterium (assembly GCA_004554455.1). GTDB lineage: Bacteria > Bacteroidota > Bacteroidia > Bacteroidales > UBA932 > Cryptobacteroides. Next base: position 38,254 of record SFMG01000009.1, on the reverse strand, counting down.
CAGTTTCAGAGAGAAGCCCATATTGGAAAGAAAGGCCATAAAGGTGTTGAGCGCTCCCTTGCTCCTTCCGGATTCACGTCCGAAATTGCCTTCGTCAAGCAGGCGGCGCAGCAGACGGTCGGACAGGGTATCCAGGCGTCTGCGCTCCCTTTCTGCATAGGAAGCGGAAAAATTCCCATCCAGTCCGAGATGGCGCACGCAGAGATTGTCCAGGACTGCCACCCAGCGGCTGAGTCCGAGAGCTCTGCAGTCGGCTTCGAAGATACGGCGGTCGTAATCGCAGGCGGCCCTGGCGAGGGCGTAGTCGCAGACCTGGCGCAGACCTATGCCACGGCCGAGAACATGCTTGAGCAGGTGGGAACTCAGCAGAAGTATCCTCATTCTGGGAGAGAGCCCTCTGACTTCCGCAGGCAAGCCTTCGACACTTCCCGATGGAGATTCAGAAGCAATACGCTGTGCCTCCCTGCGGGCGGAAGGACGTTCAATATCGAGTATATGGTCGTGCAGTTCCACCTCAACGCCCCGGAAAACATAGCTCCAGGAATTGTCGGCATTGTGTACCGCCTCTTTCGGAATGGCGGCAAACAATTCATTTTCAGAAAAATACAGGTCTATGTCCCCGCTCTCCCTGAGCGAAGGGGTGTCGTAGAGCGCTGCCGAATCAAGACCCTTCAGCAAGACGGGGTGCAAGCCCCGGGACCCATAGAAAGCAAGCAGTTCCAGAGTGAGCTTCTGCATCCTGGCATAGCGGCGTTCACAGGCATCCACTTCGGCGGCGAGCCGGGCAAGCACGGTTTCCGGCAGTTCCAGTCCCTCTTCCATAGCCATATCCACACCCCTCCAGAGCAATCCCGATACGGTTTGCGAACGGGCAAGGGAAAGTACCCTCTCCCAATCGGTACAGGAATAAGCTTCATCCACGGCCCGTAAAGCCGAAGAAACGGGCTTCCGACCCCACAGGCCGGAAGAGACAAGAGAAAGGAAGCTCCGCTCCGAAACCGAGAAATCCGTTCTCAAAAGCCTTCAGATTATAGAATGAGTCCCAAAGATTTCCACTCAGCAATGGCCGCTTCTGCATCCCGCAGGGCGAGCCCGGAGTCAATGCCATAGCCCTCGACCAGCCACGATGCGAGCATTTCCGCGTCGAAGTCCTCACGCTCGAGGCAGCGTTCCATAAGGTAGGCGGCGGACTCATTGAGAGTGAAGACGTCCGCCATATTGACAGTTGAGGAAGATGTGCTCACAATCATATAGTTGCGGCCCATCTTCCTTAACTTAAGATTCTTCCTGTCGCGTATTTTCATTTCTTGAGTTCGAGAACGACCTTGCCTGCTTCGTCGGTGAAACTCAGGACTTCGTTCTCATACTTTACGGTAAGAGGATTGAGCATCTGTTCCACTATGCTCTGTTCCACTGCCATAAGCTCCTCGGGACCCATCATACGGGTCATTGCGCCGTCGCCGAAAGTGATCACATCACCTTCGAGGGTGTAAGAGCCGTTGATGAGATTGACACCCGGCTTGACGTGATAGAGCTTTTCTGCCGCGTTAAACTGGAACTCCGGCTGTACGAGAGTGTCATTGACTGCCACGCCGTCCACGCTAATGACTTTCCAGCTGCCGTCGAGATCGACACTGGCGCTGTTGCTGTTGCAGGAAACTGCGAAAATGAGTGCAGCCGCAGCTGCGATGGTACTGAAAATCTTCTTCATTGCAATCGTATATTAATGGATTATAAATAGTTTTCCGGCGGCCTATATGCTGAAATTGTGCCAATGCGGTCCGAAGCGCTCGAAGGCGGCGCGGTCAAGCATTTCCCTGTCGTCCGGATGGGCGATGGAAATCAGAAGCTTGGCCCTCTCCTGGAGACTGCGGCCATAGAGGTCCACGGCGCCGTACTCGGTAACTATCCAGTGGGCGTCGGAACGCGGAGTGACGACTCCGGCACCGTCCTTGAGTGTGGCCACAATCTTGTTTTGACCCTTGAGGGTGCGGGAGGCAAAGGCAGTGATGCTCTTTCCGCCCTCGCTCATTGTGGCTCCCCTGACGAATTCCACCTGTCCTCCGGTACCGGAGAAAATGCGCGTACCTATGGAATCGGCGCAAATCTGGCCGGTGAGGTCCACCTCGACCGCGGAATTGATAGCCTTCATCCTCGGATTCTGGGCTATGATGAAAGGGTTGTTGGTATATTCGATTTTCCTCATCAGCACGTCCGGATTGCGGTCTATGAAGGAATAGACGTCCTGGCTGCCCAGGAGGAAGGAGGAAACGACCTTGCCGGTGTCTATTTTCTTGCGGGCGTTGTTGATGACTCCCTTCTTGATGAGCCGCAGCAGGCCGTCCGCGAACATCTCCGTGTGCAGGCCGAGGTCCTTGTGGTTGCCCAGCTGGGCAGCCAGGGCGTTAGGGAGGGCGCCTATGCCCATCTGCAGACAGTCGCCGTCGTCCACGAGGGCTGCGCAGTTGCGGCCTATGAGCACCTCGGTCGGCGTCGGTTCGGCGAAGGCGGCAGTTACCAGAGGCGCGTCATCCTGCACCAGATAGGTGAAGGAGGAGAGCGGGACAAGGTCGCCGTATGCGAAAGGCACGTTTGGATTCATTACGCCTATCACTATGTCTGCCATTTTGATCGCCGCATAGGAGCAGTCCACCGAAGTGCCGAGACTGACCATACCGTTCTCGTCAGGCAGCGAGACGTTCACAAGCGCGGCCGAGAGCCGTATATGCCCTTCGTAATAAAGTTTCGGCGTCTCCCCGAGATGCACAGGGAGATAGTCGGCATAGCCGGAGTTCACGTTCTTCCGCACGTTCGGGCCGACGAAGAAGCCCTGCTCGAAGAATATGCCTTCGTAGGCGGGGTCGCTGTAAGGCGCCGGGCCCTCGGTGTGGAAATGGTGGAAATGGAGGCCGGTCACGTCCCCGGCGTCAGCCCTGCGGCAGAGCGCCTGTATAAGACAATGTGGCACGCTGGCTACACTGCTCAGATGCACGTGCGAATTGGAAGGAATGTGGCTGACGGCCTCATCGGCCGATACGAATCGTATGTCTTTCATCTGTTTGCAAATATCCGCAAATATACACAAAAACTCAATATCCGTAGCGGCGCCTGTACGCCTGGAAGAGTATGAACGACAACAGGCTGCATATCAGTTCGGAAAGCGGCATGGCCAGCCATATACCGTCCAGGCCGAGAACGCAAGGCAGGAGCAGTATGGCGCCCACCTGCAAGAGTATGGTTCTGGAGAAGGATATGGCGGCGCTCACCTTGCCGTTGTTCAGGGCGGTGAAGAAGGCGGAAGCGAAGATATTGTAATGCGAGAGGAAATACGAGAAGGAGTAGAGGCGGAAAGCGCGGGCGGCCATATCCCTGAATTCCAGGTCGCCGTCGGCGAAGAAGGAGGCTATGCTGTCGGAGAAACAGAGGCCTGCCGTGCCGACGACGAGTGCCGCAAGCGAAAGCAGCACTATGCTTTTCCGCCTGAGACTGCGCAGTTCCGGCCTGTTGCGGGCACCGTAGTTGAAGCCGACGACGGGCGATATGCCCATAGAATAGCCGAGGAACATAGCCAGGAAAAGGTAGGAGACATAACTGATCACGCCATAGGCATTCACGCCATTCTCCCCTGCCAGCAGCAGGAGACGCTGGTTGTAGAGCATGCCCACCAGCGAAATGGAGAGGTTGGTGACGAGTTCAGACATTCCGTTGGAGCAGGCCTTGATGAAGGCGCGCATATCCGTGGAAGGGCGTCCCAGACGCAGCAGACTGTTGTTGCGACGCAGGAAATATATCATAGGCAGCGCGAAGCCTACGACCTGACTGAGCACGGTCGCGGCGGCGGCAGCCCTGATCCCCCAGCCGAAGACGCCTATGAAAAGCCAGTCGAAGAACATATTCGTAAGGCCGGATGCGACGGTGAACCAGAGCCCCAGGCGCGCCCTTTCGGCTGTCACCATAAATGGCTGGAAGACGCACTGCAGCATAAAGGTCGGCATGGCGGCCATTATGATATTGCCGTACTGCACGGCATATTCCAGCAGCTCGCCGTCGGCTCCCATGAGCCTTGCGACCGGACGCATCAGACTGAGCCCCAGGATGTCCAGGAAAAGGCCGATGACAATAGCGGCATAGATCATCATCGAAAAATATTCGTTGGCCAGCTTTGGCTTGCCTTCTCCCAAAGTCTTGGAAACCAGGGCGGTGCCTCCTGAACCTATCATAAATCCCACCGCCCCGAGCACCATTGTGTAGGGCCAGATGAGATTGAGGGCTGCGAACTGGGTGGCCCCGACATAATTGGATACGAAGAAGCCGTCCACCATTCCGTAGATGCTGCAGAAAAGCATCATTGCCACCGACGGAAAGGTGAAGCGCAGCAGTTTGCCGTAAGAAAAATGTTCCGAGAGCCTGATTTCCATATTCCTTTTCCCTTGCCGACATGCGCAAAGGGCCCCAAAGATAGCTCTTTTTAAGTATATTTGCCGAATATGACTAGGGGAATCACGGATAGGGCACTCAAGGCCGCGGGGCATCTGCCTGCCGCGGGACTGGCCGGCGGGCTAAGGAAGGCGCTGGAGGAAAGCGGCTGCGTTCTGGTAAGCGCGGAGCCGGGTGCGGGCAAGTCCACACTGCTGCCGCTGCTTATGCTCGACTGCCTTCCCGGGCGCATACTTATGCTGGAACCGAGGAGGATAGCGGCCCGCCAGATTGCCTGCCGCATGGCCGCCATACTGGGCGAGGATGTCGGTGAGACCGTGGGATACAGGGTGCGCTTCGAGAACAGGGTTTCGTCCGCCACCCGGCTGGAAGTGCTCACTGAAGGCATACTCGGCAGAATGATATGCGAGGATCCCACCCTGGAGGGAGTCAGTGCGCTCATATTCGATGAGTTCCACGAACGCAGCCTCAACTGCGACTGCGCCCTGGCGATGGCAAGGGAAAGCGCGGAACTGCTCAGGCCGGACCTGAAGATAGTGCTGATGTCGGCGACTATGGACACGGAGTCGATCTCGAGGGAACTGGGAGCCGTGCATCTGAGCTGCGGAGGGCGTATGTTCCCGGTAGAGACCGAATGGGACGGGGACTGCCCGGAAAACATAGCGGAACTCTGCGCCAGACTGCCGGAACTTATGGCAAGGCGCATAAGCCGTGTCTTCCGCGAACACGAAGGGGATCTGCTGGCCTTCTTTCCGGGAGAAGGCGAGATAAGACGCTGCGCAGCGCTTATGGAGGGAAAGATGGGAGACGATACGGATATCTGCCCCCTCTACGGGCAGATGAGCCTGAAGGAACAGCGCCTCGCCATAGAAGCCTCGGGACCGGGGCGGCGCAAGATAGTGCTGGCCACGCCCATAGCTGAGACTTCGCTTACCATCGAAGGAGTCGGCTGCGTCGTGGACTCGGGCCTTTACCGCAAGAACATATTCAACCCCCGCAGCGGCCTGGACAACCTGGAGTGCTTCAGGGTGAGCCGGGATATGGCCGACCAGAGACGGGGACGGGCCGGCAGGACAGGGCCCGGCTATTGTCTGAGATTGTGGAGCAGATCACTCGAGCAGCGGCTCCCTGAGAACCGCGTTCCGGAGATACTCGAGGCGGAACTCTCATCCGTCGCCCTTCAGTGCGCCTGCTGGGACGGAAGCGGCATGGCATCGCTGCCCTGGCTCACCCCTCCCCCGCCCCAGTCGCTGGCCGGAGCCGCGAAACTGCTGGAGGAACTGGGAGCCATGGAAAACGGGCGTATCACTCCCCGCGGCAGACTGATGGCGGCCTTCCCCTGCCATCCCCGCATCGCGGGTATGCTGCTGACGGCGGGAAAGGACAGAGACTCACGCGAAATGGCCTGCCGCATTGCGGCACTGCTGGGCGAGAAGGACCCGCTTCCGGGAGCCGGCTGCGACCTTGCACTGCGCCTTGACGCGACGAAGTCCAATCCACGCATATCACTGGCTGTCAAGCAGTTCCGCAATATGCTCGAAACTGCCGACAGGACGGGCGGGGCAAGTGAAGGCAGAGGCCCGGTTTCTGAGGCCCTGCTGCTGGCCGCCGCATATCCGGAAAGGGTGGCAAGACAGATAGAGCGCAGCTACGGCCAATATATGACCGCAGGAGGAGAGATAGCCGCAATGGACGGCAACGACGCTCTCTGCGCCCACGAATATATAGTCATAGCCGACTTCAATCCGCGTCCGGGAGGCGTGGGACGCATATTCCTCGCCCTTGCAGCGGAAAAGGACGAACTGAGAACGCTGGCCCGCAGCCGCAAATGTCTGAGCTGGGACAGCCGGGAGGGGTGCGTGAAGGCGGCGGTCGAGGAGAGGATAGGTCGTCTCTGCCTTTCGTCCAGGCCGGCGGAACGTCCTCAGGACTGCAGCCACATCATTTGCGAGGCGGCTGCGAAGGAGGGGCGTTCGATGCTGGATTTCGGCCCGGATGTGGAACAGCTGCAGAGAAGGGTGGCCACGGCGGCACAGTGGAGGCCGGAACTGGAACTCCCCGACCTGTCCACGGAGGCCGTTCTGGCGAGGGTGGAAGAGTGGCTGCCGCCCTATCTGAACGGCGTTTACAACATTCAGTCACTCAAGAAGATAGACCTGTGCGAAGCCCTGCTCGGCCTGCTGGGATGGGAGCAGAGAGAGGCCCTGGACAGGATTGCTCCGGCCAGCATAGCCCTGCCTTCGGGACGGCGCGTGAAACTCGAATACCGCCAGGGCGCGGAACTGCCGGTGCTGAAGCTCAGACTGCAGGAATGTTTCGGGATGAGACAGAGCCCCGCTGTGGACGAAGGGCGCAGAAGGGTGCTTATGGAATTGCTCTCACCGGGGTTCAAGCCCGTGCAACTGACCAGCGACCTGGAGAGTTTCTGGCAGAACACCTATTTCGAGGTGAGGAAGGAACTGCGCAGACGCTACCCCAAGCATTCCTGGCCGGAGAATCCCCTGGAAAAGATTTGAGAACTCAGAGATCGAAACGGGCAAGTCCGCCCTCGCCGGTTTCCTTGTAAAGTGAAGGCAGGTCATGGCCGGTCTGCTTCATCGCCTCCACCACCTGGTCAAAGGACACCCTGTGGAATCCGTCCGAGAAGCTGGCGTAGATGTTGGAGTCGAGGGCCCTGGCAGCCGCAAAGGCATTGCGTTCTATGCAGGGAATCTGCACCAGTCCGCAGACCGGGTCGCAGGTCATTCCCAAGTGGTGCTCAAGCCCCATTTCGGCAGCATATTCAATCTGGGAAGGGGTGCCCCCGAAAAGCTGGCAGGTGGCTGCCGAAGCCATTGCGCAGGCGACTCCCACCTCTCCCTGACATCCTACCTCAGCCCCTGATATGGAGGCATTTGTCTTGACCACATTACCGAAAATGCCACCCGTGGCAAGGGCTCTGAGTATGCGGCTGCGGCTGAACTCGTGACGCTTCTCCAGATGGTAGAGCACAGAAGGCAGCACTCCGCAGGAACCGCAGGTCGGAGCGGTCACGATCACGCCTCCGGAAGCGTTCTCCTCACTCACCGCAAGGGCATAGGCGAAGACCAGTCCGCGGCTCTGCAGATTGGGTTTGTAACCGCTGGCCTTGATATGGTAGGTAGAGGCCTTGCGGGTGAGATGGAGCGGTCCGGGAAGAGCGCCTTCGTTGGACAGTCCGTTCTCCACGCTGCGGCACATCGCGCTCCAGATTCCGTCGAGATAATCCCAGATTTCCGGGCCCTCGCATTTCTCGACATATTCCCATATCGTGCGTCCGTTGCTGCGGCACCATTCCAGTATGTCGCCTATGGTGTGAAGGGGATATACGTCGGGCGTCGCGGCGAAAAAGTCGTTTTCCTTTCCCTCGGACAGCGCGCCGCCGCCTATGCTGTACACCACCCAGGGCTCGCTGGCGGAGCCGTCCTGTTCCACGGCTGTGAAACTCATTCCGTTGGGGTGGAAAGGCAGTTCTATGTCCGGACGCCAGCGTATGCAGCAGGGAGCAGTCTTTTCCAGTTCGCCAGTGATGGCGACGTCGGTGAGATGGCCTTTGCCGGTAGCGGCCAGACTTCCGTAGAGAGTCACCTCGAAAGATTTTGCCTCAGGGTGCCTGGAAGCAAAAATCTCGGCGGCCTTGAGCGGTCCCATAGTGTGGCTGCTGGAAGGTCCGCGGCCTATTTTGTAGAGTTCTCTCAGTGATTTCATCTTTCTTTTTTTCTGTAACGCGGCCGCAAAAATAATGAATAACGCAGAAGATTCCTATCTTTGCCGGTCCTTAAAAACAAAGAAATCGCCTATGCTGGAATCGCTCGGACTCGCAGGACTTTTCATAGCCGTAATGCTCTCGGGAAGCATAGTCCCCTTCAGTTCCGACGCCATATACGTGGCGGCGCTGCTGAGCGGGAAGTTCCCCGTGTGGGAGACTATGGTCGTGGCCATAAGCGGCAACTGGCTGGGCCTGAGCTTCACCTGGGCGATGGGCCGTTTCGCGAAATGGGAATGGGTTGAAAAGCTCTTCAAGGTGAAGCACGAAACCATTGAAAGACAAAAAGTCAAGATAGACCGTTTCGGGATATGGCTGGCCCTGCTGGCCTGGGTGCCCTTCATCGGGGAGGCGATGCTGATCGCCCTCGGCTTCTACCGCAGCAAGACCGTGCCCACCCTGCTTATGACCCTGGTCGGGGTGGCGGCACGCTTCTATGTCTGGACCCTGGTGCTGGGAGCATAATGTCCCGGCCGGAGATCCGGGTCAGCGGTCGTAGAAATCGAGCAGATAGTCGTTGAGCGCGTCCATAGCGTCGTTGTCGCTGTCAGGCGGCTCCTCGTTGTAGGCGGCCTCCTCCACGTAGCTGCAGAAAAGCTCGAAAGTCGTCATGCCCTCAACGTATTCCTGCACCCCCTCGGGCAGGCCCGGAAAGAAATCATAGCCGCTCTTGTACTCGACGGTGTTGACGGAAGTGGAAAGGGTATATGGATTGACGGCCGCAGTCCCCGGAGCGGCGGTCTCCGAAGCGGCGGAAGCGGGCGGTATCAGAAAGCCTATCGACTTGTAACCCAATGCTTTGCCCGTACGCTTGCACACCACGACGAAATATTCGTAAGGCCTGCAGTCTGAGGCATTGCGCACCAGCGGCCCGCAGGCAAGGGATATGCTGCCCACAGGCTTCTCCAGCGCCCATTTGCGGCACTCCTCAAGCACCAGCGCCAGCAGCAGGCTGTCAGGACGGAAGGCAGGGTCGCTGCGGCGCAGGTCGCTGCTGCAGAACTCCGCCATCTGCCGGCTGAAACGGTCCAGCGAATCGCCCGCCTCGAAGGGGTCGGGATCCCAGGCCACCCAGTTGGGAATATCGAAATCGAGGTTTACGGAATTCCAGGCCCGCTTCGAATAGCCGATTTTCTCGGCATACGAATGCCCGCATATCACATTGGTAGGCAATATCTCCGGCTCGCGCTCCCGGCTGTCGGCGTCGTAGCTGCCCGTGTTGAAGCTCAGCACGGGTATGCCGTAAAGCGGACGCAGCGCCCTGAGTCCCCGGAGGGAACGGCCTTCTATGCGGGAGGCCTTCAGTTTCTCCACCCTCGTGCCGAGAGGGGCCTTTTCCTGGGCGCGGATGGCACACGAAAGGGTCAGGCAAAGCAATGCCATACAAGCAAATGACGTCAATTTTGTCCTGTCCATCCGATACCGTGTGATTTAGGCCGCTAAATTAGGGAATATATTCCAAAAACCGTATATTTGCGGGTTATGTTTTTAAATGGACGATATGATTGAGACTGGAGACAAGGTAGAAAAATTCGCCCTCGTCACGGGCGGAAGCCGTGGCATAGGGAGGGCTATCTGCATAAGACTTGCCGAAGACGGTTACAGGGTAATAATCAACTATGTTTCCAATGACAGGGAAGCTGAGATCACGCTTGAGGGCGTGAGGGCTGCGGGGTCGGACGGCGAACTGCTGAAGTTCGACGTCGCGGATGCCGGAGCCTGCGAGGCAGCCGTGGAAGGCTGGAAAGCCTCCCACCCCGGGCAGCACATCAGCGTGCTGGTGAACAATGCAGGCATACGCAGGGACAACCTGCTGCTCTGGATGCAGCCTGAGGAATGGCACAAGGTGCTCAGCACCAATCTCGACAGCTTCTACAACCTTACCCGCCTTCTGATCAAGGATATGTTCTCTTCCAGATGGGGACGCATCGTGAACGTGGCCTCCCTCTCCGGCCTGAAAGGACTGCCCGGACAGACCAACTACTCCGCTGCAAAAGCCGGGCTCATCGGAGCCACCAAGGCCCTGGCCCAGGAGCTGGCCCGCAAGAAAATCACCGTCAACGCCGTAGCCCCGGGCTTCATACACAGCGACATGACCGAGGACCTGAAAGTGGACGAGCTCAAGAAGATGGTGCCGGCAGGCCGTTTCGGAGAACCGTCCGAGGTGGCGGAACTCGTGGCCTTCCTCGCATCCGACAGGGCGGCCTACATCACGGGCGAGGTAATCAACATCAACGGAGGACTTTACTCATAGACAGGGATATGGACAGGAGAGTAGTAATCACAGGATTGGGAATATATTCCTGCATAGGGGAAAACAAGGAGCAGGTCTGCGACTCGCTGCGCAACGGCAGGTCCGGAATAGGGCTGGACCCGGCCCGCAAGGAAATGGGCTACCGCTCCGCGCTGACCGGTATTCTGCGCAAGCCGGACCTCAAGGGCGTGCTCGACCGCAAGCAGCGCAACTACCTTTCGGAGCAGGGCCTGTATGCTTACGTGGCCACCAGGGAAGCCCTGGAGCAGGCCGGCATAGACGAAGCCTGGCTCAAAGAGAACGAGGCCGGCATACTCTACGGCAACGACAGCTGCGCCGAGGCCGTGATACGCGGCACCGATATCATTCGCGAAAAGAAGAATACCATACTGGTGGGTTCAAGCAACATATTCCAGTCGATGAACTCCACCATCACGATGAACCTTGCCACCATATTCAACCTCAGGGGCATCAATTTCACGGTCTCAGGGGCCTGCGCCAGCGGTTCCCACGCCATAGGAATGGCCTATCTGCTCATACGCCAGGGACTGCAGGACTGCATAATCTGCGGCGGGGCCGAGGAGGTGAACATATATTCTGTAGGCAACTTCGACGCGCTCAGCGCCTTCTCCGTCAGGGAAGACAATCCGGCTGCGGCGTCGAGGCCTTTCGACCGCAACAGGGACGGGCTCGTGCCGTCAGGCGGAGCGGCAACGGTCATAGTCGAGAGCTACGAGTCGGCCGTCAGACGCGGCGCAACCATACTTGGCGAGGTGCTCGGCTACGGTTTCTCCTCCAACGGGGAACATATTTCCACGCCTAACGTGGACGGTCCGAAAAGGTCGCTGCAGATGGCCCTCGACTGCGCGGGGCTCAGGGCGGAGGACATACAGTACATCAACGCCCACGCCACCTCGACGCCGGTCGGCGACCTCAACGAGGCCAAGGCCATACACGAGGTCTTCGGAGACTGCCGTCCGCTGGTGAACTCCACCAAGTCCTACACCGGACACGAGATGTGGATGGCCGGCGCAAGCGAGATAGTCTATTCCATGCTTCAGATGCAGAACGGATTCGTGGCAGCGAACCTGAACTTCGAGGAGCCGGACGAGGCTTCCTGCTACCTCAACATCCCGAAGGAGAGGGTGGAGATGGAATTCGACACCTTCCTGAGCAACTCCTTCGGCTTCGGAGGCACCAACTCATCACTGGTAATCAGAAAATTCAAAGAATAATACCTAAAAACCCGTACTGAACTTATGACTAGAGAAGAAATCATTGCGAAATCAAAAGAGTTTCTCGCAAGTGAATTTGAAGTGGACGAAAATCTCATCACCCCTGAATCCCCACTCAAGGAGACCCTCGGTCTCGACAGTCTGGACCTGGTGGACGTAGTGGTTCTCATCGAACAGAATTTCGGTGTGACCCTCACAGGGCCGGATTTCGTGGGAGTGGTCAGCTTCGACGACTTCTACACCATGCTTGAGAAGAAGATAAATGGCTGAAAAGCAGAAAAAGTGGGACGGTAAATCCAGAGGTGGCCGTACAGGCTACCTCATATTTGCATTTATACTGAAGCATCTCGGAGTGGGTTTCGCCTATTGTCTCCTCGCTTTCGTGGTGCCCTATTTCATCATATTTGCACCGTCCCAGACCTCTGCTTCCTGGCATTACCAGCGCCGCAGGCTGCAGCGCGGAGTGCTGCGCAGCCTGGTCGGGCTCTACAGCCACTACTTCAACTTCGGCCAGGCCCTCATAGACAAGATGGCAATGACCGCCGGTGCCGCCGGAAGCTTCTCCTTCGAGTACGACAACTACGACAAGGCACTCGAAATCGTGGGAAGGCACGAAGGGGCCATATTCATAGGCGCGCACATAGGAAACTGGGAGGTGGCAAGCCACTTCTTCGGAGAATACGGGAAGGACATCAGCGTAGTGATGTACCAGAACGAGGACAGGGACATAAAGAAACTGCTCGAGGAAATGTACGGCACCCTGCCGTTCAAGCCCATTGCCATCAATGTGGACCCTCTGGGAGCGATGCTCGAAATCAAGGCCTCGCTCAACTCGGGCGGCTATGTCTGCTTTGACGGGGACCGCTACGTGGACAGGAATTCGGCCGTGCCGCGGGAGTTCCTGGGAGGGAAGGTGATGATACCGGAAGGGCCCTACAGGATAGCGTCCAAATGCCGGGTACCGGTCATTTTCTTCTACGCAATGCGCGAGAAGGGACGCAGATACCGTTTCATTTTCGAGGAAATGCCGCTTGGCAGCTTCAAGGGCCCTGACGGGCTCATCGACGCCTATCTGAACTCACTCGCTGACAAGGTGAAGCGCTACCCTATGCAGTGGTTCAATTTCTACGATTTTTGGGAAGACTAATTCGACAAGCTATGAATATGACCAAGGCCCTCGAGGCCAGATACACCCGGGACAATGTAAAGGCGGGTGAAGCACAGAGAAAGGCACAGGAGATTGCATTCGCCCCTGTGATTTTCCAGGTATCCAGGGTTATGCTCAAGTCAGGTGTGCTGAAATACCTGGAGGAAAACCCGGACGGAGTCACCATGGAGGAGATTGCGGAGCACTGCGCTCTGTCCCCTTATGCGGCCAAGGTGCTGCTGGAGGCCTCGCTGTCCATAGGCACCGTGATTGTGAAGGAGGACCGCTTCCTGCTTACCAAGACAGGATGGTTCCTGCTGAACGACGCCAGCACCGTGGCCGACCTGGACTTCAACCACGATGTGAACTATATGGGACTCTTCTACCTCGACGAGGCACTCAGGGAGGGCAAGCCTGCCGGACTGAAGGTGTTCGGAGAATGGCCGACCATTTACGAGGCCCTTTCGAGTCTCCCGGAGCAGGTGAAGAAAAGCTGGTTCGGCTTCGACCACTTCTACTCGGACAACTCCTTCAAGGAAGCGCTGGAGCTGGTTTTCGGCAAGGCAGGGAAGCCTGTGCGCAAGCTGCTCGACGTGGGTGGCAACACGGGACGGTGGGCCAGCCGCTGCGTGGCTTACGACAAGGATGTGGAGGTCACCATAATGGACCTGCCGCAGCAACTGGAGATGATGAGAAAGGAGACCGCCTCGCTGGAGGGTGCGGAGCGCATTCACGGCTACGGCACCAACCTGCTGGACGAAAGCAAGCGTTTCCCTGCGGAGCATTTCGACGCAATATGGATGAGCCAGTTCCTTGACTGCTTCTCCGAGGAACAGATAGTCAGCATATTGCGCAGGGCCGCAGAGTCTATGGACTCAGACACCCGTCTCTACATTATGGAGACCTTCTGGGACCGTCAGAAATATGAGACTGCCGCCCTCGTGCTCACCCTTACCAGCATTTATTTCACCGCCCTGGCCAACGGCAACAGCAAGATGTACCACAGCGACGACATGGCCCGTCTCGTGGCAGAGGCCGGCCTGGAGGTGGAAGAACTCCACGACAATCTCGGACTGGGACACAGCATAATGGTATGCAGGAAGAAATGAACAGTGAAATACTCGGGCTGATTCCGCAGCGGGCTCCGATAGTGATGGTGGACCGTTTCCTCGGGCTTGAGGACGGCATATCCACCACCTGCCTCGAAGTGCGCGCGGACAACATCTTCTGCAACGACGGCTGCCTTAACGAATGCGGCGTCATAGAGCATATCGCCCAGAGTGCCGCCGCCCGCGTAGGACATATCTGCCGCAGCGAAGGACGCGAGGTGCCGCTTGGCTTCATAGGCGCGGTGAACGCATTCGAGGCGTCGAGGCTGCCGCGGCTCGGGGAGCTCATAACCACGAAGATAGAAGTGCTGCAGCAGGTGTTCGCAGTGTCGCTGATACGCGCGGAAAGTTACGTGGACGGCGAACTCGTGGCCGGCTGCAAGATGAAAATATTTCTACAGGAATAAAGATATGCGCAGCAGAAAGGAATTGGAGAATATGGAGGCGGCGCTCAGCTGCAGCGTCGAAAGCAGGGTCAGGTTCTCGGAACTGGATCCTATGTGCGTGATGTGGCACGGCAACTATCTGCGTCTGTTCGAGGACGCGCGCGAGGAGTTCGGACGCCGCTTCGACGGTATAGGATATATGCAGATGTACGAGGCCGGCTTCACCGCACCCGTCGTGGACCTGCACATCAGCTACCACTCCCCTCTCGCGATGAACGACTGCGCAGTGATAGAGATATCCTACTATCCGGAGGCGGCCGCAAGGCTGCGCTTCGGCTACAAGGTGAGCCGCAAGAGCGACGGAATGCCGGTCTGCAGCGGAGAAAGCACACAGGTGTTCGTAGATACGGAAGGAAATATGAGTCTGGTCAAACCCGAATTTTTCAAGGACTGGGAGAAGAAATGGCTGAAGGCTTGACGACATACATCGGCTGCGGAAGTCTCTACACCGCATACGGCGACAGGAAGGCCAGCTTCCTGGGACTGGACAGCGGAAAGAGCGCGCTCAGGGAGGACGGAGAACTCGGAATAATCGCCGGGCGCATTCCGCATTACCCTGTCGTGGAGGGCTGCACACGCCTGGAGTCCCTGATAATCACCTGTGTAAGGGAAGTCTGCGAAGAAAGCGGGGTAAGGATGGATGACGAAGACACGCTGCTGCTGATTTCCTCGACCAAGGGCAATGTGGAACTGCTTGCAGGACACGCCTCCAGCGTGGAGGATATACCGGTTGGAGCCTTTCCCGGGGCGATGGCGGAAAAGCTGGGAGGGATTCTCGGCTGCGCCCGCAGGCCTCTGCTGCTTTCCAACGCCTGCATTTCCGGAGCGAGCGCCTTCGTGGTGGCCCGCAGGATGATTTTGGGAGAGATGTGCAGGAGAGTGGTGATAGTGGGCTGCGACCTGCTCTGCGAGTTCATCTCCAGCGGTTTCGCCTCCTTCAAGTCCCTGAGTCCTTCCCCTTGCAGGCCTTACGATGCGGCCCGTGACGGGCTCAACCTCGGAGAGGCCTGCGCGGCAGTGCTCATGACTTCGATCAGGTCTGAGCTGGGAGAGAATCCGGTCGTGATGGAAGGCGGATTCATAAGCGACGACGCCAACCACATCTCCGGACCGTCCAGGACGGGAGAGGAACTTGCGATTGCCATAAGGAGGGCGATGGAGGAAAGCGCCGTCTCAGCTGAGCGTATAGGCTTCGTGAACACCCACGGCACAGCCACCGTTTACAACGATGAGATGGAAAGCAAGGCGGTCAGCCTGGCCGGGCTGTCCGACAAGCCTCTCAACAGCATCAAGGGATACATAGGGCACACGCTGGGAGCATCCGGAATCGTGGACCTGCTAGTCTGCGCGGAGGAGCTGCGCCGCGGATGGATCTACCCTACCGCCGGTTTCTCAAGTCCGGGAGTCAGCTGTCCGGTGGGCGTTTCCGCCGCACGCCAGGCCTTCTCCACGGCGCGCTGCGTCAAGACGGCATCGGGCTTCGGAGGCTGCAACGTGGCTGTAGTGCTGGCTCTGGAAAGCGAGCACGAAAAAATTGCAGGCCTCAAGCATATATATAATAAAAAGGATATCGCGGTCAGCGACGGGGAGCCTCTGGTCCACGAGGGCGAAGGCTTCGAAGAGTGGATACGCGCACAATACCACGGGATCGGGGAGTCATATCCCAAATTCTACAAGATGAGCGACCTCGACAAAGTGGCATACGTGTCCTGCGGGAAACTGCTGGCGGGAAGGAAGCTGAGCGAAGAGTGCAGGGCGGAGGACATTGCCCTGGTGCTCGCCAACCGTTCGTCTTCCCTGGATGCCGACCTGCATCACCAGCGCAACATAGAATCCGGAGACGGGGCTTCCCCTGCGGTCTTCGTTTATACCCTGCCTAACGTGGCGGCCGGCGAGCTCTGCATACGCCACGGTTTCAAGGGAGAGAACAGTTTCTTCGTGCAGGAGAGCGACGACGGCTTCTGCCGCGAATATGCCCGTCTGCTGCTGGAGCAGGGGCAGGCGAAGAAAGTGGTATGGGGCTGGTGCGAGCAGCTGGGAAAAAAGTGCAGGGCAGAGTTTCATTTGAGTGAAATAATTGATTGACAAATATTTATATAATTAAAAGAATTTATGGAAGAACTGATTAAGGAACTCAAGGAGCAGTTGATCGAGGCCCTGAACCTCGAGGATATGAGTGTCGAGGATATCGACAGCGACGCAGCTCTCTTCGGAGACGGCCTGGGACTGGATTCGATCGATGCCCTTGAGATAATACTGATTCTGGAAAGAAAATACGGAATCAAGGTGGAGAACAATGCTGAGACCAGACCTATATTCAAGTCTGTACGCAGTCTCGCCGAATTCGTAGCCAAGAACAGGACGAAATGAGCATAGCAGTCGGCGGACTGGGCATAGTCAGTGCTCTGGGAATCGGGCTCAGGGAGAACCTGGAGGCCCTCAAGGCAGGCAGGAGCGGCATAAAAGCCAGCCCTGTCCTGCTTGAGACGCGTCACAGGCTGCCTGTGGGCGAACTGACCGTCACAAACGGGGAGCTCGGGCAGCTGCTGCAGCTTCCATCCGTGGAGAAGATATCCCGCACCGCCCTGCTCGGAGCCGTCGCAGTGAAAGAGGCACTGGAGAGTTCCGGACTGCGCATAGGAGAGGATCTGAAAGCGGACAGGATCGGTCTGATAAATGCCACCTCCGTCGGCGGAATGGACCTCAGCGAGGACTTCTACCGGAAATGGATGGAGGATCCGGAGAATGCGGATGCGGAACTCTGCCGTATGCACGACTGCGCGGCTTCCACCGGCTTCATTGCCTCGCTGCTGGGAATCAAGGGCTTCTGCACCACCATCAGCACGGCCTGTTCCTCGAGCGCCAACTCCATAATGCTGGCGGCAAGGCTCATAGAGGCAGGGGTGCTGGATGCTGCCGTTGCAGGCGGCTGCGACGCCCTGAGCCGCTTCACCCTGAACGGATTCAAGTCTCTGGGCATACTCAGCGATGAGATATGCAGGCCTTTCGAAGAGGAACGCAAGGGACTGAATCTCGGCGAAGGAGCCGGATTCCTGCTGCTCTGCAGGAAGGAACTGCTCAGGAAGGAGGCCCTGGCCTGGTATGCCGGAGGAGCGAATGCCAACGACGCCCATCACCAGACAGCATCCTCCGAGAGTGGGGAAGGTGCCTTCCTCTGCATGGAGAAAGCTCTGGAAGACGCCGGACTCAAGCCAGCGGACATAAGCTATGTGAATGCACACGGCACAGGCACGCGCAATAACGACAGCAGCGAATATGCCGCACTCTGCAGGATCTTCCCGGACGGGCTGCCTGCCTTCAGTTCGACGAAGAACTTCACCGGACACACACTCGCCGCGGCTGGAGGCATAGAGGCCGTTTTCTCGGTACTGAGCCTCAGAGACGGAAGCAGAAGCCACGTGATGTCGAACTCCTTCGGCTTCGGAGGCAACTGCAGCAGTCTGATATTCAGCGCAAAAGAAAAGCGGCGCAACGAAGACGCGCAGGAGCGGAAGCCTGCCGAGGCATATATCGAACTGCTGCTCGACGACTCGGGAGTGAGCAGGGATATAAAGGAACTTGTCCCCGATGCCGGAATGCGGCGCAGAATGGGCAAGCTGCTGAGACAGGCGGTAGGCACCGCTGCCGAACTGCTGGGAAGGAGCGCCTGTGTCCCTGACGCCATAATCACCGCCACGGGCCTGGGATGCCTGGCTGACAGCGAGAAATTCCTGCAGAACATAGTGCGCGACTCGGAGGAGCTGCTGAACCCGACGCCTTTCATACAGTCCACCTTCAACACGGTGGGAGGCCAGATAGCCCTGATGGGCAGGAACCACTGCTACAACCTTACATACGTGGACAGGGGTCACTCCTTTGAGGCCGCACTGACCGACGCCCTGCTGCTTGTCAGGGAGAACAAGGCCCGCAAGCTGCTGCTGGGAGCCTTCGACGAGAACATAGAGCTGAGCGTGGAGATAATGCGCAGGCTGGGCATAGCCCCTCAGAAAGAGGGCTCCGTCTTCGCATTGCTGAGCGCGGAAAAGACAGAGAACAGCATAGGCAGGGTAAGACTCAGGACCTGTCCAAAGGGTATGGAAAAGGACGGAAGCATACTTTCGCCTGCCAACGCTATGAAAATGGAATTCGATTTACTGGACGTGGAATGGTTTGGCTGATTGTGACTTCGGGCATCGCCCTGCTGATTCTGCTGGCTGCGTTCGTCAGGTCTTCCGCCTGCATCGCTCACAGCTGGTATGTCAAGGCCTTCTGCGAGCGCAAGGACTGCAAGGATAAGCTGGTGGTCCTGAGCTATGACGACGGCCTGAACGGAGAGATGACCGACAGGATTGCCGAAGTGCTGAAAAGACACGGGGCCAAGGCATCATTCTTCGTGATTGGCAGCAAGCTTGCCGGAAAGGAGGAACAGTTGCGCAGACTGATAGGAGAGGGTCATTGCATAGGCAACCACAGCTACTCGCACGACTACCGCAATGAGTTCAGATTCAGCAGGAAACACATAAGCGAAATCGAGCTCTGCAACGAAGCCGTTTACCGTGCCTGCGGTCTGAGACCGAGATTCTACCGCCCGCCTATAGGAGTGACCACACCCCATCTCGGGAAGGCTGCAAGGCTGTGCGGGATGGATGTGATAGGATGGAGCGTGAGGTCCTTTGACACCGTTTCCCGCCTCAGCCGGGAGAGAGTGGTCGCCAGGATAATGCGCAAGATCAGGCCCGGAGGCATAATACTTATGCACGACAGGTGTCCGGAGGCAGACAGGCTGACGGAAATGCTGCTGTGCGCATTGGAAAAGAAAGGATACAGGACAGTCACGCTTGAAGAATTGAGCGGACTCGAAGCATACGGGGAAAAGAGATGAAAAAGACAAGCCGGATAATCGCGGCCCTCGCCGCTCTGCTCTGCCTCTCCCTGCCTGCATACGCGCAGGAAGGGATGGAGACTTTTATGGCAAGGCTGGCGGAGAACGCCACGGTCAAGTCCATAGACAGCCGCTTCACCCAGACAAGAAGCATGGCGGTCTTCGCCTCGGACGTGGTCAAGGAAGGGAATTTCAGTTTCCGCAGGCCTGAGGAGATAAGGATGGACTTCGACGACGGAGACTATATACATATTAGTGACAAGGAGTTCGAAATGCTCAGCGAGGGACGGCTCTCCAGGACGAAGAGCTCCTCGAACCCTATGCTGGGAGGCATGAAACGTATGCTGGCAGCCTGTCTCAGCGGGGATATGAAAGCCCTTGTGAACGGCTTCGAAAGCAGTCTGGACGAGGATGCGGCAAGCTACACCCTTACTCTCGTCCCTGCGGCAAGGCAGCGTTCGAATATGTTCAGCAGCCTTGTACTGCGTTTCGACAAGAAGGATATGTCGCTGGATACGATGAAAATGTGTGAGGCAGGCGGAGACAGCACCAGCTGGAGCTTCACCCGAAAGAAGATAGTGAAATGAGACTTGAGAACGATTTCTACACCTGCACCCGCTTCGAAGGCAGGGAGGACGGCTTCAGTCTGGAACTGAGGCTGAATCCGGAGCACGCCATTTTCAGGGGCCACTTCCCGGAAAAGGCAGTGGTTCCCGGAGTCTGCACCCTGAGCATTGTGAGGGAACAGCTGGAACGCTTCCTGGGCTGCAGGATGCGCTTCGCATCCATAAAGGAATGCAAGTTCACGGGCGCCGTATTGCCTGACGAATGCTGCGAAATGGCTGTCGAAGTCACCCTGGAAGGCGACAGCCTCCGGGCAGAGGCGTGCAGCGGCGGCAACAAGGTACTGAAACTCAAGGCAAGTATAGAAAGGGAGAACTGATGGACAAAAAGACTTGCAGGGAAAGGCTGAAGGAAATGAATTGCCTTGTGGTCATCCCTACATATAACAACGAGGGCACCGTGCTTGACGTGATCAGGGACGTTATGGAATATGCTCCCGAACTGCTGGTGGTCAACGACGGATCCACGGATTCGACTTCTTCGCTGCTCCACGGCGTGGAGGGCATACGCCTGCTCGAATACAGCCGCAACAGAGGCAAGGGAGGCGCGCTCAAGCTGGCAATCAAATATGCGGTCAGACACGGCTTCTCCTATATGCTGACCCTGGATGCCGACGGCCAGCACTATGCCGACGACATACCGGTCTTCGTGGAGGCGGCTATGCAGGAACCGGATACCCTCTTCGTGGGAGCCCG
Organism: Bacteroidales bacterium; assembly: GCA_004554455.1. Lineage (GTDB taxonomy): Bacteria > Bacteroidota > Bacteroidia > Bacteroidales > UBA932 > Cryptobacteroides. The sequence goes on along the minus strand of SFMG01000009.1, from coordinate 17,641 downwards.
CAACCTCAAGGCGAAGAATATGCCCGGAGCCAACAGCTTTGCCAACCGTTTCTCGAACTTCTGGTATATGGTCGATACAGGCAAGCGCATGTCCGACACGCAGTCCGGCTACCGCCTCTACCCGCTCGAAAAACTGGGCAAGATGCATTTCCTGACCGGGCGCTACGAATTCGAGGTTGAGATCATAGTAAGGGCTGCCTGGAACAGGATTCCCGTCAAAAACATACCTATACGCGTCTGGTACGCGCCAAAGGAGGAAAGGGTGTCACATTTCAAGCCGCTCAGGGACTTCGGCCGAATCAGTCTGCTCAACACGGGTCTCTTCCTCTGGGCCATACTGATACACTACCCCTGGATAGGCATCAGCTATTTCACCAAAGGGGACGTGGAGGAACTGAAGCACATCATCGCCTCCACCCGGAACAAGCCGGGCAAGATGGCCGCTTCGATGGGCTGGGGCGTATTCTGCGGGATCATTCCGGCCTGGGGCTACCAGACCTTCCTGGCAGGGGTTTCCGCCTACGCGCTGAGACTCAACAAGTTGATTGCTATGGGCTTCTCCACCATAGGCATCCCGCCTCTCATTCCCGTGATAATTATCATCAGCTGCCGCATAGGCGCCTGGGCGACAGGAAGCGAATGCCTGCTGAGCCTGAGCGACGAGAGCACCATAATGGACTTCATACTCAAGGGTCTGAAGTTCTGGGAATGGGCCGGTGACATCAATGTCTGGATGCAGTATTTCATAGGTTCCTTCCTGCTGGCCAGCTTTGCCGGGCTCGGAACCTCGCTTCTGGGCTACGTCTCGCTCGCGATATTCAAATCGAAAAAAAGTCAGAAAGCATGATAAGATTCCTCACCGGGCTTTATGACAGACTGGAAAAACGTCGTTCCCTGCTTTGGCTGCTTATCCTGGCCACTGCGGGGCTTATGGCGTTTTTCGCCTTCAGGCTGGATTACAGCGAAGACATCAGCGACTTCTTCCCGGATGCGGGAGGAGAGGCCTTCGCGGACCTGAAAATGAAGGACAAGACGGTCTTCATAATCTCCGGCAGCGACGATCCCTACGAACTCTGCGACGCCGCGGACCTGCTTGCCGACAAGCTGCAGGGCAGTCTCGACGAAGGGCTGCTCAGCCGTGTGGACGCAGGCGTGGACGCCGGGACTATGGATAGCGCCGCGGATTTCATATATGAACGTCTGCCCCTCTACCTCGACGCAGAGGACTACGCGCGCCTGGACAGTCTCACGACGCCCGAAGGTATAAGGGAGGCCGTGGAGAACTGCCACGCCCTGCTTTCGACGCCGGCCGGCATGGTGATGGGACGCATATTGCTGCGCGACCCGCTCGCCCTGGCGAGCGACAGACTGCAGAGTTTCAACGACTTCAGCGACGGCGGCGAATATGAACTGCTCGGCGGGCATATATTTTCAAAGGATATGCAGAACCTGCTTATGTTCGCCGACCCGGCCTCCTCGATGGGCGAGACCGGCTCCAACGCCAGACTGGACAGGGAGTTGAAAAAAGCCTGCGCGGAAACGGCGGAAGAAAGCGGGATGAAAGTGGAATATTTCGGCTCTGCCAGTGTGGCGGCAGGCAATGCCGAAGTCATTAAGAAAGACACCCTGCTCACGGTCTTCATAGCGCTGCTGGCCATAATACTGCTGATAAGCGTCTCCTTCCGCAGCAAGGCAGCCATAGCGCTGATAATCGCGCCGGTAGCATACGGCAGCCTTTTCGCCCTGTGTCTGATCCACTTCATACAGGGCAGCATTTCGGCCATAGCCGTGGGAGCGGGAGCCGCGGTGCTGGGCGTGGCCCTGAGCTATTCCATACACGTCGTCGCACACAGCAACCACTGTCACGACCCTAAACGCATAATCGTGGAAATGGCCTATCCCCTCACCCTGGGCAGTTTCACGACCATTGCCGCCTTCGCCGCCCTGATCTTCACCTCCTCCTCGCTGCTGCACGACTTCGGGCTCTTCGCCTCCCTCACCCTCATAGGCACCACCATCTTCTGCCTGGTCTTCCTCCCGCATTTCCTGCGGAGCGAAAAGGGCAAGGAGAAACGCAAGGCCCAGATTCTGGTAGAGAAGGCGGTGGACTACCCCCTTGACCGCAATCGCTGGGTCGCAGGCGGAGTACTGCTGCTGATTGTGATCTGCGCCTTCTTCTGCGGAAAGGTCCGCTTCGACGCGGATATGAACAAGCTGAACTGGATGTCCCCTGAGATGAAGGCTGCGGAAACCCGTCTGGAGTCCATAACGGGAGGAAACGAAGGCTGCTATCTCATTTCCTCGGGCGAGGACATGGACGAGGCAAGGGAGAACTACCTCGCTCTGCGTGTCGCCCTGGACAGTCTCCGTGCCGCAGGCAGCATAGGCAACTGCGCCTGTGCCGGGGACTATGTATTTACGGAGGAAGAGCAGCGGGCAAAACTGGAACGCTGGAACGGATGGTGGGCCGGAAAGAGAGAAAATGTCAGGAATATGCTGCGCAGCGAAGCCCTCAGGGCCGGTTTCCGCGAGAACGCCTTCGCCGCGTTCGAGCAGCTGATGGACAGGGAATATGAGATATGCGAGTGGAAGCCGGAGACTCTGGAGTCCAGCCCGCTGCTCCGTGACTGGATCTCCAACGAAGATGGGAAAGCGCTGCTGGTGAGCAGGATAAGCATAGACGAAAATCAGAAAGCCGAGGTTTACAAGGCACTCGAAGACTGCGGGGGCTGCGCCATAGCCGACCGCGGCTACTGGGCAGGAAGGATGGCGGAAGACATATCCGACGACTTCAATTTCATATTGTACATATCCTCAATAATAGTCTTCCTCGCCCTCTGGATCTCGTACGGCCGCCTGGAGCTGGCAATTCTGGCCTTCCTGCCTATGCTGGCGGGCTGGGTGGTCATCCTGGGACTGATGGCAATGCTGGGTATAGAGTTCAACATAGTCAGCATAATACTCGCCACCTTCATATTCGGCATAGGAGACGACTTCAGCATATTCATAATGGATGGGCTGATGGCCAGGCATCGCGACGGTTCGAGCCTGCTCTCTTCCCACAAGAGCGCCATCTTCTACTCCGCGCTGACCTTGCTCATAGGCCTGGGAGTGCTGGTCATCGCCCGCCACCCGGCAATGAAGTCCATAGGCCTGGTGACGGTGCTGGGCATAGGGGTGGTGCTGCTGATGGAATTCACCATACAGCCCCTGCTGTTCCGCCTGCTGGTCAGCAAACCCGCCTCAAAACATCTCTACCCGGCGGAACTGCCATGCATATTGCACAGCATCTGGATCTGGGGCATACTCGTCAGCGGCTTCATTGTCACCGACATACTGGCCGGCCTGCTCTGCATTACGCCTCTTCCTGAAAGATGGAAAAAGAATTTCTTCCACTACTGGTGCCACGGCTTCTGCAAGAACTTCATAAGGATAGTCCCTACCGTGCGTTTCATACGCAGGGGTGAGGAGAATATGGACGGCAGACCGGCTGTGATAATCGCCAACCACCAGTCCCTGCTGGACGTGATAATGCTCATAGCTCTTACTCCAAAACTGGTGATGATTACCAAGGGAGGGGTTTTCCGCAATCCCCTGCTCGGACCGATAGTGCGCTACAGCGACTTCCTGGATGCAGGAAAGGGCTTTGACAGAATGCCGGAAAAGATAGGAAGCAAGATAGAGGAGGGCTATTCCATAGCCGTATTCCCCGAGGCGACCAGGTCCTTCGACGGAGACATCATACGCTTCCACAAGGGGGCTTTTATGCTTGCGGAACAATATAATCTGGACATACTGCCGGTGGTCTATTACGGTACGGGCTATGTATGCCCAAAAGGCCAGGACCAGCAGTGCCGTCCTTCCCTCTTCGCCCGCGTGGTGTTCCCGAAGGTCGCATGGAACGACCCACGCTTCGGGGAAGATGCCAGAAGCAGGGCCAAGCTGTGGCGCAAGTGGTTCGCCGCAGAGTACGGGAAACTCAACGCCGAATTCAACCACGTCGGGACCAACTTCTACGTTGGCCGTGCGCTGCTGAGCAATTACCTCTACCGGGGCGCGGATCTCTGGCGTGAGACAAGGCGCGAGTGCAGGGCAAGCGGATTCTGGGACAAAATGGAAAGAAGCATAGCCAGGGATGCCTGCATTGTGGACCTGGCATGCGGAACGGGAGCAAGGGCCCTGCTGCTGGCGATGCTCTCACACGGGCGCAAGGTCACGGGCATAGACGCCTGCGCCGAAAACATTGAGATAGCCAGGGGCTGCTATATGGCCGGAGGCCGCTATGGCGGAGCCAGGTCGAACGTGGAATTCATCTGCGCCGACCCGAGGGAGGCCGAGCTCTGCGAAGCGGACGTATTCATTGTCGGCGGCAGTCTCGCGGAAGACCTGGACCTGCTGGAGAAATGCCGCTCCAGGCTGCGTGAAGGCGGCCGCATCATCATCCCGCAGGGGAAGGATTTCGTAGAAATGAAGTGAAATGGAGAAATATGACGTTATAATAATAGGTGCCGGTTTCGGCGGGCTCGCCTGCGGCATCACCCTGAGCCGGGAAGGATTCAAGGTGCTGGTCCTCGAAAAGGAGCGCAGCCTGGGAGGCTGTTTCCAGTCCTTCCGGCGCGGCCGCTACATACTCGACACCGGCATACACTATGTGGGCAGTCTCAGCGAAGGGCAGATAATGCACCAGTATTTCAAATACTACGGCATAGCCGACAAGCTGAAATTGCTCAAGCTGGACGAAGACGGCTTCGACGTGATACGTTTCGGTGACGGACGCGAATTCCGCCACGCAATGGGCTACGAACGCTTTATCGACACACTTGCGGCCGACTTCCCGGACGAAGTGGACGGCATACGCAGCTACTGCGACACCATTCGCCACGTCGGGAATATGATCAGCCCCGAAGTGCTGCGTTCAGGGCATATATCCTCCGGAGGGATGGAATATATGGGTAGGCCCATATATGACGAAATCTGCCGCTGCACGGGAAACGGACTGCTGCGCAACATTCTGGCCGGCAGCAACACGCTCTACGGCGGCGAAAAGGAGAAGTCGTCAATATACGAGCATGCGATGGTCAACCACTCGAACATAGAAGGCGCCTACCGCTTCGTCGGCGGTACGCAGCACGTGGCTGACGCAATGGTGGATGTGATACGCGCAAACGGCGGCGAGGTAAGGACTCTCTCCGCAGTCACAAAGATACACCTCGAGGGCCCGAAGGCCGAATACGTGGAGGTGAACGGAGAGGAGAGGATAGCCTGCGACTGGCTGATTTCGGCCATTCACCCGAGTCTGACCCTCTCTCTGCTGGAGAACAACAGCGTAATCAAGAAGGCCTTCTTCACCAGGGTGAATTCTCTGGAAAACTCCTACGGAATCTTCACCACATATCTGCTCTTCAAGCCGGCCACGGTGCCGTATATCAACCGCAACTACTACCTCTACCGCCGCGAGGACACCTGGGACATGCATCTGGACTACAGGGGCTACAACGTGCCGGCCGTACTGATGAGCATGCAGCCGGGCAAGGACATACGCTACTGCGACGTGGCCACGCTGATGACCCCTATGTTCAAGGAGGATTACGCCCGCTGGGAGAACACCCTGAGCGGACACAGGGGACCGGAATATCTGGAATTCAAGCAGGCGATGGAAGAGAGGATGATAGAATTCGTTTCCTCCCATTTCCCGGAGTTCAGGGGGAATATCGAGAAGGTCTGTTCCTCGTCTCCGCTGAGCTACAGGGATTATACCGGAACCCCGGACGGAAGCGCCTACGGCATAGTCAAGGACTGGCACAACCCTATGGTCAACCACCTTCCGCCAAGGACCAAGATTGGCAACCTGCTCATCACCGGACAGAACCTGAACCTGCACGGAGCCATAGGAGTGGCGGTCTCCGCCTCCGTTACCTGCAGCGAAATACTTGGAACTGAATATCTTACTAAAAAAATAGGCAATGCTTAGAGACAACGGACTTCACTATCGCTCCGCGGAAGAGATACGCTCCTTCCAGGAAGCACGTCTCCACGAGGCTATCGATTACGCTTACACGAACTCGGCTTTCTACCGTGAGCTTTTCGACTCGTGCAAGATCAGACCTGCCGACATCAGGACCATAGAGGACCTGCGCCGACTCCCCGTCACCACGAAACAGGATCTCCAGCTTCGCAACAAGGACTTCCTCTGTGTGGACTCCTCTCAGATAGTAGATTATGTCACCACCTCCGGAACCCTTGGTGAGCCGGTGGTCTTCGCCCTTACCGAGAACGACCTGGACCGCCTCGGATACAACGAGCTGAGTTCATTCACGATGGCGGGATGCAGCCGTAACGACATAATGCAGCTGATGACCACCATAGACCGCCGCTTCATGGCCGGACTGGCCTACTGGTTGGGAGCGAGAGCCCTGGGAATGGGAGTGATACGCGTTGGAAACGGAATACCGGAACTGCAGTGGAACACCATCAATTCCATACACCCGACGGTCTGCATGTGCGTGCCTTCTTTCCTGATGAAACTCATTGCCTTCGCCGAGGAAAACGGGATAGACTACCGTTCCTGCAGCCTGCGCAAGGCTATATGCATTGGCGAGGCCCTGCGTCAGCCGGACGGAAATCTCACCACCCTGGGCAGCCGCATACACGAAAAATGGCCGGAGCTGGAGCTCTACTCGACCTACGCCTCGACCGAAATGCAGGCCTCGTTTACCGAGTGCTCCTGCCACTGCGGCAACCACGTACCAGCCGACCTCATCATAGTCGAGTTCCTGGACGACGAGGGGAATCCCGTGGCAGAGGGCGAAAGCGGAGAAGTCACGATCACCACGCTCGGAGTGGAAGGAATGCCGCTGGTACGCTTCCGCACCGGAGATATATGCATACACTACGACAGTCCCTGCGCCTGCGGACGCAACAGTACCCGTCTGAGCAGCGTGATAGGCCGCAAGGGGCAGATGATAAAGTTCAAGGGCACCACACTCTATCCACCTGCACTCTTCGACATACTGGACAACATACCTGAAGTCAAGAGCTATGTCGTGGAAGTATATACCAACTCGCTCGGCACCGACCAGGTTCAGATAAAACTGGCCAGTGACAATCACAGCGAGAGCTTTGTCAAGCAGATAAAGGATATTTTCCGCTCAAAGGTAAGGGTGGCGCCGGACGTAGTCTTCGAGGCGCCTGAAATCATTGCGAAAATGCAGATGCCGCCTATGAGCCGGAAGGTCGTGAAGTTCTTCGACCTCAGGCATTGATGATGGCGTCAGCCAGTTCCTCAAGAGCCGGGATATCGGAAGACTTGAGGCGGCTGCGCACGGTCACCGGCTTGCCGACAATCTCGACATCCTTCATCAGGGCGAGCTTATCCTTCATAACACGGGCTGCACAAGGAGCCCAGGAACCGTTCTCGAGCAGGGCAACTTTGCGCGAACGGTAACCCTTGGCGCCGAGGCGGTGAAGGAAATCGGACATAGGGCTGAAGATGCCTCCGTCATAGGAAGCGCAGGCAAGCACCATCTTGGAATGTCTGAAGGCGTCCTCGACATTCTCGGCTATGTCGCTGCGGCTCAGGTCGCTTACCACTACCCTTCCCGCACCCTTGGCACGGAGAATCTCCGCGAACTTCTCAGCTGCGGCGAGGGTGCCTCCGTGAATGGAAGCCACGGCAATGAATATACCCTCGGTCTCAGGCCTGTATGCACTCCAGCAGTCATAGAGCTCAAGATATTTTCCGAGACTGTCTTCCGCCCCGTCGCAGCCGTCGAAGCGGCAGCCGAGAAGAGGACCGTGAAGAGGGCGTATGGCCTTGATGTCGAGAGTGGAGGCCTTCTTGAGCAGGGCCTGCACCTGCACGCCGTATTTGCCGACTATGTTGAAATAGTACCTGCGGGCCTCGCAGGTCCATTCCTCGTCCTCACTGCCGTAGAATCCGCATTTTCCCAGTGCGCCGAACTTTCCGAAGGCGTCGGCCGAATAGAAGACTCTGTCCGAAAGATCATAGCTCATCATCACCTCAGGCCAGTGCACCATAGGGGCGGATATGAATTTCAGCTTGTGACTGCCCAGGTCGAGCACGTCCCCCTCCGCAACGCTGCAGAGTGAATCCCCGGAGAGCAGCATATCCTCCGGAAGGAACTGGGGCAGCATCTGAAGGGCCTTTGCGCCTGCGACTATGCGGGCGGAAGGATAGCGCCTGATGAATTCCGCGATCATTCCCGAGTGGTCCGGTTCGAGATGATGCACGACCAGAAAGTCCGGCGTACGGTCCCCGAGAACGGCGGAAATCTCTTCGAACCAGGCATCCCCACAGCGCGCATCAACGGTGTCGAGCACCGCAATCTTCTCGTCATCGATGAGATATGAATTGTAAGACACGCCCTCAGGCAAGATGTACTGTCCTTCGAAAAGGTCCAATGTCAGGTCATCCATTCCAATGTAGCTGACCCCGTTTCCAAGATTCTTCATTTTCTGCATTTAGTAACTATTTGAAGACCATTCTTCAGCCAGGTCTCAGGCAATCTTCGAAAAATAGAGCGTAAAGATAGAGAAAATGAGTAAATTTGACGCGATATGAAAGCAAGAAAAATGAAGATAATAGGAATCTTGCACCTTTTGGCGGCATTATATCTTACCGAAGCCTGCGGCCTGAAGCAAGTGGCAGAAACGGTAAGCTATCCGCAGTGGCCGGAACTTCCGGCAATAGTCAGCGGCGCCGAGGGGCAGTTCATCAGTCACGAACTTGGCTCAAGACGCAATTACAGTATGCTCTACGATGCCGGGACGATGAGCGCAAGCTGGGTCGCCTACCCCCTCTGCGAGGCGGACATGAGCAGCGGAAGAGAGGAAAGCTGGGCCTACGACCCGAAGATTCCTCAGGACAGCCAGACCGATGTCAGACAGGGATACGGAGTGGAAGTCAGCACGGATGGCTATTCGAGGAATTTCTACGCCAGAGGTCATCAGATTCCCAATGCGGACCGAAACGCCGTGGAGGGGATGATGGCGCAGACCTATTACTCCACAAATATGACCCCGCAGATACAGAACGGATTCAACGGCGGGATATGGTCAAAGCTGGAGGCCGCTGTAAGGGAAATGGTGCCTCCGGGGGACACGCTCTATGTGGTGACCGGGGCCTGCTACCGAACCCGTGGCGGCAACGAGGAGATAATCAGCATAACCAACCGCAACGACGGCCGCAGCCTTCCCGTGCCTAACTATTACTACAAGGCCCTGCTCAAACTCTCCAAAGCCGGGGACAGGGCCTGCTGCATAGGGTTCTGGCTGCCTCACAAAGCCTACAAAAAGGTGAAATACAGCGATTTCACCCTTCCTGTGGACAGCCTAGAGCTCCTCACTGGAGTGGATTTCTTCCACAATCTGCCGGACAGCATAGAAGGCATCGCGGAAAGCAATGCCTCCCTCGACGCCTTCATTTCTTTCGAGCTCTGACGCTTATTCCGCGAAATGCCGGGATTACTCCCCTTCCGCTTCGCTTGCCTCTGCGGTATAAACCGCTATGGCATCGATCTCGACCTTTGCCGCCTTCGGCAGGGCCGCCACCTGGTAGCAGACGCGGGCCGGGCAGTCGCTCCTGAAGAACTCCGAATAGACGGCGTTCATTGCCGCAAAGTCGTTGATGTCGGCAAGAAGCACGCAGGTCTTCGTAACGTCGGCGAAGGAGAGGCCGGCCTCTTCGAGTATATATCCTATATTGTTCAGGGACTGTCTGGTCTGCTCTTCTATGCTCTCAGGCATAGTGCCGTCGGCAGCAATAGGAAGCTGTCCTGAAACGTAGAGGGTGTCGCCCGCCATTGTAGCCTGCGAGTACGGGCCTATCGCTGCAGGCGCCTTCGATGATGCAATTATCTTCTTCATATATATATTATTTTGACGTTTCTTTGCGGCTGCGGAATCTGTCGGCGACGAAACGGGCCGCATACAGCCATATATAAGCCATAAATATGCCTGCCATGCAGCCGGCAACGATGTCGCCGACGAAGTGCTTCGCGACGAATACGCGACTGAGCGCTACAAGGGCGGCCCAGACGAAGACGGCTATGGCATATACGATGCTCAGGGCCCTGAAAAGCCTGCGACGCCCGCAGTATGTCGCACGGCCGTTTACGCCCCAGCGTATTGCGACGGAACTGGCGAAAGCCAGGGCAAAGGAGAGGGCGGAGTGGGCCGAATAGAAGCCGTAGCAGTGTTTCGGGCTCGATTTGAGCAGTACGCGGACTCCGTTTTCGAGCATATAGGGGTCGAAGGAGGGTCTGAGCCGTCCTACGCCCTCCTTCACGAGATTGCATATCTGGTCAGAGGCAGCAAGCGCCAGAGCTATGGCGAGCACGTAGAACAGGCCGCGCTTCCAGCCTGAACTCCAGAGTATCAGGGCTATAGCCAGCACATAGGCAGGTATGGTGGCGGCATTCGAGGAAAGGAAGCACCAGAAGGCGTCTCCCCCACCCTGATTCGATCCGTTCAGAGCAAGGGTGAGAGCCCGGTCGGCCCCGACTGCGCGCTCCAGTATGCTCAGGTCAGTCATTGCTGTCGTTGTGGAGTGTATCCCAGAGGAGTTTCTTCAGCTCAGGCAGATTCTGGCCGGAAACGGAAGAGAAGAAAATGTGAGGGAGGTCCTCAGGCAGATTCGGTTCAATTTCGCTTATCATCTGCTCGTCGAGCATATCCGACTTGGATATGCCGAGCACCCTTCCTTTCACGAGAAGCTCCGGGTTGTACATACGCAACTCGTTGAGCAGCACCTCGTATGCGGCCTTGAAGTCATCCGTGTCGGCCGGGATGAGGAAGAGAAGTATGGAGTTGCGCTCTATGTGTCTGAGGAAGCGCAGGCCTATGCCCTTGCCCTCGTGGGCGCCCTCGATGATGCCCGGGATGTCAGCCATCACGAAGGACTGGTCATCATAGTAGCGCACTATTCCCAGATTTGGTTCCAGGGTGGTGAAGGCGTAGTTGGCGATTTTTGGCTTGGCAGCTGTCACGCTGGCAAGGAGGGTTGACTTTCCGGCATTGGGGAAGCCCACCAGACCGACGTCGGCAAGCACCTTGAGCTCGAGTATGAACCAGCCTTCCTGCCCGGACTCGCCCGGCTGGGCATAGCGCGGGGTCTGGTTTGTCGCCGATTTGAAGTTGTTGTTGCCAAGTCCTCCGCGGCCACCCGGAAGCAGTATCTTCTCTTCTCCGGCCTCGACGAGTTCCATCAGCACCTCGCCGGTCTCGGCATCCTTGGCCACGGTCCCGAGCGGCACGTCGAGTATGACGTCGCTGCCGTTGCGTCCCTTGCAGAGGGAGGCGCCGCCGCTCTCTCCGTCCTCAGCCATTATGTGCTTGCGGTATTTGAGATGGATGAGGGTCCAGAACTGAGGATTGGCCCTAAGAATGATATGGCCTCCCCTGCCTCCGTCTCCGCCGTCGGGTCCTCCCTTCGGCACATATTTCTCCCTTCTGAGGTGCATCGACCCCGCTCCCCCGTTTCCCGAACGCAGGAAAACCTTTACGTAGTCTATGAAATTCGATTCGGCCATATCTGTATATATTTCAAAGTTGCAAAGATAGTGAAAATAGCCGACTCTGAGTTTTTTCTTATATTTGTAATCCTTTGGGCCAATCGTACGATAACACTAAAGAAAAAACCTATATGAATTTCAAAATGTTTGCAGCCGGAGCAGCTGCACTTCTTCTGACCTGCAGCGCCTATGCTGAAGAATGGAAAGCGGCGGGTGACGCCATCAAGACAAAATGGGCCGAAAAGGTGGATCCTTCCGCACCGCTTCCGGAATACCCGAGGCCGCAGATGGTACGCAGCCAGTGGGTCAACCTCAACGGACTCTGGGATTATGCCATAACCCCGGCAGAGGCTGAGGCTTTCAGTGCCGAGGGCAAGATACTCGTCCCTTTCGCTGTGGAGTCCTCTCTCTCGGGAGTCGGCAGAAAGGTCGGCAAGGACCAGGCACTGTGGTACGAGCGCAGTTTCGACCTGCCGAAAAAGAGCAAGGGGATGAAGACCCTGCTCCACTTCGGTGCCGTTGACTGGAAGGCAAGCATATATGTGAACGGCAAACTGGCCGGTGAGCATACCGGCGGATATGCGCCTTTCACCCTGGACATCAGCGGCCTCGTAAAAGCAAAGGGCAACACATTGAAAGTCAGGGTGTGGGACGCAACGGACAACTCCTGGCAGCCGCGAGGCAAACAGGTGAATGCGCCTCAGGGGATATGGTACACGCCGGTTACGGGAATATGGCAGACCGTATGGCTGGAAAACGTGCCGCAGACATATATAGACTCATATTACGCAGTTTCCAATATAAAGGACGGCCGTATGGGAGTCGAAGTCGCAGCTGAGAATCTGCAGCAGGGCGACGTCGTCAGAGTCGAACTTCTCGAAGGCGGAATTGGCTACAACCCTGAAAAGCCGGGCGATAAGGTTCTCGGCAGCGCGGAGGCCTGCGGCGTCAACGGCAAAGCGAAGCTGGATATATGCGTAAAAGAACCGGAACTTTGGTCGCCGGACAGTCCGTATCTCTACGGAATCCGCATCTGCGTCAGCCGCAACGGCAAGGTCATCGACAGCGTGGACGGCTACACCGCAATGCGCGAAATCGCCGTATGCCAGAACAAGAAATACAGCAAGAGGATGGCCCTCAACGGCAAGCAGCTCTTCCACTTCGGCCCTCTCGACCAGGGATGGTGGCCGGACGGACTCTACACTGCGCCTACTGACGAAGCCCTGCGCTACGACATAGTCAAGACGAAGGAATGGGGCTTCAATATGATACGCAAGCATATCAAAGTCGAGCCGGCAAGGTGGTATTATTACACTGACGCAGAGGGAATTATGGTATGGCAGGATATGCCGTGCATAGGCGACTACAGCAAGGGTGTGCTCGAGACCCGCGATCCCGAAATCCAGAGAGGACAGAAGAACGAATGGTCACGCGACAGCTTCATGCGCGGTACAGACTGCGACGTGCCTCAGGAGTGGAAAGACAATTATTACAAGGAGTGGTCGGAAATAATCGATGCGCTGAAGGGCTTCCAGAGCATAGTCGTATGGGTGCCGTTCAACGAGGGCTGGGGCCAGTTCGACACCCGCAAGGTGGTCGATTTCACCCGTGAGAAGGACCCGACCAGACTGATCAACCCGGCCTCAGGCGGCAACTTCGCTTTCTGCGGAGACATCCAGGACTGCCATCACTATCCTCAGCCGGCAATGAACGCCGTGGAGGGCAAGTTTGTGAATGTGCTCGGCGAGTACGGAGGCATTGGCTACCCTGTGGAGGGCCACCTCTGGCTGCAGGACCGCAACTGGGGCTACGGCGAGGTAATGCACAATCAGAAGGACCTGATGGACCGTTACGAAGAGTTCGCCGAACTGCTCAAACACTTTGTTTACTGCGGCACGGCGGCCGCCGTATATACCCAGACCACCGACGTCGAGATCGAGGTGAACGGAATAATGACCTACGACAGGATAGTCAAAGTGGATGAGCCGCGTTTCAGAGAGATCAACCGCTCGGTAATTGAACTGGAGGTCAAGTAAGCCTCAGATTACCGAATAATTGTCAGATTACTAAGCTGAAGGAAGCACATTTTTGCCAGAAGGTTCGTTGACCCCGTGGTCGATGGCCCTTCTGGCAGCTTTTACTATGCTCTGGTTGCCGTCCACAAGGCGACGGGAATTTTCTCTGAACTTATCGAGGGTTTTGGACATATCCGCCTCAAGTTCAGCATTGTAGCGGCAGAAAATGCCCACTCTCTCCACCATATCCTGGGCCGCCTTGACTATTTCGGAGATGTTTTCCATCTGTTCCTTCTGAACCCAGGCCGTACGTATCAGGCGAAGGAAAGGAATCAGGGTCTCTTCCGTCGTTATCAGGACATTCTGTCTGAAGGCCTCCGCGAATATGTCGGGGGCCTCCTGCTTTGCGAGCTGGTAGGCGCCGTAATTCGGGATGAACATTATCACATAATCCAGAGTCTTGCGACCGGACACGTATTTCTGGTATTCCTTGCTGCAGAGTTCGCGTATATGGCTGCGTACCGACTCGAGATTCTTTGCAGCCGCGGCTTTCCTCCCCTCTTCGTCTTCCGCTGAGAAGTACTCCGACAAGGCGGTCAGGGACACCTTGGAATCGATCAGAATGTCCGTGTCGTCCGGGAAATGCAGCACGAAGTCAGGCCTCATTCTGCGCCCGGTCTCTTCGTTCACGATGAGATTGCCGTTCTTGTCGCGCAGCCAGAATTCGGACTCGTAATCGTGGCCCGCCCTGAGTCCCTCTTCCTTGAGTATATTCTCCAATATGGTTTCGCCGAAGTTGCCCTGCATCTTGTTCCTGCCTTTGAGGGCCTTGGCGAGGTCATCGGCGGAATTTCCTATCGACAGGGTCTGTTCTTTCAGCTGTCTGACGGTTTCTTCGAATTTGGTCTTGATGGAACTGCTTTCTTCGGCGTGACTCTTCTTCTGTTTCTCAAAGGCGTCCGTCATCTGGCTGATTTCCGTCTTCAGCTTGCCCGTAATGGCCTCCATGCTTTCCTTTGCCTGCGCCTTGAGGGATTCCTCCCTTGCCCTGAGGTTTTTCTCACCCTCGGCCACGAGGTCTTTCCGCGCCATCTCCAGCGCCTCCTTCTGCCATTCCTTCATCTCCCTCAGATTCTTTTCGTGCTCGGCCTTGAGGGCAGCGACGCTCGTCTCATACTGAGCCTTGTCATTGAGACGGAGCGCCTCCGACGTGGCCAGTTCCCCCGCCTTCCTTTCCAGTTCGCCCCTGTAGCGGGATGCAAGAATGCTCCAGGTGAGTACAACAGAAATGACAGCCACTGCCGCAGCTATCGCAAGAGTCAAAACAAGGTTCATGGTCTATTCCTTTATCAGGTTGAGAAATTCGTTTCTTGTACGTTCGTCTTTGAGGAACACCCCAGAGAAAGCCGAAGTGGTCGTCACCGCATTCGCCTTCTGTACACCCCTGAGCGTCATACAGGTATGGCTGGCCTCGATGACCACTGCGACGCCGAGAGGCTTGAGAGTCTCTTCGATGCAGTCCCTTATCTGCATAGTCAGGCGTTCCTGCACCTGGAGGCGTCTCGCGAAGGTCTCGACTACCCTCGCAATCTTGCTCAGACCGGTAATCGTCCCGTCCGGCACGTATGCGACGTGGCATTTGCCTATGAATGGCATAATATGATGTTCGCAGGTCGAATAGAGGTCTATGTCCTTCACTAGGACCATCTGACTGTAGTCCTCCCTGAAGAGTGCCGCTTTCAATATCTCTCCGCCATCCTGTCCGTATCCCTGCGTCATGAATTGAAGTGCCTTCGCTACCCTCTCCGGAGTTTTCATAAGTCCCTCACGCTCAGGGTCTTCACCCAGCAGACGCAGTATCTCCCTATAGTGCCCGGCTATCTCTGCCGTAATGCTTTCATCGTAGATCTCTTCCTTATGGTATGCCATTTGTATCGCTCTTTGCTGCAAAATTAGCAAAAAGAAATGCGTTTTATTTCTTTTTTGACTATATTTGCGCCCCATTCAGAAAAAGAGAATGCTAAAAAACTGAAAAACAAACAAATACGATAGACTATGTACTGGACATTAGAGTTAGCATACAGGCTTGAAGAAGCTCCATGGCCTGCAACAAAAGAAGAACTGATTGACTACGCAACCCGCAGTGGCGCTCCACTCGAAGTTGTTGAGAATCTGGAAGAGCTCGAAGATGACGGCGAGATCTACGAATCTATCGAGGACATCTGGCCGGATTACCCTACCAAAGACGACTTTTTCTTCAACGAGGAGGAGTATTAATAGCAAAGCTATCTGACAATCAGACAGATACACTTACCAAGGGCGATTCTTCCGAATCGCCCTTGGTGCGTTTTGACCGCATTCAACGGCATTTCGTCGAATTCAGTTTTTGATGCAAAATAATAAAACGGTCCTCTAAGGACGAGTCATGGCCAAGACGTCCGGACCGTTTCAAAGGAGGCATCAAAAACAGTTTAAGTTCAACCATTTAATATTTAACCTTAAATGGTCGCGTTCTTATCTACTATGAAATTATCCTACAGTAATGGCGTCATATACAACGGCAGATAGGTTATGCCGTTTTCAATCTCCAGATCTTTTGAATGAAGTACATATGGAGTTGAAAGGTACTGCCCGAACTTATTGATACATTTAGTCAATGAGTTCAACGTATAGTTTGTACCACTCTTTACTTCAATAGGCGAGATGTTATGTCGAGAGGTCACAGTCTCTTTCTGTATAAGGAAATCTATCTCCATGCGGTTAGATGCATCATCCTTGTCATAATTGCTGTAGAAGAACAGACTGTGACCAGCTGTCCTGAGCATCTGTGCAACGATGTTTTCCACCAGCATACCCTCGTTTATCTCCAGCTTGTCAAACATCAACTTCTGATATATCTCATTCTGGACTATTCCTCTGGCATTGAATGCCATTGAAATCAGAAGTCCAGTATCGCAGAAATAGCATTTGAGCGTAGTTCGTTCCTCATTAAGTTGCAAACCGATATTTGGAGCCGTGGTGTTGTAACATATATTCGCCAGACGAGCGTCATTCAACCAAAAGAATGCAGAATCATAATCTCTCATCCTGGCTTCATCATTAAGATCCGCAAGTTTAAACTTCTTCTCATTCTTCTGCAGCTGCCCTGGTATAGCTTCAAATATTGATGACACCTTAGTCGACGCTGAACCTGCATATTTCTTTATGTCATTTCTATATAGTCTCAATATCTGCCTCTTGACAGCATCCACTTTCGCGAAATCCCTTGACTTTACATACTCCTTAACAGCCTGTGGCATTCCGCCCACAATAAGATACTGACGGAAATACCTCATAGCCTCTCTATGAAAATCTCCCATCGGCTTATTTGTCTCAAAACACTTTCTAATGTATGGATACATAACTTCATCTCCCATAGCCCACATAAACTCTTCGAAGTCCATCGGATACATCTCGATACCGTCTTCTTCGGAAGGGATAAGTATGTCATCAACATTTTTCTTTATGGATATAAGCGATCCTGTTTCAATATAATCAAAACGATGATCCTCCACCAGTGCCTTGATGGCCTCACGTGCACGAGGACATTTCTGAACCTCGTCAAAGATAATCAGTGATTTTCGCGGAGTAAGTTTCTTCTTATAATGCAGCTGTATATTCTGCAGAAGAGTATCAATATCCTCAAGATACTCATCAAACCAACCACGCACACGTGCAGGTGCCTTACTGAAATCAATAAGGATATATGATTCATACTCATTCTCAGCAAATTTTTCAACAATATAGCTCTTTCCTATACGTCTCGCACCCTCAATCATAAGGGCTGTAGTTCCATTTTTTTCGTTCTTCCATTGAAGAAGTTGATCATATATCTTTCTTTTCATAATCACCTTTCCTAGATTTTTAGACACCACAAATATACACCTTTCCTAGATTTTTGTAAACCCCATTCAGAATGAGGAAATTGAAAAATTTGAAGCTGAGTCCTACTATGACATTAGGTAATTGTTAAAAAATAACCTGCTTCATTTTGGAGGCTCACCTATGCGGCCATTTGCGACTGTGACTTACCGTTGAGAACCGTTGAAAAACCGC
>SFMG01000056.1 GCA_004554455.1 Bacteroidales bacterium | reverse complement strand
CTCCTTTCCACTGTCGCGCAAAGGTTCTTTCCGGCCTTTTCCATCAGCACGATGAACTGCGCATCGTCCCTGTCCATATCCAGCCTGACAACGGTCCTGCCGTCGGATATGCTGTAGGCGGCATCCTCACGAATTCCGCTGTCGGCGTGCCATATCTGCGGTTTGAGTCCGTTGCAGCGCAGCGACACCTCCATCGTACAAGGCTGCGACGAAACGTTGGCTACCCAATATAGTTCGCCCCCGTCCAGTTTCCTGTGCACAAACGCGCAACTGTCCCTGCCGAGAACTGCATCTTCCTCGAGCCCTGCAGCCGCAAACGCCTCGGTCAATCTGTCCGCACAGTGCACGTTGCTGCGACCGGAATCCCAAATATCCTTCACAAGAATGTCGAATTCTTCATCAAATCCTCTTCCGGCGCACATCAGCGGCCGGTTTCCGCAGATAGGGACGCCGGCACTGGCGAGCTTTGCGAGACTGCGTACCAGTCCTATGGACATCTTGTGTATGGCGGTGTCGATCATTACCATCCTGTATTCAGCACCGCTGCGAGCAACCAGTCGGCCCTTGCTTGCCCTGACCTCCTTTTCCAGAATCTCCGCATTGACAAAATCATAGTTGTAGCCCGATGGGACCCTGTTCCGCTCTCCGTAGAACCTTATGCTCGGATTGGTATCCTCTCCGTATAGGAAAGCTATGTCCGCAACGTTCCTGCCCTGGCTCAGCATAAAGCTGCTGCGGCTCAGATAGTCTATCCACGGACCTGCCTCTTCCGCCCAGGTATCGTGACGGTTGAACCATTGTCCGTATATGCCCAGACTGAGTCCCGGAACGTGCTCGTCGGAAGGCTGGTGAACGCTGCTATGTATGATGAACCTGTTGAGGCCCTGCGCCATAGCGTCGTCTGCAAAGCGCTTGAGATATCCAGGATGACACTGATAAGCCCAGTAGCCGTCCCATTTGCCCCTCTTTCCGTTGGTTGTAAATGACTCGGCTCCGCACAGATTCTGACCATATATGTGTGCCACCGAAGCGGACTCCCTGATATCCGCCACGCTTCCGGGATAAGCGGCATACCATCCCGCCCTTGATCTCACCCAGAATGCCGACATAGGCATATCAGCGCCTTTCTTTGCAGACATTCCGTCTCCGACAAAGGCGCGTCTTTCCTCGTGCGACTCGGAAAAACGCCGCATTCCGTAAGGTTTCAGAATATCGTTCACCTGATCGTAATGATTCTCGACAATCAGTTCTCCAAGGGTCTGCCTCCAGTCGAAAAGGAACTGCTCGCTCTCCTTGACGCTGCCGACAACCTGCCCGGTAAGAACCGGCAGCCACGGCCTCAGGGCATAGCCACGTCGGGAGGCGAATTCTTCCTCCATTCTCGGTGTCCAGGTTCCTTTTCCCGCTTCGTAACTGTCTATGAGAAAGTTCTTTATGACTCCCTTTTCGCCAAGTTTCCCGCCAACGGCATTGCGGTACAGTTCTAGATAATTGGTGTAATACCTGCGCATCGCGCCGGCATCGAGCTTGTCGGCCTCAAGACCAGTAGCCTCCGGTACCGAAGGTCCGTTGGTCCTTCCCAGCAGACTGTATCCGAAGCGGAAAATCTTCCATCTTCCTTCTGGAACGTCCCATTCAAGCACTCCGTCGCGGTAGCTGTCGGTGAGATCTATGGTGTTCTCGGCCTTGCATATGTCCGTACTCTCCTGCAAAGTGCCCGGGGCGGGTTCGAACCCGAAATAGTCAAAAGGATCGATAACAAAGCCCGCCTTTTCCTTGATTCTGTCGATGCGCACGGTATCAGGTCCTTCCAGCTTTACGGCAAGAACGCAGACATCGCGGTAATAGCGGTAACGGTCCGGGTCTTTTGGGTACTGGAGTTCATCCTGATACGGGCCCGAACAACTTGGCGGAGACGCAAGTGTATCTTTGAAACTGCGTCCGCCTTCGATTGTCAAAGTGCTCCATACCAGCTTCTTCTGGGCATCATCCTCGCTGACCCATGGGCCTCCGGTAATGCTCCAGCCCGGAGAACTGGCAATGGTCATCTCCATCCCGAGCGAATCTGCAATGTCCAGGGCGAGATTGAACGCTTCCTTCCAGCCCTCGCTCATATATGGTCTTCTAGGACGCACTATTGCAGGCGTGGACCTGAAAGCGGCATCGAAACAGTGTATGCCGCTGATGCCTATCCTGTCCATCCACAAAAGGTCCTTCCTGATTCCTTCAGGAGTTACCATGCCGTTCATCCAGTGCCACCACACGCTCGGATGGCATTCGGCGGGAGGATTGTCAAAGCCCGCTTCGAGTTCCTTCAAAGCCTTGTTGCCGCAGGAAGCCTCCAGCAGCGTCGATGCGCCGAGCGCAAGTGCAGTAAAAAGAATAGAACAAAATTTTTTCATTATCATTTCACCTTGAATTTCCATACTTCTCCTTTTCCGAGTTTCACGCACTCTTCCTTTCCATCAGGATACACGATGCGGAACTCTCCCGGAACTTCAGCCCTGATTGCGGCAGTGAGCACCTTCCCATCCTTCCAGGAAGCGCTGACAATCGCGCCACCCCTTGCCCTGAGCCCGCTGAAACTGCCGTCTTTCCACTCCGAAGGCAGGGCTGGGAGCAGGTTGATAAATCCTTCGTGGCTCTGCATCAACAGTTCGGCGATGCCTGCAGTGCCTCCGAAATTGCCGTCTATCTGGAAAGGAGGATGTGCGCAGAACATATTTGGATAGGATCCCGCTCCTGAACTGTAGTTGGTTCCGGTGCTCTTTGCCGGCCTGAGCAGATTGTGCAGCAGTTTGAGAGCCCTGTCCCCGTCCTGCAGTCTCGCCCAGAAGCATATCTTCCAGGCAACTGGAAGCATATCTTCCAGGCAACTGACCAGCCCGTGCCCTCATCCCCTCTGACTTCCAGACTCTTGCGCGCCGCTTCTGCTATCTCCGGCGTGCCCGAAGGCGTGATTTCCGTTCCCGGATAAAGTCCATATAGATGGCTCACGTGCCTGTGCCTAGGCTCGGTTTCTTCATATTCCTGGTTCCACTCCATCAGCCTTCCGTGTGTTTCTGAACAATTCCCTCACAATCTGGTTATCCATAGTCGAACCCGCCACCACGTTAGCTTTGCGTCCGTCCGGCATCAGGAAAGAATTCTCCGGTGAGGTTGTCGGGGCAGTGACGAGATAGCCGCTCCTCGGGTCTTCAACGAGCATATCGCTGAAGAATTGTGACGAACCCTTCATAATAGGGTAAGCATCAGCGAGATAGTCCAGGTCGCGAGTATAGTCGTAATGGTCGAAGATATGCTCGCAGAGCCAGGCCGCCGAGGTGTTGGTCGCGCCCCAGGACGGGGACTCGCCCGGAGCGGTGAAGTGCCAGACATTGCTGACGCTGTGCGAAACCCAGCCCCTTGCTCCGTAGAATGTCTT
>SFMG01000055.1 GCA_004554455.1 Bacteroidales bacterium | reverse complement strand
CGGACGAGTATGTCACATCCTCCCGGTGGAAGCCGGTCAGGTGCACGGCACCGTAGTTCGCAAGCCACTGGAAAGTGTAGTCCGCCACATTCACGCCGCCGCCGACGGTGAACTCCACCTGGTCGGAGTCCTTCTGGCTGCCGGTAGGGTAGAGCGTTTTCTCTGTGGATCCACCATGCCTGAAGACTGTCTGGTAACCGAGCGTGCTGTTGAAAAGACGCGAGTAAAGTTCCTCAAAGACAGGATTGTCAGCGTGGAAGGAAGGTGTAGCGGCAACAGCCGCCGTGGCGCCCACGACAGCAGAAGTGCTAGCCGAGGAGATGACCTGCACGGTGGCGATGAGAGGTAGGTACAGAATGACATCGGCACTGTATGTCCCGCTCTTCTGCTCTCCCGTGAACGGGTTGGTCAGCGTCCCGTTGAAGTCGTAATGTCCTCCGGCGGGCATCCTTACCGGAGTGCCGGTGGTAGGGAAGCTGAAGCGTACTTTTCCGGAAACGATGCCGATATAGCTGTCATTGCCTTCGATGGCAAAGGAAGCCTTCGATGAGATGCCGGAAGGCAGGGAACAGCCGGTGGTGCTTTTTAAGCTGTTCGGTGCCAGCTCGTAGTTCCAGCACTCGCCAAGATCCCCCTGGGACGGGAACGAGGTGGTGACGGCGACATATGCCGACTGCGAGAAGAGACGGTTGGTGAGGGTCACGCTGCGCCTTGCCATCGTCTGCATGCCGTAGAAGCACAGTCTTGGATTGGCGGCGCTAGTAAGGCAGTCAAGGTAGAGGCCGGCACAGTCGCCGGTGCCTGTCGAGAGACTCTCTCCCAGGTCCGTTCCCTCTCCGTCCTGCAGCAGGAGATAGTGCAGGAGGCTCCAACGCTTGGACTCACGCAGGGCCGCCGTGATGAGCGAAGCCTGCTCCGTGTTCTCCTTCCACTGCTGGAGGAGATGCGCAGGGAGGGTCGCCTCGCTGAGCGAAAGCATCTCTCCCGGTGTGTATGAATCCGTCGAGAGCGGGAACTCCGCATACAGGTACCCCTCCGGGATACGGAAGGCCGGGGAGGTCACCGTGCCCAGAGACCCGCTGACAGCAACGGAGAGGATATGGTTGGTCCAGCCGTCGTCCAGCACCTCCACCTCGGAGAGGTCATCAAAGCCCGTCGGGACGACAGGAGGACGGACCGTGTAGAGATCCGTGCTGCCGTCGCCATGGACTATCTTCACCTTCTCGTTGATGTCCTCCATGCGTGCTGTGGAGTAGAAGTAGAACTCCGGATTGCAGCTCGCTCCGTTCTCCTCCGAGTAGTATGTCGTCATGCACATGCCGTTGCGCAGGGTCTGGCAGTAGTAGTCGTCATCGGAGTAATTGACGAAGTTCACCCAGATACCGCGAAGAGCATCGTAGTAGTAGACCTCGTCGCCCTCGCTGAGCTTCATCTTCTGAAACTGGCCCACGTAGAGCCTGACGGCCTCGCCATCGCTGATAACCACGTCCCCGGAGTCGATCTTCCAGATGTCATCTCTCCCGTCCACGGACGAGCAGACGCTCCTGAGGGTCACAGTGTAGATAGTGTTCCTTACGAGGTTGTAATCATCGGTGTTGTTCGCCCCTATGCAGAAGCGGTAGATGATCTCACCTGACATCTGGAATCCGTCGACCGAGGCACGCACCTCCAGATAGGTCGGCTTTCCCCTCGGGGCGGCCTCGGGGAGCTTGGCCCAGGGATCCGTGTTCGTGGTCTTGCCGCAGCAGTTCTCCATGCAGTAGAAGTCCACCTGGCCTCCGGACGTGAGCGTCTGCAGGTCGGCGGCCGTAGCGTGGTCCCCGTCAGCGCAGGCGGATGCGTATGACCCCTCCGAGAAGGGCGTCATGTCCGATGCGGCGTTCTTCAGGACGACACTGGTGATGGTCACGCTGTTGTCCTTGAGGTCCGCGTCGGGAGCGAAACGGAAGGACACCTTCGAGAAGAGGCGCTCCATGGGGATGACCACAGGAGTGGCTCCGGCCGGGAGCGTCATGCCGGACAGGGTGCCCGCCATAGGCAGACTCCCTGCTGAGGAGGTGAGGTCAAGGTCCTGCAGGCGCACGCGGAGGGACTCCAGGTCGGAAGGTCCGCCGATGCTCCCTGACAGGTCCCTCCCCATGTTCGCCAGGGCGAAGAACGAATAGCTCCTGCCTGCGGTCAGGACAAGCGCCATAGTGGTCTGCCCTTCGAGGAAGGAGTGGTGGATGACGGTTCCGTCCGAGACGATCCACAGGTTGACATCGTCAACGGATGCTCCGAGGGCCTGGTAAGAGGACCTCGTCCCGGGGCCGTCATCGGGAATGCCGAAGACGACTTCCACCGGGACGGGAGAGTCCCCGATAGGCTGCGGCGTGAGCTCGACCCCCGTACAGGAGAGCACGGCCGCGGCCAGCAGGTTCAGGATAGTGAGTTTTCTGATGGTATTCAAGATGATAGTTCTTTGATTGTTGTTGTCATTTCACAAGGCAGACGTATCCTATGCCGTCGGTCTCAAGGTAATGGCAGCCGAAGGTCCAGGTGGTCGCCGAGTCGTCGTTCTTGTTCCAACGGTAGGCGCTGTTCCAGTAGTAGTACGTACTAAGGAAGAAGCTGCCTTTCTTCTGCGCATCCGTGCTGTTTCCCGTATAGCCCCTATTTGAGAACGTGCCCTTGTAGATGTCGCCGATGTTCTGCGTCTTCGCGCTGATCTTCATGTAGAAGTCTATCGGGTGGTACTGGTGCTGGAAGTCGTTCGAGCCGTTGAGCAGGGTATAGGCGTCCGTCTCCGTCTGAGAGAAGAGATCGGCCGTGATCTGTGAGCGGAGGGACACGACCGTGCCGGTGGTCGAGCCGCTGCCCGACAGGGAGAGCGAATGCACCGACCGCAGGGCGGAGGCGCTCCTGTAGTAGCCGGAGGAGACGGTCGAGCCGCTGTGCATCCTCGCGCTGAC
>SFMG01000054.1 GCA_004554455.1 Bacteroidales bacterium | reverse complement strand
ATTCCTCCCGTGCGGCCGAACGGACCTTCCTGCAGAATCAGGCGCCAGCCGTTGCCTACAAGCGCCGTCGGAACAATCCCCCCGCCGGAAACACCCCCGGAGACACCCGACCCGCCGGAAACCCCAGACCCGCCTGAACCTCCTCGCGAAGCCCCACCCGAGCCGACGAAGCCTCCAGCAGCACCCCCGCCGGAAGCCCCTGAAGCGCCTGAAGCACCGGAGAACCCAGACCCACCCGAAGCGCCGGAAACACCGCCCGAACTGCCGGAGACGCCCGAACCCCCGGAGACCCCCGAACCACCGCCGAGATACTGCTTTCCCGGAACCAGTACGCTACCGCAAAGCGGACACTCCGTCCCGCGCTTGGGCCGCTTGCACTGCGGACACCATTTCAGCTCCTTTCCGCACTGGTCGCAATACGCGCTGTCATCAGGAATCATCTTCCTGCACTCCGGACACTGTATCATATCACATCCTCCATCATTATCAATTTTCTCTGTTCCACGCTGACGCTTCCGCTTTCCTCTGCCAGACGGGCAGCAAGATTGGACTTGACCTCAACGAAGAGATTGCGCGCATCCCGCCCGTTGCCGAACGACGGCCCGCGATTGTTGTACATCATAGTCAGCTTGCCCCTGACCGCATTCTCCGCCATGGGGTCGAGCACATAGCCCTCCTTGTCCGAATGAATTCTGAATATCCGGTACAATTCTTCCGGCGTGTAATCCTCGAACACTATCCTGTTCCGTCTCGGGAAGCGCGACTCAAATCCACTGTTGCCCGCCAGGAACGCCTGCATCTCGCGGGTGTAGCCGGCAGCGATGCAGACAAAGCGGTCGCGGTCGTTTTCCAGCCGGGCCACCAGGGTCTCGAGCGCCACCCTGCCGTAACCACCAAACTGTTCGGTAGCAAGCTGATAAGCCTCATCGATAAAGAGAATTCCTCCCATCGCGCTGTCTATCACGTGACTGGTTATCGCCTCCGTATCGCCGACGTGACGGCCAACAAGGTCCGCCTTGCCCACCTCGACAACGTTTGGCGTTGGCAGCGCACCCATGGAATAGAGCATCTTGCCCATAAGGCGGGCTACCGTAGTCTTGCCCGTGCCCGGATTGCCAAGGAAGAGGTAATGGCCGAGCGGAATCCGTGGCGGACGCTGCTCCGCACGGGCGCATTCGACCTCGTTGTTGATGGTATGGGCAAACTTGACAAGCGAATTCTTCACTCCCTCCAGGCCCACGAGGGCATTCAGTTCCGCAAGGCAATCCTCCACGGAAACCTTTGCCGGCTGGGTGTACGGGATGTCATCGAGATAGGCGGTGTGCAGGGCCTGAGGGGTCCACTGGTCAAACGGCAGGGCGGCAATCCTGTTGTTGATATTGCTCTTGGTTTCGGCGACCTTTTTCATAGCCTCGCCTGCATTGCCGAACTTCTCGTCCTTCATCGATACCATATTGCGGAACATATTCAGAGCCTTCATACGCACCGTATCGTCCGCAAGAGTAAAATTGTATTTGCGCGCCCTGGCTGCCCGTTCGTATATTTCAAGCAGTTCTTCCGCAGTATAGTCCTCTATGTGGATAAAATGCGAAAAGCGGCGTCTGAGGCCCTTGTTGGAAGACATAAAGTCGGCCATCTCCTTGGGATAACCCGCCAGGATAACGACAAATTTGCCCGCCTCGTTCTCCATACGCGTCATAAGCGTCAAAACGGCTTTCTTGCCCTCGCTGCCCGTGCTCTGACCCGCCTCGTCCATTGGATTGAGGTCATAAGCCTCGTCTATAAACAGGACCCCGCCCATCGCTTCGTTGATAGCGGCATCCATAAGCTTGTCAGAATCATTTACATAGCGACTGATAAGGTCCTTGGGCACCTTTTCGGTCACGCGCTCGGTCGAAGTCACTCCCAGAGCCTTGAATATCCTGCCGAAAGTACGGGCTACAGAGCTCTTTCCAGTGCCCGGATTGCCGGTCAGGACAATGTTGAATGTGGTAAGTCCTTCCTCGGCCTCCCCCATCTCGACAAGTTTCTTCTGGACGGCGATTTCGCGTGCAATTTCCCGAATCGCATCCTTGACACTCTGCATTCCGACAAAGCCGTCAAGCTCCTTCATTACCTCCTCAACAGGAATGTCCTGCGTTGCATCCTCACCTACTATATCACTGTAAGTCAATGTATTGTCTGCTGCCTGACGCAAACGGTGACGCTTCACCGCGAGGTCGAAGAGGTTGCGTACCTCCCTCGCATTGCCAAAGGTGTCGGTGCGCTTCAGGTACATCCGGTCAAAGACCTTCGGCAGCATCTCTTCCGCCTGGGCATCAAGCCCGAACGCTATGTTCTCATCGTTGCGGACAAGCATTCTCCGGAAAATCTCCTCCAGTTCCCTCGCATTGTAGTCCGGAAACTCTATGGTCACGTTACAGCGCGAAGGAATGCCCGGATTCATACGGACAAATTCTCCCATCTCCTTGGTATATCCCGCCATAATGCAGACAAAGTCCCCCTTGCGGTTTTCCAGCAGGTTGAGCAGGGTGTTGACTGCATCCAGACCAAATCCTCCCTGTGTCCCGTTGCTGCCCATCAGGGCGTATGCCTCGTCGATAAAGAGCACTCCGCCCATAGCCTTGTTGACGATATTCTTGACGTTGGCTTCCGAATCGCCTACGAACTGCCCGATAAAGTCCTTTCCTGAAACCTCAACGAACTGCCCGGTCGGAAGAGCCCCGACAGAGTTCAGCACCTCGCCGAACGTCCTCGCAAAGCTCGTCTTGCCCGTACCCGGATTGCCCGTAAAGAGGTAATGGTCCTTGAGAAGCTTGCCCTTGACGCCGTTTGCCTTGCGCGCCTTTATGTTGCGTATTATAGCCTTAATCTCGTCCTTGACGCCCTGAAGGCCGACATAATTGTCCAGCCCGGCAAGTATCTCCTCCTCGCTTTTCGGAATGAAGCACTGCCCCGGGTCAATATCCTCGACACCCACTGTCCTGCTG
>SFMG01000033.1 GCA_004554455.1 Bacteroidales bacterium | reverse complement strand
GGAACTATTTACCGGGCACACATGGGGACAGAGTATCAAACAAAGACCTATCAAAGGCGTGAACGGGGCTCCTGCAAATCACCGCGCAACTAGATAAATTGTAAATTGGTGATTATCAACGGTATGTAAAAATGCGACTTGCTCGGTGAGACCAAATTGGTGCCACCGAGCAAGGGTAAAAATGCTAATTATTTGAGTATCAAGCATGTATATTTGCGTGTTACGCGCGGTGAATTTCTTGCGAGGATGGGGAGCAGCAATTCCTTAATTACGCAGATGGTGCCCCGAAACTTTTATTAATCGTCCGGAACTTTTACCGGACACACATGATATCCGCCAGATATTCTTTGTATTTCTCCTTTGAAAACCATGCCACTCGTGTCGCCTCGCCCAGGTCATCCAGGAAAGGAATGCCGGCAAACATTTCCGGAATCATTTCTTTTTCCGAGTTGTGCGAAGATACAAAAATTGTAGATGGTGCAAATATCCTGCTTTTCTCGAATCACTGCAGGTTTTTCCCCAGAAACGACCTCCGAGCTGCAGTGATTCTTGATTTCAGGGGGTCAATTTGGGAATCGCTGCAGGGTTTTGCTCGGAAACGACCTCCGAGCTGCAGTGATTCTTGATTTCAGGGGGTGAATTTGGGAATCGCTGCAGGGTTTTGCCTGGAAACGACCTCAGCGCTGCAGTGATTCTTGATTTCAGGGGGTGAATTTGGGAATCGCTGCAGGGTTTTGCCCGGAAACGACTTCAGCGCTGCAGTGATTCTTGATTTGAGGGGGTCAATTTGGGAATCGCTGCAGGGTTTTGGCCGGAAACTGCCTCCAGCGTGCAGTGATTCTTGATTTCAGGGGGTGAATTTGGAAATCAATGCAGGGTTTTGCCCGGAAACAGCTCAATGGCTGCATCGATTCTTGATTTCGGGTTCAGATTTGAGAATTACTGTAGAGGGTGTAGGGCGAATGGAGTTGGGTATGGGGTATGGGGTGTTGGAGGGAGACTTTGCTTGGGAATATTAAAAAATGTTCTGGGCTTTGGGTGCTGGAGGGTGTGAGTCTGTATATAAGATGTATGGAAGGAAAGATCGAACAGATGACTGGGCCGGATATTGAATTGATACGTAAGTATATAGCCCGAAAGACAAATGAGAGTGAAGAGAGAGCTATCCTTGAATGGATGGAAGCTTCTCCGGATAATCCACGCTATATGGCTGATCTTGTGGCCAATATTTCCTATCACGATGCTTTGACAGATGAAGAGCTTGAGAGTAGGCAGGATGCGATGATGCAGAGGTTGAATGCCAGAATCGATGCCGGTGGGGAGATGATTGAGAATCGTCTGAATAGAAACTGGGGAAAGAACGGAGAAAGAAACTGGGGAAAGAGTGGAGAAAGGAGCTGGGGAGAGAGCGAAGATAGGGAATGGGAAAAGAATTGGAGGAAGAACGGAGATGGGAACTTGGGAGGGAACCAGGAGAGGAGCGGGGCGAAGCGTCGGGGGATACGTTGGGCGCTGGCGGCGGTGGCGGCGGCAGCCGCCGTGGCTGCCGTGGTGTTCCTGAACACCCACGGCAGCGGCTGCGTTGGGACGCAGCCTGCCGACACGCTGCAGCTTTGCCTGGCAAATAACGGGACCTCGGTCAAGACTTATCTCCTGGCGGACAATACCAAGGTCTTTCTCAAGCCCGGGTCTGAAATCAGTTACAATGTGAGTGGACTTGAGGACAGCCGTCAGCTGAGACTCAGGGGAGAGGCTTATTTTGATGTGGCCAGGGACAGTCTCCGCCCATTCATTGTTCACACCGAGAACATATCCGTGAAGGTGCTGGGAACGGCGTTCACGGTCAGCAGCATACCTGGGAGGCCGGACACCGAGGTGGTTCTGGAAAGGGGAAAGGTGAGGATACTCTCTCCGGAAGGGATTAGTATGCTGGACCTTAAGCCGAATCAGAGTGCCCGCTATAGCAGTGCCGAGGGAGTCGTTGATGTGGAGAGCTGCTATGCCAAGGCTTTTGTGGCTTCGCATTTCAATCTCGTGAGTCTCGAGGATGCAACGCTTGCTGAGATTGTTTCCGCGCTTGAGGATAGTTTTGAGACGGAAATCGGCGTTCGGGACGTGAAGCGTCCTCAGGAGCGTTATTACTTCAACTATCTCAAGACCGACTCTCTTGACGATATACTTTCCGTTCTCGAGTTCATTACCGGCGCCAACTGTGAGATCGGGGGAGAGGATTCTCCACTCGTGAGGTAGGGGCAGAAACCATCAAAATAATACCCGGAAGAACCCATCAGAATAACCGAAAACAATTGATAGATAACCAACTAACAACATCACAAGTAATGCGAAAGAATCTAAGTTACCAGTCATTTCTTCGCGTCCTGGCGGCGCTGCTTGCCTCACTTTGTGTGGGATGGAGCGCCATCGCCCAGGAACGCGGGTATGATCTTGACCTGAAGCTCAGGAATGCCACGGTCAAGTCCTTCACCGACGCATTCTCCCGTCAGACGGGAGTTGCCTTCTCGTTCGGGTCCGAACTCGCGGGCAAGGAGCTTGGAGACATCGAGGTGCAAGCCTCATCCAAGTCCCTGGAGAGCATTCTCGAAGAAGCACTTTCGGGAACCCAGCTCGTATTCAAGATCGCAGGAAATCAGGTGGCCCTCTCCATCTCGGAAGAGAAAGCCCGGACTGCTGCGGTCTCATCTGAGATTAATGGCCTCGTGACCGACTCCTCAGGCCAGCCCCTTCCGGGCGTGGGCATCCAGGTGGTCGGAACCACCAACGGAACCATCAGCGCAATGGATGGAAGCTACAGTCTCAAGGCGGAATCATCCTGTATTCTCGAATTCTCCTGCATAGGCTACCGCAGCGTCCGCGTACCGGTAGGCAAGAAAAACCGCATAGACGTAGTCCTGGAGGACGACACCATCCTTCTTGAGGATGCCGTGGTGGTCGGCTACGGAACCCAGTCCCGCAAGACCCTGACCACATCCATATCCAAGGTGGACGGCAACAAGCTCGTGGGAGCACCTGTATCCACGGTCGGAGACGCCCTCAAGGGCAAGGTGACCGGCCTCAGGGTGGCCTCCAACAACAACCTCCCGGGCGAAGCACCGCGCTTCCTCATCCGAGGCGGCTCCTCCATCAACCGCAGCAACGACCCGCTCTGCCTGGTGGACGGTGTCGAGCGCTCCTTCGCCGAAATCAATCCTAACGACATCGAATCCATAGAGGTGCTCAAAGACGCCGCCTCGGCAGCTATATACGGAAGCCGCGCATCCAACGGCGTAATCATAGTCACCACCCGCAAGGGCGACGCCTACAAGAAGCCGAACATAGTCTTCGACGCCCAGGTAGGCTTCACGTCCCCTGCCCGCAGGTGGAACCTCGCCAACTCCAGGGAATATCTCACCATAGTGCGTCCGGCCGCCCTTCAGGGCCCGAACTCCGACCTGGTGCTCTACGGAGCCAACGGAGCCGGTACAGGCAACGTGACGGAAACGGCCATCAACTCGACGAGATATCTCGCCGACGGCGAAGAAGTCCCTGCCGGCTGGCAGTCGATGCCGGACCCGATAGACCCGTCCAAGACCATCATATTCACCGACCACGACTGGCAGAGCGACTGGTACGACACCGCCCTCTACCATAAGGAATATATAGGTATAAACGGCGGAAACCAGAATATGAAATACGCCGCCTCGATAGGCTACCTCGGCGACGAGGGCATGGTTGCGATGAGCAAATACAAGCTCTTCACGATGCACGGCAACACCTCCTTCAAGATAGTTGACGGGCTCGAGGCCTCCACCACCTTCGACTTCTCCAACGCCATCAAGAACCCGCTCACCGGCGACTACTTCGCCTGCCTGGGACGAGGCCTGATGATGTCGCCTACGCATATAGGCAAATACACTGACGGCACTTTCGCCACCGGCGGCACCAACAAGAACCAGCAGTCCGCCGAGTTCTACGAGACCTTCTACGACAGGGAGACGGTACGCAACAAGTTCATGGGCACGATGAACCTCAAATGGAGCCCTGTGAACTGGTTCGACATCACCGCCCAGTACACCATCTACGACGAAAACTACCGCGGCAGCTACTACGCTTACGGCGAGGTCAACGGCACTCCGAACTATGTGAGCACCACACGTTCCACCACCGAGACGCGCACCCAGACCATGAGGCACGACGCCCAGATCTTCGCCGTCTTCAAAAAGGACTGGAATGAACACCGCTTCGACGCCACCGTGGGCGCGGACTACACTTACTGGCGCTACTGGTACCTCAATGCCAGCAACACCGGCTCCCTTTCCGACAAGGTTCCGCTGCTCCAGTCGGGCGGCACCAACACTGCCGGAACTATGGATATGTCCAACAAGGACTACGCCCAGGCCCTGC
Source organism: Bacteroidales bacterium (assembly GCA_004554455.1). Classification (GTDB taxonomy): domain Bacteria; phylum Bacteroidota; class Bacteroidia; order Bacteroidales; family UBA932; genus Cryptobacteroides. Next base: position 11,105 of record SFMG01000033.1, on the reverse strand, counting down.
TCTCCTTCTTCGCAAGGGCATCCTACAACTACGCGGACCGCTACGTACTGTCCGCCACCTTCCGTGCTGACGGTTCGTCCAAATTCCTCGGCAGGAACAAGTGGGGTTACTTCCCTTCAGCCTCCGCCGCCTGGATCATCAGCGAGGAGCCGTTCTTCGCATCGGCCAAGCCGGTGATGAACAACTTCAAGCTCAGGGTTTCCGTAGGCCAGACAGGTAACAACGACGTCTCCCTGACCGCACCTCTCGGAGCCTATGCCGTAGGCTCATACGACGAGTACACCACCCTGCTCCCGAGCGTGATGCAGAACATGGCCCTGCGTTGGGAAACCACCACCCAGACCGACGTGGGAATCGACATGGGCTTCCTCAGGGACCGCATACGCATAGTGATGGACGGCTATACCAAGCTGACCACCAACCTGCTCTACAACATCACCCTTCCGGACACGGGCCAGCTCGGCACAGTAATGTCCAACGTAGGCAGCGTGCGTTTCTCCGGCTTCGAGTTCGAACTGCACACGGTCAACTTCGAGCGCAAGAACTTCACCTGGGAGACGGACATCACCTACTCCTACAACCGCAACCGCGTCATCAGCCTTCCTGACGAATACAAGTACACCGACATCTACGGCAACGAAGCCTGGCGTATAGGCGGCTACACGGCCAGCGAATCCGGCTACCGTTTCGGCGGCACCGCGGTCGGCGAGCCTCTCGGCAGAATCTGGGGATATAAGGTCGCAGGCATATTGCAGACTGACGAAGAAGCCGCTGCAGCCCTCTACGACGAGTCCTCTCACGGCTACCGTCGCAGCGACGGACTCAGCATCCAGGGCCGCAAGGACGCAGGCGACTTCGAATGGGTGAACCGCGAAGGCACCAAGCGTATGGCCGACGGCAGCGAGATGATCAATGCCGAAGATATGTTCTGCCTCGGCAACATAATGCCACACTCTACCGGCGGCATCAACAACAGCTTCAGTTTCTACCGCTTCCGCGTCAACGTTTATCTCGACTTCGCGCTCGGCCACTCCATATATAATTATATGAAGAGCCGCTTCATCCAGAACACCCTCGGCTACAGCAACTCCAACGTCGATGTGGACCTGGTCAACGGCTGCTGGCGCTATCCGGGTGACACCGAGGCCAAGCATGCCCGCTTCTTCCCTAATGACGCCGACTACGGCAACCGCAACTTCTCCAGGGCCTCCACCTTCAATGTCGAAAGGGCGGACTACCTCTGTATCAGGGATATATCCCTCTACTACGACCTGCCGGACAAATGGGCGGCAAAGGCGCACATGAAGAAGATAACCATAGGCGTTTCAGGCAACACCCTTCACTACTTCACCGGAGTCAGCGGCAACATCAGCCCTGAGACCGGAATGGGCATAGGCGACGCCGCCGTCTATTCTTCCGTACAGATGGGTTCAGCTTCATCAAACATAACGCCTCCGGCGATGAAGATACTCTTTAACGTCAAACTTACATTCTAAGGAGGAAAAGATATGAAAACAAGAAACATTATCATTCCGCTCCTGGCCGCAGCCCTCTGCGTTTCCTGCGATCTGCTCAACCTGCAGTACGACAACGCCTTGTCTTCCAGCAATATGTGGAAGGACCCTTCCGACCTGGAGCAGTCCGTTCCGGGCATATACCAGAGAATGCGCAACTACTTCTCCGCTGCCGAATGCAACGTCTTCTACTTCGGAGAGGTGCGCGTGGGCGACACTATGTGGGGACCATCCCTCGAATCCAAGGTACAGGACAATTTCAAGATAGCCTGCCGCCACAGCCTGCTCAGTTCCTCGAACACCATAGGATGGTCAGGCCTGTATTCAGCCATCGACCAGGCCAATGCCGTAATCGAGCACGCCTACGACTGCAACGCCAAGCAGGACCGCGTGGACTGGGCCCTCGCACAGGCCTACTTCGCAAGGGCCTACTGCTACTTCCACGTAGCCCGTGTCTGGGGCTGGGCACCTCTCAATCTCGTGTCCATAGTCTCCACATCCCAGCCGGAGTGCTATCCCGAACAGGCCAGCCCGGACGAGATATATGCCCAGGTGGAAAAGGACATCGAAGCCTGCCTCGAACTCTCCTCTGCGCTCGGCAACGAAAAATATTTCGCCACCCGTCCTGCCGCCCTGCTGCTCAAGGCCGACTACGCCCTCTGGATGTATGCCACACGCGACGGAGGCAACGCCTATCTGGATATGGCCGAAGATGCCCTCTCGCAGATGAATCTCTCCTCCGCCAGCCTTCTGTCCAACTATGCGGACGTCTTCGACCGCACCAAGAAGAATAACGCGGAATGCATATTCACCCTTGCCAACAACGCTTCCGAGACCGGTGGCTATCAGATTTACTTCTGCCAGCCGGGTGACAAGATCGCGAAGGCCTACCAGAACAGTCCTGTGCCTATCTCCTCCACCCAGTGGTGGTCCTATCCTCAGAGCTTCGTGGACTTCCTCAAGGCCCAGGAGGCGAAAGGGGACCGCAGGGTTTCGACCAACCTCGGTTACGGCCCTTACTCCTCGGCAGCTGACAAGCACGAGATCACCTGGTGCAACAAACTCGTCGGAGACAGAAGCAAAGCCCCTGTGGTTCAGGACAATGACCTGATTTACTACCGCTACGGCTATGCCGTTATGCTCCTCGCCGAGCTCAATTACTACAAGAAGGACTATGCCGCCTGCAACAAGGCGCTCAACATCATAGCCGGCAGGGCATACGGCGTTTCCGACTACTACGTCGATACCACCCCTTCCAAGCTGCTCGACAATCTCGTGAACGAGTACTACTGCGAGTTCCCGGCAGAGGGAATGATATGGTGGGCCCTCATCAGGACCGGAAAGATCTGGGACATAGAGCCGAACAGCGAGATTCCGGGCGAGACCTTCGCCAAGCTCAGGGAGAAGAATCCGAACATACTCCTATGGCCTATCTCCAGCTCTTCCCTGAACAAGAACAGCAAGCTCCACCAGATAGAAGGCTGGCTATAACATTAACAACACGTGATTATGAAAAAAGCGATAAAGATATTCACCCTTCTGCTCCTCTCTCTCGGCCTGGCTGCCTGCCAGGAGAAAATGCCGGAAGGAGCCGACCTCAAGACCCTGCGCGTGGCCCTCACTCCGGCTCCGGAAGTCTTCTCCAATCTCGGAGGCGTAGCGGCCTGTGCAGCTATAGTGCACGAAGGCGCCTTGCTCAATCAGGAGTGGACCGTCAGCGTTGACAACAATCCGGATTGGATAACTGTTGAGAAGATAGACTATGACTCCTCATTCACAGGTACTTACGAAGGCGACGACAAAGTTGTCACCATTCCCGGCGTGAGAATCAGCGTCGAGCCGAACACCAGCTCCGTCAAGCGCACGGCCTACCTCCGCTTCAGCGTAGCTGACGGCGGCTCAATCACTTACGCCATAAGCCAGTCCAAGTAATGAAGAGATTATCCATATACCTTGCGGCGGCACTGCTCCTGCTCTCCGCCGCTTCCTGCGACAGGGGACTCGACGACATCAGCGGCAAGAAGCCCAACGGCGGCGGCAACGGAAACGGCAATACCACCGTCGCCCTCACTCCAGCTCCCTGCAGCAACAAGATAGTCGCACACCGTGGCGGCTCAAGCGAATGCGGAATGCCGGACAACTCCAGGGCTTCTTTGAAATATGCGATGAGTCTCAAGCTCTACGCCTCGGAATGCGACATCTACTGGACCAAGGACAACGACGTCATCATTGCCCACGCGGATGCGAACTACTGCATCAACGGACTCAAACCCTACGAGCATACCGTCACCGAGATACGCAAGGCCGGCAAGCTCAAGAACGGGGAAGAGATTCCTACTCTTGAGGACTTCCTCGACCTGGTGATGGTCGAGGGCAACTGCACAAAGCTCTGCCTTGACATCAAGTACATCACTCCTGTAGAGAACGCTTCCAAAGCAGTCAAAAGGGCCTGTGAAATCATCAAGGAGAAGCAGGGCGAGAAATTCTGCGAGTTCATCTGCACCGGAAACGCCACCGTGGGAGCCGTAGCCGCCAACTGTATGGTCGTCTATGGCATGCCTGTCGGCTGGATGGCCAACGACACGCCTGCCAACCACAAGGCGAAGGGCTATAGCTGGGCCAACCTGTCCACCACCTACCTCAATCCCTACGGCAGTGGCGTTCGCAGCATAGACGAATTCCTCTCTGCCGGCATGGAAATCAGCGTATTCAACGTCGATAAGCAGGGCGGAGACAGCAACGCCGTATATTCCGACGAGGCAGTGAACTACTACCTCAGCCGCTACGGCGACTTGCGCTGCATCTGCACCAACTATCCGTCCTGGCTGCTCGGCAAAGTGAACGCACTCCGCTAGGTCGGAAACATTCAAGACATATCAAAAAAATATATGAATATGAAAAAATATATATTGCTCTTTGTCTCGGCAATCTTCGCACTGGGCGCCTGTACGCACAACGAGCCGCAGCTTGCCGACGCCATCGAGACGGGGACCGATGTCCTCAGTTTCGATTCCAAAGGCTCTACGCAGCAGATAAGCGTCAGGGCGAACTGTGACTGGACGGCCAGTGCGGACGCCGACTGGGTGCTCTTCACGCCAGAAAACGGCAAGTCGAACACCACTGCCATCACCGTCACCGTAGGGGAGAACCCTTCCGAAGATGAGCGTCGCGCCACGCTCAGCATCGCCTCCGACGCAAAGAAAGTAGAGGTTACCATAGTCCAGAGAGGCCCTGTAGCCGGTTTTGACGGGCATATACGCAGCGCCGAAGACTTCAACGAATTCGCCCGCCTCGCCGCTGAATTCAGCGAGGGCGAGGTAATCGACTTCGAAGCTGACGTGGATATGGCCGGTGCCGACCTCAAGCCTATCGCCTCCTTCAAGGGCGTGCTTGACGGCAAGGGTCACAAACTCTACAACTTCAGCGTCATCTCCGAATACAGCAATGCCGGACTCATACTCGAAAACAGCGGTACTGTCAAGGACATATATGTCGGCAGCGCGGACGGCAAGAACTGGGACGGCAAGAGCGTCATTCGCTTCGCATCTGCGGAGAACGTCGCTGTTTCTGCCGGCCTTGTCGCAATCAACTACGGCACCCTCGAGAAGGTGCGCAACTTCGTATCCGTCGATTTCAACTGTCTGACGGCCGGTGATGGCTACGGCACCGTAGGCGGTGTGTGCGGCCGCAGCGGCTCCGAGAGCGCTGTCTTCCGTGCCTGCGAAAACCACGGCAGGGTCAGCTTCAGCGGCATAATGGCCTATAAATCCGTGCTCGGAGGCGTACTCGGCTACAATGTCCAGTCGGGCGTGACGGTCGAAGACTGCGTCAACTACGCTTCCCTGGACCAGGCCACCGCCACCCAGAAGGAATATGCAATGGCCGGCGTGGTAGGCCGCTCCGACATAGCAATGAATATACGCGGCTGCCGCAACGAAGGCAGCGTCAGCTACAGCTGCACCGAGGCTCCGGGCTCGTATATCCATATTGCCGGAATCGCAGGCGCGCTCTACAAGGGCTGCAAGGTCGAAAACTGCACCAATGCCGCTACCGTCAGGTCCTCCATACTGCAGGTCAACCGTATGGGCGGCATAGTCGGCACCGTCAACAGCGGTGGCGATGTGCTTAACTGCGTCAACGAAGGCGAGGTATGCATAGACCAGAGCGCCAACGACAACTGGCAGGCAGCAGCCGGCATAGTCGGCTTCGAGGAAAAATGCACTGCCTCGGCCCTTTGTCACATAGAAGGCTGCACCAACAAGGGAGCCGTCAAGATCGCCGTGAACAACGCCACCACCCACGCCAACAAGGTCTGCGCAGGCGGCATCATCGGCTTCTCCTGCTCGTCCACCGATGTCAAGGGCAACACCAACGAGGGCCCTGTAAGCATAGTGAATGCTGGAACGGGAGCCGTTTACGCCGGTGGTATCCTGGGCTGGTACACCAAGGGAAGCGCTTGGAAATCAAGTGAGAACCTTAACAAGGCCAATGTTGATGCAAGCGGATCCGCCGCTGCTGCCGGCGGTGTGGTGGGCAATGCCTCCATCGCATCCTGCAACATCAGCAACGAGACCAACAGGGGAGCCATCAGCTGCAGCGTGGCCTCCGCCTGCGGCTCCATAGCCGGACTCTCCGCGGCTGCCCTTACCTCCTGCTGCGTGGGCGGCGTCGTGAACTCTACCGAGGTGACCGCGGCCAACTTCGAAAGTCTTATCCAGGGTTCTGCCAGCACCGGCACGCCTGTTGGCTGCTACTTCGACGGCGGTTCCGGTCCTGTACCTTATATCATCGTGGACAAGGAAGCCCTGAACTTCCCGTTCGGCGGGGACAGCAAGGATCTCGGCGTCGATGCCAACTGCGCCTGGACAGTCTCCACTACCGCCTCCTGGCTCAATCTGAGCCCTGCCCAGGGTGATTCCGAGGTCAAGATCGTCAGCGTCACCGCCTCCGCCAACGAGGTCAAGGAAAGCCGCTCCGCAGAGATAGTATTCACCGCCACGGACAATCCTGCCCTCAGTGTCACTGTAAGCGTGAGTCAGGAACCGTACGTGGACGGCCTCCCGGGCAACGCCATCGCTTCCGCCTCCGACTGGAAGAAATTCGCTGCCCTAGCCGGGGAAGCATCCGCCTCCGACAGCTACACCCTCAGCGCCGACATCACCATCCCTGCAGCCGACTTCAATCCTATAGCTTCCTTTGCCGGAGTCCTGAATGGCGGCGGTTACACCATCACCATCGACGGAGCTGAATCCGACCTGAACAACGTGGCTCTCATACAGACCCTGAGCGGTACCGTCAGGAACCTCGCAGTGGCCGGCAGTCTCAAGACCAGTTTCGACGGCAGCGCCCAGCACTACTTCGCTTCCGTGGCCGGCATAGTTAACGGCGGTCTCGTCGAGAACTGCAGCAGCTCAGCCACTCTCGAACTTTCTTCAGGCAGCGGCACTGCATACGCAGTTGCAGGCGGAATCGTCGCTGACCTCCAGGGAGACGGCGCCACCGTCAGCGGCTGCTCTTACAGCGGCAAGTTATCTGTGCTGACATCTTGCCCTGGCATAGTGGGCGGCGTGCTCGGCTACGGCGAAAGCAGTGCAGACGCTCCGAGCATCAGCATCCTGAGCTGTTCTATGAGCGGGGAACTCATTGTCAATCACAGCGCTTCCAACTGGGATTACATAGGCGGCGTTGTCGGCAAGATGGGCGCCAGCAAGAACCCGTTCACCAAATACACCATACGCGACTGCTCCACTAGCGGCAGCGTCACCATAGTCAAGGCACCAAAGGTGCGTGGCGGCGGAGTCCTGGGCTCTTCAGGCGCATCGACTGACTACGAAGTAAGCGGCTGCAGCTTTACCGGACTCTTCGATATACAGTCCACGGAGGAAGTTGACCGTCTCTGCGGCGCTGTCGGTCCCGGCTTCTCCGAGGCCGCTGCGACCGGCACCGTAAGCAACTGCACCTTCGACGGCTCGGTCAAGGCCGTGAACGGAGGCAAGCTCTACCTTGCAGGCATATATGGCAACAATGGCAGCGCTTCCGTCGTCATCGACAACTGCAAGACCACTGCCCGTTCTTCCATCAGTGGCTTCACAGCAGCCAAGTCCATCGCCCTCATTGCCGCCAGACCTAACAAGGCGGGATTCACCGTGAAGAACTGCAAGGTGGCCGGCAAGGTTGTTGACGTCACCGCCGCTGAACCTGCCGAGATCACCGTCACGGCCGACAACATTGCCGACTGGATGTTCAAGGGCAGCGGCACCACGGTCAATGTTACGCTTGAAAACAACGGCTACAACGCCGAGTAGATTTTTTTGCTCTCTGAACCTTACTCCCTGAGGCGGGAGTCGATGATTATAGTGACAGGTCCGTCATTAACAAGTGACACCTTCATATCGGCTCCGAAGCGTCCTTCCCCGACGCTTCTGCCCAGGGCCTCAGAGAGCTTCTCACAATAGGACTCGTAGAGGGGAACCGCCAATTCGTGACCTGCAGCACGTATGTAGGAAGGGCGGTTCCCCTTTCGTGTAGAGGCGGTAAGAGTGAACTGGGAGACGGCAAGCACTTCGCCGCCTGTGTCCGCCACGCTGAGGTTCATCACTCCGGCCTCATCGTCAAATATCCTCAGACCGGCAGTCTTGCCCACCAGCCAATCGACATCGGCCTGGGTGTCGCCCTGCTCTATGCCTACAAGCACAAGCAGGCCCTTGCCTATGGAGGATACAATTTCCCCGTCGATCTTTACCGATGCCTCCAGGCACCTTTGTATCACAAGTCTCATTTATTCTCTTTGTGAAGGGTGTGGAATGAGGAACCGTCAAAACAGTGGGTGCATATCCTGCACTTGTCAAGACCTATGGCCTCCACTATGGATTCTATGGTGCTGAATTTCAGGGAGTCGAGATTGAGTCTGCGGGCGATTTCCTCCACCATCCTGCGGTACTCCGGGGAATCCGTGCGGGTGTATGCCGACACGTCCTCCGGCATATATCCCTCCAGATCTTCTATGATGCGCCTGGTGATGAGCTCCTTCTCGCTCTTGCTGGCCGAGAAGTTTATGAAAGGACAGGCATATACGAGCGGAGGACAGGCAATCCTCATGTGCACCTCCCTGGCACCCATGCTGTGCAGCAGCTTCGTGCTGTCCCTCAGCTGGGTTCCCCTGACTATGCTGTCGTCACAGAAAAGAACCCTCTTTCCCTCAAGTATGCTTCTGTTGGGAATGAGTTTCATCTTTGCGACCAGGTTCCTCATATTCTGGTTGGCAGGCATAAAGGACCTCGGCCAGGTCGGCGTGTACTTGTTGATGGCCCTCATGTAAGGGGTGCCGTGACCTTCCGCATATCCGACGGCCATTCCTATTCCGCTGTCCGGTATGCCGCAGGCGCAATCCACTTCGACTTCGTCCTTTCTGCCCATAAGCCGTCCTGTCTCGTTGCGCATCTCCTCGACATTCTTGCCTTCGTAGTCACTTGTAGGGAAGCCGTAATATATCCAGAGGAATGAGCATATCTGCATCCCCGGATTGGCTTTCCTGAGGCACTCGTATCCGTCCGGGCGCAGTTTCACGATTTCGCCCGGGCCGATGAAGTGCTCTGTCTCATATCCGAGATTGGAGAAGGCGGTGCTTTCGCTCGCCACGGCGCAGGCTCCGTCCCTGCGGCCTATGACCAGGGGAGTGCGGCCCCAGGAGTCCCTGGCCGCGATGATCCCGTCTTCCGTGAGCAGGAGCATCGAGCAGGAACCTTCTATCGTCCTGAACACATTCTCTATGCCCTCCACGAAGCTCTTGCCCTGGATTATCAAAAGCGAAACGAGCTCGGTAGGGTTGATTTTCCCGCTACTGAACTCGCTCAAAGGCAGATTCATATCCAGGAGATGCTTCGAAATCTCCTCCTGATTGTTGATTTTCGCCACGGTGACGATGGCGAATCGTCCGAGGTGGGAGTTCATCAGGAGGGGCTGTGCGTCGGTGTCGCTGATGACACCTATGCCCGAGCATCCCTTGAATTTGGGGAGTTCCTGTTCGAATTTCGTTCTGAAGTAGTTGCTTTCAAGGCTGTGGATGCTTCTGAAGAAGCCGGCCTCAGGGTCGTAGGTGGCCATTCCTGCCCGGCGGGTGCCGAGGTGAGAGTGATAATCGACCCCATAGAAGAGATCATTTGCGCAAGGAGTCTCTCGTGAGATAGTTCCAAATAATCCGCCCATAGTAGTTATTTTGCGGGCGCAAAGATATCCAAATTTTTACTATTTCTTTACAAATGTAAACTTTCCATTATCTTTTTCATATAGAATTCCTATATTTGAAGGAATGTCGTCTCCACACTAAGCGGATGATAGGACAACAACGAGGAAACAAACAACAAAACAATTAAATAACCAATCATTATGAAACAGAAAGAAATGAAGATGGTGGCCTACGTGGCCCCAGATGTGACAATCTACGAAATCCACTCCGAGGGGGCGTTGTGTCAAAGTAACAACTACGGCAAGCCGGGAGACGCAGGTGCAAATGGCTTTTTTATGGAAGAAGACGGGAACGATATCTATTAAAAAACAAACATTATGAAAAGTTCAAAGTTCCTTGCCTTATCGGTAATTACCCTGCTGGGTTTCTCAGCATGCCAGAAACCTGAACTCGAATCTGGGCTTACCTCAGGTGCTACCCACACGGTCTCTTTCGTGGCTGGTGCTCCGGAAACAAAGACTACTGTTGACATAAGTGATGGTAAAACCGCCAAGTTTGCGTGGACGACTGCGGATGAAGGCAGAATCACTGTTTATGAGAATGGAATAGAAGCTACAGAGGTTATTGCTGAACTAGGTACTGACGGGAAAATGTCTATGATGGCAACATTCCCAGGAGAGCTTCCTGCTTCACCTAAGTATCAGGCATTATACAATACTGAGGTTAGTGCAACCCAGATTGTTCCTAAAAACTCTTATGCAGAAATTTCAGATGTGATGGTTTCCAATGTGTTGGATGGCACTCGTGACAAGCTTTTCCAGTTCAGCTTTAAGAGAGAGGTCGCATTTGCTAAGATGACATTGAAGGGTTTGACAAGCGGTGCTTACGTATCAAGCGTAACGATTGAATCGGATAAGCCTATTGCAGGTCAATATGATTTGGAAACAGGCACATTTGTTAATACTTCAAATGTTATCACTCTTGATGTTTTGAATGATGTTGTTGATGGAAATGCTACGGTATGGTTCACAACTATACCTGTTGAAGAGGCAAAATTCACTATCAAAGCCAAAACAACCGATGATGCTGAGGCTGTTGCAGGTACCTATACCAAGACTTTCACCAAGACCATCACACTCACCAGAGGTGACGTAAAGGGATTTGGGGTTGCGATGGAGAAGGATGCCGTAGCATCGCCAAACGAGACCTATAATCGTATTACTTCGCAGTCTGAACTTGAAGGCGGAGAATATGTGATTGGAATGGCTTTGAATTCAGATCCTAATACAATTAAGTATCTTGTAAATACGACTAAGACTAAACCAGGTTGCATAGATATCACAGGAGATATTTCTATTTCAGAAGACGGCAAAACCATTAAACTGAATCCAACTACAATCATTAAT
>SFMG01000032.1 GCA_004554455.1 Bacteroidales bacterium | reverse complement strand
AGCAGAACACTAAACATCAGTCCGGATTCACAATCATACCGATAAAACTGTATATCAACGACAAGGGTTTTGCAAAACTTGATATCGCTCTCGCAAAAGGAAAGAAGGAATACGACAAGCGCAATACGCTGAAAGACAAGGAGGACCGCAGAGAGATGGACCGCGCTATGAAACGCTTCGTATGATGACGTATACTCTTCAAAAGAAACCATCACGGGGCTTTCCGTGTGGAATATTCGTCCAAGGGATACCATAGCTGTTGAATCTCTATCCAGAGAGTGGATGTCACTCGTACATGCGCACGGTTGTGCTTGGATAAAAAAGTCATTCATCCCCCCCCAAGATTAGGAAGAATGGGGTGGGGCAAGGTATAACAGACAGCTGTCACGTGATTCTCCAGCTGAATAACAGGATGTGGCCTTATGTGGGGGGAGAGTGTGTGTGGTAAGGCTCGTCACAGAGATCATCCGCTGTTACCCCCACGCAATCTCCAATTCTCAATAATAACTATGCAACGATTAAACCAACTTTATATTGATACTTTCGGGCATCCAGCCTCGTCTGTAGTGAGACTTGCCGGAGCCGGGAGCAACAGGCAGTATTACCGGCTTTATGATGAGAATGGCAATACAGTCATAGGCGTTATAGGAACATCACGCGAAGAGGACCATGCCTTCATCTCAATAGCCCATCATTTTGAGAAGAGGAAGCTTCCTGTACCTCATATACTTGCTGTCAGTGACGACGAGATGTGTTATCTCCAGCAGGATCTTGGCGATACCTCGCTATTCGACGCTATACGAGGTGGACGGGAATCAGGCGGACGTTACAATAATGAGGAGAAGGAACTGCTGAGAAGAACCATACGAGAGCTTCCGAATATCCAGATAAGAGGAGCCCGTGGTATGGACTGGAATGTCTGCTACCCTCAGCCTCAGTTTGATACAGACAATGTCCTGTTTGACCTGAACTATTTCAAATACTGTTTCCTCAAGACAACAGAGATTGATTTCCACGAGTTGAAGCTCGAGGCAAACTTCCGGCTTCTGGCCAAAGACCTTGCGATGCATGACGATGTCTCAGGAATAGAGTCGCAGAGTTTCATGTACCGCGATTTCCAAGCCCGTAATGTCATGCTTGATAACAAGGGCAATCCGTACTTCATTGATTTCCAGGGAGGTCGGCATGGTCCTTATTACTATGATGTGGCGTCATTCCTGTGGCAGGCGTCGGCTCATTACAGTCCAGCCCTGCGGCGTGAGATGATAGGTGAGTATTATGACGCCTTGAAACAGTATATCGAGGTGCCAAACGAGAAGACTTTCAATGAGCGTCTCCAGCTGTTTGTGCTGTTCCGCACGCTTCAGGTTCTCGGGGCATATGGATTCAGAGGGCGTTTTGAGCGCAAGAAACATTTCATAGACAGTATTCCTCCAGCTGTGGAGAATCTGCGTACGCTGCTTTCGGAGAATGATTTCCCATATCCTTATCTTGTCGATGTCCTCCAGCGCCTGTGTGACAAGGATGAATTCCAGATGCCAGCAGTGAGGCCGAAGGAGCGTCTTGACGGCTTCAAGACGGCGAGCAATGATGTCTATGTCGCCAATCCTGCCGACGGTCCGGCGACATTCTCAAAGTATGATGGCAAAGGGCCTCTTGTCGTGAGAGTGTGGAGCTTCTCTTACAAGAAGGGAATACCGGACGATCCATCTGGCAATGGCGGAGGATATGTTTTTGATTGCCGCTCGACACACAATCCGGGACGCTATGAGCCATATAAGAAGCTGACAGGGCTTGACGAGCCCGTCATAAGATTCCTGGAGGATGACGGAGAGATACTTCGCTTCCTGGACGCTGTCTATCAGCTCGCCGACCATCATGTGGAGCGTTATATCCAAAGAGGTTTCACATCGCTGATGTTTGCCTTCGGATGTACAGGTGGACAACACAGGTCAGTTTATTCTGCCCAGCACCTCGCTGAGCACATACATGAGAAATATGGAATAAAAGTGATTGTATGTCACAGAGAACAAGGAATAAGATGCACATTGCAATAGCTGGAAACATAGGGTCAGGGAAAACTACCCTGACAAAGATGCTCGCCAGGCATTATGGTTGGGAACCACGCTTCGAGAAGGTGGTGGAGAATCCTTATCTCGCCGATTACTATAAAGACATCAAGCGATGGTCGTTCAATCTTGAGGTCTACTTCCTGAAAGAGCGTTTCAAGGACGTTATGGATATCAACACATGTGAGAAGTCTGTGATACAGGACAGGTCAATCTTCGAGGGCGTTTATGTCTTCACCAAGAACAATCATGAGCAGGGTGCCATATCCGACCTTGACTATGACACATACATGGAGCTTTTTGAGATGATGACATCCGTGACAAAGTATCCTGACCTGATGATATATCTGAGAGCGACAACCGACCATCTTGTCGCAAACATCCAGAAGAGGGGACGGGATTATGAGCAGGCAATAAAGATAGAGTATCTGCAGGGGCTTAATAAGAATTATGACGACTTCATCTACAAAAATTATAAGGGGAGGGTTCTTACCATTGACGTGAACAATCTCGATTATGAGCATAACCCAGAGGACTTCAGGTATATTACTGACAGGCTTGACGAGATACTTTTTGGACTCTTCCCCCTTGATGAGGATAATTGACACTGACATTATAAAAAACAAAGACATTCAATACATATGCATATAGCTGTAGCTGGAAATATCGGTAGTGGAAAGACTACTCTCACACGTCTGTTAGCGAAACGCTATGGATGGACCCCGCGTTTTGAGCCTGTCGACAATAATCCTTATCTCGCCGACTTCTATGAAGATATGAGACGCTGGGCATTCAACCTCCAGATATTTTTCCTCAACAAGCGTTTCAAGGAGGTCATTGAGATATCAAAGTCGGAAGATACAATCATACAGGACAGGACAATTTACGAGGACGCCCGCATCTTCGCCCCGAACCTGCATTCGATGGGCCTTATGTCCTCCAGGGATTTCGAGAATTATTCGGATCTCTTCGACCTTATGATGTCCCTGGTCAATCCGCCTGACCTTATGATTTACCTGCGTTCCAGCATCCCGAACCTCATCGCCCAGATACAGAAGAGGGGACGCGAGTACGAGAAGAGCATACGCATAGATTATATTACCGGACTTAACGAGAAGTACGAGAAATGGATAGAAGGGTACAGGCACCGCCTGCTCATACTTGACGTGGACCGTATCAAATTCGAGAATCACCCTGAGGATTTCCAGGAGGTCTGCGACAAGATAGACGCCGAGCTCTTCGGACTCTTTCCTCATGAATAGTCAATAGTATATGAACGAAAGAATTACAATCATTCAATTCGTGGAGCGCTGTTGCGCAAAGCATGCCTCCAACACCTTCCTCCGTGAAAAAGTCAATGGGGAATGGACAGAAACCACATTCGCCCAGACAAGGGAGCAGGCCCACAGGGTAGCTGCAGGTCTGATGTCCCTGGGTCTCGGCAAGGGCGACAAGGTGGCCCTCCTTTCCGAAGGCCGCAACGCCTGGGTAATAGGCGAACTGGGCATACTTTACGCTGGCGGAGTGAACGTTCCGCTGTCCATCAACCTCGCCGAGGGTACGGACCTTATCTTCCGCATCAGACATTCGGACGCGAAGATGGTGATGGTTTCCAAATCCCAGCTCCCGAAGATACGCCGCATAATCGACGAACTCCCTGCAGTGGAGAAGCTTGTGGTCTTCGACGAACTCGAGGATTTCGCCGCAAACGAAATCAGCCTCAGGGAGGTATTGGAGCTCGGTGACGCCTTCCTTGCCGCAAGGCGCGACGAATTCGTGGCCCGCTACGAATCCATAGGACCGGATGACTATGCCAATATCAGTTACACCTCCGGAACGACGGCAGATCCCAAGGGCATATTGCTCACCCATCGCAACTACACCGCGAACGTGGAGCAGGCCACCTCTGTCATCACCGTTCCGTCGGACTACGTGATGCTCATAATACTGCCTCTGGACCACTGCTTCGCCCACGTCGCAGGCTTCTACATAATGATGCACGTGGGTGCCTCCATCGCTACCGTACCTTTCGGCAAGTCCCCTATGGAGATGCTCCGCAACGTGCCGGGAACCATCAAGGAGGTGCGTCCGCACATAATGCTCTCCGTTCCGGCAATAAGCAAGAACTTCAAGAAGGGCATAGAGGCCGGCATAAGGAAGAAGAGTCCTTTCGTGCAGAAGCTCTACAACATGGGCCTCTCCAATGCCATCAAATACAACAAGGAGGTATATAACCGCGGTGGCTGGCAGTTCTGGCGCAAGCCGCTGATGGCCCTCTTCGACAAGCTCGTATTCAGCGCCGTGCGTCAGAGCGCCTTCGGCGGAAGGATGAAATTCTTCGTGGGCGGCGGTGCCCTCCTCGACATAGACCTGCAGCGCTACTACTATGCCATTGGCGTTCCTATCTACCAGGGTTACGGACTCAGCGAGGCCACACCTATCATCTGCGCCAATTCTCCTGTACGCTATGTGATGGGTTCGTCGGGACGCCTCGTGCAGCCTATGGAGTGCAAGATATGCGACTCCGAAGGCAGGGAGGTGGCTCCTGGAGAACTCGGTGAGATTGTAGTCAAGGGCGAAAACGTGATGGCCGGCTACTGGAAGAACCCGGAGACCACGGCGAAGACCGTCATCGACGGCTGGCTCCACACCGGCGATATGGGTTATATCTGGCCGGAAGACAAGTCCATACTCTATGTCGTAGGCCGCTTCAAGGCCCTGCTCATTTCCGCCGACGGAGAGAAGTACTCTCCTGAGCTTATGGAGGAATCCTACGTGGAGAGCTCCAGGTTCATAGACGGCGCCATTCTTCATAACAGCCAGGACCCTTACACCATACTGCTTATGGTACCGAACAAGGATGCCCTCAAGGACTATGTGAAGACTGCCTTCCCGTCCCTCGACCCTGCTTCGGAGGAAGCCAAGGTCAAGATGCTCGAGAAACTCCAGGAGGAGGTCAACATCTTCCGCAGGGGCGGAAGTCACGCCGGACAGTTCCCTGACCGCTGGCTCCCTGCTGCCGTCTGCGTCCTTCCTGAGGCCTTCAGTCTCGCCAACGGGCAGATGAACAGTACCTCCAAGGTGGTGCGCCGCAACGTGGAGAAGGCGTACGAGGACAAGATGGCTTACGCCTACACTCCGGAAGGCAAGAACATCGTCAATCCGATGAACCTTTCTGCACTGTAAAATCCAGACTGCGGCTGTTGCCCTCCTGATCCGTGACCGTCAGAACGTGCCTGCCGGCATCCGGACAGAGAGTCATAGTGTGAATCAGAGTGGTGCAGCCCATATAATCCTGATCCAGATGCCAGTATATCACGGCATCTGGATTTTTGTGTGCAAGGCGGAAGACTATCCCTCCCCGGCTTCCGTCCATCTGGCGTGTGACGCTCAGGACGCTTCCGTTTTCGGGGTATATGAATTCCATATCGCCGTCCGTGTCACGACGTCCGGAAGAATATGCCTCCGGGTGGCGGCGCCTCATATACCAGTCCATCGCGGGCGGGAGGACGAAGCTGCCGTCGCTTTTGTGGTAGGCGCAAGGCCGGCTTCTCAGGGCGTTCAGAGGCAGCTTAAGACTGTCGCAGCTCTCGCAGTAAGGGGTTTTAAGCATCCCGGAATTCCGGCAGACCTCTGCCACGACATAATCCCCGTAGCGGGGTTCCGGAAAGGAGCTGCCACGCGGCAGCAGACTGAAAATCCCGAACATCACGGGACCGGCAGTCCTCGCGCCAGAGATTCCCGGGGCACTGTGTCCGTCGGCGTTTCCCGCCCATACGCCCACCACGTAATCGGGGCTGATCCCTATGGCCCAGGCATCCCTGTAGCCCCAGCTGGTGCCGGTTTTCCAGGCGATCTTCCTTACTGAGGATATGCGTCTCCAGTCCATCTCGTCCGGCCGGTTGACTGTTGAAAGGGCCTCCAGACAATGCCACACGGCCGTCCTGTCGAAAAAAGGAAAATCCCGGAAGCGCTCTTTGAGCACAGCGTCATTTCTTATGCTTTCGTCATCCAGACAATAGTAGAGCGCCAGGTCCGCATAGGCACGGCAGAGCTCGTCCAGTCTCACCTCGGCTCCGCCCAGAATGAGTGAGAGTCCGTAATCCGACGCCTTTCGCTTAAGGGAACTCAGCTTACACCTGCGCAGCAGTTCGTCGAAGCGCTCCACCCCATAGTCCCGGAGCAGGCCCACGAAGGGCACGTTCAGGGAGCGGGCCAGGGCCTCGGATGCCGGGACCGCCCCCGAATAGCTGCGGTCGAAATTGCGGGGCTTGAAGCCGTCTATGTTCACCGGGGTGTCTTTCAGCAGGGTGTTCGGGAGTATCTGCCCGTCCTGAAGAGCCGCGGTGTAGAGCAGGGGCTTGAGTATGCTGCCGCTGCTCCGGGGGCTGGCCGATATGTCCACCATAGCCCCGTTGCGGCTGCGCTGCCTGTCGGAATTGCCCACCCTCGCGACGACCTCTCCGCTGTGTACGTCGATTATCACGGCGGCAAGGTCCTCTATGCCCTCAGCCGCGAATTCCCGGCAATGCCGGTCGCAGAGTTCTTCCAGCTGTCTCTGCAGCTGGAGCTCGATTCCGCTGCTTATCCTTTCGCCCGGATGGCTGTTGCACATCCTTTCCACATATTGCGCGGCCAGCTCCGGCAGTTCCCGGGTTCCTTCTGCCACGGCTTCGCAGCAGGCGAGCTCATAGTCCTCTTCACTTATAGTCCCCTTATCCCTCAGACGCAGCAGCAGGGCGTTGCGCTTGGCCAGGAGTCTGTCCCTGTTCCTGCCCGGGTGAATGGAAGATGGGGAGTTCGGCAAAACCGCGAGAGTGGCCGCCTCTCCCCAGGAAAGTTCCCCGGAGGAATGGCCGAAATAGCGCCAGGAAGCCGCGTCAATGCCTACCACATTCCCTCCGAAAGGGGCGTGGGAGGCATAGAGGGCCAGAATCTCGTCCTTGCTGTAGCGCAGCTCCAGACGGGTGGCCATTATGCATTCCAGCACTTTCTCGCCTATGTTTCTCTTTCTGTTTCCCCGGGAGAGCCGTATCAGCTGCATGCTGATGGTACTGGCCCCGCTCACCGTGCGGGAATTGCGTATGTTCTGAACCAGGGCCCTGCCTGCCGCCAGCGGGTCCACGCCCGGATGGTAGCGGAAACGCCTGTCCTCGAATTCCGTGACCGCGGCGGCATACTTCCAGTTCACGCTGTCACAGGGAGGGAAACGCCACTGTCCGTCAGCGGCTATCCTGGCGCCCAGCAGTTCCCCGTTCCGGTCCAGGACACAGCTGCTGTAGCAGTCCGGGAACAGATCACGTGGCAGACAGCACAGCCACAGCACGAAAAGCACTGCAGCTACGCCTGCCGCCACAAGCGCAGTAAGTCTTTTTCTGCTCATCTGACCTTGCAGCGTCCGGAGGCGGTGTTTGCGAATATATATTCCTCTTCCATGGAGCGGCAGCTGGCGGCAGGCAGGATATAATCGCCCGCGTAGCTGGCCTGCAGGCGCAGCCTGAATCCGGCGCTCTGCCCGGCGGCGAGATTGAAGAACCAGTCGCAGCGTCCGTTGCGTATATCCTTGTAATAGGAGCAGTCTTCCGCACTTTCCGTTATTCCGTAGAGTCTTTCATTGAATATCTCCCAACCGGAAGCAATGCTCTGGCTGAGGGCCAGCCCGTTGAGCATCTTTCCACTCAGATTGCTGACTTTCAGGTAGATATAGAAGTCCTCTCCCTGCTTCAGCAGGGACGGGTCCAGAGTCTTGCCGTCCGCTCCGAGGAAGCGGCGTTCCAGTCTGAGCCCGGAAGCGGCCTCCTCCTTCAGTTCCCCGTCCGTTTCCAGTTTGAGCGTGGCCCTGATGCTGCCCTTGCCGCGGTTGACGACGAGGCAGCTGCCGGACTCCCTTGCCGGATTGCAGCGGCAGAGGGCGTCTGCGCTCCTGAAGAGCTGTCCGTCAACTTCCGCCTCCAGGACCTCATTGCCCATTTTCTCCGCCAGTGCGGCCAGGGCATCGGCACTGCAGGCGAGCAGCTCCGTATTCCAGCCATTGTCCATATAGCTTGCCACCTCATCCGCCAGAATGCCGGCCCTGGCCACATCGTCACAGAGTACCAGACTGCCCAGCATCACCGCCTTGGCCATCGCGTTACTGCTGATTCCGGCTTTGGCTATGAGATCCTTCGCTATGCTCTTCTTGCCGCTCAGATAATAGGCCGAGGCAAGTCGCCAGGCCGCGCTGCCCTGCAGCTGTCCCTCGCTTCTGAGACGGTTCATGGCACTTTCGTCAGGGCTGCCGGCCAGGGCCAGGGTGTAGAGCCTGTAGGCCTGAATCTGACGGTCCATATCCACTGCGCTTCCGTTGCGGAAGTTCACGCTGCACTTCTTCTGGAAATTCTTCCAGGAACTCATCACTCCCTTGTCCGCTCTGATGCCCTTGCCGTCGGCCTTCAGCAGGAATTCTCCCACCAGGGACGTGGTCATTTCGTCAGCCTTGAGCATGCCCGGCCAGTTACAGAAGCCGCCGTTTGCCAGCTGACGGGAATATATGCGTTTGAGCATATCCCCCGCAAGGGTCTCCGCCTCCGCGCGCCTTTCCTCCCTGACGGCGTCCATTACGCTCAGGGCGGCAAGGCCTCTCGCAGCCAGCTGGGACGTGCAGTCGTAAGGATATGCCTTGGCGAAGTCGAGCACGGCCTCGAAGTCGCAGCAAGGGAAGCCGGCCAGCTGCAGTCCGGCACTGAGTGTCTCTTCGGCCTGCCATTCGAAGCGGCAGCTGTCGCCCGGTTCGAGAATACGGCGATCGACCTTGCAGCTGACAGGGTTGCGTTTGACTATATCCAGTTCCACAAGTTCGCTGACCTTCTTTCCGCCGCCTTCCGCAGTTATGTATATGCGTGCCTTGCCCGTTTCTTTCCCGGCCTTGAGACCAAAAGTGGCGATGCGGTCTCCGCTGCTGCTGAACTTAAGGGCGGTCCTGGATTCGCCGAGTTCCACAGGGCCTTCCGCCTTGAGGCTGAGGCGCACTTCGCTTATGCCCTCTTCCATCGCGAACACGTTCACCGGCAGCTTTATGCTCTCGCCGCAGCCCAGGCTCTCCGGCAGGCTGGCCAGCAGCATAAGCGGATTACGCACCGGAACGCTCTTCTCCGCGCTTCCGAAGGCCCCGTCGTGGCCGGCCACCACCATAATCCTGACGCTGCCCACATACATAGGCAGTTTTATGCGGTGAGTCGCGCTGCCCTTTTCCAGGGTGAAAGGACCGAGGAAACGCACTACCGGGTTGAAGCGCCTGTCCTTCATGTTTTCCACCTCAATGCTTTCGTCGCCGCCTATGCTGAGCGGAGCGGCCATCTGGGCGTCGAAGGCGCCGACCACTTTGTCGTAGAGGTCCCAGGTCTTCACCCCGAGGGCCTCCTTGGCGTGCATCGCTCCCCAAGGGTCAGGCGTTTTGAAGGAAGTGATGTCCAGCAGGCCCTCATCGACTATGGCTATGGTGTAGCTCATAGGCCTTCCCGAGGACTCGCTCACTTTGAGCTTGAACTCCTCCTGCGGCCGTATGACCTCCGGAGCATTGATGACAGGCTGCAGCCGCGAGTTCTCGTCGTCCACGCTTATGGCCTTGATGCCGTACATCCTCAGCGGCGCGTCATTTTCCCGTTTCGAATATGGCTGCAGCAGGGTGACGCATATATAGAAATTCGGCGCCATCTCTCCGCTCACCTTTATCGTGTGTCTGGTCTCTTCCTCTCCTGTCTCTACCCAGCTGCGGGACAGTACGCCCCGGCTGTTCTCTATGCTCACCAGCGCCCTGCCGTCCTTCGCAGCCGGTATGAACAGTGTCAGTTCTTCGCCGGCCTTGCAGCTGTTGCGGTCTGTGGATATGCTCAGCAGACTCGCGGCATCCGGATCCTCCCTGTCGGCGCGTCCCCTCCACTGTGGCCAGTCCACCGTCACCTCGCAGCCGCAGGCGTGCCTGCCGTCCAGGTCTTTTACATATATGAAATATCTGCCCCAGTCGGGGTAGTCGAGGCGCCACTTGAACACGGCCTCTCCGCCTTCCGTCTCCAGCACTCCTCCGGCCACGCGGTTCGCAGAGTTTCCGTTGACATAGGAGGCATATCCTCCCTTGTCGTCCTGCAGCCACCAGTTCCAATCCATTTTGTATATGCTGTATTCCAGACTGTGACCGTCTATGCGTCTTCCTTCGGGGTCGAGGACCACCAGGCGGAATTCGTTGTCCCTGTCCGTCTCCAGGCAGTTCCCGTCGGCCTGAGGCAATTTCAGTCCCACGTATGCCCGGTAAGGTGAGAACGGCAGGCTCATAGTGCTGATGGAGGCGTCTCCGCCCGCTTCGAACACACGGCTCACGAGTTCGGCCTTCAGCATACCGGGAGCGCCCTTGATATACGGCATTGCAGTCTCGGCCTTGCACTGTCCGGCCTCGTCAAGCGTCCGCTCCAGCAGAGTGTGGCTGTCGGCGGCGAAATCGCGGGAAGGGTCGGTGAAAACATATTCCTTGAATTCAGGGAAAGGCTGGGACAATCTGCTGAGTTTCATCTCCACCCTGGCTTTCAGTCCTGAGGCCGGCGGCCCGGTGAGCCACTCTCCGCCGAGAGAAAAGCCTGCGTTCTGCCCGCTCTGCAGTATGGCCCTGTCCACGTTAAGTTTCAGCTTCAGTCTGTTTGCCTTGAGCTCCTCTATGTGGAGCGTCTTGTGGAAGCTGCTTCCTCCCAGCTTGAAATAGGCATTCCAGCTGCCCGTAGGGTCGTTTGCGTCGGTAATGAGCTTGAAGTGATGGAAACCGTCGCGCCCCTCGCTGTCCACGATTCTCTCATAGAACTGGCCGCCCGGGGTATAGACCTCCATGGTCACGGGGTGATTCTCCGGAAGCTTGTGCTCCAGGTCATCCACGATAAGTGTCAGGTGCAGGGTGTCGCCCGGCCTCCACACGCCACGTTCGCCATAGATATAGCCCTTCAGGCCGCGGCTGACGGTCTTGCCGCCTACGTCGAAGCGGCTTGTGCTGTTCTCGTATCCGTCCTGCATCTTCAGGTAGCCGGTGGACTTGCCGCTGCGAGCCGTCACCGCCCAGACCTTGCCGTCCGCATTGATGGTCGCGCATCCGTCCCTGTCGGTCCTGGCACTGCCTATGCGCTGCTTCTGGAAGTTGTAGGCATAGATCTCCGCGCCGCCCAGCGGCTCTCCGCTGAGTATGTCATTGACGGTCACCCATACGCGTTTCCCGTCCTGGCTTTTTGCGATGATGCCTATGTTGCTGCTGAGCAGGGTTGTCTGAGGGAAACGGGAGGCGTCCATATAGAAGGAATCCTTCGAAGGGTCATTCCTGTCTTTCCACTCATATTTGCTCCAGTCACAGAAATCCTCGTAGTACCAGCCCCAAGGGCAATCCCACACAGCCTCGTCGGCTTCGCTCAGTCCATTGTCCGCATCCAGGCTTATCATTGTGTCCGTTCCGTCCGCCTGCGTTTCTCCCTGCGAAGCGTCCTTGCCGTAGAGGGAATATTCCTTGCGGAAACTCAACCTGACCACGTATATGGCCCCCGCCTCCTTCTTCATCACTCCGGAGAGGTTCAGCTTGAAGAGATTCTCTCCGTGCAGGTTCAGCGAAGGGTCGCCGTCCAGTCTGACTTTGCCGCGGTAAACGAGCCTGCCGCTGCGTCGCATCATTTCGTTGCCGTCGAGCCCGTTGTCCTGCAGGAAGCTGAGTATATTGTCTTCATATATCCTTACTATGCTCAGGTCTATCGCATTCAACTGTCTGGCACTGAAGCAGATGGAGAGATCCGACGGGTCGGGGAGTATATTGCCTTCCCTGCGCAGTGCGACGGCAGGCCAGTTCTCTTCCCTGTCGAAGCAAAGTTCAATGTCCGATGCCAGCCGCCTGCCCGATTCGCTGCGAATGGCGGATGACAGATTGACATGCAGCTGTCCCGAGTCGTTTTTGCCGAAATATATCCTTATCCTGTTCCCGTCCTTCTGGCAGTACCACCTGCCGGCTTCCACGACGGTGAAAAGGCCGTCCGGATTCTGGGATGCATCCAGGGCCTCGCTGAACATCAGGTCCACACAGTTTTCTTCCCCGCTTTCAAGGGACTTCAGGCATAGGGTGAACTCATCGCTGCCCGCGATTGGGAGAACGGCCTCCTTCTTCTTGCCGAAGCCAAGTACGGAGGCATCCGCCATCATCCTGAAATCCGCCTTTTCTTCAATGCGCCTGAGCTGCGACACTGTAAAGCGGCAGCTCTTCCCGTCGGCAGAGAGTTCGCAGGCGAGCGAGCCGCCCTCTTCGCGCCAATCCCATTTCAGGGCCTCGCGCAGTTTCTCTTCTTCCAGGCTGCAGCTGCTTCGCAGGACTCCGCTTACGCTGAAGAACTCCGGGCTGCCGTTTTCAATGAGCAGGCGGTCCAACTCAAGGGAGAAATCCTTGCGGGCCACGGTGAAGTCGAAGTGAAAGACTTTCAGGGATTTGTCGCTGACCTTCGTCAGTCTGTCCAGCCTGAGCCGGCCCTCATATTCCTTCCCGGGCTTAAGTGCTCCCTCCCCGGGCAGGAACTCCAGAGTCCTGTCGTCCACCCAGCGGCACTCTCCTTTGACGGAGGGGCTGAAACTGAGCAGGCTCTTGCAGTCGCAATCTGCCGCATCGGCTCCGTAGGGGGAGTTGAACTCGATTCTGATGGCCGAATTGTCGGCTATCACCCCGCCGGTGCAGGCTTTGATATAATCACAGAATCCCTGTGACGGGACGTCGTTTCCCCTGCAGGCGGCCATAAGGAGGCAGAGCATGGCGGAAAGGACGAAGTGGGACAGTCGGTACACTTTCATATCCTTATATATAATAGGTATATTATTTTATGTCGTCTTGTACGGCGTATTGTATGCCTTCGCAAATATATTGATATGTATTCACAAATGTATCAAGGAATATTCAAAAAATGTTTGCTTCGGAGTGCTGAAAAAAGCAGCCGAAACGTCTGCCATTTTGTCACTTTGCACGTGGTGGCACAGCCTTTGACTCACCAAAGCGCGGACCGGGACGGAAAGACTGGTCCGGAAGTGACAATTTAAAATTTATAAAGATATGATCAAACCACTTGCAGACAGAGTTCTGGTTGAGCCAAAAGAGGCTGAGACCAAAACCGCATCAGGACTTTACATTCCTGACACAGCTAAGGAAAAACCGCAGCAGGGAGTCGTAATCGCAGTCGGCCCCGGCAAAAAGGATGAGCCTATGGAGCTCAAGGCGGGAGACGTGGTACTCTACGGAAAGTATGCCGGTACCGAAGTCAGCTATGAAGACAAAAAGTATCTTATCATGAAACAGAGCGATGTGCTCGCAACCCTTTAATTACGATTGAACTATGGCAAAAGATATCAAATTCACCTCTGAGGCTCGCGCCCAGATGAAGGTCGGTGCCGATGCACTTGCAGATGCAGTGAAGGTAACTCTCGGTCCAAAGGGCCGCAATGTCGTGATCGACAAGAGTTTCGGAGCTCCTCAGGTCACCAAGGACGGTGTCACCGTCGCAAAGGCTGTCGAGCTTGAAGACAAGTTCGCCAATATGGGCGCCCAGATGGTCAAGGAGGTTGCTTCCAAGACCAACGAGCAGGCCGGTGACGGTACAACCACCGCTACCGTTCTTGCACAGGCCATCATCAACGTGGGCCTGAAGAACGTCACCGCCGGCGCAAATCCTATGGACCTCAAGAGGGGTATAGACAAGGCTGTCGATGCAGTGGTCGATAGCCTCAGGAAGCAGAGCCAGGAAGTCGGAGAGGATTACTCCAAGGTGGAGCAGGTCGGCACCATTTCGGCCAACAACGATTCCTATATCGGCAAGCTCATCGCAGATGCCATGTCGAAGGTGGGCAAAGACGGCGTCATCACCGTTGAGGAAGCCAAGGGTACCGAGACTGAGGTCAAGGTCGTAGAGGGTATGCAGTTCGACCGCGGATATATATCTCCTTACTTCATGACCAACAGCGACAAGATGGAGGCCGTGCTCGACGAGCCAAGCATACTTATCACCGACAAGAAGATAAGCACGATGAAGGATCTCCTTCCTATACTCGAACCTATCGCAAGGGAAGGCCGTTCCCTTCTCATCATAGCTGAGGACGTCGAGGGCGAGGCTCTTACCACCCTCGTGGTGAACCGTCTCCGCGGTACCCTGAAGGTTGCTGCCGTCAAGGCTCCGGGCTTCGGTGACCGCCGCAAGGAAATGCTTCAGGACATAGCCACCCTTACCGGTGCAGTCGTAGTGTCCGAGGAGAGGGGCTTCACCCTTGAGAACACCACTCCTGACATGCTCGGCAAGGCCGAGAAGGTCGTCATCAGCAAGGACAACACCACCGTGGTGAACGGTGCAGGTGACTCCCAGGCCATCGCTGACCGTGCTGCCACCATCCGTGCGCAGATAGAGGCCACCAAGTCCGACTATGACCGCGAGAAACTCCAGGAGAGGCTCGGCAAGCTTGCCGGCGGTGTGGCTGTGCTCTATGTGGGTGCTGCGACCGAACTCGAGATGAAGGAGAAGAAGGACCGCGTGGAGGATGCCCTCAGCGCTACCCGTGCGGCTGTCGAGGAAGGCATAGTCCCTGGAGGTGGCGTTGCATACATACGCGCAGCCGAGTCCATCAGGGATCTCAAGGGTGCCAACGAGGATGAGACCACCGGCATCCACATCGTGGCAAGGGCCATCGAGGAGCCGCTCCGTCAGATTGCCGCCAACGCAGGACTCGAGGGCAGTGTCATTATCCAGAAGATACGCGAGGGCAAGGGCGACTTCGGCTACAATGCCCGCACCGACGAATATGTGAATATGTTCGAGGCCGGCGTCATCGACCCTACCAAGGTAAGCCGTGTGGCTCTTGAGAACGCCGCATCCGTTGCCGGTATGTTCCTCACCACCGAGTGCGCCATCGCCGACATCCCTGCCAAGGACCCGGCTCCGGCACCTGCTGCCGGCGGAATGGGCGGAATGATGTAAAATTACCAGCTACCTATAAAAAAGGCGGATCCGTTTCGGGTCCGCCTTTTTTAGTGAATTTCAGAAAAAATTAAAAAAATCTTGAAAAAGATTTGGAGGTAAAGGAAAAAAGCGTACCTTTGCAACCCGCTTCGGAAAAGGGCTGTTTAGAGCTCCTCCGCGGCAGGGAAAAGTTCTTAAAAAACTTGAAAAAAAATTTGCGGGATACGAAAAAGTTCGTACCTTTGCAGTCCGCGCCGTTCAAAAACGGGCATTGCGGAAAACGAAAAAGATCATTGACAAGACTGAGAAGAACAAGTACAAGCAAGTACCGAAACAAGAATCTGTAACAGATTAAAGAATTCGAGAAGCGTTAATTTCTTGAAAGAAAGAGATTGAACGGTCAGGAGAATCAAGCTAAGAATTATAAGAGATTATACAATGAAGAGTTTGATCCTGGCTCAGGATGAACGCTAGCGGCAGGCTTAACACATGCAAGTCGAGGGGCAGCGGGGAGTAGCAATACTCTGCC
>SFMG01000053.1 GCA_004554455.1 Bacteroidales bacterium | reverse complement strand
AATACAGCAGCCCGTTGTGCGTGTAGATGCCTTTCAGCAGGTACTGGATGCCGAAACGCTTGCAGCCGATGTGCTTCACCTCACGCTTGTTCTGCTTGTAGATGGACTTCATGATAAGGCGCACCAGCATCGGACTCTCGCTGCCCAGCTCCTTCAAGTAAATCTCCTGCGCATTGTTCGGACGGTTCACCGCCTCCCCATCGTGGATGAAGTCGCACATCTCCACATTGAGCAGCAGCGGCTCCTTGGCATACTTCACGTTGAACGTGTAAAAGCTGCCGTCCTCCGTGATGACGCTCATGTTCGTCTCGTTCTTGAAGTTCTTCACGGTCGCCTTCACGCGGATCACGTTCTCCGCACCGTCCGCCTTGCCCGCTATCAGGTTGGGCGAGCCCAAATCCACATAGCGCACCTCCGCCGGAAAGATGATGTGTACGGTCTTGTCGTATGTCACCTCCAGCCCATGGGGAGGAATCATGCGGTCGAAGGTCAGTTTCTTCGTCAGCCCGTGATACAGGTCGCCATCCGCCTCCTTCTGCGGATAGACCTCCTTGGTCAGGGTCGGCTGTTCTTCACTCCCGTTACTTTCCTTCACGGACTTGTTCTCCTGCGCATTGGCAGTTACGATGCCCATCGCGAGGGCAAAATACATGATTGTTCTTTTCATTCTTACTTTGGATTTTAGTGGTGAATAAAAATTGAGGTGTTGTTTATTATGTTTTCAATCTCTGTCCTGATACAGCATCACCTTGTAACCTGCCTTCAGATGCACCTTCACGGTACGCATCTTCTTGGCGATATACTGGCTTGTGCCCTGTATCAGTCCCTTACCGAGGTCGGAGGCTAACTGCGCCCCCGCATTGGTGGAGATGTTGATGCTGCTGCCGAGCGAGCCGCCCATGTTGGCGGCAACCTCCCGCACCGCATCCATCTCCATCGAGCCGGGGATGAAGATGCCCTGCTGCCCGTCCGTGTCATAGACCGAAAGCTCCACAGGTACGATGGTCCCCTCATGCTCAATCGAGGTGATTTCGATGCCGAGGCGTTCGCCCTGCACACGTGCCGCACCTACCACCACGGCATTACGGGGGATAATCCGTTCCGCCACGGCCATCGGCTCCAGCAGACGCAGCTTCACCGCCTGCCCGTCCGTCACGCTCTGCGCTCCATAGATGCACGCCGATATGGTGTTCTTGTCCGACATCCCGACCATGCCCACAGCGGTGTTGAAACCATAGTTTCGTTCCTGTGCGTGGGCGGCGATAAACTCCTCATTGCTCATCGGCTGTCCGAGAGCGGATACCACCTGCTTCGTCACCTGTTTCACGGGACTGACGGTGTGCTTCCCGGCTTTGCCCACTGTTGCAGGCATTGCCTCCTGTTTGGGTTGTCCGCCATTCTGACCGCCCATATACTTCGCCGCCAGTTCGTAGGACTTCTCCATGAGAGCCACTTGGTCGTCCATATCAGATGCCCTGCCTTTCTCGCTTTCAAGTTCCGATTCCAGCGAGGCGATGCGCTCCAGAAGTTCCTCCATATCCGCATTTTCCTCCTTAGGCTGTTCATAGAAACTGCCAAGCGTGGTATTCAGGTCACGGTAGGCGGAGGCAGACGAGCGGATGCTTTGAGGTGTTGCGGGCTCGCTCTTTTCCGCACTGTCATTGGCTGTCAGACTGAAATCCGCAGCGGATTCGTTTCCCGCTACTTCACGGTCGAACATATCTCCCAGCTCCATCATCGAGCGGTTGCGGTTTTCCTTGCGTTCCTCCATCGCTCCCTGCTCATAGGCTTTCGCCTTGTCGCCGATAATCTGCCTGTCCGCCTTGTCGGCATCCGGCATCTCCATGTTGTAGCCATCCATACCAGGCTCTTTTGTTTCGTCAGACGATGGGGCGAAAATCAGCCACATCGCACCGAGGAACACCAGCACCATGGCAGGCAGCACAATCATCTTCTGCCGTCTCAGCCGTTCCGCCTCCGTGAGCGGTGTACGTTCCTGCTTGGTTTTTTCCTTGTCGTTTCCCTTGTCGGGAGCGGTCTTGTTGGCTTCGCCTTCCTCCTTCGCGCCTCGGCCATTCAAGCAAGCTTGATGGCTCTCGGCTTGGCGTCGGTTCTGTACTTCAATCTTCGTCTGTTCCATATAAATAATAAGGTGTTGAGTGATTACTAACTGTGGGCTTGATGGACAGTTCCACCTGCCCAGCATGGTCTATCTCCATCTTTCGGCTTTCGTCTCTGCCAATGTCATAGACGGCCTTGCCGAAAGTGTAGAGGGCAAGCACCGCAAAGACGGCGAGCATTCCCAATATGATGCGTCTCTTCGTCCGCTGTGGCAGACCCTCCAACCGGTCCTTGGCCAGCTCCGTCATCTGCTTTCTTTTATCGCGGAGACTCCAGAAGAGCCTCCATGCCGATTCCCTGATTCTATTTTCCTTTATGCCCGTCATCGTTTGATTGTCTGTAAGTCCTTGTTCTCAATGATGGTGAACCCCTCGATAGTGAATCCGTTGGGATTGTCGTCCGAGCGTGAGGCGTTCAGCAGCCGGCACGTCGTCACGAGGCTGCGCTCCGTGATGTTGCTCTGCCGGATAATCTGCTGCCGTGCGTAGGTGGTGGCACGGTACGGATAGCCGTTGAAGTCACACACCACGCTGTCCACCTTCAGCACCTGATTGATGTTACCTGCGATGATGCGGTTGTAATAACCCTTTTCCGCAAAGTCCGAATAGTAGTTGTACACGCTGCGGTCGGCCAACAGCAGTGCACGCTTCACGTTGTGCTCAATCGCGCTCTTCTCCGGCGAGAGCGTGAAGAACAGCTCATGGAAGCGGCGTACGTGCTCCCTCGCCTCCGCCGGACGGTTCTGCGACAGGTCCTGCGAGAGGGCCAGCATCAACGACTTGCCGTTGTCCAGCACATAGATCTTCTCCCGCTGCTTCTCCGCAAAGCGGTAGGAACTCCACACGCTCCACACCGTCACCACGGCACACAAGGCGAGGAACACCATGCTGAACAGGCGAATCTGCCTGAACGAGGTCTCGATGTTC
>SFMG01000052.1 GCA_004554455.1 Bacteroidales bacterium | reverse complement strand
GAAAGCAACCCCGATATACAAGCAGGCTTCGTTCACCATCGCCGAGGTGACGTTCCATCTATCCGACGACAACGCGGCTATGTTGGCTCTCAATGACGGAGTCCCTTGTTGGGACATATCGCCGCGAGGAAATGGCGAGCTCTATTCCCTTCCTATGTTCTCTCGTCTGGATGACGAGACGATGCCCGGATACTCGTTCGACTTCGGAGCGCCTCGGGAGGTCTACGACCCAGAGCTGGACTACGACAACGATACACCGCTCTATCCGAATCAGCTGCAAGACCGCTACTCGGTGGATACTCGCGTGCTCACCTGCTACGTGGATTTATCCTCCTTCCGTGTGGACGGCTCGCTCTTGCGGCGCTTCTGGTACTATGGCGGATCGTGGTGGGTGCTCAACAAGATAAACAATTACAACTATGGCTATTCGCGAACCACGAAATGCGAGTTCGTGAAGGTTCAGGACAAGACCGCCTACACGGACGGACAAACTCAATAATAGAACACTATGGCAAAGGAAATCGTAAAAACTCTACGTGTGGATGCCGAGCAGGGCATCACCAGCGTAAAGGAGCTAAAGAAAGCAATATCGGAGTGTCGGGACAGCCTCGTCGCTATGGACCAATCTATGGGTGACGCGGCAAAGGAGACCGACGAATATAAATCGCAGGTCGAACAACTGCAAGGATACCAGAAGACCCTCAACGACGTGATGGGCGTCACGAAGAAGAAGGCGGACGCCGTGGCTGGCAGTTATGACGACCTCAGCGCTCAGCTCACCGCCGCACGCAGGGAGTGGAAGTCCCTCAGCGAGGAACAGAGGAACGCAGACGCGAAGCTCGGGGAGGATGGTCTTCTCGGGCGGATTCAGTCGCTGGACAAGCAGGTCAAGAATATGGACGACTCCATCGGCCTCCACCAGCGACACGTCGGAGACTACGCGGGGCAAATTGCAAGCATAGCGGGTCTCTTCGGCGGTGCCGGCAAGGCTGCAAGCAGTGCAATAGGTTCGGTGAAAGGACTGACGGCAGGACTGAAGGCTATGTCCGGAACGCCCGTCATAGCTATCCTCGGAGCGCTCGTCACCATCTTGCAGAAGGTTATCTCCAGCATAAAGACCTCGGAGAACAACGTCAATGCTCTCTCTATGGCGTTCGCTCCGCTGAAGGCGGCAGGCGACCTCGTTACTAAGATGTTCCAGGGTCTCGGCAAGGCTCTCGCCAGCGCGGCCACGTGGTTCACGAAGGTGCTCGACAAGCTCGGCCTCGTCACCGATGAGATGCGCGAACGTCAGGACCTCGCCGCCAAAGAGATAGAGCTTCAAAAATCCGAGAGAGCACTCCTCTATGAGAACGCCGATACCAGGAAGAAGATAGCGGAGCTCAATGCCAAGTCCACGGAGAAGGACAAGTACTCCGCGCAGGAGCGTGTGGCGTTCATCGAGGAGGCTGGACGCCTGGAGCAGGAGATAGCGAAGAAGACCTACGAGCAGGCGAAGCTCGCCTACGAGGTGAAGAAGCGCACGAACGCCCTCACGGAGAGCAGCACCGAAGACCTCAAGGAGGAAGCTCAGCTCTATGCCGCTATGGTGAACGCCGAGACTGACTACTACAACAAGATGAAGGAGCTCAACGCTCGCAAGATAGAGGCGATGCAGCAGCAGGCGCAGGAACGTGCGGCGCAACTCTCCGTGGAAAAGTCGCTTATCGAACAAGAACTCGCCCTCGCCAAGACGGGCAGCGAGGAGGAGCTAAAGCTCACCATCGCAAAAAGGCAAAAGCAGTACGAGATAGACAAGGCCGCCAAGACCGCAGCCATCAAGGATAAGAAGGCGCTCGCCAAGACGCTCACCCTTCTGGAGAAGGCTTACCTCGCTGACCTCAAGAAGATAAACGACGACTACCAGAGGGACTCCGTAACGAATAACGTCAAGTACTTAACGAATCGAATGAACACCTACACGCAGGGGAGCGAAGAGTACCTCAAGCGTGCGGTCTTCCTGAAACAGTACGAGATAGACACGCTTCGACAGATGGACAAGGAGAGCGACGAAGACTTCAAGGCTCGCAAGCTGGCGGCACACCACGCGCTCATCTCGGCGCAGCAATCGCTCTATGACTACCAGGTGGCGCAGGCTCGTCGGGTGATGGAAAACGAGAAGGCAGCCCTCAAGGGTGGCAGCATCGAAGCGCTATCGAAGGCGGTGGACATTGCACGCTATGACCTCGAACATACCTATCAGAAGATTGGGGAGAGCGATGCGGATTTCACCGCTCGCATCATCGCAAACGAGAAGGCTCTCGCCGCTGCGCAGGAGGCTCTCTATGATGGGCAGGCGGAGCAAGGTCGCCAGCGTCTGGAGAACCGAATGAACGAAGCCGTCGCAGGAAGTGCGGAGTACCTCGCGCGTGCCGTGGAACTGAAGAAATACGAGCTCGACACCCTTCACCAGATGGAGGAAGAGAGTGACGAGGCGTTCCGTGCTCGGCAGCTCGCAGCGCAGAAGGCCTACACCGATAGCAAGCAGGCACTCCTCGAGAAGTCCGCAGCCGACTTCCAGAGCTACGCCTCGGCCGTCTCTTCAATAGCAGGGTCCGTCGCCGACATCATCGAGAACTCCGCCAACGGAGACGAGAAGGCGGCTCGTCAGGCGAAGAACATACGAATCGCCTCGGCCATCATCGACACCCTCGCAGGAGCCGTCACGGCTCTCGCTCAGGCGCAATCCCTGGGACCTGTCAAAGGCCCGATCGTCGGAGCGGTGAACGCAGGAGCCGTCATTGCCGCAGGCTATGCGCAGGTGCAGAAGATTCGCGCCACGCAAGTCTCCGCCTCCACGGCTGCTACCACCTCCGCCTCGTCTATCACTACGAGCGCACCGACCCCAGCAGCGGACATACCGACCACAGCCGTGGCCACCACTGCCAGCGACACCGATAGGCTCAACGAGATAATCAAGAATCAGAAAGTCTATATCCTTTCCGATGACCTCGAAGCGAATAGCCGCAGGGTGCAGATAGTGGCTTCCGAATCGTCTTTTTGACAACTATTGACAAAAAATTAACCGAAAATTAGACCCTTTCCACTTTTAGGCGTGCGAGACTACCCTCGTGCGCCTTTTAGTTATGATAGCAACAATAGATGACATACCTGTTTTTAACGCCACTATCGATGAGGACTGCGGGATAATTCGCGTCTCTCTCGTGGATGACCCAGCAGTATCGAAGAACTTCCAGGTCTTCAAGGAGAACGCTCGGCCGATGCTCTATGCCGTGCAGGACGAAGACAAGCACCTCGTCCGTGGCGTCATTATGAGAGCCGACTACCCGATTTATCGC
>SFMG01000008.1 GCA_004554455.1 Bacteroidales bacterium | reverse complement strand
CCAGAGGAGTCTGTACCTCTTTGTTGTCATTCTGAGAATCCCTCGTCTTTTCAGGCAGATAATGAATATAAGGTATGCCATCCTCAGAGACGCTGATATTATCCATTGTCATCTTCTGGAAGTCGCCGATTCTACAACCTATAGCACAATGAAGAATGAAGGCTTCCTGGGTTTCAAGGAGAGTCTTGCTTGTTTTATGATTCTGTATTGCCAATAATTCAGCCTTCCTGAGGAACACAGGATCATCATATTTCTTCCTAGTAAGATTCTTTCTACGCTCCTTGCTTATCTTTCTGAAGGGGGATCTAAGAATCTCTTCCGTGTCTTCAAGCTCATTGAAAAATGCCTCAAGAACCTGCATTTCGTTTGCTACTATCAGATATTCATCACGAACAAACTCTCTGAACTGCATAATCAACTTTTCATCCCATTCCTCATAGGTCATGTTTGACTTTCTGTTGATAGCAAGGAACCTCTCAAGCTTGCGAATAGTTCCTCTGTCATGCTTGTATCTGCTGAGACCGAATATTCCATCATTATAGCCTCTGTCCACATATTCAATAAACCTCTTGATAAAGGTCTTGTCAATAGGAGCCAGGAATGATTCATCTGGATTGCTGATTCTAGCAATGTATTCCTCTAATGTTTCAGATGAAATAGATGCCTGTTTCTCCAACATCTCCTTATAGGCAGCTCGTACCAAGGCAATCTCATTAGTGATTGCCTCAAACAATGGCCTATTGTATAGACCTGCTCTCTGCTTTAGTGTCCCATCAGGTTTGAACTTCTTCAATTCATCCTCTGTTGCAGTAATACTGCTTTTGTGGAAGAGCTGAACATTCCTTCCATCATTTAATCTGAAGCGTACTTTTATCTTTCCTCCCTTCTTGCTTTCGGTCCTGGCATATAGGCTTATTCTTTCCATATCTATTCCTAAATTTTCGTTGTGCGAATGTACAAAATTCGCACAACATAACGAAATTTATCGTAAATTTGCGAAACAGCTGTGAAACAAAATATGCCTTGTAATTACCTGTATTGTATATATTTTTGTTTCAATCGTATTTCAGGTTGTTAAGAATTTGTGTTGCCTTCGCCCGCACTCGATAAAAGCTCAGTCTTCCGACTGGGCTTTTATCGTTTCCGGCTGACTTTCAAGTCTGCCGAAAACTGTGCGGTCGAAGGGCCTCGTGGCCTTTATCAAATGGAGGGGCGTTCCCCTCCAAACCACCCTGGTCGCCCGCACTCGATAAAAACTCAGTCTTCCGACTGGGCTTTTATCGTTTCCGGCAGACTTGAAAGTATGCCGAAAACCGTGCGGTCGAAGGGCCTCGTGGCCTTTATCAAATGGAGGGGCGTTCCCCTCCAAACCACCCTGGTCGCCCGCACTCGATAAAAGCTCAGTCTTCCGACTGGGCTTTTATCGTTGTTCTCAATGAAATCATAACCGGACGCGGAGCTCGTGGAGCGGCGGGAAGATTGCGCCCGTGGCTGACCACGGGAAGCGCGGGGACATTCCGCCCGTGGCTGACCACGTGGAGCGGCGAGGACAGGCGCCACTCCGGCGGCTTTTTTACTTAGGTTTATGCCGCCTCCGTGGCATCCCGTCCCCGCCTGCACCCACAACGGTCATTCTACAGGCGGGACGTTCTTCCGTGCAGCAGCGATGTTGTAGCCGGCAAGCTGTTCTTCTTTGCTGCAATGTAATTAGAATCGGACGTGGAAGACCGTTGCCGCCATGGACGCTGCAGGCGGAACCATTCTTCTTTGCGGCAACGAATAACAGAATCGGACGCGGAACTCGTGGAGCGGCGGGGACAGGCGCCACTCCGGCGGCTTTTAACTTAGGATTATGCCGCCTCCGTGGCATCCTGTCCCCGCCTGCATCCACAACGGTCATTCTGCCGGCGGGCCGTTCTTCCGTGCAGCAGCGATGTTGTAGCAGGCGGGCCATTCTTCTTTGCTGCAATGTAATTAGAATCGGACGTGGAAGACCGTTGTCGCTACGGCCGCTGCAGGCGGGCCATTCTTCTTTGCTGCAAAGAAATCTGAATCGGACGTGGAAGACCGTTGCCGCTACGACCGCTGCAGGCGGGCCATTCTCCTTTGCGGCAACGAATAACAGAATCGGACGCGGAACTCGTGGAGCGGCGGGGACAGGTGCCACTCCGGCGGCTTTTTACTTAGGATTATGCCGCCTTCGTGGTACCAGTCCCCGCCTGCGTCCTCTATGCCCGTTGCAGGCGAAACCATTCCCAGGCAAAACCCTGCAGTGATTCGCAAGTCTGGGCTTGAAATTAAGAATCAATGCACGAAAGAGGGGGTAAACGGGGAAAAGCTTGCATCGATTCCCAAGTCTGGACCTGAAATCAAGAATCGATGCACGAAAGAGGGGGTAAACGGGGAAAAGCTTGCATCGATTCGCAAGTCTGGGCTTGAAATCAAGAATCAATGCACGAAAGAGGGGGTAAACGGGGAAATCCCTGCATCGATTCGCAAGTCTGGGCTTGAAATCAAGAATCGATGCACGAAGCAGCCCATCTTCAGCACGCTCCCTCAGCAAATCCCTCAGCAAATCCCTCAGCACATCCCACAGCACGCGTTCCATCACGCGTTGACGACGCGTCTTGCCTTGGATGTTTGCATGGGGCGGGCTCTCGAGCAGGTTTGACAGTGGCGGCGAAAGCGGGTGCTGATGCGCCCGGAGGCGGCATTTCCCTATGTTTTTGCCGCCGAGGGTGCGCAGCACCCGCCCATCAAGCCGCCACGCTCAATGCCTCCTCCTCGCAGCACCCGCCACGCTCGACATATCTCCGCAGCACCCGCCCAACAAGACTTCACGCTAATTCATTCTGCCGTATTTCATCTCATCGCCATTGGCGTCATACTGTTTGCGTTTCCCTACAGGCGACTCGGTAAGCGTTATCCTTACGACAGCAGTCCGGTGAATGCTTCTTGAGATGGCCTCTTCGAATCCATCCATCTGTTGAGGGAGGAATCTCTGGCATATTGCTTTAAGGGCCTCTTTCTTCGTACTTTCATCCTCCACAATCTCAGCCATCCCCACGGCTGTGGCCGACTGAAACTCCAGTGTGAAACTGCCGTCCTTCGGTCCCCGTAACGGTCTGCATCGTGTCACGGCGGACAAGAACACCCTTGGGTTGGCCTTGAGGATGTCCAGTTTCTTGCCTTCCGTGGCGCAGTGGAACCAGAATGTCTTCTCGTCTGTGCGGACGAGCGACAGTGGCAGTCCATAGGGATTGCCATCCTTCCCTGTCATACTTACCGTTATGTACGCTGCCTTGTCAAACACCTCCAGTGCCCAATCGGCACTCATCTGTCTGCTTTCCTTTCTCATATTCAAGTCAATGTTTCAATCAACTGACTGTTCCCAATTGGTCAATTCGCTTACCGGGTCAGCGGCTCCCAATTGGTCAAGCCGATCACAATTGCCGTAATGTGTGGAACAGTCCCGGCGCAGGAGCGAATGGTCAGATCAACTTCTCAAACTTGTCCCTGTTCCCGGGAAAGAGTCCGGTCAGATGCTCTATGATGATCTGCCGGGATTCTTGCGGACTGCAGTCTTCCACACCCTTTCCCTCTCTCACACCCTCTCTCTCGCAGCTTCTCTCTCCCTCCTTTCCGCATTCGTCGTCCAGAAACCTGGCCCAGAAAGGTTCATCCGATGTCCTTTCCGGCGAAGGGTCAACGCTTCTGAACAAGGCGTCAGGGGTGGTGATGGTATTTCTCTGCCACCCCTTATATTCGCAGTTCGGACCTCTGTAAACTCTTGTTATGTCGCCTATTACGGTCCATGTGCCCATATCCAGAAAGCCCAGGATGAAATCCACGGCCTCCTTGGTGACCTTGGGCAGCAGGTATTTCTCAATATGCCCGCCTACTTTCTTTCTTAGCTCCACCGGCACGCTTTCATTGAGAATAGCTCTTAATTCGCAAGTCTCGAGAGATTCGTTGTCTCGGATGGCGGACAGAGCCATAGGGGAGATATATTTCTGAAGTCTCTGGTCAATGGTCGCGCATTTTGAGTGTCTTCCTTCGGCGATTTTGTACATGGGCAGCGAGCGGCGCCAGTTCATGAGATGCCTGTACATATTCCCGGTGGCGAAGGTGGCTCTTCTTGAGATGTATTTCCCATAGATGATGCCTTCATGTACCGCATCTATTTTCCAGTCCCAGGGCCCCAGTTTGTCGGAAGTGTAGAACCACCAGTCAGGATGGGTCAGTTCCTCGATTGACCAGCCGCTAACGGGACTTTTGAACAATGGGACAATCCCTATTTCCCTGATTGCGGCGATCATTCCTGCCGCAGAGTTGATATATCCTTTTTCTGTCATAGTGTCTGGGATGCAGAAGCATATTCCATACGGGATGCAAATATAGGGAAAGAAATCAGGTCGGAGAAACGGCGCCATTCTTTGCTCTTTCAGCAAAATCATTACATTTGGGGAAAGAAACAAAAACTTAAAGTCTGAAATGAAAACACTCATACTCTCCTGCAACACAGGCGAAGGCCACAATTCATCCGCAAGGGCCCTTAAAAAGGCCATGGACTCCCAGGGCATAGAATGCGAAGTCCAGGACACCCTCGCCCTCATCAGCACCGACGTTTCAAAGAACGTATCGGACGTATATGTCTATTCCACAAAGAGTTCCCTGTTCGAGAAAGCGTACAGGATAGGAGAGACGGTAAGCAGTTGGGAAAACTCGGTCAAGTCTCCTGTCTATATGGCCAACAAGCTGTATGCAAAGAAGTTATATGACAAGCTCACGGAGGGCGGCTACGATGCTGTCATCTGTGTCCACCTCTTCCCGGCCGAAGCTCTCACCGCCCTGCGCCGCAAGGCCCGGCTCGACATTCCGTCCGTGTTTGTGATGACCGACTACACCTGCATCCCCTTTCTTCCCGAAACCGAACTCGACCGCTATGTCATAGCCCACGAGGACCTTGTGGAGGAGTTCGTAGAGAAAGGAATTCCCCGCGAGAAGATTGTCCCTCTGGGCATCCCTGTCGATGAGGAAAGATACGGCACCCGTCTGGACAGGAACGCCGCCCGCGCCCTCGTATGCGACGAATTCGCCTGGGAGCCCTCGTCTGAGGAATCGCGCTGGTTCCTGATTATGGGCGGTTCAATGGGCTTTGGAAATATGGGCGGACTTATTTCAACCCTCCTGCAGCGAATCCAGCCAGACGACAGGGTGATCTGCATTTGCGGGCGCAATGAAGTGCAGAAGACAAGTCTCCTGGAAGAATTCGGATACGACGGGCGCTTCCTGGCCACGGGATTCACCGACAGGGTCCCCGAACTGATGGATGCCAGCGACGTGCTCTTCAGCAAGCCTGGCGGCATAACCGGTACCGAGGCCGTGCTCAAGAACATCCCGCTCGTGCACACTTCGCCAATCCCGGGACTTGAAACTTACAATGCCCGCTTCTTCCACTATCACAATATGTCCTACAGCACCTCTGACCCGCTGATGCAGGCCGAGGTGGCCCTGCGTCTGTGCAACGACGCCAGTTGGCGCGAACGTATGGTCCAGGCCCAGAAAAGAAATTCCAATTCCCGTTGCTGCAGAGATATAACAGAACTCGTATTGACGCTCACACGAAAGTGAATATGAAAACCGGACAGCTTTCCAGAATATCCCGTATATCCCGTATCGTTCTTCTTATATGCATCCTGCTCTTTGCCGGAGGCATAGTGTCCCTGTTCATCGTGGACGACGACGCAAGCCGCAGCCGCATCGCCTTCCAGACCTTCGAGGTGTCGTTGATGATACTCGTGATTTTCATCCCCGTGCTGGTTGACAGAATCGTACACGTGCGTGTGACGAGGCTTATGGAGATACTCTTTGTCTCCTTCTGTTTCAGTTCGTTGATTCTCGGGGACGTCGTGGACTTCTACGGACGTTTCAACTGGTGGGACGACCTTCTCCACGGGATATCGGGAATGTTGCTGGGAATCGTAGGATACAGTGTGATAAACATTTTCAACAAGATAGAGAACAATACCATCAAATTCACCCCTCTCTTCGTGTCGATATGGGTGGTATGCTTCGCGCTTGCCCTCGGTTCCCTGTGGGAAATAATGGAGTTCGTCACCGACGGCCTCTTCGGTCTCAATTCGCAGCAGTATCTTCTGGGAAGCGGCACTTTCGATGACACGGAGCCCCTTGTGGGGCACGAGGCGCTACGGGATACGATGCAGGACCTGATGCTTGACCTGCTTGGGTCCCTTGTCATTGCAGTCATAGGTTTCTTCGAGCTTCGCAAGCTCAAACGCTTGAGATGAATATGCTTGCAGTCGTACTGTTCATGGTCGCGGGAATGGTCTTCGGCCGCCTTTTGAAAATCCGAAATATAGGGAAGCCGGTCATCGTAATGACCTGGCTTCTCCTCCTGTTTCTGGGCTGGGAAGCCGGTAGCGACAGGGAAGTCATCGCCGCCCTTCCTTCGATAGGCATGGACTCGGCCCTGCTGAGTCTCGGCGGGGTTGCGGGCAGTTGCCTGCTTGCCTGGCTGCTGTGGGTGTTTATGGGACGTAAGCTGGATGCCGTGAAGGCCGGGGCGAAAGAAGACGGAAACGGAGTGACGTCGGAAGTCATAAAGGCAGGAGGGGAGAGGAAGCTGTCGGCGTGGACCGGTTTCGGGGGCAGTCTGGTCATCCTGGGCTTCTTTGCTGCAGGTGTAGTTCTCGGACTGTGCGGCCTGCTTGAGGAGAGCAGGGCTGTGCATCTGTTGAGCACCTGGTCTCTGCGCATACTTATGATGATGGTGGGAATGAGCGTGGGTGGCGACAGGGAGATGCTGCGCTCCCTGAAGACAATGAATCCGAAACTCCTGCTTCTTCCCCTTGCAACCATAGCGGGTACCTACGCCGGCTGCATTCTCGTCAATCTTTTTCTTTCTTATGAAGTCAAGGATGTCCTCGCCGTCGGGTCCGGCTTCGGCTATTATTCCCTTTCAAGTGTACTCATTTCCGAAAGCAGGGGTGCCTTTTTGGGAACGGTCGCCCTTATATCAAATATAATACGTGAAGTTTTCACCCTTCTGTTTACGCCCCTTCTGGTACGTGTTGCAGGCCCTTTGGCCCCGATCAGCGCCGGTGGAGCCACTACGGCTGACACGACCTTGCCGGTGATCTCTTCCAGTTGCGGTCAGAACTTTATCCTCGTATCCGTATTCCACGGCTTCACCGTCGATCTGTCAGTGCCTTTCCTGGTCTCCCTTTTCTGCAGCTGAGGCGCCCGGCCGAAAAATTTGCACAAAAATCACAAAAAAATTTGCAGTTGTCGAATTTGTATCTACCTTTGCAGTGTACTAATGTACTAATACACGCAAAGAAATATGATACAGATTAAAGACTTAGCCTTCAGTTATGGCAAAAAGATGGTGCTCAGCAACATCTCTATGACCCTCGAGGAGGGCCGCATCTACGGCCTTCTTGGAGAAAACGGAGTGGGAAAGACCACGCTGCTGAATCTCCTCTCCGGCATAAAGGCCCCGCAGTGCGGAAGCATAGATGCCGACTCCTATAAACCTTACGACAGGAAACCGGGCTTCCTTTCCCAGCTTTATTTCCTGCCCGACGAATCCCATAAGGAATATATGAGTGCATACGATTACGCCCGTGGTTACGGTGCTTTCTGGCCTTGTTTCGATATGGGCAAATTCCTCGACCTTATGCGGATTTTCGAAATGGATACCCAGCAGAGGATGGACCAGATGTCCACAGGACAGCTAAAGAAGACCTGGCTTTCCTTCGCAATTGCCTGCCAGACAAAGTACCTGCTTCTGGACGAGCCGACCAACGGTCTCGATATCCCGTCCAAGGCGCAGTTCCGCAAGGCCGTGACAGGATACACAAGGGAGGATTCCATCGTGGTGATCTCCACCCATCAGGTAAAGGACCTGGAGAATATCATAGACCCAATAATCATCCTTGACACCCGCGAGGTGCTTATGAACGCCACCATAGAGGAGATTGAAAGCAAGCTCTATTTCGACTACGGCAACGAGTTGCTGCCTGAGGCCCTCTACAGGGAAATGATCCCTGGCGGCATGATTCAGGTTGCCGTCAATAGCGGCCGCGAATCTGGAAGGGTGAACATCGAGGCCCTTTTCAATACCGTTCATCAGTGCAAGGAACTTATAAAAGAACTGTTCAATAAATAATCAGTTATGAAATCACAGGTTTTCAATATAAAAAGATTCGGACTTCTGCTCAAGACAGAACTCATGACCGGCCTCAAGAAGAACTGGATCAGCCTTCTTCTAATATGTCTCATAGAAGTAATAGTAGTTCTAACGATAGGTACTTTCTTCCTCATCCTCGGACAGGGATGGAACTGCGGAGGCGAAGTGAGCCGCACCATTGCAGCGGTGATTTTCCTTGCCTGCCTGGTGATGATAGTCCCGGCCAAGCTCTACGGTCACGTGAACAACAGGGAGAGTGGCCCGTCATATCTGATGCTTCCGGCCTCCAGACTTGAGAAGTTTATCTCAATGATTCTCGTTTCAGTCATAATCATCCCTGTCGCCGCTACGGGCATATTTGCTGGAATTGACGCCCTTTTGCGCCTTCTCGACCCTACAGCCGGAGGACAGATACTCCGTATCCCCAATGCCGCCTTCCTTACCGGTCTCAGTATGGACGGCGCGACTATGAATCCCGCCCTTTTCATCGACGACCTTATCCAGAGTCTTTTGATATTCCTCTTCGGCACCGTGTTCTTCCGCAGCGCAAAGGTTCCAAAGACTGTGCTCTGTCTGGTTGTCATCGGTCAGATAGTTTCCTTTATCGCCCTTGGCGGAGTAGCTATAATGGGCTTTGATACCAATCCTCTCGACAGGCCGATGATACGCTTCTTTTTGGATCATACAGCCCTGACGGACACTATTTCCGACACTTTGACGAACATCGGTCTCTTGGTGTGCATCTGGTTCAAGCTCAAGACCTTAAAATTCTAGGCAATGGATTTCAACAGTACACGACCAATATATCTCCAGATTTGTGACGACATTTCTGAGCAGATTCTGTCCGGTTCCCTGACTCCGGACGCCCGCATCCCTTCGGTGCGGGAATACGGAGCCACCATAGGGGTGAATCCCAATACGGTGATGCGCAGCTACGAAAAGCTTACGGCTGACGGTGTCATCTACAACACCCGCGGGATAGGCTACTTCGTGAGCGCTGATGCAAGGGACAGGATAATGCAGCAGCACAGAAAAGAATTCCTTGAGAACGAACTCCCGCAGATTCTCAAGAAAATGAAACTGCTTGGACTCGATCCCAAGGAAATCCTCAAGTGATATGGCTGCTATATTGACAATTGCAATCTGTGCCGCCGCTGTCAGCGTATTCCGTATTTGCGGAGTATTTTGAGAACCGGCTTTTCAATGGACCTGGCCCAGAGATAGTAACCGTAGTTGTCCGGATGGGTTCCGTCAACCGATGACTCGTGATTGCAGCTTGCGTTAGGGGTGATGAAATAGACATCTTTGTATTTCTCCCTGTTTTCCTTGCTGAATACAATCTCTCTGAAGATCTTCTCGGCCATGTCCATCTTGTCCTGCTCCCTCTTGTCTATCGAGAGACTGAAATTCCTGCTCTCGCGGTAGATGGTCTGCTGGAAGATGAGTGGCTTGCCCGGATGGGCGGCCACCATTCTGTCTATGAACGGAATGAGTCTCTCCTCAATCATCTTGGCATCCGGGTTTGAGAAGGAATCGAAAACATAGGCGTCGGCTTCGACATCCTCCAGGACGGCTGCGAAATATGGCTGCATCTTGCAGTTGCCGCTTACTCCCAGTGAAAGTACCTGAAGGCCGGTGTGGCGCATGAACTGCATAGGGTAGCTCATTCCCGGGCGGGAGGTGCTCACTCCGTGGGTGTAGCTGGAACCGTGGAAGACGATGCGGTGACGGAACGGATTCTCGAGCGGCTCGATGCTTGCGCCCTCTTCTATGCCTATGCGGCAGGAATTGACTTCGCTGTAGTTAGGCATATAGAGCAGACATTCGTGCTCGCTGCCGTCCATATCCTTGATAAGTACCAGGTTGTCCCTGCCTTTTTCGGGTTTCGTGGCCTGAGCTGCCGCCCACACCCATTCTCCGTCACGCTTGATGTAGAGGTCATATCCCCTGTAGGCGATAGGCATAGTGGCGACCGAGCTGTATTCCCAGCCCCATTCGGTCTTGACGCTGATTACGGTGGAGTTGGTCTTGAAAAGCACTGCAAGGCCGGTAGGACAGCGGACCTGACGGTTCTCTCCCGTGGTGAAGCCCTTGTAGAGCACGGTGTCCACACGGTGGTAAGGGTTAGGGGTGTTGTCCATAATCTTTCCGATGAGATTGAGTTCGGAAGCCTCGGTGAATCTGAACTTTACGTCCTTCGGTGTCTGAGCGGACGCTGCCAGGCAGAACAGAGCTGCGGCAAAAACGCTGATGATTCGTTTCATTGTAGTTATTATGTGATGGTTCTTTCCGTATTCGGGACTGTAAATATAGCATTT
Organism: Bacteroidales bacterium; assembly: GCA_004554455.1. Taxonomy (GTDB): domain Bacteria; phylum Bacteroidota; class Bacteroidia; order Bacteroidales; family UBA932; genus Cryptobacteroides. Next base: position 73,482 of record SFMG01000008.1, on the reverse strand, counting down.
AATTGCCTATATTTGCCCGCAGATGGGCATTTATTCCAAATACAGGATAAGCAAGGCCTCGGCAGAGAAGGTTCCGCCCGGGGAGGTTGAGACTCGTTACCGTCAACTTCGCAGCCGCACCTTCTGGGGTGCGACCATCGCCTACAGTCTCTATTATGTCTGCCGCCTGGCTTTCAGCATAGTCAAGCAGCCCATAATCGACGGTGACATACTCAACGCCACCCAGCTGGGTGTCATAGGCTCCGCATTCCTGCTTGTCTATGCGGCCGGAAAATTCGTCAACAGCTTCTTTGCCGACTACTGCAACATACGGCGTTTCATGGCATTGGGCCTTCTGATATCTTCGGGCATCAACCTCATTCTCGCCCTGCTGGGATATCTGGATATGGCTTTCAGTCTGCCCGGTTTCGTCATAATGATAGCATTCTCGCTGCTATGGGGCCTGAACGGCCTGGGACAATCCATGGGCGCGGCTCCCGGGGTAATCAGTCTCTCCCGCTGGTTCCCGCTCAGGGAGAGGGGGACCTGGTACAGCATCTTCAGCGCTTCTCCCTATCTGGGCGAGGCCCTTGCCTTCGTGCTGCTGGGCTTTGTCGCAAAGCATCTGGGCTGGCAGAGCTGCTTCCTGATGGCCTCGATATGCGGTTTCGCCGGAGCGCTGGTCGCCTTGTTCTTCATCAGCGATACGCCTGAAAGCAGGGGACTGCCTCCTATCGACCGCCTCGCCTCAGAGGAAGTTCATCCGGAAGACAGGCTTCCGACCATATCCCTTCAGAAGAGGGTGTTCCGCAATCCGGGTATATGGATCATAGCCCTTTCGAGTGCCTTCATATACGTGACGCGCTATGCTGTAAGCGGCTGGGGCGTCCTTTTCCTGCAGAAGGCCAAGGGCTTCCCCCTCGAAGGTGCCACTTCCGTAACTGCGGTATATGCGGTTTCGGGCATAGCGGGCACCGTCATAGCCGGCTGGCTTTCCGACCGCGTCTTCAAGGGACATCGCATAATCCCGGTAGCCATTTCCGGCCTGCTGTCCCTGCTTTCACTCAGCGCCTTTCTCCTGCTTGACGGAGACTATTTCCTGAATATGTTCCTGATCGCCCTGTTCAGCCTGAGCGCAGGTGTCCTCTACTGCATAGTCGCTGGTATAATAGCCCTGGATATTGTGCCACGCAAGGCGACCGGAGCCGCAGTCGGAATAATAGGAATAGTCTGCTACGTCGCCGCCTCGCTGCAGGATCTGCTGAGCGGCTACCTGATTGACAATTTCATTGTGGACGGGCAATATGATTTCCTGCCTGTCACGATTTTCTGGATATTGGCGGCGCTGCTGAGCCTGCTCATACCCCTGCTCGGCCGCCGATGGCTGCAGGCGCGGCAGGCAACGGTCTAATGGTCCAGTCTCCAGGAGATTTCCTCGGCAATGCTGCGGGCATCGCGTCCGTCTGTCTCCACCACCATGTGGGCTACTGACTCATACACCGGCTCCCTTCTGCCCAGCAGTTCCTCTATCCCGTTGCCGCGCAGCATAGGGCGCTTCTGCGCCGCCTTTTCCAGACTGCAGTTGGCCGTGAGATGTTTCCGTATGGTCTTAGCGTCCGCCTTGAGATATACGCAGCGGGATTTGTCGTGCACCAGGCTGAAGCAGGCCGCTGACATCACCGTGCCACCGCCCAGGGATATGATTCTGTCTTTCCCGTCCAGGATTAGCTCCCTCAGGCACTCTTCCTCCATCTTCCTGAAGGCGGCTTCCCCCTCCTCCGCGAAGATTTCGCTGACCTTTTTTCCGCTTTTCTGTTCGATGTAGCAATCAAGGTCCGTGAGGGTATGGCCGGGGAGCAGTCGCGAAAGCAACTTGCCCACCGTGCTCTTTCCGCAACCCATAAAACCGGTGAGGGTGATGATCATGGCAGGTCTGTCCTAGAAAAGTGTGGGCTCGTCAAGATTCAGGTCCAGGGCTTCCTCGTCCCCGATAGCGCTGATGCCCGTCTCCTCCTCCGCAATGTCGTCCTCCGGCTTGTGCAGCGGCTCTATGAATTCCACGCTCTTGAGATCCATAGGGCTGACTTTCTTGCCCTTGGCCCCGAGACCCTTCTTGGCTATGAACTCCTCTGCGTCTATGATCTCCGCCTCACGGTGTTCCCACTTTCCTCCGAAGACGGCCTTCACGCGAGGGTGGAGGTCATCGTTCAGTGCGACGAGATAGGAGCCCTTGGCTGCCGATATGAAAGACAGAGGGTTGTTGTCGGAGAGGTCGAAGCTGAAGCGCTTGATATAGAAGGATTGGGCCTCATTGTCCCAATAGAGGGCTGTGAAGGTCTTGCCTGCTTCGAACTTTTCGATTCTGAGCAGGTCTCCCTGATACTTCACGCTCAGGTCGAAGCCCGTGGTGTAATAGCTTCCGTCCCTGAATACCGCAAGTATATGGTCTCCGTTCGTGAACTGGCCCAGATGCAGGCCGTGACCATCCTCGTTGAGGCGCTGTATGTCCTCGTCGAACCATATATCCTTGCCGCCTATGGTGCTGATGCCCTTGCTCTTGAGCTGTATGCTCTGGATAGGGGTCTTGCTGACCAGATTGCCCCTCGAAGCCTTGCCCTTGATGGCGAGTTGGGAGAAATCGTATTCGCAGACCAGCCTCTTGAGTTTAAGACGCGGCCTCAGGCGTATCCTGACCGTTTCCGCCTCGCCGTTGTGGTTGACCGTGAACCAGAGTATGGCAGAACCCGGGGTGCCCATCGTGATGTCATATTCCTTGTCCCTGGTGACAGAGGTTACCGCGAAGCGCTTGGCGTAATAGCAGGTGTTGTGGCCGTCCTTGCTGTCGGTCTTGCCGTCACGGTATATGCAGTTGTAGATAGTCCTGCTGTCGTTGCGGTCGAAGACGCCTGCGTAGAGCAGGTCCTTGCCGTAGAAGGCCTTGTCCGATACCTTGGTGACCAGATACTTGCCATCCTTGCGTATTATGATGATTTCCGAGAGGTCCGAGCAGTCGCAGACATACTGCGCGTTATCGTCCTTCTTGAGATTGATTCCCACGAAGCCTTCCTCGAGATTCGCGTAAAGTTTGGCATTGTTGCTGACCACCCTCGTGGCGGCTATGCTTTCGAAGGAGGTGATTTCCGTATGGCGCGGATGTTCGGCGCCGTACTTCTTCTTCAGCTTCCGGAACCAGTCTATCGTGAATTCGGTAATATGTTCTATGTTGTTGCGGACGGCTGCCATTTCCTCTTCCAGCGCGCGCAACTTCTCCTCCACCGCCTTCACGTCGAATTTGGATATCTTTCTTACCGGCTTCTCGACCAGTTTCAATATATCCTCCATCAATATGTCGCGTTCCAGCAGGGAACGGAATTCGTTCATACGGGCGAATACGTCCTCCAGCTGCTCCTCCCAGCTGCGGGATTCGTCGTTCTCCAGCAGCTTGTAAACCTTGTTCTCGAAGAAAATCTTCTCGAGCGAGCTGCTGTGCCAGTCGTTCCGGAGTTCGTTCAGGCGTATCTCCTGCTCCTGGAGCAGCAGGTCGCGGGTATGGAAGGTGGAATAGCGCAGTATGTCGTCCACTCCCAGGAACTCCGGCTTGTGGTCCACTATGACGCAGGCGTTCGGGGAAATGGACACCTCGCAGTCGGTGAAGGCGTAGAGCGCGTCGATGGTCTTGTCCGGGGAAACGTCGTTCGGCAGGTGTATGACTATCTTCGCGTTCCTGGTGGTAAGGTCGTCTATCTTGCGTATCTTGATCTTGCCCTTTTCCTTGGCCTTCATTATGCTCTCGCAGAGCATTCCCGTAGTCTTGCCGTAAGGAACTTCGGTGATCTCAATGGTGTTCTTGTCTATCTTCTCTATCCTGGCCCTGACCTTGACCACTCCGCCCCTCTGGCCCCTGTTGTATTTGCTGCAGTCTGCGAAGCCTCCGGTAGGGAAGTCCGGGTAGATTTCGAACTCCTTGTCCTGAAGTATGCTTACGGAAGCATCGAGCAGTTCATTGAAATTGTGTGGGAGTATCTTCGAGGCGAGTCCCACGGCAATGCCCTCGGCTCCCTGTTCCAGAAGCAGAGGGAACTTCACCGGAAGTTCGACAGGTTCGTCGAGTTTTCCGTCGTAGGTCTTCATGAAGTTGGTGGTCTTCGGATTGAACACCACCTCCTTGGCGAACTTCGTCAGGCGGCACTCTATGTATCGGCCTGCTGCGTTCGGGTCGCCTGTAATGATATTTCCCCAGTTTCCCTGAGTGTCTATGAGAAGATTCTTCTGGCCGAGCTGTACGAGCGCGCCGAATATGGACATATCTCCGTGAGGGTGATAGGCCATCACCTGTCCTACCGTCTTCGCCGCCTTGGTGCGGCTGCCGTCGTCATTGACGTACATCGCCTGAAGCACCCTGCGCTGAACGGGCTTGAGACCGTCCACAAGATGAGGGACGGCCCTCTGCAGTATCACATACGACGAATAGTCGAGGAACCATTCTTTGAACATCCCCGACAGTTTGTAGCGTCTGCTGCTCTCGTCCAGCAGTTTGCTGAACTTGCCCTGTTTCGCGTTGGAAACGACCTCGTCTTCCTCGTATTCGCTCATTTCTTTTCTAGAATTCGTATCCGAACTTCTTAAGTTCCTTTTTGTTCTCCCTCCAGTCAGGGTCCACTTTCACATACAGGCGCAGGAACACCTTCTTCTGGAAGAAATCCTCCATGTCGATTCTGGCCTGGGTGCCGAGTTTCTTCAGGGCAGCACCGCCCTTGCCTATGATTATGCCTTTCTGGGAGTCCCTCATCACATAGATGACGGCTCCTATGTCGTAACGCTCGCGCCCCTCCTTGAACTCCTCTATCTCCACCTGACAGCTGTACGGAATCTCCTCCTTGAAATTGAGGAAAATCTTTTCGCGTATGATTTCGGAAGCAAAGAAGCGGAGGTTCTTGTCGGTGAAGGTGTCCTTGTCGAACCAGGGCGGAGAGAGCGGCAGTCTTTCCAGTATGGCATTGAAAATGCTGTCCAGGTTGAAGCGCTCCTGGGCCGAGGCCGGCAGTATGACTGCCTTGGGAAGCTGCTCCTGCCACCAGGCCATCAGTTCCCTGACCCTGTCCTGGCTGCTGATGTCTATCTTGTTGATGATCAGTATCACAGGGCAGTCTATGCGGGAGAGTTTCTCTATGTACTCCACGTTCTTGTCGGCCTTCTCCACCGTGTCCGTGACATAGAGTATGATGTCCGCGTCGCCTATTGCCGTCTCCACGAAGTCCATCATATTCTCCTGAAGTCTGTAGTTGGGCTTGAGTATGCCCGGGGTGTCGGAATAGACTATCTGCCAGTCCTCCCCGTTCACTATGCCCATTATGCGGTGGCGGGTGGTCTGTGCCTTGGCGGTTACTATGGAAAGTTTCTCGCCGACGAGGGCGTTCATAAGGGTCGATTTCCCCACATTCGGATTGCCGATGATGTTTACGAAACCGGCCCTGTGTCTGCTGTTCTGCGACATTGGCAAAAACTGTTACTTGTAAGCTCCTATCTTAAGGATATTGGTCTCACCCTCAGTGAGATAACGCCATTCGCCGCGCTTCAGTCCCTTCTTGGTGACGCCTGCGAAGTACACCCTGTCAAGGGCCTTCACTTCGTAACCGAGCGACTCGAATATCCTTCTGACAATACGGTTCTTGCCGGAGTGGATCTCGATGCCGAGCTTGCGGTGGTCGTTATCGTCTATGTACTGGAGGTCGTCTGCGGCGATGTCTCCGTCGGAAAGGGTCACGCCCTCCATTATGCGCTCGAAATCCTCACGGCCCAGGTCCTTGTTCAGGGATACCTGGTAGATTTTCTTCTTGTCGTAGGAAGGATGGGTGAGTTTCTCGGCAATCTCGCCGTCATTGGTGAACATAAGCACTCCGGTGGTGTTCTTGTCGAGCCGTCCGATAGGGAATACCCTCGCGTCACAGCCCTTGAGCAGGTCCATCACCACCTTGTCGGCGTGCGGGTCGCTGGCCGTGGTGACATAGCCCTTTGGCTTGTTCATCACTATATATACCTTCTCTTCGCCGCGCAGCCTTTCGCCGTTGAAGCGTATGTCGTCCTCGCGGGCATTGACTTTGGTTCCGAGTTCGGTGACCACTTCGCCGTTCACCGTAACAACTCCCGCCTGTATGAAGTTGTCTGCTTCCCTGCGGGAGCATATACCCGAGTTCGAAATGAACTTGTTGAGGCGTATTATGTCCTTGCTTGGGATGCATACGAGGTCGTTGTCTGACCAGAGCTCCTGATCGACCTGAGGACGGTCGCTGATCATTCTGTTGATTCCCAGGGTCGCTGCATCGGCGCTCTTGCGCTTAGGGGAGAAGTTCTTCTTCCTGGCGAAACCGTTGCCGTTTCCATTTTCGTTTCCGGCTCCGTAGGCTTTCCGGCTCCTCTCTCCGTAAGGCTTCTGGCTCCTCTCTCCGTAAGGCTTCTGGCTCCTCTCTCCGTAAGGCTTCTGGCTTCTCTCGCCATAAGGGCGCTGTGGCCTTTCACCGTAAGGCCTTTCACCGTAAGGCCTCTCACCGTAAGGTCTCTGCGGACGCTCTGCAAAATCTCTCTGCGGGCGGTCTCCGTATGTTTTCTGCTGTCTGTCGCCGTATGGCCTCGGGCTTCTTTCGCCATAAGGGCGCTGCGGCCTGTCGCCATAGCTTCTCTGACTTCTTTCACCGTAAGCTCTCGGCTGACGGTCTCCAAAATTTCTGTGTTCGGAGTTGCGGTTCACACCGTAAGTCCTCTCGCTCTGTCCGATCCTCGGTCTGCGAGGTCTTCCATTCTTGTTGTCTTCCATTTTCTTAAACCCTCTTGGGGCATTAAATTGTTAAGTATATGCGTGGCTCACGCCACTTTGTCGTGCCGCCTCCTGCGGCCTTACTTCAGTTTGAAGTTATATGTTATCGTTCCCTGCTGCAGCGCCGGCGCATCCGGGGACATGTTGAAATGCGCCTTCAGTGCCGCCGAGCGTGCCGCAGCCCATATCGTGGCGTCGGTCAGGGTCGTGCCCTGGGCCCCCGCCACCGCCTTGGTCACGTTGCCGTACTGGTCCACCCAGATATCGACAACAACCGTGCCTTCCGCCTGAACCGAGTAGCTCGGAGACGGGAGCATACCCAAGACGCTGCGGCCCTTCAGCCTTGCATTGGGTTCTCCCTGGCTGTTGCCCTTGGCCGTGTTGCCCAGGGCGTGCCCCTCCTTCAGTTTGTCGCTGACCTTTTCCGAAGTCTGGGCTGCGAGCGTGTCCTGTTCGCTCTTGTTCGCTGCCGAGTGGAAGAGTGCCCTGCGGTCTATTTCCTTCTCACGCACAGGCTCCGGCACTTCCACGTCTCCATCGGGGCCGAGGGTGGCCTCCTTGGCGACGTTCTGGCTTTTGCCGGTGAACTGTCCCTGGGACTGCTGCACCAGGTTCATAGGCTTGGACCTGTCGATTTCCACAGCCTGCGGCTCCCTGCCCGCCTTTTCGCGTATTGCCTCGGGCTTCAGCTCCTCGAATTCTATGAGCATGCTCTGCTCCTGAGGCGGAGGGTACAGGGTGGTAAGGGCCCCAAGGTCGCTGAAGGCCGCAGCCGCAACCAATGCGGCGTGCACGGCCACAGTGACCGCGATGCCCGTGATCTTAGAGGTCCTGGCCTCTGTTCCGTTATCCCTCCTGTAGTCCATTTCCTATTCCGGTGAAGTTGCCATTATGACCTTCCAGTGGTTCCTCTTGGCAATGTTCATCACTTCCACCACCTTCTCCACGGGTACGCTGCGGTCGGCGTAGATAGAGAAGGTCGGGTCATCCTCGCCCGAGAGCTCTTCGACGAGCAGCTCCTCTGCCGCAGCCAGGCTGACCGGCTGCTCATTCCCGTTAATGTGATAGCTGTAGTAGTCTCCCGTGATGGGATAGTCCTTGCCGCTCTCCCTCCAGTCCTTGATCGAAACGCTTACCGTGGCCTTTGCCGCAACCTGCCCTGTGCTCTTCGGGAGAAGGAGCTTCAGCGCGTTGGGATTGACCAGGGTAGAGGTGACCAGGAAGAAGATGAGCAGCAGGAAGACGATGTCCGTCATAGAGGACATCGAAAAACCAGAGTCAACCTTGGTAGTTCTCCTGATAGCCATCTGCTTACTTTTCTGAAGGTTCGTTGAGAAGGTCCATGAATTCCACCGTCGCGTTCTCCATCTTGAAGACCACGTCGGAAATCCTGGAAGTCAGCCAGTTGTAGCCGAAGTAGGCTATGATGCCCACGAGCAGACCGCCCACGGTGGTCACCATCGCCTCGTATATTCCGCTGGAGAGCAGCGATATGTCAATGTTGTTGCCGGCGTTGGCCATGTCGAAGAAGGCCTTGATCATACCGGTCACCGTGCCGAGGAAGCCGATCATCGGGGCTCCTCCGGCTATGGTTGCGAGCATAGGCAGTCCCTTCTCGAGTCTGGCCACTTCGATGTTGCCGGTGTTCTCGACCGCTGTCTGTATGTCCTGAAGAGGCCTTCCGATGCGCTCGATGCCTTTCTCGTAGAGCCTTGCCACCGGGCTGTTCTGCTTCTGGCAGAGAGCCGTAGCCTGCTTGATCTTGCCCTCGTGGATGAGGTCGCGCACCTCGAGGTTGAAGTTCCTGTCCACCTTGGTGGCCTTGTGGAGCATAACCGCCTTCTTGCTGAAGATGTAAACTGCGCAGACGGAAAGGATCAGGAGGACTATCATGATCCATCCTCCCTTCATTGCCATGTCCAGGAGTCTTATCTTCTGTTCAACCACTGTTTCTCCCGCTGCAGCCACAGCCTCTGCGGCTTCCGGGACCTGAAGTAAAAATGACAACATAATAACTTTGTTCTGTTACGGTACTTTAATACAACCTGCAAATATATCCATAATTTTTCAAAAAATGAATGCCGATTGTCAGTACCCGACCTTGGAGAGGAAAAGTGCCTTTCCCGGAACGGATTCTCCCGCATCGCTGCGGCTGCCGCCTTCCATCAGCTCGGCTATCCAGCTCTCCGGCCGTCTTCCGCGTCCTATCTCCACCATAGAGCCGACAATGGCCCTGACCATATTCCTCAGAAAGCGGTTCGCCCTTATCGTGAAGACTATGTAGTCGCCGTCCCCGCAGGGGTAGCCGAGCAGGCTGGCGTGCCCCGGAACATAGCTTTCCCAGCGTGCCTCGCTGACCCTGCATATCGATGTGGCGTTGTTGCCGCCCTTTTTCTCGAAGCAGCTGAAATCGTGCTCGCCTATGAGCGCGGCGCAGGCCCTGTTCATTTTCTCAAGGTCGAGGGGCTGCCTCAGCCACCAGGAATAGCGCTCTATGAAAGGGTCCTTCCGGAAGTGGATGAAATAGTGATATTCACGGCTTGTGGCGCTGTAGCGGGCGTGCCAGTCCTGGCTGAAGGAACCGTCGGCGGGCCGTTGCGGCTCGGGTGCCGTGCGGATCCCGTGCACGGCCACTCCGGAGGGCAGAATGGCATTTAATTTGTATATAAAGAGGCTTGCATCATACGGCAGCGGATCCGAGTCGAAATGCAGCACATAGTTGATCGCGTTCACTCCCGTGTCCGTTCTTCCGGCCCCCGTGACACTGATGTCCTTCCCGAGCAACTTGGAGAGGGCATCTTGTACGCAGGATTGGACCGTAGGCGCAGAGGGCTGTATCTGCCAGCCGCAGAAAGAACTTCCGTCGTATGAAAGGGTCAGAATGTAACGCATTCGGATTTTTGTTAAATTTGTATTTTGTTTTCCGGCTCGGCGGCCGGTACAAAAATAGGAAATGTTTGAAATATCGAATATATGGACTCAGTCAACATCAAGGAACTGAATGACCGCATCCAGCGCGAAAGCGCATTCGTGGACATACTCACGATGGAGATGAACAAGGTCATCGTGGGCCAGAAGCAGCTCGTCGAAAACCTGCTCATAGGCCTGCTCGCCAACGGACATATACTCCTCGAGGGTGTCCCAGGTCTTGCGAAGACATTGGCAATCAACACATTGGCGTCAGCGGTTGACGCAAAATTCAACCGTATCCAGTTTACTCCGGACCTGCTGCCTGCGGACCTCATCGGCACGATGATATATTCCCAGAAGAGCGAGAGTTTCCAGATAAAGAAGGGACCGGTCTTCGCGAACTTCGTGCTCGCCGACGAGATCAACCGTTCGCCGGCAAAGGTGCAGTCCGCCCTGCTGGAGGCAATGCAGGAGAGGCAGGTGACCATAGGCGAGGAGACATTCAAGCTGCCTGAGCCTTTCCTGGTGATGGCTACCCAGAACCCTATCGAGCAGGAGGGTACCTATCCTCTGCCTGAGGCCCAGCTCGACCGTTTCATGCTCAAGGTCGTGGTCAGCTATCCGAAGAAGGAGGAAGAGCGCCTCATCGTGAGGATGAACAACCAGGGCGAATTCCCGAAGGCTTCGCCTGTGCTGAAACCCGAGGACATAGTCCGCGCGCGCCAGCTCGTCAGGGAGGTATATATGGATGAAAAGATAGAACGCTACATCGTCGATATAGTCTTCGCGACCAGGACGCCGGGCGACTACGGTCTCGGCAAGCTGGCCGGCCTTATCAGCTACGGCGCCTCACCGCGTGCGAGCATATCCCTCGCAATGGCGGCCAAGGCATACGCCTTCATACGCCGCAGGGGCTATGTCATCCCGGAAGACGTGCGCGCCGTTTGCAACGAGGTGCTGCGTCACCGCATAGGCCTCAGCTACGAAGCCGAGGCGGAGAACGTAAGTCCTGAGCAGATCATCGCAGAGGTGATAAACGCAGTCGAGGTTCCATAGGCCGGAGGGAAAGATGGGAAATGAGACCGCGAACGACCTTCTGAAAAAGGTCAGGAAGATAGAAATCAGGACCAGGGCTCTGTCCCACCAGATTTTCGCCGGAGAGTATCACTCTGCCTTCAAGGGCAAGGGCATGGCTTTCAGCGAGGTGAGGGAGTACCAGTATGGGGATGACGTGCGGAATATGGACTGGAATGTCACCGCCCGTCTGCATTCCCCGTATGTCAAGGTCTTTGAGGAGGAGAGGGAGATGACCGTGGTCCTGCTTGTGGACATCAGCCGCTCCGGGCTTTTCGGCACGGCGTCCCAGAACAAGAGGGACTTCATCGCCGAGATTGCCGCCGTGCTGGCCTTCTCCGCAATCATAAACAACGACAAGGTGGGGGCCCTGTTCTTCAGCGACAGGGTGGAGAAGTTCATCCCGCCGAAGAAGGGCAGGAGCCATCTCCTGCACATTATCAGGGAAATAATAGAACTCAAGCCGGAGGGCACGGGCACCGACATTGCCGGGGCGCTGCGCTATCTGACCAATGCGATAAAGAAGAAATGCACGGCCTTCGTGCTTTCCGATATGCTGGACGTAAATCCGGACTGCAGTCCGCGCTATGAGGAGGCCCTCAAGGTGGCTGCGAACCGTCACGACCTGTCTTTCATCGAGATACACGACCCGAGGGAGAGGGAAATCCCGGATCTGGGCCTGGTGGACGTGAAGGACTCCGAGACCGGCGAGTGCCGTTGGGTGAATACGTCCTCCAGCCGGACCAGAAGGGAATATGCCGCCTGGTTCGCCGCGGTCAGAGAAGAGTCGGAAAGGCTGCTGCGCCGCTACAGCATCGACAGCGTCAGCATAGCCACCGACCAGGACTATGTCAAGGGCTTGATGACATTCTTTCAGACCAGATGAGAAGATTTATTTTGATAATTGCGCTCTTGCCCCTGCTGCTCCTGCTTTCCTGTTCGGGGAAGGAGGAACGTCGCAGCGGCATATTCCTGGACCAGCTCCAGCCGCGGGATTCCGTGCTCATAGGCGACCAGCTCAGCTACGGTTTCGCTCTCAATGACATAGGCGCCGATGCGGAACTGGTGCTGCCTTCCTGGGAAGGGGAGCTTGTGCCCGGGGTGGAGATAGTGAAACCCTGGCGCGTGGATACGCTCGGACTGCGCAAGGGACGCAAGGGCAAGCCGGCGAGACTTGACCTGGAGGCCTCGGTGGTATTGACGAGTTTCGAGGAGGGCTTGTACGAGCTGCCGCCTGTCAGCGCCAGACTGCGTTACCCCGACGGAGTGGTGGACAGCCGCGATTTCGAGAGCCTGTTCCTGGACGTGAAGACCATGCCGGTGGACACGGCCAGCTTCGTGGTGCACGAAATCAAGGGGCAGATACGCTATCCTCTGACTTTCCGCGAACTGCTGCCGTGGCTGGCGGGTGGCCTCGCCTTCAGCGCATTGGTGGCCGGCCTGATTGTCCTTCTGGTATATATGGTCAGGCGCAGGCGCGGGAAGGGAGGCGAATCTTCCGAGCCGGCGCATATCGTTGCCCTGCGCAAACTGGACGCCCTTCGCGGGCAGGAACACTGGGCCCCGGAGCGGCAGAAGCAGTTCTGGTCCTCCGTTACCGACATATTGCGTGAATATATAGCGTCCCGCTACGGCGTCCCGGCTCCCGAAATGACCAGCCGCGAGATAATGGATGCCCTCTGCTCCCTGAATGTGGAGGAAAGCCTGAGGGAGGGGCTGGATAGGCTCTTCGGCACTGCCGACTACGTGAAGTTCGCCAAGCACACCGCCCCGTCCGAGGACAATGCCTCGGCCGTTCCAATGGCAGTGCGCTTCGTTACCGAGACCTATAGGGAAGAAATTGAACAGGAGAAAAAGGAGGCGTAGATATGTTTTTTGAATATCCGAAATTGCTCTGGCTGGAACTCGTGCCCCTGCTGCTGCTCGCCCATTATCTCTGGATGGAGCTGTCGGGGCGCCGTCCCCACCTGAGGGTGTCGGTCATCGCTCCGTGGAAGAAGGGAGGCAGCTCCCTGATGAACTGGCTGCGGCATCTGCCCTTCGCCCTTAAGCTCGCGGCCCTGGCCCTTATAATAGTGGCAATAGCCCGTCCGCGCTCCTCCAGCGCCCTTCAGAAGATAGACACCGAGGGCATAGACATAGTGCTGGCTATGGACGTCTCTTCCAGTATGCTGGCCCGGGACTTCAAGCCCGACCGTCTCAGCGCCGCAAAGGACATAGCCATAGAATTCATAGCCCAGAGGCCTTCCGACCGTATTGGCATAGTCGTATTCGCCGGTGAAAGCTACACCCAGTGTCCTCTGACCACAGACAGGGCCACCCTCATCAACCTGATGAAGGAGGTGCAGACCGATCTCATAGAGGACGGTACGGCGATAGGCAACGGCCTTGCCACGGCGGTGGCCAGAATGAAGGACTCCGATGCCAAGAGCCGCGTGGTCATACTTTTGACCGACGGCGTGAACAATAGGGGAGAGATCACTCCGCAGATGGCCTCGGAGATAGCCCAGACCTACGGGATAAGGGTTTATACCATAGGAGTGGGCGCCAACGGCACGGCCCCGTATCCGGTGATGACTCCTTGGGGTCCGGACGTGCAGCAGATGCAGGTGGAGATAGATGAGGCCCTGCTGAAAGACATCGCGGACGCTACCGGAGGCCGTTACTTCCGGGCTACCGACAACACCAAGCTGATGGAGATCTACGGGGAAATCAACCGTATGGAGAAGGTGAGGACCACCGTTGACAGTTTCCCTGTTTACAGCGAGCTTTTCCTCCGCTTCGGCATCGCAGCCCTCGTCTGTCTGCTGCTGTCGCTGCTCCTGGATCTCTTTATTTTCAGAAAACTTCCTTAAAGCCATCGGGATATGATCATTTTTGCAAATTACGGATTCTTGTGGCTGCTCTTGCTCGTGCCTCTTTTCCCTGTGCTTCAGGGTATAGCCTTGGCGTTGAGGCGCAGGAGGATAGCGAAGTTCGGCTCTCCCGAGTCTGTGGCCGCCCTGATGCCCTCCGTGTCGGGTGTCAAGCCATGGGTGAGGACCGTTCTCTTTTCGCTTGCTTTCGCCTTTTTCGTCATAGGCCTGGCCCGTCCGCAGATAGGAGCCAAGATAAGGGAGCAGAAGACCAAGGGCGTCGAGATAATGATAGCCCTGGACGTCTCCAATTCCATGCTTGCCGAGGACTATTCGCCGAACCGCCTGGAGCGGGCGAAACTTGCCATCTCCAAGCTCGTCGACAAGCTTCACGATGACAGGATTGGACTGGTGCTTTTTGCCGGGGATGCCTTCGTGCAGTTGCCTGTGACGACCGACTATGTCTCTGCGAAGATGTTCCTCAGCAGCATATCCACTTCGTCCGTGGCCGTGCAGGGTACCGCCATAGGGGAGGCCCTGGCCCTCTCAATCAAGGCCTTCAGCAGCCAGAGCGAGAACAGCAGGGCCATAATAGTCATCACCGACGGCGAGAACCATGAGGACAATCCCGTAGATATGGCCCGTCAGGCCGCGGAAATGGGAATCAAGGTCTTTGCCATAGGCGTGGGTTCGACCGAGGGCAAGCCGATTCCCATGAATGGGGAGCTGCTTACCGACAAGGATGGCAACATAGTGGTCACCCGTCTGGACGAGCAGACACTCAAGGATATGGCTATGGCCGGAGGCGGCGCATACGTGCGTGCCGGCAACAGTGAGTTCGGCCTGGATCCCATAGTTGACTCTATCAAGAAAATGGATGCGGAGGAATTCAATTCCCAGGTGTTCGAGGAGTACGACGAACAGTTTATGTACTTTTTCGCTGCGGCTCTACTGCTCTTCGTTATCGAAATGCTCATCGGCGAACGCCGCCACCGCATACGCCTTTTCTCCAAGAAGGAAAATATATGATCAAGTTAAAATTTATATTGTCGGCTGCGCTCCTGTTGCTGCTTTCCGTTCCCGATGCGTTCTCGCAGGCGGACAGGCGCCAGGTACGTGCCGGAAACCGGGATTTCAAAAAGGAAGACTACCGTTCCGCCGACGTGGATTACCGCAAGGCCCTGCTGAAGGACTCGACTTCCCTGGCCGCGAATTACAATCTCGCGAACACCTGTTACCTGCTGGCCGGCGGTCAGAAGGCCGTGGGCAGTCTCGATGAGGCTTCCCGCTTCTATGCCGCCGTCGAGGAAAAGGCTTCGGAAAGCGGACACGCCGCCGACTATTGGTTCAATGTGGGAGACCTGGCCATAGCGCGCAAGGACTGGTCCGGCGCCGTGGATGCCTTCAAAAAGTCGCTTTTGGCCAATCCTGATGACCTGGATGCCAAGGAGAACTACATCTACGCCCGCAAGAAGATGGAGGATCAGCAGAATAACCAGGACCAGAACCAGAATCAGGATCAAAACCAGGATCAGAATCAGGATCAGAATCAGAACCAGGATCAGCAGAACAACCAGGACCAGAATCAAGACCAGCAGAATAACCAGGATCAGAACCAAAACCAGGATCAGGACCAAAATCAGGACCAGAATCAGGACCAGAACCAGGGGGGAGGGCAGCAGAACGGTCAGCGTGAGCCCCAGATAAGCCCTCAGGCCGCGCAGCAGATGCTGCAGGCCATCCAGGCCAAGGAAAAGGAGACTCAGGACAAGGTCAACAAGGAGAAGGCGCTTATGCTTAAGTCACGGGAAAAGGAGAAAAACTGGTAGCCGAAGATGATGAAAAGGAAAATGATTATATGCGCGGCACTCGCGCTTCTGTGCAAGATGGCATACGCCCAGAATCTGACGGTGGATGCTCCGAACCTCGTGGCAACGGGGGAGAACTTCAATGTGACATTCATAGTCGAGGGAGAGAGCAAGCCCAGCGACTTCAGCTGGGATGCGGGCGGGGACTTCCAGCTCGTATGGGGCCCCCAGAAAGGCAGCAGTACCAGTATCACCATAGTAAACGGCAAACAGACCCGTTCCGTCAAATATACATATACATATATACTCAGCGCCTCGAACTCCGGCAAGTTCACGATTCCGGCGGCAACTGCTGTCGTCAAGGGGGAGAGCATCAGTTCGCGTCCGCAGCAGATAGAGGTCGTCAGCAACGGCGCCTCGCAATCCTCGCAGCAGGGCGGTAGCCGGCAGGAGGAGCAGACACGGAACCAGTCCGCCGACGGGAATATCAGCGACTCGGACATATATCTCAGACTCCACCTGAGCAAGACGCGCCCCGTTGTGGGCGAACCGGTCACTGCGACGCTGAAACTCTATCAGAGGGTGGATATAGCCGGCTTTGACGACGCCCGCTTCCCTTCCTTCGACGGCTTCTGGAGTCAGGACCTTACGCCGCAGGGGGATATACAGTTCGTACGCGAGAATGTGAATGACCGCATATACAACACTGCGGTGATACGTAAATATGTGCTCATTCCGCAGAAGAGCGGACATCTGACCATAGACCCGGCGGAACTGGTGTGCCGCATCTACGTGCGCACCGCCTCCCGTGGCAGCAGCATTTTCGACTCTTTCTTCGACGACGGCTACACTACCGTGCGCAAGCGCATATCCACGCCGGCCGTGACTATGAACGTCTCCGCGCTGCCTTCTGGCGCGCCGGCTTCCTTCGGCGGCGGAGTGGGCAAGTTCAACATCAGCGCACGCGTGAGCAAGGACAGTCTGAGCACCCACGAAGCGGCATCCCTGCTCGTGACCATCAGCGGCAAAGGCAACATCTCGCTGCTGGAGGCGCCGAAAATCACTTTCCCGCCTGACTTCGAACTCTATGACGTGAAGACCAGGGAGTCCATCGACAAGAGCAGCGGCGGCATTTCGGGCAGCAAGACCTACGAATTCCCTTTCATTCCGAGAAGCCATGGTGACTTCACCATCCCGGCCGTCGAGTATTCCTATTACGACATCGATGCCGGCCGTTACGTTACCAGACGCAGTGATCCGATAGAACTGAAGGTGGCCCGCGGAAAGGAAAGCGTGGCCCAGGGCGAGTCCTGGACTGCCCCGTCCGTGGCCAAGAAGGGCGTGAAGAGTCTCGGGGAGGACATACGTTTCATTTCCGTGAAACGGCCTCAGTTGCAGACCAGGGGATATTTCTTCGTCGCTTCTCCTGCATTCGCCATAGTGGCCCTTGCCCTCTTCCTGCTGTCTGTGCTCCTTTATTTCCTGCTGCGCAAGCTGGCTGTCCGCCGCTTGGACGTGGCCGGAGCCAGGACGCGCAAGGCCACCAAGAAGGCGCTCAAGCGTCTGCGCGCGGCCGAGGCCTATCTCAAGTCGGATGTGTATTCCGCCTTCTATGAGGAACTCCACAAGGCCGTGCTCGGCTTCGTGGGCGACAAACTGAACCTCCCTGTGTCGATGCTCTCCAAGGACAATATAGCCGAACGTCTGGGGGCCGCAGGGGTGTCGGAGGAACTCATATCCGAACTGAATTCGATAATCGACGATTGCGAGTTCGCGCGCTACGCACCTCCTTCCGGCCACGATGCAATGGCCGCCCATTTCCAGAAGGCGGCAACAGTCATATCATCCATAGATTCCACAATGAAAAACAGACATAGGAACGCGGCTTCCGCAGCCACGCTCACAGTCCTGCTGCTCCTGCTCGCTCCGGCTGCCGCAAACGCGCGCGGTGACGCCTCCCAGGCCGATATGGCCTATATCGATACGCTGTGGACCCGCGCCTCGGACGCATATTCCCGTGGAGACTGGTCCGTCGCCGCGGAAGGCTGGGAAAGCATAGCCGCTCTCGGCTTCGAGTCGCCGGAACTGTACTGCAACACGGGCAACGCCTATTTCCGCGACTCCCGTGTCGAGAAGGCCATACTCTGGTACGAGAGGGCGCTGAAGCTCGATCCTTCCTTTGAGGATGCGCGCCATAACCTCGAAATCGCGGACGCAAGGATACTCGACGACATAGAGTCGGTGCCGCAGTTCTTCCTGAAGTCCTGGCTACGCAAGCTGTCCTACACTCTGGATTCGGACGCCTGGGCCTGGCTCTGCCTTTTCTTCTTCGCCCTGACCCTGGCGATGCTGCTGATGTTCCTGCTTTCCGGCAGGGTTCCCGTCCGTATGGCAGGTTTCTTCTCGGCCATTGCAGCCCTGCTGCTGAGTCTTTCGTCGCTCGCGTTTGCCCTCAGCCAGCGCAGTGACTATATCAGGACGGACAGGGCGGTGCTTATGAAGCCGGTGGTGCCCGTGAAGAGTTCGCCTTCCGACGATTCGGCAACGGACCTTTTCGTGCTCCATTCCGGAACCCGCCTGCGTGTGCTCGACAATGTGGGGGACTGGTCCAACATAGAGCTCTCCGACGGCCGCCAGGGCTGGCTGAAGAGTTCATCCTTCGAACTGATCTGATTCCCTCTTGATTGAAAAACTGATAACCGATAGCAAATATGAGAATCAAAGTCTTCACCTGCCTGGCAGTTCTGCCGGCCATACTGATGGCGGGGATGAGCGCCCGTGCCGCATCCCGAAACACATCCGACACTGACTGGAAGGACCCGGCTGTGTTCGAACGCAACCGACTTCCCATGAGGGCCGCCTTCCATACGGATGACAGGATACTCAGCCTGAACGGCGTATGGGATTTCAAGTGGTACGAAGACATAGACAGCCGCGCCCGCGATTTCTACCGCACCGACTTCGACGACAGCTCCTGGGGTACTATGCCGGTTCCGGGTATGTGGGAGCTCAACGGCTACGGCGACCCTGTGTATCTCAACTACTATTACGCCTGGCACGGCCACTACGAGAGCAATCCGCCCATACCTCCTGTAAAGGACAATCACGTGGGTCAGTACCGCCGTCACTTCGAGTGGGACGATGCTTGGGAGAAGCGGGATGTCTTCCTCTGCATAGGCAGCGCCACCTCCAACGTACGCGTGTGGGTCAATGGAAAAGAGGTGGGATACAGCCAGGACAGCAAGCTGGATGCCCGTTTTGACATAGGCAGTTATCTTGTCAAAGGCGACAACCTGATTGCGCTGGAGGTTTTCCGCTGGTGCGACGGCACCTATCTCGAGGACCAGGATTTCTGGCGTATGAGCGGCCTGGCGAGGGATACCTATATATATTCCCGTCCGAAAGCCCGCGTCGAGGACCTGCGCGTCAAGGCGGAGGCGGACGGCGAATTCGGCCTCAGCGTGAAGCTCAGTTCCGGCATACGCAGCATAGACGTGAAACTCTCGGACAGCGAGGGCAATATAGTATATCAGGGCAGTGCGGCCGTATCCACCCGCAAGGATGAGGAGGGGCTCTATGAGGCCGTGATTTCCGCCAGACTGGACGGCATCTCCCCATGGTCGGCAGAGGAACCGGTGCTCTATGCTCTCGAGATCAGTGCGAGGGACTCCAGGGGTGTGGCTCAGGACCGAATCTATGAGAACGTAGGCTTCAGGACTGTGGTGATAGAGAACAGGCAGCTCAAGGTCAACGGCCAGCCTGTGCTCATCAAGGGCGTGAACCGTCACGAAATGGATCCTTACAAGGGATATGTGGTCAGCGAGGCTGATATGATTCGCGACCTCAAGATAATGAAGCAGTTGAATATCAATGCAGTACGTACCTGTCACTATCCTGATGACCCGCTTTGGTACGAACTCTGCGACCGCTACGGCTTCTATGTCATCTGCGAGGCGAACATAGAGTCGCACGGCATGGGTTACGAAGAGAAGACCCTGGCCAAGGACCCGGCTTTCGAAGCTGCCCATCTGAGCCGTTTCCAGCGTATGGTGCGCAAGGAACTGAACCGTCCGAGCATCATCATCTGGAGTCTGGGCAATGAGGCGGGTTTCGGCCCGAACTTCGAGAAATGCTACAATTGGGGAAAGGCATTCGACTCAAGCCGTCCCATACAGTACGAGAGGGCTCCTTACGGTGTATGTTCCGACATTGCCTGCCCTATGTACGCAACTCCGGATTACTGCAGTGAGTTTGCGGAAAGCGCCACCACCCTGCCTTTCATCCAGTGCGAATATGCCCACGCCCACGGCAATTCAATGGGCGGTTTCAAGGATTACTGGGATATATACCGCAGCCATCCTGAGCTTCAGGGCGGTTTCATCTGGGACTTCCAGGACCAGGCTCTCAGCTGGCCGACCGACAAGGGCGGCACGGATCATTTCTTCGCGGTAGGCGGTGACTTCAACGACTATGACCCGAGCGACAATTCCTTCAACAGCAACGGCGTCATCGCAGCCGACCGCAGCCTGCATCCGCACGCCTACGAAGTTGCCTACCAGTACCGTTCCATACACTGCAGCGCGGACGCAGCATCGGCAGCGAAGGGCCGTATCAAGGTATATAATGAGAATTTCTTCATAGACCTCAGCCGCTATATCCTCGACTGGGATCTTACCGCAGAGGGCGAAATCGTCCTTTCAGGCTGCAGGCAGGGCATAGATATAGCTCCTCTCTGCAGCGGCGAAGTGGATCTCGGCTTCGACCTCGCTTCACTTGGGGATATGCGCGGCAAGGCGCTGCGTCTGAATCTGTCCTGGAGGCTGGCGCGCCGCGACGGTCTGCTGCAGGCCGGTTCGCAGGTCGCCTATGACCAGATAGTGATATGCGAGGGCGATCCTGTCGTTCCGCAGCTGCGCTCCGGAGAGGTGGAGAGTTGCGAGGACGGCGATATGCTCCGTTTCTGCGGCAGCACGGCCTATGACGGTTGCGCAGCACCGAGGGTGGCGGAATGGAGCCTGGCCTTCGACAGGGAGAGCGGCGCGCTGTGCAGCTATGTGCTTGCCGGACGCGAACTCATTCTGGAGCCCCTGATGCCTTGCTTCGGCCGTGCGGTGACCGAGAATGACCTCGGTTCCAGGCGTTACAAGGGTATGAAGCAGTGGCTCTATCCTCACATCGTCAAGGAGTCTTTCAGCTGTACGGACGAAGACGGTCTGGGCAAAGTAAGGGTTTCATATATCGTGAATGAGGCGGCCAGGGTGGTGATGGAGTACTCCATACATCCTGACGGAGTCCTGAGTCTGAGCGAAAGTCTTGAGGATTACGAGGGACGCCTTGCCGCCCAGCCGGACCTCTTCCGTTTCGGAGTGGAGTTCACTATGCCTGGCTCCTGCAATACCCTCGATTTCTACGGCAAGGGTCCTCACGAGAGCTATTGCGACCGCAAGAGTTCCAATCTCGACGGCCGCTATGTGCAGAGTGTATATGACCAGTTCGACTGGACTGCGGTACGTCCTCAGGAATGCGGAACTCACGTCGATCTGCGCTGGATGTCCGTGCTGGACGATGACGGCTGCGGCCTCAATTTCACTTCGGAGGCACTTTTCTCCGGCTCGGCCCTGCCTCTGACACGCCGCCAGTTCGACCTCAATGCCAGAGGCGCCGACCGTCGCGACAAGAGCCCTCAGGCCCGTGCCCACACCCTTGAACTCAAGAGTCTGGCACATCGTGACGACCGTTCGAACGGTGTGAGCCATATCAACCTGGATTGCGTGCAGCAGGGACTCGGAGGCATCACCTCCTGGGGCGCCTCTCCTCTGGAGAAGGACCGCGTAAAGGCCGAGCCGCGTCAGTGGACGCTGGTCATCGCTCCGGTTCTGAACTAACTGAAAGCAAAGAAAGAGCCTGTTCTACCGTGAGGGCGTCTTCCACCCGGAAGGCGCCCGAGCGGCTTCTGCAGAGACTGTTCAGATAGGCGCCCGAACCCAGAGCCTCTCCCAAGTCCCTTGCGAAGGCGCGTATATACGTACCCTTGCTGCAGGCTATCCTTATCTTCGCGTGCGGCAGCTCCGGGTCGTCTTCGGCCACGTTGATGCGGAATGAGGCACCTTCCGTGCGCTTCTCTGCGCCGCCGGCCTCCCCCTCCGTCGTGTTTTTGCCCAGGTCCGGAGTTTCCCGCTCCGTCGCGTTTCTCCCGAGATCCGGGGCCTCCGGCTCTACTGCTGACTTGCGGAAATCCAGCAGCTCACAGTCGCTTATGTTGATGCGGGCCGCCCTGAGCAGCCCTTCCGGAATGGCTTCCCCGGCCTTGAAGGCCTTTCTGGCCAACTCGTATGCCCTGACACCGTCCACGCTCTTGGCGCTGAACAGGGGTGCGACCTGCATCTGCTCTCCTATGAAAGCTTTGAGCGCCTCCTCCACCGACTCCTTCTCTATGTGGGAGCAGGGGAAGCGTGCATCGATGCCTTTCTCCAGATCGAAGGAAGGGGTGGTGGCCCCGAAGCTCACTCCGGCAACATATTCCTTGTCGTGCTTCTGGAGTTCCTCAGCCCGCTTGGTTGCCGGACCTATGCACACCAGCAGCACCCCGGTTGCCAGAGGGTCCAGGGTGCCGGCGTGCCCCACTTTCAGTTTCTTCTTTCCGAAGTGTCTGATTGCGGCATATTTGATTTTGCGTATCACATCGGCGGAAGTCCAGCGGTAGGGCTTGTCGATGTTGAGGATTATACCTTCCGGATAATCCTCGATGTCGTGGCTGAAGGACTTCATCCTGATTCAGTGAATTGGTATCTTCTCGATCCTGCGCAGGTGGCGTCCGCCCTGAAACTCCTCGTCCAGCCAGATGCCGGTCAGTCTGACGGCTTTCCCGCAGCTGATGAAGCGGGCCGGCAGAACCAGAACATTGGCGTTGTTGTGCTGCTTCACGAGGGCGGCAATCTCATCGTCCCAGGCCAGGCCGGCGCGTATCCCCTGATGATGGTTCAGGGTAATGGCCATCCCGTTGCCGGTGCCGCAGAGGGCGATTCCGCAGTCCACCGCCCCGCTCTCCACCGCTTCTGCAAGCGGATGAGCCACATCCGGATAGTCTATGCTGTCCGTGCTGTCGGTTCCGAAGTTCACCACCTCGATCCCCCGTCCGCGGAGGAAATCGGAGATCGCATTTTTGTACTCGACCCCCGCGTGGTCGTTGCAGATACCTATTTTCATAGTGCTTTCATTTCAGTCCTGCAAAGTTAGCAATCTTAGTTTACTTGGCAATTTCTTTCTACTCTTCCACTTTCGGAAGTTTTTCGAGACTGGCAGCAATCTGTCCGTCGCTTGGGATGACGTCGCCCATAGTTCCGTCGTTGAACTGCTGATAGGCGTATAGGTCGAAATAGCCGGTTCCGGTAAGACCGAAGACTATGGTTTTCTCTTCTCCCGTCTCCTTGCACTTCAGGGCCTCGTCTATTGCGGCGCGGATGGCGTGGCTGCTTTCAGGGGCGGGAAGCGTACCCTCCACTCTTGCGAAGAGCTCGGCCGCTTCGAATACCGATCTCTGCTCGACTGCGCGCGCCTCCATCAGCCCGTCCGCGTAAAGTTGCGAGAGTATGGTGCTCATGCCGTGGAAACGCAGGCCTCCCGCGTGGCTTGCGGACGGGATGAACTGGCTTCCGAGGGTGTACATCTTTGCCAGAGGGCATATCATTCCCGTGTCGGCAAAGTCGTATGCGAAGCGTCCGCGGGTAAAGCTCGGACAGGATGCCGGCTCCACTGCAATGATGCGGTATGCGGCCTCGCCCCTCAGCATTTCCCCCACAAACGGGCTGACGAGTCCGCCGAGGTTCGAACCGCCGCCGGCGCAGCCTATTATGATGTCCGGCTTGATTCCGTATTTGTCCAGGGCCGCCTTGGTCTCCAGACCTATCACCGTCTGGTGCAGCAGTACCTGGTTCAGCACCGAGCCCAGTACATAGCGGTACCCCGGGGTGCTGACGGCGCTTTCCACCGCTTCGGAAATGGCGCAGCCCAGACTGCCTGTGGTCTCCGGGAACTCCTCGAGCAGTTTGCGGCCCACTGCCGTGCTCATGCTCGGGGAAGGGGTCACGCTTGCCCCGTAGGTGCGCATCACCTCCCGGCGGAAGGGTTTCTGCTCGTATGAGCACTTGACCATAAACACCTTGCAGTCCAGTCCGAAATAGGCGCAGGCCATGCTCAGGGCCGTTCCCCACTGTCCGGCACCGGTTTCGGTGGTGACGCCTTTAAGGCCCTGCTTCTTTGCATAATAGGCCTGGGCTATGGCGCTGTTTAGCTTATGGCTGCCGGAGGTGTTGTTGCCTTCGAACTTGTAGTAGATTTTCGCAGGGGTGCCGAGGGCTTTCTCAAGGAAATAGGCTCTCACCAGGGGCGAAGGGCGGTACATCTTGTAGAAGTCTCTGATTTCCTGAGGTATGTCGAACCATCTGGTGTCGTTGTCGAGTTCCTGGCGGCACAGTTCTTCGCAGAAAACATGGCTCAGCTCGTCCTGAGTCATAGGCTGGAGTGTGCCCGGATTCAGCAGCGGAGCCGGCTTGTTCTTCATATCGGCTCTCACATTGTACCATTGGCTCGGGATCTCTTCTTCCTTGAGATAGATCTTGTAGGGTATTTTCTTTTCCATAATGTGTTGATATTTTTGGTTTGTATGACTATGTCCGATAATATGATATGGCGGTCTGAACGTTTCGGGGCGGGAATAAAAAATATGCCCCGTCGCAGTTGCGGCGGGGCATTGTACTATATGCAATGTGGTCCTACCTCCTACGACTCTTTGAGTGTAACAGGCACCACCACCAATTGTTGTTTCTGAAGTTGTTCATCACCTTCTTTCCGGATGTTTCCGCTAAGATAGCAGGTCGGATTCAAATATGCAAGAAAATATTAAATGATTATTGGGGGCTCAGGATTAAGTAATCTTCAAAAAAGTGCATAAATCTTTGTCAAAACGATTTATTTTCATACCTTTGCAGCCGCTTTGGTCCACGGTGGACCGGGGCGCTAACAAATAATCTTTTTGCACAATGGCAGCAGAGTATCTTCAGCCAGAGAAAAAGCAGGAGATTTTCGCGAAGTACGGAAAGTCTAATAAGGACACCGGTTCTGCAGAGAGTCAGGTTGCTTTATTTTCCTACCGTATCGCTCACCTTACCGAGCACGTGAAGAAGAACAAGAAGGACAACGTTACCCGTCGTTCACTTCTTCGCCTCGTAGGTAAGAGACGCAGCCTTCTTGATTACCTCAAGAAGACTGACATCGAGAGATACAGGAATATCGTCAGGGAGCTCGGTCTCCGTCGATAAGCTAGCTATAGCAGGAAAAGCTCTGAAAGGGGATTCATCCATCAATGGGTGTCCCCTTTTTCATTGACAAAGAACCCGAGGCCGCTACAAATTCAGCCTGCGGCGGCCGAAAGGAGAACAATATATATTGAAAAGAATAGACGAGAACATTATTAATCAACTCCCAAAGGGGGAGGCGGGCTGAAAAGAAACAAATGAATATCATAAACAAAAAGATTGAATTGCCTGACGGAAGGGTGATTGAAATCGAGACCGGTAAACTGGCCAAGCAGGCGGATGGCTCCGCAGTGGTAAAGATGGGAGGCACGATGCTCCTGGCAACGGTCTGCGCAGCAAAGGAAGTCAAGGAGGGTACGGATTTCATGCCGCTGACCGTTGACTACAAGGAAAAGTATTATTCCGCAGGCCGTTTCCCGGGCGGATTTATGAAGAGAGAAGGAAAATCCTCTGATTATGAGATTCTTATCTCCCGTCTCATCGACCGTCCTATCAGGCCTCTCTGGCCATCGGACTACCACCTCGAGACCTTCGTGAATGTCACCCTGATCTCCGCTGAGAAGGACATACAGCCTGACGCGCTTGCCGGACTTGCCGCATCCTGCGCCCTGGCCACCTCGAACCTGCCGTTCGAAGGCCCTATCTCCGAGGTTCGCGTATGCCGTATCGACGGCCAGTTCGTAATCAACCCTACTTTCTCCGAGATGGAAAAGAGCGACATCGAACTTATGGTCGCCGCTACCGAGGAGAACATAATGATGGTCGAGGGTGAGATGAAAGAGGTCAGCGAGCACGATATGCTCGAGGCCATCAAGTTCGCCCACGAGGAAATCAAGAAGCACTGCCGTGTCCAGAAGGAGCTCATCAGGGAGCTCGGCAACGAGGTGAAGAGGGATTACCCTCACGACCCTCAGGACGAGGACCTCAGGAAGGCAGTCAATGAATTCTGCTATGACAAGTGCTATGCCCTTGCAAAGGCCGCAAAGCCTAAGCATGAGCGTGAGGACGGCTTCGAGGCCATCAAGGCCGAGTTCTGCGCCACCATTCCGGAGGAGGAACTCGAAGAGAAGCAGCCTCTCATCGACAGGTACTATCACGACGTGGAGAAGGAAGCTATGAGGAATATGATTCTCGACGAGGGAATACGTCTCGACGGTCGTGTATGCAACGAGGTCCGTCCTATCTGGTGCGAAGTCGATTACCTGCCTTGCGCCCACGGTTCCGCAATCTTCACCCGCGGCGAGACCCAGTCCCTGGCCTCCGTTACCCTTGGTACCAAGATGGATATGAAAGAGACCGATGAGGTTCTCATCCAGGACGACCAGCAGGTTGTGCTTCACTATAACTTCCCTCCGTTCTCTACCGGAGAGGCAAAGCCTCAGCGCGGTGTGGGACGTCGCGAGATAGGCCACGGCAACCTTGCGCTCCGTGCCCTCAAGCCAGTCATCCCTACTATGCCTGAGAATCCGTACGCAGTGCGTATCGTTTCCGACATACTCGAGTCCAACGGCTCTTCTTCAATGGCCTCCGTCTGCGGCGGCTGCCTCGCCCTTATGGACGCAGGCGTGAAGATCAGCAAGCCGGTAGCTGGTGTGGCTATGGGCCTCATCACTGATGCCGAGCGCCCTAACGACCGTTACGCCATACTTACCGATATACTCGGTGACGAGGACCACCTCGGAGATATGGACTTCAAGGTGACCGGTACCAAGGATGGAATCACTGCAACCCAGATGGACATCAAGGTTGACGGCCTCAGCTACGACGTGCTTGAGAAGGCTCTCGAGCAGGCCCGCCAGGGACGTATCCACATCATGGGCGAGATGATGAAGACCATCAGCGAGCCACGTGAGGACTACAAGCCGTTCGTTCCTCGCATCGAGCAGATGATAGTTCCTTCCGAGTTTATCGGAGCCATCATAGGCAAGGGCGGTGAGACCATACAGAAGATTCAGAAGGAGACCGGTGCCAGCGTCAATATCGACGAGATTCCTAATCCGAACGGAGAGGGTACCGTTGGTGTTGTTGACATCGCATCCAACAATGCTGAGGCAATGGCCGCTGCCAAGAAGTGGATCGAGGGTATTGTCGCTGTCCCTGAGGCCGGTACCGTTTACCACGGAAAGGTTGTCAGCATACTCGAGTTCGGTGCTTTCGTGGAGATTCTTCCGGGCAAGGAAGGCCTGCTCCACGTGTCCGAAATCGCCTGGAACAAGACCGAGAATGTCGAGGATGTCCTCAAGGTGGGCGACGAGATTGACGTCAAGCTTCTTGAGATTGATGCCAAGACCGGCAAGATGCGTCTCTCTATGAGGGCCCTGACCGAGAAGCCGGAGGGCTATGTGGATGCATCCGAGCGCAAGCCTCGTGGCGACCGTGGCCCACGTCGTGACGGCGACCGTCGTGACGACCGCAGGAATGACCGTGGCCCTCGCCGTGACGGAGACCGCCGTGACGATCGCAGGAATGACCGTGGTCCTCGCCGCGACGACCGTCCTCGCCGTGACTTCGGCCGCAAGAATGAGGAGCCTCGCCAGGAGGAACCGAAGAACGAACCTGAGATGTTCTAAGCAATATCCTGATATATGACAATGAGGGCAGCCGTGCGGCTGTCCTCATTTTTTTTGCGCGCGGAGTTTACTCTGCCGATCTTCGTTGCCGCAAAGGAGAACGGTTTCGCCGGCAGCAGTCGTAGCGGCAGGGCGTTGAGCGTGACGGCTTTTTTGGCGGGTGCTGCGCACCCTCGGCGGCAGAAACATAGGGAAATGCCGCCTCCGGGCGCATCAGCACCCGTCTTTACCGCCACTGCCGAACCAACGTCCACACAAATTACCTCCGACTTACCTCCAGAGCGACTCATCTAATTAACGCGTGCTGAAGATGGCCTGCTGCATGCATCGATTCTTGATTTCAGGCTCAGACTTGGGAATCAATGCAAGGTTTTTGCCTGTTTATGCCCTCCTGCGTGCATCGATTCTTGATTTCAGGCTCAGACTTGGGAATCGATGCAAGGTTTTGCCTGTTTATGCCCTCCGGCGTGCATCGATTCTTGATTTCAAGCCCAGACTTGGGAATCGATGCAGCGTCCTCGCTGCTGCAGCTAAGAACGGCCTGCCTATAGTGGTCGTAGCGGCAACGAAGTCCGCGTCCGATTTTGATCTTCGTCGCAGCAAAGAAGAATGGTTCCGCCTGCAGTGGCCGTAGCGGCAACGAGATCTGCGTCCGATACTAATTTTCGTTGCGGCAAAGGAGAACGGTTTCGCCTGCAGCAGTCGTAGCGGCAGGGCGTTGAGCGTGGCGGAACGTTGAGCGTGGCGGCTTTTTGGGCGGGTGCTGCGCACCCTCGGCGGCAGAAACATAGGGAAATGCCGCCTCCGGGCGCATCAGCACCCGCTTCTGCCGCCACTGCCGAACCAGAGTCCACACAAATTACCTCCGACTTACCTCCAGCGCGACTCATTTAATGAACGCGTGCTGAAGATGGCCTGCTGCATGCATTGATTCTTGATTTCAAGGCCAGACTTGCGAATCGATGCAAGGTTTTGCCTGTTTATGCCCTCCTGCGTGCATCGATTCTTGATTTCAGGCCCAGACTTGGGAATTGATGCAAGGTTTTCCCCATTTCCGGCCTCCTGCGTGCATCGATTCTTGATTTCAAGCCCAAACTTGGGAATCGATGCAGCGTCCTCGCTGCTGCATTGAGGAATGGCCCGCCTGCAGTGGCCGTAGCGGCAACGAGGTCCGCATCCGATTCTATTCTCCGTTGCCGCAAGGGAGAACGGTTTCGCCTGCAGGATGCCGTTGCGGACGCAGGCGGGGACTGGATGCCACGAAGGCGGCATAATCCTAAGTAAAAAGCCGCTGGAGTGGCGCCTGTTCCTGCCGCAACGCCTTCGGCATCTGGTTCCAGCTTCTCCCCGCCGTAATGCCTTCGGCATCTGGTTCCAGCCCCTGCAACGATTCTTTAGCCCGGGATATTTATAATTAAGGATATTTAGATATCTTTGTGAGTGAGTCCTTTTGACTTCAGGAATTTTTATTGACGCACTATGAAAAAAACAACGACCGCCCTTTTGGCTATCGCAGTATCGCTTGCTGCTGTCATTCCGGGAATGGCACAGAGCAGGACCACTTCCACAAGGGCATCTTCATCCCAATCCTCAACGGCTTCACGATCGACCACAACGGTTTCCCGTTCGTCCGGCAGCACTTCCCGCTCAACAACGACAGATAGCAAGTCTTCGTCAGCGTCTGCCGCCAGTACGAGCCGCTCGTCCTCGACAACTGCGACTAGCCCGAACCGTTCGTCCTCGTCAACTTCGACAACCCCGAGCCGCTCATCTTCGTCAACTTCGACAACCCCGAACCGCTCGTCCTCGACAACTACACAAACCCCGAGCCGCTCGTCTCAGACGACAACTGCGACTACGCCTAGCCGCAGCAGCTCAACTGGCAGTAGCTCGAACTCAAGCCGCATAACGACTACCAGACCAAGTTCTGCAACGCGCAGTACGGCGACGACTCCAAGCAGAACGGCGACGACTCCGATACGCTCAACCACTACCCCGAGCCGCAGCACAACAACTTCAACTCCGAGTCGAGGCAGTGCTGCCACGAGCACTCCGAGCCGCAGCGCAAGTTCCACCACCCCGAGCCGCAGCACAAGTACCACCACTCCGAGTCGCAGCAATGCTGCCGCGAGCACCCCGAGCCGCAGCAATGCTGTCAGCCAGAGTTCCACGACGGTAAGCAATGTCAACGGCAGCAGGGCGCCTCAGCAGAAGCCTCAGAGCGTGACGGCCAGCAGCTCGGTTTACCGGAACACGTCCGTGACTCCGTCCAGCGCTTCCCAGGCGCGCCAGACCCCGCCTATCCAGGTGGCGGCAACAGTTGTCGTGCACGAGCACCACGTCATCGACAGAGTCCCGCCATGCAAGAAGAGCTATGTGCCGTACAAGTATATATGCCACTACTTCGATCCGGGCTTCCATTACTTCGGCTACAGGGTGAAGAGGCTTCCGCCAAGGGCCTACAGGATTCCGCACTATCATCGCTATTATTATTGCTATGAAGGCATATATTACCATTACCATAACCACGAGTATTATGTGTGCCGACCGCCTTACGAGACCGTGCTGGCCTACGAGATGATGAAGAATCTCGAACTTGCGGCTGTGCGCATACGCTACTACAACACCCTGAACAGGACCTACAGCGCAATCAGCAAGAACAACGAGTTCATCGTGTCTCAGAACGAGATCATAGCCCGCAACAACGAAATCATAGCAGAGCAGGAGCGTATCATTGCCAAGAACAATGCAATCATCGCCCAGCAGAATTCTATGATGAGCAGCACCCCGGGAATAGCAATGACCACCAATGACGGACGTTACCTCGCCGCAAAGGCCTATGAGCAGGCCGAGGAGGCCGGTCTGGTGCAGAGCTATGCCGCATCGGGCATAGACTATTACTACCAGGACGGAGTCTTCTATGTGATAGAGAATTCGCAGTACAAGGTGATCGTACCTCCTGCGGGAGCGCTTGTCGAGTATCTGCCTGAGGATTACGACAGAATCAATATCAAAGGCCAGGACTACTACAGGGTGGATGACACCATCTACAAGACGACCACAGTTGACGGTACCCTTTATTTCGAAGTGCTCGGACAGCTGGAGGACTGATATGGGAAGGGGAAAGGACAATATCAGATACAGGGAGATGGAGGTCGCGGAAGGGACCTACATTCCTGATTGCGATGTCTGCTATCCTGAGCAGGACCCCGACGAGCATATAATGCCGGTCCGCTACGATGGCACCGAAGTAGTGCTTGACGAGAATTATCCCTATCTGGATGACAGTTTCCGCTACAGGTTCAACCATTTCATGAATGCCACGCTGCTCCGCCTGCTCGTAATGCACGTCAACCGTCTGCGCTACGGTCTGAAGGTGGAGGGCAGGGAAAAGCTGCGCCGCAACAAGGCCTTGCTCAGGAACGGAGCCATCACGGTGTGCAACCACGTCTATCGCTGGGACCTCTCCTGCGTGCTTCATGCCATACGCCCGCACCGTACCTGGTTCCCGATTTACGGGGAGCATCTTCGCGGAAAGGATGCCTGGTTCATGAGATATCTCGGGGGTGTGCCCGTGCCTGAAACCCGCTCCGGAATGCGTCCTTTCAATGAGGCTTTCGATGAACTCCATCGTCGCGGAGAGTGGATACACGTGTTCCCCGAGTCCTGCAGCTGGAAGCATTACGTGCCTATACGCCCCTTCCATAAGGGCGCATTCACCATGGCCTACAAATACGGAATGCCGCTGGTGCCATTCGTAATCTCATACAGGGAGAGAAAGGGCATATACCGCTGGTTCGACAAGGAGGATACGCCCCTGATGACCGTGCATGTGGGGGATGCGATAATCCCGGACCTGAACCGTCCGCGCAAGGAAGAGGTGGACAGGATGCTGCGTGAGGCTCACGCCCAGATGGTGAAAATGGCCGGAATCGTGAAGAACCCGTGGCCGGCCACCCTGGAGCCCTGAGCCGCTTAGGACAGAACCTTGAAATACTCCAGGATTTCACTCCAGAGCATATCCTTACAGAGGGGACCGTGTTTACCGCGGTCCTTTTCTTTTTCTATCAGGTGTATGAACTGCAGGCCGGCTTCCGTGGCGCCACCATCGGTCTTGACCCTGTCTCCTATCATAAGAGTCTCCTCGGGCCTGACCCCGAGCAGAGAGCAGGCCTTTGTGAATACCTGAGGGCAGGGCTTGAGACCGCCCAGCTCGGGAGATTCCCACACTCCGTTGAAGAGTATGCCTCCCAGGCCGCATGCCGCCAGTTTTTCCTCCGCCAGGGCATAGTCAGAGAGGACCGCGGTACGATAGCCGTCACGGCGCAGTCTGAGCATCAGATCCTTCAGCTGGGGACGCTTGTAGAAATCCTCGCGTATGATGCGCACCTGATTGGGAAGGTAGCGGCGCCAGAACCATTCCCTGCAACGCTGAGCCTTTTCTTCATTGCCCTTGCCCATAAGCAGGAAGAGTTCATCGTAGTACTCGTCCCCGCTCCCGAAGCAGCGGCCCTGCAGTTGCCTGCGGCAACGTCTCTCGGCCGCCAGCTTCAAAATGTTGCCGGGGTCGGCGAGTATGAGTCTCAAAGGAAAGAAGCGGGGTTCGTATAGAGTCCCGTCAAGGTCGAAAATGACAGCCTTAATCATTTACGGTCAGCTCTTTGAATTTGGAATGCCTCTTTTCGTCCAGCAGCAGGAGCGTAAGCTTGAACTGTCCGTCGCGGGCACCTTCGTCTATGCAGCGCTGCTTGAAGGTCTCGAAGGAGTCTTTGACCAGACGGTATGTAGCCGGGTCCTTGATGCGGAGGCTGTCCCTCTTCGAGGCATATTCGCAGTTTATCGCTTTCAGGGCCTCGTCCACCTTAGCAGTGAACTCCTCGGCCTGCTCCTGAGTGGTGCTGCGGTCGGAAAACTCCCAGTAGAAATCATAGGAGGACCTCTCCTGGTCGGCGAAGCCCACGAAGAAGCGTGTCATCATACCGGTCTCCTGCTCAACCTGATGGACGGCATCGCAGAACTGTTTCTCGTAGAGCTTCTCTCCCGTCATTGACACGATTCCCTTGGTCTTCTGGATGAGATGCACGGTAGGGGAGTTCCTGTACTTCGGTCCGACTTCGAGCAGGTCGGTCATATTGTAGCGGTAGAGTCCCGCCCAGGTCGTGACGAACGGGCAGTAGCGTTTGCCCTCCTCGAGCTGGTCGAGCTGCAGGAATTCTGGATTCTCGCTGTCCATATCCTCTTCACGCACAAATTCATAGTAATGGAAGTGAGGGAAAAGCACGGTGTTCAGACTGTCGTCCATCACCAGGCCGAAGCGGCACTCCGAAGCGAAGTAGCCGAATTCCATGTGAAGCATGTGATCCGGGAAGGAACCCTGGAATTTCTCGATGTACTTGTCGGTGTTTCCGCATTTCCATGTGTTGAGGACCTGAAGGTTCGGCCAGTAGTGCTTTGGAAGCACGGTTCCGTATTTCTCCTTGAGGGCTCTCAGTTCGGCGGCGCGCTTCGGGTTCGGTTTCACGCAGGCTTCCAGTTCGGCCCTGATCTCCGCCGCGATGTTAAGCTTGGAGGATATGGTGCCGTGCTCTATGTCGTTCACATACTCGTCGAAATACTCGTTCACATTGTTCTGCAGTTCGACTATGGTGGACGGGTTAGCTGTGATGATGATGCTTATGTCCTGCTCTATGCCCATACGCATCAGGACATAATACCTTGAATTGTAGTCGGTTATGGAGTAAACGCACTGAGGGTTGGAGTACAGCACCTTCATGAATTCCGGGCAGTCCCTCTGCGTCACTCCGGACACGGAGCCGAAGACAGTGCCGTCCGGGGCATAGCCCTCGATGACCTTGCCCACAATGCTGAGCGCCTTGCCCTTATAGACCTTCGGACGGTTGCGTATGAAGTTGAAAAGCCACAGATGCGTCATCTTGCTATATACCATCTTCATATATTCCCTGGTCATCGGAATCCATTTCGGCTCTGCGGTGGAGCCGGAGGTGGTTGCGTACATCAGCGGCTTGCCCGGGAAGAGAATGTCGCTTTCTCCGTTCTTGTGCCTTTCTACATAGGGCCTGAGGTCCTCGTATTCGTTTACCGGCACGTTTTTCTGCCAGCGCCTGTAGAGCTCCGCGTCATCCTTTGCTTCGAGTATGCCCGCGAAGTCGTGTTCTTTGCCATAGACCGTGTCCTTGGCATAATTGAGTATGTTCCTGAGTGTGCAGGCTGCCGCCTTCTGGGGGTTACGGCTCGCCCTGTTGAGTCTGGCCAGCTGTATGCTGCCCGCGCAGGACAGCAGCAGATTGGCTACAAGCATGTTTTTTGTTCCCATCAGTTTAGGTTTATCAGTTTATATTTCAGTTGTTTGCAATCGTTTCGTACAGTCTCCGCAGGGTAGTGTCGTCGCCCGAGGCTTCCAGTTCCATGCTGAAGCCGTCGTGGCGTATCAGCCCTTTTTCCTCCATCAGTTTCAGCAGCTGTTTCGCGGCTGCGGGGGCCGGGTCTATGAAGCGCACGTCCTCTCCGGCTATCTTCTTCATCAGCGGCAGCAGGAAGGGATAGTGTGTGCATCCCAGGACTATGGTGTCGGCGCCGGCGTCCAGCAGCGGCTGCAGGCTCAGGCGCACCGTCTCTTCTGCCTCCGGTCCTTCCGTCGTGCCGCTCTCCACCAGGCGGACGAAACCCTCCCCGACGTGCTCCACTATCTTTATATCCCCCGACCAGCGGTCCCTGGTGTCGTGATATTTCTCGGCCCTGAGCGTTCCCGCAGTCGCAAGCACGCCCACAACGCCACTACGTGTGAGTGCGGCCGCCGGTTTGACGGCAGGCTCCATACCTACGAAGGGCATATCGAATTCGGCGCGAAGGCTGCTTATTGCGGCGGCGGTGGCGGTGTTGCATGCGACGGTGACTATCCCGCAGCCCCGTTCCCTGAGGTGCCGCGTAATGGCTCTGGCCCTCTCGGTCACGTATTCCCTGCTCTTCTCTCCGTAGGGGCAATGGGCATTGTCGGAGTAATATATATACCTCTCGTCGGGCAGCAGTCTGATTGCTTCCCTAACTACGGAGAGGCCGCCGGCCCCGGAGTCGAAAAAACCTATCATCTCCGCAAATATATATAATTCATCAATAAATTTTATCTTTGCCGGCGAAACGAAACTAAAACCTTAGACAAATGATGCAACTCTATCAGAGAACGCGCAAGATGAGGGAGAAGTATGTCGATACGCTTGCAAAGCTGTATGACTACTCGACCAGCATCTTTACAAAAGAGCGTTTTACCGCCTGGCACGACAATGCCAAGGGCGGCTACACCTACGGAAGTTTCAAACTCGAATGCGATTCCATATCCAAACTCCTGACGCAGTACGGAGTAGGCGAAGGGGACAAGGTGGCTATATTCGGTCAGAGCATGCCTAACTGGTCGGTGGCTTTCTTCAGCGCTGTCGCCTTCGGCAGGATTGCCATTCCCATACTTCCGGACAGCTCCGAAAACGAAGTCAACAACATAGTGCGCCACTCCGGTTCCGATGTGCTTTTCGTCTCGCAGAGACTCGCTTCCAGGGTGAGTGCAGAGCTGAGGGATTCGATGAAACTCATCGTGGATATGGATACCCTTGAGGTCATAAAGTCCGATGATTCCCGTTTTACCTGTGACGGAAAGACCATTGTCCCCACTCCGGACGATATCGCCGCAATCATATACACATCCGGGACTACCGGAAGTGCCAAGGGCGTGGTCCTGACCCACAGGAACCTGGCCTCGAACGTGGTTTCCTGCTGCCGTTCCTGCAAGAGGGACCGCAAGGACCGATGGCTCTCGCTCCTGCCTTTGGCTCACACTCTGGAGATGACAGTCGGAATGCTCTATCCGATGTTCTGCGGCGCTTCCATATATTATCTGCAGAAACCTCCCGTTCCGGCCCTGCTGCTGAAGGCGATAAAGCAGGTCCGTCCTACCACGATACTCTCCGTGCCGCTTATCATAGAGAAAATCTACAAGGGCAGCGTACTTCCGACCATAAAGGGCAGCCGCACCCTCAGATGGATGGACAAGCACGCCAACAGGCTGATGTGCAAGATTATAGGTATGAAGCTTAAAAGCACCTTCGGCGGTCATCTGACCTTCTTCGGAGTAGGCGGCGCGAAAATGGACCCGGAGGTGGAGTCCTTCCTCCTCAAAGCCGGCTTCCCTTATGCGGTGGGCTACGGTCTCACCGAAACGTCCCCGCTGGTTGCCTATTCGCTGAAGCGCTGGCGTTGCGTGGGATCCATTGGCTATCCCGTGTATAACGTGAAAATGAAACTCATCGACGTGAATCCTGAAACGGGGGAGGGCGAAATCGTGGTCAAGGGACCTAATGTGATGCTGGGCTATTACAAGGATCCGAAGAGGACCAAGAGCGTCTTCACCGAAGACGGCTGGTTCCGCACCAACGACCTTGCCGTCATCGACGGGAAGGGACGCTTTTTCATCAAAGGCCGCAAGAACAATATGATTCTGGGCTCATCGGGAGAAAACATATATCCAGAAGAGATAGAAAGCGTGATCAACAACCAGGACGGCGTCACCGAGTCCATAGTGGTGGAACGCAACGGCCGCCTCGTCGCACTGGTGCAGCCTTGCGACGGCTTCATAGACTGGAACTCCGAAAGCGAGGAGAAGATTTACGAAAAACTTGACAGCTGGAAGGCGAAACTGCTCAAGAAGGTCAACAAGAATGTGAACAAGACCTCCCAGGTCAGCTCCATAGAGGTGATGAAGGAGCCGTTCGAGAAGACCGCGACTATGAAGATACGCCGCTTCAAGTACAAGGAGTCCGCTCCGACCGTGGAGGCCGGGCGCAAGGATGGCGTCAATTCTCCAGCCAGTTCAGAAAATCCTCGCTCCGGGAACGACTGACGACCAGTTCGCAGGGAACGTTCACCGAAGGACAGATGCGCAGCCTGCCTCCCTGGAGGCGGGTGATGCTCGAAATGGCCCCGCTGGAGACTATGCAGCTGCGGGATATCCTGAAGAAGCGTTCTCTGTCCAGCCGCTCGGCGATCTCGTCGAGTGTAGCGTCCACAACGAAGCAGTTGCCATTGTCGGTGACCAGGAAATTGCATTTGTCTTCCGAGAAGAAACACGCAATCTCGGATGCCTTTACCGGCACTATCTTATCATTGAAACGCACGATGAAGCGGTCCTTGGAACAGGACCGTTTTTCGTTTTCCCTGGCTTTCATCATGTTTTCGAATATGCCCTGCCAGTCCGGAGCCGCATTGTCCCTGTGCACGCGGGACAGTGCCCTCTGCAGGGCCTCGTTGCCAATAGGCTTCAGGAGGTAGTCTATGGAACCCTCCTCGAAGGCCTTTACTGCATAATTGTCGTATGCCGTGGTCATTATCACATCGGCCTTCACGTCTACCTGGCGGAAGATCTCGAAGCAGTTTCCGTCGGAGAGCTCGACATCCATAAAAATGACGTCCGCCCTGTTTGCGCGCAGCCACCCGACGCTTTCCTCCACAGAAGAGGTCATTCCGCATATCTCCGCGTCCGGACAGATACGGCTTATGTTTTTTGCGAGCGAGGCCTGGGCCATAGGCTCGTCTTCAATTATAAGTATCTTCATAATTTCTGTGTTCATATTGCCGGATAAGCCCTAGAGCAGCGGCAGGGTTACCGTGTAGTTCATCTCGTCCTGTTCAATCAGAATCTCTTTTCCGGATATGTCCAGGAATTGCTGCTTTATGTATTTCAGCCCCTTGCCCGTGGAATTGACAGGGCTCAGCTTGGGACAGAGATTGTTGCTCACTCTCAGCCACTTCTCGGAAGATGAAGCGGATACGTCTATTGTCAGAGGGTTCCTGCGGTCAATCGCATTGTGTTTGGTGGCATTCTCGATCAGCAGCTGCACTGCGCAGGGAACCGTGCACATTTTCAGGGCCTCGTCGTCCAGTTCGAAGTTCACTGTCAGGCCCTGAGGGAAGCGCAGCATCATCAGGTCCACATACTGGCGGGTGAATTCTATCTCGTCTCCAAGTTTCACCAGCACCTGCTCCTCGTGACCTAGCATATAGCGGTATATGCCCGAAAGCTTGCGTATGTATTCGCTGGCCTTTTCGCTCTCTCCGTCATTCACCAGGCAGTCCAGCACGTTGAGGGAATTGAAGAGGAAATGCGGATTGACCTGCTGGCTTAGTTTCAGGTAGCGGAACTGCGCGAGATGGCGTTTTTCCTTCTCTTTGCGGACGTTTCGCCGCTCCACTATCTCGTATCCCACCATCACCAGCACCACGAGCAGGGTCATCACGCAGAATGAGCTGAGGAAGTAAAGCACTTCCTCCGTTCCCCTCGAGATGTTGAAGACACCCTTCCTGTAGCAGAGAGACAGGGCGATTCTGGTAAGATAGACCCCCAGAATGGCAATCACCGTCCACGTCCTCGTCACCCTGTCGCGGCTCGTCTCCTGGGAAAAGAGACGGCTCAGGGCAAGTATGGTCCAGCCCACGGCTTCGGTGGTGATGAAGGTGGAGAGGGGATATATGCCCATTTCCGGCATCCCCGTCTTGGCAATCACCATAGCTATGACGGTGCCCAGAAGATAGCCGGCGAGGTTGCCGAAAGCTATGGCGCAGTTGATGACGTTCAGGGATTTCTGCTTCCTCAGACAGATCTGCACTATCATCATTATGGTCAGCAGGGTGAGGACATATTCGTCCGGCACGCCCAAGAGTCGGCAGACTATGGCTGAGGCGGCGTGCAGCAGCGCATATATATGAATTATCAGGGAGACCCTCATGGATTTTTCCAAAATGATGCACGAATTTAATCAATTACCGGCGGAATTCCAACTTTTTGTTCGTCGCCCGAATCTTGCCGTTCGTCGGTTTTTTCGTGCCGTCTGTCCTCTCGCGTATATAGTAAAGGTATATATTCTTTATATTTGCGGATACCACGTAATGAACTGATAACCAATATATGTCCACAAAAAGACGTCTTTCTTTCGGACAGCTTGTGAACCTGAGTTTCGGGTTTTTCGGCGTCCAGATTGCATATTCTCTGCAAAGTGCAAACATAAGCAGGATTTTCGCCACGCTTGGCGCGGATCCCCACAGTCTCAGCTATTTCTGGATACTTCCTCCGCTTATGGGTATGCTCGTTCAGCCGCTCATAGGCAAGTGGTCCGACAGAACCTGGTGGGGCTGGATGGGCCGCCGCAAGCCGTATCTGCTCATAGGCTCGGTGATAGCCGTGATAGTAATGGCCCTGCTGCCTAACGCGGGAAGTTTCAATCTCTCGACAAGCTGGCTGCTGCTCGGCCTCAACGCTGCGATGTGGTTCGGCATTTTTGCGCTGATGTTCCTCGACACCTCCATCAATATGGCGATGCAGCCGTTCAAGATGATGGTGGGCGATATGGTCAACGAGGAACAGAAAGGTACTGCATATTCCATACAGAGCTTCCTCTGCAACGCCGGGAGCCTGGTGGGCTATCTCTTCCCTATCTTCTTCACCTGGCTGGGCATCAGGAACACCGCCGATGCGGGTGTGGTTCCGGATTCGGTCAAGTGGAGTTTCTATGTCGGAGCCGCCATACTCATACTTTGCGTACTCTACACCTTCTTCACCGTGAAGGAGATGAATCCTGCCGAATATGCGGAGTTCCACGGCATCAATCCGGCCTCTGAAAAGAAAAAGAAAGACGCCGGTCTGCTGAGCCTGCTCATACACGCTCCGAAGGCCTTCTGGACAGTGGGTCTGGTTCAGTTCTTCTGCTGGGCGGCATTCATGTATATGTGGACCTACACCAACGGCGCCGTCGCAGTCAACGCCTTCGGCGCGCCTACCGTGAACGGGGTGCCGGTAACCACTTCTGAAGAATATCAGGCCGCAGGCAACTGGGTGGGCGTGCTTTTCGCCGTTCAGGCCGTCGGCTCCCTCGTGTGGGCCGTATTCCTGCCTATGTTCCGCAAACACAAGACCGCCTACATCGTCAGCCTGCTCGTCGGAGCGGCCGGCTTTGTCAGCGCAGCCTTCATCTGCAACCAGTATGTCCTATTCCTGTCCTATTTCCTGATCGGTTTCGCCTGGGCCGCAATGCTCGCCCTGCCGTTCACCATACTCACGAACTCCCTCAGCGGAGAGCATATGGGCAGCTATCTCGGACTTTTCAACTGCACGATATGCCTGCCTCAGATAGTAGCCGCCGCAGTCGGCGGACTCGTACTCAAGGCCGTCGGCGGAGTGCAGGCCTCGATGCTCATAGTCGCCGGCGTCCTTCTCCTCCTCGGAGCCCTGTCCGTCTCCCTCGTGAGCGAGGCGAAGAGGTCTTCGGCGCAAATGGACAAATAGGCAAAAAGACAATTTCTATTTATAATTATAACAACAAACCAATTCTTTCGACATGAAGAGAATCTTGACACTTTCTGCTGCAGCGCTTCTGGCAATGGCAGGGTCTCTGCAGCTTTCCGCACAGAGCGGATATGAGGTCAAGGGTGTCGTGGAAGACAGCGTGGGTCCGGTTATCGGAGCGACCATCATGGAGGTCGGCACAACCACGGGTACTTCCACTGACATCGACGGTGCATATACCCTCAAGGTGTCCGGCCCTGACGCTATGGTTGAAGTCGGCTGCCTCGGATATGCATCCAAGACATTCAAGGCATCCGAGCTTCCGGCTACCGTGATGCTTGACGAGGACTCCATATTCCTCGAGGAGGCCGTTGCAATCGGTTACGGTTCACAGAAAAAGAAGGAAGTGACCGGTTCGGTCGCATCCGTCAAGGCCGAGGATTTCAACGCCGGTGTGAAGACCAGCCCGATAGGACTCCTTCAGGGCAGGGTTGCCGGTCTGAACATCAGCAGAACCACGGCTGACCCTACTTCGACGGGCTTCAATGTACAGATTCGCGGTTTCTCCACTCTCGACAAGGGAGCGGGAACATCTCCGCTCTACATCGTGGATGGCGTTCCTGTGAGCAACATCGACAATATCTCTCCTGATGAGATAGCTTCGATGGATGTTCTCAAGGACGGTTCTGCGGCAGCCATCTACGGTACCCGAGGCACCAACGGTGTCATCATCATCACCACCAAGAAGGGAGACAACTTCTCCGACAAGGCAAACACCAGGGTTGAGTATTCCGGCTATGTTTCCGTTTCAATGAAGAACGGCAAGTCTGGTATGGCAACTCCGGAGGAGTTTGTCAATCTCAATGAGATTTCAGGCGGCGCGATCACCCCTACCCTCATCACGGATGAGAACGGCAATCCATACCAGACCGACTGGATGTCCGAAATCACAAGGAAAGCTGCCATCACCCACAACCACAATCTAGCCATCGTGGGCTCCTCCGGCAAGTTCAGCTACCGTGCTTCCGTCAACTACAAGCAGGCTCAGGGTATTGCCCGGAACAACGAGAGGAACGAGGTGATAGCGAAGATCGCGGCTTCCCAGAAGGCTCTCAACGGCTGGCTCAACCTCAGCTACGATTTCTCCTACATGCACTACCGAAACGACTATTTCTGCGGTGATTTCAAGATGGCGGCCACCCTCAATCCGACCTACCCTATTTATGACGAGACTACGGTTTCGGGCTACTACAAGCCTCAGGGAACAGGTCTGAGCAACCCGGTGGAGAACATGAACCAGAAGGAGTCATACCAGGACGGAAACT
Organism: Bacteroidales bacterium; assembly: GCA_004554455.1. Lineage (GTDB taxonomy): Bacteria > Bacteroidota > Bacteroidia > Bacteroidales > UBA932 > Cryptobacteroides. The sequence goes on along the minus strand of SFMG01000008.1, from coordinate 32,496 downwards.
ATTTCAGGGGTTCCGTGAAGGCCACCGTAAACATCAAGCCTGTGGAGGGCCTCAAGATCAACGTATTCGGTGCCATCGAAGAGGGTGACAACGCGAACTACTGGTCCAACAGGCAGATAACCACGGACATCGAGGGTTCCGGCAAGGCCGGCAGAGGCTCCAACAGAAGTTTCAACAAGCTCTTCGAGGCTACCGTTGACTATGCCCACGGCTTCGGCAGGCACAACATCGCTGCCGTTGCAGGTTTCTCCTACCAGAACTTTCTCTATGACGAGATGTCAGTGGAGAACAAGGGCTTCCCTACCGAGAGCATGAAGTACTACCAGATCGGTAACGGAGACCCAGAGAAGACTTATCTCAAGGCAAGTTCTTCCCGCAACTCCAACACGCTCGCCGCTTTCTTTGCGAGGGCCAACTACAACTATGCGGAGAAGTACCTCGTTTCCGCTTCCATCAGGCGCGAGGGTTCTTCCCGCTTCGGAATCAACAACAAGTGGGGATGGTTCCCTGCAGTCAGCCTCGGCTGGAGAATCACAGGTGAGGACTTCATGAAGGACAAGGAGGGCGTGGACGACCTCAAGCTCCGTATGGGCTTCGGTGTCACGGGAAACAACCTCGGTTCCGACCTGAAGTCAGTGGCGCTCCTCTCCAATGGCGGTACTTTCTGGTACAACGGCAAGTATGTCAATACTTACACCATCAGCCAGAATGTCAACCCTGACCTCCGCTGGGAGAAGAAATTCGAGTACAACCTCGGTCTCGACTTCGCCTTCCTCGACAACAGGCTCTACGGTAGTTTCGACGCATACTTCCGTCAGACCAAGGACCTGCTCTGGGACTATGAGGTTCCTACCCCTCCTTACCAGTATCCTACCCTGCTAGCCAACGCAGGTCAGATGCATAGCTACGGTGTCGAGCTCGTGATAAGCGGCGTCCCGGTCAAGACCAAGAACTGGACCTGGACCACCACCCCAACCCTTTCCTACAACCACAACAGGATTACAAAGCTCTCCGACCCTTCCAAGGGCTTCAATTACAAGGAGACGACTTCAGGTGGCGTGGGTGAGAACGGTATAATGAACACCAACACCCAGATTCTTGTCGAGGGACAGTCCGTAGGTACTTTCTACGGTTACAAGCTCCTCACCATCAAGGACGGAACCTGGTACTACTCTACCCCGGCAGGCGGTGTCGTCGACAGCGCCGGTGCGGCAGAGGGCTATCGCCAGGCCCTGGGCAACGCCCAGCCTTGGTTCACCTTTGGCTGGAACAACAGCGTAAGGTACAAGAACCTCGACATGTCGATTTTCCTGCGCGGCGTTGTGGGCAACAAGATACTCAACCTTACCAGGTGGGCATACGGTCCCCGCTCCTCTGCAGCAGACAACATCTTCATGAAGGACGTAAGGACCGACAAGGGCGTCATTTATGCCAACAAGGAGCAGTTCTCCGACTATTATCTCGAGAGCGGTTCCTATATGAAGATAGACAATATTACCATCGGTTACACCTTCAGGTTCAAGGAGGAAAGCCTCGTGGACAACCTCAGGCTCTACCTGACAGGCCAGAATCTCGCGACCCTGACGGGCTACAGCGGAATGGATCCCGAGGTCAACACCACCAACGTGTGGAGCGCCGGTATAGACTACTGCGACTTCTATCCTACTGTGGCTACAGTACTCTTCGGTCTCAACATCTCATTTAAATAAGGCAAGGATATGAAAAAGTTCATATATACATCGGCAGTTGCCGCCCTCGTTCTCTGTGCGCCGGCCTGCCACATGCTTGACGAGGTCAACTACGGCAACCCTACCGTGGAGGATATGATGACCAACGAGACCAATGTCGTGATGCAGGTGGGCCAGATATACGCCAACCTCAAATATACCCACGACCACTGGGGCTACTGGGGACTCCAGACCATAACCGCCGATGAAGGAATATGCATCCCGAGGAACGGCGGAAACGACTGGAATGACGGCGGCTACTGGCTTCGCCAGAATACCCATACCTGGGATCACAGGGGTGAGGCCATCAGGGAGGTCTGGAACGTGACCGTCTCGGGCGCAGTACTCTGCAACCAGATCATCGAGACCCTCAACACCTATAAGGAGTCCATGACTGAGGGGGTCTATGCCCAGTATCTTGGCGAGGTGGAAGTCATGCGCTCATACTACTTCTACCAGCTCTTCGACTGCTTCGGACGCATCCCTTATACAGAGAAGTTCGAAGAGGCTACAGGCCCTCTTTTCGAGCCTCAGGACGTATGGTCCCATCTTGTTGCGACCCTTGAAAAGAACGCTCCGAATATGGCGGTAGTGAACGATGCCAACCGTGCGGCGAACTACGGCCGCACGACCCAGGGTTTCGCTTATGCCCTGCTCGCAAGGCTCTATCTCAATGCCGAGGGTTTCGGCTGCACCGAAGACAACATATTCAAAAACGTGGAGAAGCCTGAGCAGTTCCAGGGATCCTTCTATGACAACTGCGTAAGATGCTGCGACAATATCATCAACGCAGGCTCGTATTCCATCGCCGATGACTATTTCTCCAACTTCGCCATCTTCAACGAGGGCAGCAAGGAGAATATCTTCGTAATCGTGGAGAACGGTCTGACCGACGATGAACACGATTTCGGAAAAGTAAAGAACAAACTCCGCATCCCTTTCAACACACATCACTACGGAATGCAGTACTACTGCAACGCCATGCTCGACACCTGGAACGGCTTCTGCGCCCGCCCGTCCTTCCTTGACATATTCAAGGCTGCGGGTGCCCCTGCACTTTCCGCTGCGGACTTCCTCGACAACAGCAAGGTGAAGGGCTACTACAACAGTGACGTGAGGGGTCCCGGACCTGATCTTCTCGGAACTGCCACAGACAAGCAGTGGGGCTGGTTCGTAGGACCGTTACAGCAGTCCGAAGGCAGCAAGGACCTCTATCTTGACGAGGATGTCGTTGCCGATGACGGAAAAGGTACGCCTACCGTCATCCATGTGGGAATCACCAACATCAACAATGGTCACAACTTCGACGGTGCCCGCCTCAACAAGTGGGAGATTGACAAGACCCAGACCTACAAGTACTGTGAGAACGACATGCCTATAGTACGCTACCCTGACGTGCTCCTTATGAAGATGGAGGCTGTTCTCAGGGGAGGAGCAGGTTCAGTTTCCTCTGTCACTTCGTCAAAGGACTTCCAGACATATATGGCAAGATGCTTCCGCAACGACACCAGGGACGTGAATGCAGGCGTCGCCCTCTTCAAGGAGTGCTATGGCGACCCTGACACCTGGACTCTCGAGGACGTGCTTGACGAGAGGGGAAGGGAGCTTTCCTGGGAGATGGTACGACGCAGGGACCTTATCCGTTACGGCAAGTTCGGAGACATCGAGTATGTGACCAAGAAGGACGAAGTCCGCAAGTGGTTCCCTATCCCGTACTCCGTGCTCGAGAAGTCCCTTGTTGACGAAAACGGCAACAAGGTCTGGACCCAGACTCCTGGTTACGAGAATCTTTAAACAACCAAATAAACAATAATCCAATTATGAAGAAAACTTTGATTTTTGCCAGCATGCTGGCTGCAATGGTCGCCTTTACCTCCTGCGACGGAGGCAAGAACGGAGGTGACATCAACCTTGACGACATCGTCCTCGACGGTTTCTATGTTTACGGTCCTGCCACCGGTTCTGACAAGGTGGAGTCCAAGAATGCCATGTCTGCCGGAATCAACGAAGTGGACAAGTCAACCCGTACCGGAATGTACGAGAAGTACATCTATCTTGAGGGTGGCAAGGAGTTCGCTCTCATCGAGAATTCCGCTGGAAACAAGAAGTTCTACGGAGCCAATCTTGCAGAGGTGAACTACGGTTATGACGAGAATGATCCTGATTGCAAGAACTATGCAGATAACCCTAACATGAAGATCCAGCAGGGACTTCTCGTGATAGGTGAGAACGCTCCAAAGATGACTGTTCCCGAGACCGGTCTCTATCACATCGTGCTCGACAACAATGCCAAAGGTGACCTTTCTGACGGCGCTCAGATTATTGTCCAGAGGGCTAAGTTCGGTGTTCGCGGCGGTATGAACGGCTGGGGCTTCACTACCGGTGAGGAAACTGTCAACAAAGACGGTTCTATCGTATGGACATGGAAGGACCAGAACCTTGCAAAGAACGGCGAGTACAAGTTCGCTTCCTGCCACGGCTGGAAGATAAACCTCGATGCTGAAGGTATCGTAAAGGCTGAGGTTTCACTCGGTGCAAATGCAGAAGGAAAACTTGGTGTAGGCTCAGATTTCGGCAACCTCAAAGTGGAGAAGGCAGGTCTCTACGAACTTACCCTCACACTCACTCCTAAGGCAGGTGCCATTGCAGACGGTTTCAGCTATACCGTCAACCTTACTCAGGAGTCTACCATTCCTGAGACAATGTACATCATCGGCAATGATTTCGGTAACTGGGATTGGACATCCGAGGGTGTCGTTGAGATGACTCCTGTACACAGCCATGAGGGCATGTTCTGGGCAGTGCGCCATATGACGACAAAAACTGAGTTCAAGTTCTGCGCTTTGAAGGAATGGAACGGTGACTTCGCAAAACTCGGCACCAATGAGGGATTCATAACTCCTAACAACAGCCAGGTCGAGAATGACGGCCTCTACACCATCATTGTTGACCTTGCCGGTGACAAGGTTACCGTTATGCCTGCCGAAATTTACGGTATGGGTGATGCTTTCGGCAGCTGGGATGAGGGCAAATATCCTTTCACCAAGAGTACGACAGCTACTGCCACTACCGCAGCTGCTGGTAACCTCCGCATGTATGCCAGGATTCCTGGAAACGATGGCAACTGGTGGCAGTCCGAGTTCAACATCTATGACGGCAAGATCGTTTACCGCGCAACAGGCGGCGATCAGCAGGCTGTTCCAGTAGCAGCTGGCAAGACTGTTACTCTCGACTTCAACGCAGGAACAGGTAAAATCGAATAATGACCTAGACCTTGTGACTTCCCGGGCGGCGGCGGGTTTCCGCTGCCGCCCTTTTTTTCATTTTACCAAGTTACGCAAATGCGAAACTTGAGTTCCTTGGAAAAAACTGTTTTCTTTAGTGATGAACAAGTTCAAATATCTCCTGACGGCCATTGCGGCCCTGACGTTCATATCCTGCGGTGACGGTTTGAAACCGGATGACGGTCCGGACCCCGCTCCGGAAGAAAAGCCTGTCGTCAAGCCCGATGCGGCCTCAGGCATAACTTTCTCTCCCGAAGCGCCGGATGCCGATCAGCCATGTACGATTTATTTCAACCCTACCCGCGAATCCGCGATTTCTTCGGCCCTTTTCAACTGTACGACGGACATATATGCCCATATAGGCGTATTCTACGACGAGGAGTGGAAATTCGTTCAGGCTGCATGGACGGAGAATACTGACAAGTGCCGTCTGGAGAAGCTGGGAGACAATTCCTACAAGCTCGAGCTGGGACCGACTCTCAGGGAATTCTTCGGTTCAGGAACGACGCCGCTCGAGATGGTTGCACTGGTGATCAGGAATGCTGACGGCACGAAACAGACCAAGCCGGACCAGTTCTTCACCGTTACCGATACAAAATATCAGGCAGGGGTTTTCGTGCCGGATCCCGTTGTCAATGCGGCAATGCCGTCAGGCACAGTGGAAGGAATCAACTATGGTTCCGACAATACGTCCGTAACCCTGGCATTCTATGACAGGGCCTCCGACGGAAGCCACCACGATTATGCCTATGTCATAGGCGAGTTCAGCGGATGGAAGAGGGAGAAGGACTATATGATGAAGTGGGATGAAGAGTCCGGATGCTGGTGGGCTACGCTTGCCGGTCTCGATCCGGAGAAGGAATATATGTACCAGTATTACGTTGGCGACGGGGATTCGGCATTCCGCATCCACGATCCTTATGCCGAAATCGTCTATGACCCGTGGAATGACAAGTATATTCCGGAATCGACATATCCCGATCTTCCGGCCTATCCGGAGGATACGAAGGACCGTGTCAGCGCATTCAAGATTTCAAGGACTGACTATAACTGGGAAGTGGAGGATTTCAGAATCAAGGATGAGAACTCTCTGGTAATCTACGAGATGCTACTTCGTGACTTCACTTCCTCAGGCGACATAAAAGGGGCTCTCGAAAAGCTCGACTACCTTAAGGAACTAGGCGTCAATGCCGTGGAACTTATGCCTGTGCAGGAGTTCGAGGGCAACGACAGCTGGGGTTACAACCCTTGCTCATACTTTGCACTCGACAAGGCTTACGGTACCCGCGAGATGTACCGCAAGTTTGTCGACGAGTGCCACAAGAGGGGACTCGCCGTGCTGGTGGACGTAGTTTACAACCACACAACAGGTGCACATCCTTATGCGAGACTCTATTGGGACTCGGCCAAAAACAATGTCTCCTCGCTCAACTCTCACTACAATGTCGTGACTCCTCACGGTTTCGGGGTATTCCAGGATATAAACCACCAGGACCCTGTCATCGCGGAACACATACGCAGGAGTCTCACATATCTGCTGCGCGAGTACAGAGTTGACGGTTTCCGCTTCGACCTCACCAAGGGATTCACCAACAACAGCGGAAAGGACAGCTCTTATGACCAGCAGCGTGTCGACATACTCACAGGCTACTGCAAGCACATCAAGTCCGTGAACCCTGACGCGATGGTGATACTCGAGCATTTCGTCGATGCGGAGAACAATGCGCTCGGCAGTGCCGGGATGCATATGTGGGGCAATTGCAACTCCGCTTACACCCAGGTTGTGGCCGGTTCGAACGTCGACCTTTCATACATGTATGACCCCAACTGCTACAGGGTGGGATTTATGGAGAGTCACGACGAGGAAAGGATATGCTACGGAACATCTGCCGCCCCTGCATCCGTGAAATGGGGAATTTGCGGAACGATGACGTCCTGGGCGGCCCCGGACATTGCCCTTGAGTCTTCCGACAATGCCTTCGTCGCCTGCAATGTGGCTATTTCCGCCGACGATGCGTTCAAGATCAGGGGTAACGGAACGTGGAACGATGCGTACAATTACGGGGCATCGGTGAAGAATACCAAGCTTCCTCTCGATTCAGGGTTCTCCCTGACTCTCGGTTCATCCTCCCAGGATATGAAGGCTCCAGAGAGCGGCACATATGATGTATGGTTCAGTCCCGATCTGAAGAAGGTTTGGCTGATGACTCCGGGAAACAAGCCGTCCGGCCTTCCTGATGGTTCCGAGGATGCGCTGACCCTTCAGATGCGCCGTGCCTCCCTTGCAGCTGCGTTCTGCCTGATGGTTCCCGGCCCGAAGATGATATGGCAGTTCGGTGAGCTGGGCTACGATATCTCCAGGGACAGCAACGGCGGCAACACATCCCGCAAACCTGTCAAGTGGGACTATCTCGACGTGCCTCAGAGGAAGGCCCTACACGATTCCTATGCATCCCTGCTGGAATTCAGGAACTCCAATCCGGAGTTCTTCACAAAGGGCGCCGGTTTCCGCTCAGACGTAGGAACCAAGGACTACGAATACGGCAAGTTCCTCTTCGGTGAGGTGGATGGCAGACATTTTTGCCTGATGGGCAATTTCAACACTGTCACCAAGGATGTCACCGCACTGCTCCCGACTTCGGCCCAGTGGTATGATGCGTTCACTGGGGACGTTCTCGTCAACGGGGACAGTTACACGGAAACCCTCAAGCCTGGTGAGTACAGGCTTCTTGTCAACTTCAGATAATATTCTATGATGAATGGAAAAAGCATCCTGATGACATTGCTCCTTTCAGTCCTCGTATGCTCCTGCTGCGGGGACTTGAAGGATAATGGCCAGAACATCCCGAACGGCGGGAACGGGTACTCCGCAAAGGACGGTGTCGCATATATGTTCGACGGAACGACGGTTCCGAAGATTCACATAAGCGTGAGTCTCGAGGAGTGGAACAAGCTTCTTCAATACTATGATGCGGATCACAACACTTCGCAGAGCGTGGTGTGTTCGGTGCGCTATGACAAGGCCGGCGATGTCACCGAGATCTCCGACTGCGCGATACGCCTGAGGGGCAACACTTCCCGCAGGCGACCGGAAGGTTCCGGCGGACAGATGCACCAGACTGACAACACGGACTGGAAGCACTGCCATTTCCAGCTTAATTTCCGAAAATACGTGAAGGATGATGCGCACGAGCTCCACGGAGCCAGAAAGGTGATTCTCAAGTGGTTCAAGGAAGACCCGATGTACGTGAGGGAGTTGTTCTGCTACGATCTGTTCCGCCGGGCCGGTGTGTGGACCGGAGCAAATGCGGCGTACTGCCAGCTCTACATCAAGGTGGAAGGAGACAGCCGGGAGACTTATTACGGTGTCTACGAGATGATTGAGCCCATTGACGACCGCTTCCTCAAGGTCCGCAGGGAACAGTTCGGCAACATCGACGGTTACTTGTGGAAATGCAGCTGGGGAGCCGACCTCACTTCCCTTGACCGTTCCTTCGGCCCCGATACCGATTCCGGCCAGTCTTTTACTTATGAACTGAAGACCAACGTGGCTGAGTACGGAGTCGCCCTCGCCCAGCTTCAGGATTTCATCAAGAAGCTTTCCGGAAAGGGTGACGAGAGTTTTGCCCAGTGGATTCCCCAGGTCTGCGACGTGCCTCTCCTCCTGAAGACTTATGCGGTGAACGTTGCGGTCGGAATGTGGGATGACTATTGGAACAACACGAACAATTTCTATATTTACTTCGATTCGAAGGATATGTACAAGTACAAGTTCTACTTCATTCCTTTCGATTACGACAATACGCTCGGCACCGTCAAGGACTGCGGGGTTCAGGGTGATGCCGGCTCCCACAATCCTCTGCGCTGGGGCGCGGATGCTGGTTCCAAGCGTCTGATACCGAGATTGCTGAACATCCCGGAGTATGCTGCGCTCTACAAGCAGTACCTTCGTGAGCTGGTCGCAGACGACGGGATTATGTCCAGAGACGCGTCCATGGCGAGGATAAGTCAGTGGCAGAAGAGCATAGATGGGATGGTCCTGAACGATACGGGCGAGGATATGGAGATAAGGGACGAACCGGCATCCTGGAGCAGCAACCGCAACTACCGCCTTCTGGAGACCGGCAGCAACAACTACTTCGAGGTCAAGGCTGCCTCGATAAGGAAATACTGCGGTCAGTAGAATGAACCATACAGAACAGCATATATGAAAAAGTATCTTTTTATCATCCCTCTTCTCCTTCTTGCGGCATCCTGCGCAAGGGAGAGCGCCGGCGACGTGGTCTATGAGATGAACGTACGCCAAGGAACTCGGCGTGGACATAGTATGGCTTATGCCGATTTATGAGATAGGCCAGAAGGGACGCAAGGGTACCCTCGGTTCCTATTATGCAATCAAGGACTACAAGACCCCGAATCCGGAGTTCGGAACCCTCGATGATTTCGACGCCTTCGTGGCTGAAGCCCACAGGCTCGGCCTCAGGGTCATACTCGACTGGGTGGCGAACCACACGTCCCCGGATGCTGCATGGGTGACTGATAAGCCGGCCGACTGGTATTACCGCGACAGCCTCGGCAACACGATAGTGGAATACGACTGGACGGACATCGCAAAGCTCAATTATGGCAATGCGGATATGCGCAGCGCGATGCAGGATGCAATGCGCTTCTGGCTCGACAGGGGAGTGGACGGTTTCCGCTGCGACATGGCTTCCCTCGTGCCGCAGGATTTCTGGACCGAAACCATCAGCGCCCTGCGTTCCGAGTACAGACAGGAGCTTTATTTCCTCGCGGAGGGAGAGGAAACCTGGCTCCACGACGCCGGCTTCGATGCCAGCTACAGCTGGAGACTTCATCATCTGCTCAACGACATAGCCCAGGGCAAGGCCGGAGTGGAGGAACTCAAGCAATATATTGCCGAAGATGCGGAACTCTTCCCTAAAGACGCATTCCGACTGATGTTCACGTCCAATCACGACGAAAACAGCTGGGCGGGTACCGAATTCGAGAGGATGGGCCCTGCCGCCCCTCTTATGGCGATGTTGACCTACACCCTGCCTCAGGGCCAGCCGCTTATCTACACGGGCCAGGAGATTGGCTTCCGCCATCGCTTCCTCTTCTTTGAAAAGGATCCTGTAAGATGCTGGAACGCCACCCCTGAAACCGAATTCTACACCCGTCTGAACAGCATACGCCACAGCCACAGTGCACTGCGCAGCGGCGAGAAGGGTGGCGAATATGCCGTCGTGGAAGACCAGTGGGTTCCTGAAAACGTGTTTGCCTTCACCCGCAGCGACAGGCGGGAGACCCTTATGATACTGGCCAACTTCTCCGGAGAATATACGGAATGTGCCCTCCCTGACGCCCAGCGCTGGCAGGACCTTGTTACCGGAGAACTTTTTGACGAAGAGCTCAATTGCCCTGTTCTGTCGCCTTGGGGATGGAGAATCCTTGAACTCAAGTAATACAATATATATGAAAAAGATATACCTTATGGCTGCTGCAGCCCTTGCAATCGCCGGATGCTCCGGCAGTTTCAATCCTGACAGCGTTGCGGATGCTACCCGCGACCAGGTCAACCGTGTGGAACCTCTCTGCTGGTGGGTGGGAATGAAAACCCCTCTCCAGCTCCTGGTCCAGGGCCCGGAAATCTCCTCTTACGACGTCGCCCTCGAGGGTGACATCCGTGTCGATATCAAGGCCGTCCACAAGGCCGACAGTCCAAACTATCTGTTCATTGACGTGGACGTGTGCAGTACCGCGGCTCCCGGCACCTATTATCTGGTATTCTCGAAGGACGGTGAGTCTTTCAAGGTTCCGTACGAGATTTCCGCCCGTCGCGAAGGCTCTGCGCAGAGGGAGAGTTTCACTACAAAGGATATGATATATCTTATCATGCCGGACCGTTTCGTGGACGGCGACGAGAGCCTCGATGCCGTGCCGCGCAATATGGAGAGCGTGGACAAGGAGGCCTTCTTCGGACGTCACGGAGGTGACATTGCCGGCATACGCAGCCAGCTCGACTATATGGCTGACCTGGGCGTGACCGCCATCTGGAACACCCCTCTGCTCGAGGACAACGAGCCTTCGAGCTCATATCACGGCTACGCCTGCTCCGACTACTACCACATCGACCGCCGCTTCGGCAGCAACGAGGACTACAGGAATCTCGTGGCAGAATGTCACGGCAAGGGCATCAAAATGATAATGGACATAGTGACCAATCACTGCGGTGCGGCCCACTGGTGGATGGCCGACCTGCCTTTCAAAGACTGGGTTCACGTATGGCCTGAATATACCCACAGCAACTGCGCCTTCTCTGCCCAGAACGACCCTTATTGCTCCGACCTGGACAAGACCAATATGGAAGGCGGCTGGTTCGACACTTCTATGCCGGACATGAATCTGGACAATCCTTTCGTGCTCCAGTACTTTAAGCAGTGGGCAGTGTGGTGGATAGAGTATGCCGACCTCGACGGTCTCCGCGTGGACACCTATCCTTACAACGAGAAATATCCTATGAGCGAGTGGTGCAAGAGCGTGCGCAGCGAGTACCCGAATCTCAATATCGTGGGCGAGGTCTGGACCTGCAACGTGCCTCAGCTGGCCTATTGGCAGAGCGGCAACCCGAACCGTGACGGCTTCGACAGCAATCTGCCTTGCATAATGGACTTCCCTCTGCAGGCCGCAATATGCCAGGGAATGCCTCGTGACACCGTGCACTGGGACGAGGGACTGGTCAAGATCTACGACGCCGTAGCCAACGACCTCTACTACACGGATATGTCCAATATGATGATTTTCCCGGGCAACCACGACACCGACCGCATCGCCGACGTGCTCAATCACAGCGTTCCGCGTCAGAAAATGGTGATGGCGATGATGGCAACCCTCAGGGGAATCCCTCAGATTTTCTATGCAGACGAGCTGATGGGCGTATCCCGCGACCGCAGGCAGGGCCACGGAGGTCTCCGCATAGATTTCCCGCTGAACTGGAGGGAGGATCCTGTCGCCGTCGAGGTGCATGACTACACCAAGGCTCTCTTCAACTGGCGCAAGACTGCGAGTGCCGTCCACAACGGCAAGACCATACACTTCCTCCGTCGTGACAACACCTACGCCTATTTCCGTTACAATGACGGGGAGGTCGTATTCGTGTTCCTGAACAACTCCCGCCGCAATGAAACCGTTCCTTGGGCTGACTATGCCGAGTTCACCTGCGAAGGCGCAGCCCGTCGCGGTGCAGGTTCTCCTGCCCTTGTGTGCGGTACGGACGTGGTGAGCGGAGCCTCCGTAGATTTCTCCGCGCCTGTAAAGGTCGCTCCTCGCAGCGCCCTCGTTGTCGATTTCAAATTAAAGTAATATAGGTATATATGAAAATCAGACTGACACTTCTTGCGGCTCTTGCTGCCTGTGTGGCCTGTTCCCAGGCACCTGTCCTGGAGGAAAAGGCGAACCTGAGCTCTCCTGACGGAAAGCTTACCCTTTCGTTCTCGCTTTCGGAAAAGGGCGAGCCTATGTATTCCCTCAATTACGGGGACACTCCGGTGGTGCTGCCAAGCCGCCTCGGCTTTGAGCTCAGGGGTACGGTGAAGGCCACTGAACTCGATTTCAAGGGCACCGGTATCACCAAGAAAGACTCCAAGCCATCATATATGTTCAACAGCGCATTCAGCGTCATAGGTACTGAGAACGGAAGCTGTGATGAGGTCTGGAACCCGGTATGGGGTGAGGAGAAGAGCATACGCAACAATTACAACGAGCTGCTCGTGAAACTTCAGCAGGATGGCACTGAGCGCAGGGTGAACCTCCGCTTCCGCCTCTTCGACGACGGCCTGGGCTTCCGCTATGAATTCCCGGGCGAACAGGAACTCAATTATTTCGTCATCAAGGAGGAACTCACCGAGTTCGCGATGGCCGGCGACCACACGGCTTGGTGGATTCCGGGCGACTTCGACACCCAGGAATATGAATATGCCGAAACCCGTCTTAGCGGCATCAGCGCCGAACTCCCGGCCCACGTCTGCGGAAACTCCTCCCAGACACTCTTTTCCAAGAGCGGTGTCCAGACTTCAATGCTGATGAGGACGGACGACGGACTCTATATCAGTATCCACGAGGCCGCCCTGAACAACTACTCCTGCATGCACCTCGACGTGGATGAGAAATCCCTGGTGCTCCGTTCCTTCCTAACTCCTGACGCCCAGGGCTGGAAGGGTTATATGCAGGCACCTTGCAACACTCCTTGGAGGACGGTCCAGGTGACCGACAGCGCCGAGAAAATGCTCGCGAGCCGTCTCGTGCTCAATCTCAACGAGCCTTGCGCCTACGAAGACGTATCCTGGATACATCCTGTGAAATATATGGGAGTATGGTGGGAAATGATTGCCGGAGCAGGCTCCTGGGCCTATACCGACGAGTTCCCTTCAGTGCGCCTCGGTGTAACCGACTATGCCGCCGCAAAGCCGAACGGCCGTCACAGCGCCAACAATGAAAAGGTGCGCGCCTATATAGACTTCGCTGCCGAGAACGGTTTCGACGCCCTGCTTGTCGAGGGCTGGAACATAGGCTGGGAGGACTGGGCAAACTGCAACAAGGACTATGTCTTCGACTTCGTGACCCCTTATCCGGACTTCGACATCGCTGCCCTCAATGAATATGCCCATTCCAAGGGCATCAGGCTGGTGATGCACCACGAAAGCTCCTCTTCGGTGAGGAACTACGAGCGTCACATGGAGGCCGCCTACGACCTTATGGATAAGTACGGCTACGATGCCGTCAAGAGCGGCTATGTCGGCGACATACTGCCTCACGGCGAGCACCATTACGGACAGTGGCTCGTGAACCACTATCTCTATGCCGTGACCGAGGCAGCCAGACATCACATTATGGTCAATGCCCACGAGGCTGTACGCCCTACCGGTCTGTGCAGGACCTATCCTAACCTCATAGGCAATGAGTCCGCCCGCGGCACCGAATACCAGGCCTTCGGCGGCACACAGCCTAGCCACACCACCATTCTCCAGTTCACCCGTCTCAACGGAGGCCCTATGGACTTCACTCCTGGCATATTCGAGCAGAACCTCAAAGAGTGGTGCGGGAATGACAGCCACGTGAACGCTACCATAGCCAACCAGCTCTCCCTCTATGTGACCATGTATTCCCCTCTCCAGATGGCGGCGGACACCCCTGACCATTACAGGCCTTATATGGATGCCTTCCAGTTCATCAAGGACGTGGCTGTGGATTGGGATGAGTCCCGCTACATAGCAGCCGAGCCGAATGACTATGTCGTGATTGCCCGCAAACCGAAGCAGAGCACTCTCAGCGGCAGCGCAGCCGAGTTCAGCAAGGGCCGCGACACCTGGTTCCTCGGAGGTACCACGGACGAGAATGCCCGCGAGATCGAGGTCTCCCTGGACTTCCTTACCCCGGGCAAGGTTTACGATGCCGTTATTTACCGCGACGGTGAAGACGCCCATTACAAGGACAACCCTAAGTCCTACCTCATTGAATCAGCCATTGTCGAATCCACGGACAGCCTCAGGCTGCGTATGGCTCCGGGTGGAGGATTCGCAGTCAGCTTCCGCGCAAAGTAGGGAATCCTGAATAAATAACTGCTTGAATAAGTTTGCAGTTTGTGTGAGATAATGCTAAATTTGCCAGTCTCATACGAACTGCAAATCATATATGAAGGTACTCAAATTCGGCGGCACTTCAGTCGGTACGGCCGCAAGTCTCAGAAACGTAAAGGCCATAGCAGAGGGCTGTCAGGGTGAGGTCATTGTCGTGGTGTCCGCTTTCGGCGGAATCACGGACCAGCTTATAGACTGCGCCGGAAAGGCGGCTGCCGGGGATGGCTCCTATGTCGGACAGGTCTCGTCAATGCGTGCGCGTCACTTTGCCACCATAGGCGAAATCATCCCTTCCGGAGAGGCGAGAACGGCCCTTGAGGCCCGCGTCACTGCCCTGTTTGCCGAGCTGGAGAGCATTTTTACCGGAGTGTGCCTGATAAGGGACCTTTCCGAAAAAACGCTGAATACCATAGTCAGCTATGGTGAAAGGCTGTCTTCCGACATCTGCTCCGTACTCATCGAAGGTGCCCGGCTCCACGACAGCCGCGACTTCATCAAGACCTACCGCCGCCAGGGTCGCAACATCCTGGACAGCGAGCTTACCAATGAGCTGATACGCAAGGAGTTCGCCTCTGCGGAGCGCATATCCCTGGTGCCCGGCTTCATATCCGGTGACCGCAGCAGTGGCGAGATCACCAATCTGGGCAGGGGCGGCTCCGATTACACCGCCAGTCTCATAGCGGCCGCGCTCGGAGCGGAGGCGCTGGAGATATGGACGGACGTGGACGGCTTTATGACTGCCGACCCGAAGGTCATATCCAATGCCTATGTCATCGAATCCCTTACTTACCACGAGGCCGTTGAACTCTGCAACTTCGGCGCGAAGGTCGTATATCCTCCTACCATATATCCGGCCTGCGTCAACAATATTCCCATATACATACGCAACACCTTCCGTCCGGAGGCGCGCGGCACCGTCATCGTCAACGACAACCGTCCTGACGGACGCGCGATAAAGGGTATATCGTCCATACGCGACGTCGCAGTGATCACGGTGGCCGGACTTTCGATGGTCGGCGTCATCGGTGTCAACAAACGCATATTCTCGACACTGGCCGACAACGGCATAAGCGTATTCCTCGTCGCCCAGGCCTCTTCCGAGAACAGTACCTCCATAGGCGTGCGCGAACAGGATGCCGAACTGGCCTGCGAGGTGCTCAATGCGGAATTCGCAAAGGAGATAGCCACCGGTGCGATGTTCAGCATGCGCGTGCAGAAGGATCTGGCGGCGATAGCGGTCGTGGGTGAGAACATGAAGGGCACTCCGGGCATATCGGGTACGCTCTACGGTGCGCTTGGCCGCAGCGGCATCAGCGTCATAGCCTGCGCCCAGGGAGCGTCGGAAACGAACATATCCTTCATAGTCGAGGCCAGAAGCCTGCGCAAGGCCCTCAACGTCATTCACGACAGTTTCTTCCTCTCCGAGTATCAGGAGCTCAACATTTTCCTCTGCGGAGTGGGCACGGTCGGAGGCAGCCTGCTTGAACAGATTGCCGGACAGAGGGAGACGCTGATGGCAAAGAGGGGGCTGAAGCTCAATGTGGTCGGCATAGCGAACAGTTCCCGCGCGCTCATAGACAGGGAGGGAATCGAACTCGACGGCTGTCTGGAGCGGCTGCACCGTGCCACCCCTTCGGACATCAATTCTTTCAAGGATGAGATAATCAAAATGAATATCTTCAACTCCGTTTTCGTGGACTGCACGGCCAGCAAGGAAGTGGCAGCCATATACGGAGAGTTGCTCGAGCACAATGTCAACATAGTGGCTGCCAACAAGATAGCCGCATCGTCATCCTATTCGGAATACCGCCGTCTAAAGGATACGGCAAGGAGCAAGGGTGTCAAATTCCTCTTTGAGACCAATGTCGGGGCCGGCCTTCCCATAATCAACACCATCAATTCCCTGCGCAACAGCGGTGACCACATACTCAAGATAGAGGCCGTGCTGAGCGGAACGCTGAACTATATTTTCAACACCATCAGCGCCGACATCCCTTTCAGCCGCACGGTCAAAATGGCGAAGGAGGAGGGCTATTCCGAGCCGGATCCGCGCATAGACCTCTGCGGAATGGACGTGGTGCGCAAGCTGGTCATTCTGTCAAGGGAGTCGGGCTATGTAATGGAACAGGAGGATGTGCGCAAGGAACTCTTCGTCCCGGACGAGTTCTTCAGCGGAAGTCTCGAGGAATTCTGGAAGCGGCTTCCGGAACTGGATGCGGACTTCGAGGAGCGTCGCCGCAGACTGGAGGCGGAAGGCAAGTGCTGGCGTTTCGTGGCCTGCCTCGAAGACGGCAAGGGCTCTGTCTCGCTGCGCGAAGTCAGCCGCGGCCACAGCTTCTACAATCTCGCCGGCAGCAACAATATCATACTTCTGACCACAGAACGCTACAAACAGTATCCTATGCTCATCCAGGGCTATGGAGCCGGTGCGGAGGTAACCGCCGCCGGCGTCTTCGGAGATATAATGAACATTGCGAATATTTGATTTATGGCCATATCCATTGCTCTGAGGCAGACGGAAAGCAATCTTTTCTGCGCTTCGAAATGGTGGGGTGACCCGGACCTGCAGGAGGATATGGAGTATCCTCTCGACGACGGCTACCCTATGACTTTCCTTTGCCAGATCAATTGCGAATATCTGGCCCCACTGGATCCCGAAGGTATACTCCCTCACGAGGGTATGCTTTATTTCTTCGCTTCCGCCGACCATCTTTTCGGCTACGAAACCCCTTATTGCTATGGCAGGGGAGAATGGCCGAGGCAGGCGTTGAGGGTGAAATATGCGAAGGATATCAATTTCGAGACCTTCCGCAGCTGCGTGCTGGAGGGTGAGGACGGCTCGGCGCTTAGCGAAAGACCCCTTGAGATAGTGCTGGGAAACTGTCCCGACGACGATTCCGGACTCAGGATGCTTGGTGAACTTCCGGAGGGATTCCGGGAAAATCACTCGGACTGGGTGAATCTGCTCCAGCTTTCTTTCGGGGGTGAAGGCGGGAAAACTCTGAACATAGCCATAAGCCCTTCTGACCTGCGTTACGGAAATTGGAAGAAAGCAGTTGCTTTCCTTAAAGAAAACGATTAACTTCGCGTTTTATTACATAAATTGTTATGCAGAGAATAATTTCCGTATCAGTAATGTGTTCCGATCTGATGCACTTCGGCCGGGACATAGATGAGCTTGCAAAGTATGGCGTGGACTGGCTTCACGTGGATGTGATGGATGCCCATTTCGTGCCTAACCTTACCTTCGGCCCCGATGCCGTGAAGGCTATGCAGCGTTACACCACTCTCCCGCTGGACATACATCTTATGGTGGAGAATCCTGAGCAGTTCCTTTCCTTCATCGAATTGAGAAAGGGTGACATACTCTCCTCCCACGTGGAGCTTGACAGGAGCTTCGAGGCCCTGAGCGCTGAGGTACATTCCAAGGGTGCGCTTTTCGGCCTGGCAATCAATCCGGAGACTCCGGTGGAGGCAATGGAAGCCCATATCCCGTATATCGACACCGTAACTGTGATGACCGTGCGTCCGGGCTATGCGGGCGGCAAGCTGGTCGAGGGCATAATGGAGAAAGTGGGGGATATGCGGCGCTTCCTCGACAGCCACGGCGGCAGCCATATACGCATCAGTGTCGATGGCAGCGTAAGCTGCGAGAGAGCCGAATATATGGCCTCCCTCGGCGCATCCATCTTCGTCGGCGGAACGGCCGGCATCTACCGCAAGGGTATGGAGCTCAAGGACACTATCCCTGCCTTCCGTGCAGCAATTTCCAAGTAACAGACATATATGCAGACTAGCAAGAGCTTGAAGTACTGGCAGTGGCGTACCATCATCATCACGATGGTAGGCTATGCCATGTTTTATCTGGTCAGAAAGAATTTCGCCCTGGCCATGCCCGGCCTCCAGGCCGACTACGGAATCAGCAAGGTGCAGCTCGGCATCTTCCTCACTCTCAATGGCGTAATCTATGGCCTTTCCCGTTTCGTGAACGGCATACTCACCGATCGCGGCAGCGCAAAACGCATAATGGCTCTGGGGCTCTTGCTCTGCGGCGTCGTCAACATCGGCTTCGGCTGCAGCGACTGGTTCGCCGGCTTCCTGGCCCGAATAGCCGGATCCCACGGCTCCGGAGTGGCATTCGCCTCGATAATGGTCTATACTATGGGCCTGCTCTGGGTTGTCAACGGCTTCCTTCAGGGAATGGGCGTGCCTCCTTGCACCAAGACCATCTCCCAGTGGATCCACCCGAACGAGCTCGCCACCAAGATGAGTATATGGAATATGTCCCACTCCATAGGAGCGGGTCTGGCAATGGCTCTCTGCGGATGGTTCATAATGCCTCATCTCGGCACTGACGTGAGCTCCAATCCGGAGATGCTTGCCGCTATAGCTTCCAACCTCAGTCTGGATGTCGCCGACCCTAAGGTGCTCCAGTTCGCGGCCCATTACGGCGCCTGGAGGTGGTGCTTCATCCTTCCGGCCCTCGTGGCAGTGCTGGGCAGCATTTTCCTGATCTGCACCCTGAAGGATTCCCCTACCGACGTGGGTCTCCCTGAGGTGGTCGGCAAGAAGAAGGCCATAGTCAAGACTCCTGAGGAAAAGGCGGAATACAAGGTCTTCGTCAGCAGGAGAGTCTATAGGAACCCTGTGATCTGGGTGCTTGCCCTGACCAATTTCTTTGTATATATAGTTCGCTTCGCCTGTCTGGACTGGGGTCCTACCCTCCTTTCCGAGGCAAAGGGAATGAGCCTGGCCAGCGCCACCACGGTGATGGTCGTATTCGAGCTCATAGGCGGCAACCTGGGAATGCTCTTCTGGGGCTGGGCCACCGACCACATCTTCAAGAGCAAGGCCCACCATACCTCCCTGGTATGCATGATAGGAGTGGCTCTCGTGACCGCCTGCTTCTGGTTCATACCATCTGATGCGGCCTGGTGGGTAACTATGATTCCTTTCGCTTTCATAGGCTTCTTTATCTACGGCCCTCAGGCTCTTCTGGGTATATGTGCCGTACAGCACGCCACCAACAGGGCAGCCGCCACCGCGAACGGAATACTCGGAATCTTCGGCTATGCCAGCACCATTGTGTCCGGCGTTATCTTCGGTTTCATTGCGGAGCACTGGGGATGGAACCTCGTCTTCGTGACCATGATAGTAGTGTCAATAGCTGCGGCTCTTATGCTCCTTACCATATTCAGGGCCAAGGCCAGCGCATACGAGGAGGAGCAGCAATGAGAAAGCTCAGCGGTTTTTTCCTGAGTCTCGGACTCTGTCTCGCACTTGCGACGGGCATATCCTCCGCCCAGACTCCCGACCCGCGTTTCGACGTCTGCGGCCAGGTACGTGATTCCGAGGGACATCCTATCCCGGGAGTAGTGGTTTCCGACAATTACAGCGTCACCGTCACCGATGAGGACGGCCGCTACAGTTTCGTCCGCACCCCGGCCTCCAATTGGGTGTTCATATCCCTTCCTTCCGGCTACGAGGTGCCGCTGCGCCAGGGCCAGCCTTGCTTCTACCGCAAGCTGGATGACAAGCGTCTCAGCTATGACTTCGTGCTCGAGAAAATGCGCAAGGAGGAGAAGTCCTTCAATCTCTTCTTCATAGGCGACCCTCAGTGCCAGAATACCCTGCACGTGAACAGGTTGAAGACCGAGGGCATCCCTGACGTGAAGGCATATTCCCGCAAGCAGAAGGGGAACTGTTATGCCGTCACCCTCGGCGACATCGCTTACACGGAGGGCGGGCGCAATACCAACTACCTCCTGCCAATCATACGCGAGGAAATGGCTGCCGACAAGGCCGGAATGCCTGTGTTCCAGACCGTCGGCAACCACGATTTCGAGTTTGCCGCGGGTGTGGTGGACGAAATCAATCCGACTCCGGCCCTGCGCCGCAACAGGATGTTCGAGGCCGTCTTCGGTCCTGTGGATTATTCCTGGAACAGGGGAGACGTGCATATCATTTCGATGAACAACGTCCGTTTCGAAGGCCTGGAGAAGCCGGGCAACTACAGCGCCGGATTCAGCGATGAGCAGCTGGAATGGCTGCGCCGTGACCTGAGCTATGTGCCAAAGGACAAGATGGTGCTGCTCTGTCTCCATATTCCAATATCCACCAAGAGTCTCTCTTCGGTGAAGGAGGAGGGCAAGCGCCACGATATGCAGAACCTCTTCGATGCTGTGGATCTTATTTCCGGCTATGCCAATCCTATGGTCTTTTCCGGACATACGCACACCAATTTCAAGAACACCCTGAGCGGGGGAGTGCGTGAGTTCACCGTAGGCGCGATGTCCGGCTGCTGGTGGTGGTCCCGCAACTGCGCGGACGGTTCGCCTAACGGCTATCTGGTCTGCCGCTTCGAGGGCAACAGGCTCGTCTCCCATATATATAAAGGTCTCGGTTTCAGCGACCGTCACCAGATGCGCATATACAGAGGCGACGCCGTCTTCGGAGGCAAGTTCGAGGCCTTCCCTATGCAATATGGACATAACACCTTGCTGATCAACGTTTTCAACTGGGACGAAGACTGGAAGGTCGAGGTATATGAAAACGGACGCCTCTGCGCGTCGGAGCTGCAGCCGATGGAGCGCGACAAGGATTTCGTGCCTACGGACCGCAGCAGCAAGGACTGGTGGGCCATAGGCTATAATGTGGGCGTCATCGGCCGCGGACATGCGAAGGGGAGCAGACGCAACAACTACTGCGCCCAGTGCTGGCACATGTTCCGCTACGACGTTCAGGACCCTTCGGCCAAAGTGAAGGTCGTCGTAACCGACGGTGCGGGACGCCGTTTCAGCGAAAGCAAGATATATGAATGCGACAGCTGGGAGAATGCAGACTATTCCGAGGCTGTTGCTCCAGAATATGAAGAAACTCAAATCTATTGATATGGATACACAAAAAGTGATTGCCGAGGCACTCAAGATCTCGGTTGCAACCAAGGCCCTCGAATTCGGAGAGAACATTCTCGACAGGGTTCCGGCTCTTTTCAACAAGTACCACGCTGGCCGCAAGGCCATAGTTCTCGCCGACAAGATTACCTGGAAGGTGGCTGGCGAGAGGGTTTTCTACGAACTGGCCAAGGCAGGCGTCCCTGCTACGACCTATATCATCACCGAGGACCGTTTCCATCCTGACTGGAAGTTCATCGAGCTGCTGGACAAGATTATTGAGCAGGAGAACGGTGTGCTTATCGCTGTGGGCTCCGGCGTTATCAACGACCTGGCCAAGTACAGTTCTTTCCGCAATGACCGCCAGTATATATGCGTGGCTACCGTTGCTTCGGTGGACGGCTACACCTCTTCCACTGCCGCAATCAATGACGAGCGCGGCGCCAAGGTCAGCTTCAAGTGCAATCCGCCTCAGGTGATTGTTGCTGATTCCAAGGTGCTGTCTTCCGCTCCATATTTCCTTACTGCAGCCGGCTATGCCGATCTCGCCGCCAAGCTCAGCTCCGGCGGAGAGTGGATGATTGCCGACCTTTTCGGCACCGAACCTATCCACAAGGAGGCCTGGTATCTCACTCAGGCTCACCTGCGTGATATGCTTGACGATCCGGAGGGCATACGCAATTGTGTCCCTGCCACAGTCGAGAAGCTTTTCCTCGGGCTTGCTCTCTGTGGCGTCGGCCAGGAGGTGAGCGGTGGTGACACCCGCTGCGTTTCCTGCGCGGAGCATCTCTACAACCACTATCTGGATATGACTCACCACACTTTCAACGGCCGTCCTGTTTCCCACGGCTTCCAGGTGGCCATTGGTGAGCTTGCCGTGAGCGCCTTCTTCGATGCTCTCTTCACCTTCGACCTCAGCAAGCTGGATGTGGAGAAGTGTGTCGAGGCCTGGCCTACTCTCGAGCAGGAGCAGCAGAGGGCCCTCGAGATCTTCAAGGATTTCCCTGTGCCTACTCTCGGCTATGAGGAAATCACCAAGAAGTGGCAGCCAAAGGAGAAGGTGCGTGAGCAGCTTACCGCCCTCAAGGAGAACTGGCCTGACTTCAAGCGCCGTCTCCAGAACCAGGTGATGCCTTTTGCCCAGGTGAAGGAGATGTTCGGCCGTGCCGGTGCCCCTACCGAGCCTGAGCAGATCGGCCTGACCCGTGCCGATGTCCGCAAGATGACCGATTTCGTCCAGCTTATGCGCTGGAGAATCAATATCCTCGACCTCGCCAAGAGGGCCTGCATCTATGACGAGCTCCTCGACAAGGTCTTCGGCAAGGGCGGAGTCTGGGAGATCTGAGTCCCGTCCCGGGGTTAGTCCTAGAGAATCCATAAGTGAGAAGAAGGCCACTGCATTAAACGCAGTGGCCTTCTTTGTTGACTTACCTCCTTTGCTGCAACGAAGGATAGAATCGGCCGCGGAGCGTTGTTGCGGCAGGGACAGGTGCCACTCCGGCGGCTTTTTACTTAGGATTATGCCGCCTTCGTGGCACCCTGTCCCTGCCTGCGCCCCACGACTGCGCTGCAGGCGGGCCGTTCTTCACTGCAGCAGCGGTGAGGGTAATGGCGTTCTGCAGGCGAAACGGTTATTCTTTGCCGCAGCGAAGATTAGAATCGGACGCAGATCTCGTTGCCGCTACGGCCACTGCAGGCGAAACCATTCTCCTTCGTGGCAACGAAATTAGAATCGGACGCAGAGCGTTGTTGCGGCAGGGACAGGTGCCACTCCGGCGGCTTTTTACTTAGGATTATGCCGCCTTCGTGGCACCCTGTCCCTGCCTGCACCCCACGACTGCGCTGCAGGCGGACTATTCTTAGCTGCAGCAGCGATAAGAACCGCAGGCGAAACTATTCTTCTTTGCCGCGACGAAAATTAGAATCGGACGCGGACCTCGTTGCCGCTACGGCCACTGCAGGCGAAACCATTCTCCTTAGCCGCAACAAAGAACAGAATCGGACGCAGATCTCGTTGCCGCTACGACCGCTGCAGGCGAAACTATTCTTCTTTGCCGAGACGAAATTAGAATCGGACGCGGAAGTCGTTGTCGCTGAGCCACAACTTTCCTGCAGTGATTCTCAAATTGACCCCCTCAAATCAAGAATCACTGCAGCCTTTGGGCTGTTTCCGAGGAAAAGCTTACATCGATTCGCAAGTTTGGGCTTGAAATCAAGAATCGATGCACGCAGGAGGGCATAAACAGGCAAAACCCTGCATCGATTCGCAAGTCTGGGCTTGAAATCAAGAATCGATGCACGCTGGAGGGCGTAAACAGGCAAAACCCTGCATCGATTCCCAAGTCTGGCCTTGAAATCAAGAATCGATGCATGCAGCAGGGCATAATCGGGTGAAACCTTGCATCGATTCGCAAGTTTGGGCTTGAAATCAAGAATCGATGCACGCTGGAGGGCGTAAACAGGCCAAACCTTGCATCGATTCCCAAGTCTGGGCTTGAAATCAAGAATCGATGCATGCAGCAGGCCATCTTCAGCACGCGTTCATTAGATTAGTCGCTCTGGAGGCATGTCGGAGGTAAGTCGGAGTCGCGCCGGAGGTAATTTGTGTGGACGCTGGTTCGACAGTGGCGGCAAAAGCGGGTGCTGGTGCGCCCGGAGGCGGCATTTCCCTATGTTTTTGCCGCCGAGGGTGCGCAGCACCCGCCCAAAAAGCCGCCACGCTCAACGTCCTACCACGCTCAACGTCCTACCACGCTCAACGTCCTGCCACGCTCAACGTCCTGCCACGCTCAACGCCCCGCCACGCTCAACGTCCTGCCACGCTCAACGTCCCGCCGCCACTCCGCTAATCACAAAAAAAAGGATGACATCAACTGATGTCATCCTTTTATGACTTGAAAGTCAGGCAATTAAAGCTCGTCGTTGAGCTGGAGATGCTGCACATAGATTGCTTTCATACGTGCTTTCCTCTTTACTACGGACGGCTTCTGGAACTCCCTGCGTGCGCGAAGCTCGCGGATAGCGCCTGTCTTCTCGAATTTCCTCTTGAATTTCTTGAGTGCCTTCTCGATATTTTCACCTTCCTTGATAGGTACTATAATCATAGCTCTGAATCACCTCCTTTTTTCTAGCGGGTGCAAAGGTAGATATTTTATCTGGATTTCAAAATCTTTTTGAAGCTTTCCATGCCGGAGGTGGCGACATCGCGGATCTGTTGTATGCGCTTGTCCTTGAGCGCGACAGGTTTTGGGTCGATGAGCCAGATTGGGGTGCCTGCCTTGGCGTAGGCATAGAGGCCGGCGGCGGGATAGACCTGCAGGGAAGTGCCGACGATGAGGAGAATGTCCGCCTGTTCGACCGCTTCTATTGCACGGCCTATGTTCGGGACGGCCTCTCCGAACCAGACAATGTGGGGCCTCAGCTGAACTCCGTCCGGGGAGAGGTCTCCAAGATTGACGGGCTCATATCCCACGTCGATGACCTTGGAGGTGCTGAAGCCGTCATTCTCGTTGTAACTGTCCTCCGGGCGAACCTTGGTGAGTTCCCCGTGGAGATGTATGATTTTCGTGCTGCCGGCCCTCTCGTGTAGATTGTCCACATTCTGGGTCACCACGGTAACGTCGTAATCCTCCTCCATGGATGCGATTGCGAGATGCGCCGCGTTCGGCTTGACCGTGGCCAGCTGGGCCCTGCGCTCATTGTAGAAACGGAGCATCAGCCCGGGATTCCTTGGCCAGGCGCTGATGTCGCAGACCTCACTGACATCGTAATTCTCCCAGAGACCGACTCCGGCTCCGGTAAGCACTGCCATTTTCTTTTTGTTCATTTTACGAAGTATCTGTTTTCCAGCCAGTAACGGAACAGAATGTCCAGTATCACCGGCTCGTCCTTGTCTGTAAAACTGATGATTTCCTTCTTCATAAGGGCGTCCTTGACCCTGCTCACATTTGCGGAGGAGTTGAGTGAATAGCTGCGTATCACATCGCTGGCTGTGAAGCGGGTCACACCATCGATTATCGCCTTGAGCAGACTGACCTGATGTCCGGTCAGGTTCGCCATAATGCCCATATAACGCGGCTCGTGTATCGCCAGCAGGCATTCCAGGCCCGTGCTGAAGACACTGTCATTGAAGTAGCCCTTGGTCCTGGCATCACAGATCGACATAAAATGGTTGATATACCACATATTGCTGTCGAAGTGCTTGATTATGCTGAGCAGCGCGTCCTTTTCGATCACTTTTCCCGAAATGTTCACGCCTTTGCGTATATACTCCGATATTTCCATATCTTCGATGCGGCTTAGACTGACGTGGCTGACCAGTCCGTGGAACATCGGTCCCCTGCCGAAGATTTCCTTCATCGCGTTGTAGCGCGACCCGCAGAAAATAAAGCTGCTGGTCCAGGAGCTGCCGCAGCTCTCCTCCTGGAGGACCTTCTTGAGGCTGCGCAGTAGCACAGCTCCGTCATCCATAGCCTCGATGTTCTGGAATTCATCCACGATTACCGCAAGTCTCAGGGAATCCCGGGCGGCAAGGCGGGCGGGCAGCCGGAACATTTCCAGCGCATCGTTAGCGTCGAGGTCCCAGTTGGACGACACAACCTCGTCGGCATCGGCAAAGCGCTGCCTGTCGAAAACGAAGTGGGTGCCGGGCAGCAGTTCCTGTACTGTGCGGGCATATTCGTCCGGCGTGCTGACGCAGGAGCGGATGACGCAGTTTCCGAAACGCGTAAGGAAGTGCTGCATATTCATCGAGCCCATCGCATTCACCCTGCACACGTTGAAAGGTTTGGCATTGAGCTGCAGGGATAGCAGGGACTGGTGCAGGAGTGAGGACTTTCCGCTCTTCGGAGGCTCGTAAAGAACTATATGCTGTCCTGACATCAGCAGGTTGCAGACGGCCTGGCACTCCATCTTCCTTCCGACGAAGGCCTTTCCGCTGACCGGTTTCTCGTATGTGAAGTAACTGTCCATAGGATTTGAAGAAGCTGTCTATACGCGCAAAAGTACAAAACATTTTTGTTAATCCATTGTGTATTGATATTTTATTCTTACATTTGCCAGCTCAAATGTAGAAGGCTGTGGAGCTCTTGAAGTTCCGGTCACGTGGACCGGGCGCTTGCAGTCAAAACTTTTTAAAGTTTTTTAGTGTAATGTACGCAATTGTGGACATCGCAGGCCAGCAGTTCAAGGTAGAAGCTGGCAATGAAATCTTTGTCAACCGCCTTGCGGCTGAGAAAGGTGCTGCTGTTGAATTCAACAAGGTGCTCCTCGTGGAGGCAGACGGATCTGTAAAGGTCGGTGCCCCTTACGTAGAGGGTGCAGTGGTGAAGGCAACTGTTCTCGACGACTCTTGCAAGGCCGACAAGGTGCTTGTATTCAAGAAGAGACGTCGCAAAGGTTATCAGAAGCTGAACGGTCACCGTCAGTATCTTACCAAACTTCAGATCGTTGAGATCGCTTAATTAATGTTTTAAAGATTTGAGATTATGGCACACAAAAAAGGCGTCGGTAGTTCTAAGAACGGTCGTGAATCAGAGAGCAAAAGATTAGGCCTCAAGAAGTTCGGTAGCGAGAAGGTAAAGGCTGGCAATATCATTGTCCGCCAGAGGGGAACGGTTCACAACCCTGGACTCAATGTAGGAATGGGCAAGGACCACACTCTTTACGCACTCGTTGACGGTACGGTTGTTTTCCGCAAGAAGGCAAACAACAAGTCATACGTATCTGTAGTTCCTTTCGAGAACTGATAGCACAGATTTCGATTCATTTGGGGGAGAAAGTCAAACACTTTCTCCTCTTTTTTATTTATATTTGCCGGCTTGAATGCAATAGCTAACACGATTAGAAAAACATAAGGTTATGCTTACACTTAAATTGCTCCGTGAACAGCCGGAGCTTGTGATTGAGAAGCTTGCTAAAAAGCAGTTCGATGCACGCGGGATTGTGACAAGAATCAATGAACTCGACGCCAATCGCCGTGCTCTGCAGCTTGAAATAGATGCCTGCAATGCAGAACAGAAGAAGGCCGCCGCTCTCATAGGCGGATATATGAAGGAAGGCCGCAAGGCCGAGGCCGAAGCCGCAAAGGCAGAGGTCGCAACTATGAAGGCAAAGTCAGCCGAACTGGAGAAGAAGTCCTCCGACAACCAGGCGGAACTCGACTCGCTCATAGTCCTGCTTCCGAATATCCCTTGCGATCTCGTTCCGGAGGGCAAGAGCGCGGAAGACAATCTCGTGGTCAAGATGGGCAATGAGATACCTGATCTGGGACCGGACGCACTCCCTCACTGGGAGCTTGCCAAGAAGTTGGACATCATCGACTTCGACCTCGGCGTGAAGATCACCGGCGCAGGATTCCCTGTTTACAAGGGCAAGGGCGCGAGACTTCAGAGAGCCCTCATCAATTTCTTCCTCGACTGCAACACCGAGGCCGGCTATCTGGAGGTTGAGCCGCCTGTGATGGTGAATGCCGCTTCCGGTTTCGGTACCGGCCAGCTCCCTGACAAGGAGGGCCAGATGTACCACGCCAATCTTGATGACTTCTATATGGTGCCTACGGCAGAGGTCCCTGTAACCAATATTTTCCGTGACGTCATACTCAAGGAGAGTGACTTCCCTCAGAAGATGACCGCCTACACCCCTTGCTTCCGCCGCGAGGCCGGTTCCTACGGCAAGGACGTGCGTGGCCTGAACCGTCTGCACCAGTTCGACAAGGTTGAAATCGTGCGTGTCGAGAAGCCGGAGAATTCCTACGCAGCTCTGGATGAGATGATTGCGCACGTGGAGAGCATAGTGAACAAACTCGGCCTGCCTTACAGGATACTCCGCCTCTGCGGCGGTGACATGAGCTTCACTTCCGCCATTACCTATGACTTCGAGCTCTTCTCGGCAGCCCAGAAACGCTGGCTCGAGATTTCATCCGTGTCCAACTTCGAGTCCTATCAGGCCAACCGCCTGAAGCTCCGCTACAAGGACTCCGATGGCAAGACCCAGCTCTGCCACACTCTTAACGGCAGTTCGCTCGCCCTCCCTCGCGTGGTGGCCACCCTGCTCGAGAACTGTCAGAAAGACGGAAAGATAATCATTCCTGAGGTCCTCAGGCCTTATACCGGATTCGACGTTATTGATTAAGGACAGCACCATACTCGGAATCGACCCCGGAACCAACATTCTTGGTTACGGGGTTATCCGTGTTGAAGGGGGCAGGCCGCATTATGTGACAATGGGCGTATTCGACCTGCGAAAGCTGCGGGATCCTTACGAGAAGCTGGTAAATATCAATGCCGGAGTTGAGGAACTGGTCGCCGAATATCACCCGGATGCGCTTGCCGTCGAGTCTCCCTTCATGGGCAAGAATGCCCAGGTGGTGCTCAAACTCGGCCGTGCCCAGGGGGCAGCCATAATCGCGGCGGTGCGGGAAGGCATATCCGTCCACGAATATGCCCCGAGCCAGGCGAAGATAGCGATCTGCGGCAACGGCCTTGCGTCCAAGACGCAGGTTGCCATGATGGTCGAAAAGACCCTGGGCATAGACATAGACCCCGAGTATCTGGACGCTACGGATGCCCTGGCCATCGCCCTTTGCCATTTCTACCAGAGCAGCAATCCTTTCTCTTCTTCCCGGGGCAAGGGGGATTGGAAGTCCTTCATTGCCTCGAATCCGGACAGAATCAAGTAATATCGGCAAATCCCCTGTAATCGTAATAGTCAGATTAAACCTTATCCCGGATCCTTTGTCCAAATAGGGTTGAAATTAAGAAAGATGAGAAAATTCGTATTCTGTATTGTAAGCATTTTCCTGAGCATCTCGGCAATCGCGCAGACGAGAAAAGTCACCATATCCCTCGAAGACGCCTCCAACGGTGAGGCAGTGTCCTTCGCTACCGTCTCCCTGACGCCGAAAGGGGCCTCCAAGGCCTCCAAATATACACTTTCGGATGCAAGCGGCAACGCCTCATTAGAAAAGGTGCAGAAGGGCAGCTACACCCTGAAGGCCGAATTGCTCGGTTACAAGACCTATTCCCTCGAGATCAGCGTTGCGGACAAAGACCTCGCTCTCGGCAAGGTCAAGATGGAACAGGACAGCCAGGTGCTGGATGCTGCCAGTGTGTCCGCCGTGGGAAATCCGATCACGGTGAAGAAGGATACCATAGAATACAATGCCTCATCTTTCAGGACTACTGACAACGATATGCTCGAACAGCTGCTCAAGAAGCTTCCGGGCGTCGAAGTGGATTCCGACGGCAAGGTTACGGCCAACGGAGAGGAAATCAAGAAGATAACCATTGACGGCAAGACCTTCTTCCTGGACGACCCTTCTCTCGCGACCAAAAACATACCTGCCAAGATAGTCGAGAAGGTGAAGGTGGTCGAGAAGAAATCCGACCAGGCAATGTTCACCGGCATTGACGACGGCGAGGAGGAGACCATCATCGACCTCAGCATAAAGAGGGGAATGATGAACGGCTGGTTCGGCAATGTTATGGGCGGTGGCGGACACGACATCCAGACCGTGGGCCTTGGCCAGCCGGCACGCTGGCAGGGCGCAGCTATGGTGGGGAATTTCACAGACAAGAGGCAGATCAGCCTGATATTGAATGGAAACAACACCAACAACAGGGGCTTCAACGATATGGCCGGGTCCATGATGACCGCAATGAGAGGCGGCAGCGGTGGAATGGGCCGTGGCGGCGGAATGTGGGGAAACAACAGCGGCATACTCACTTCCTGGATGGGCGGACTCAACGGAGTCTGGACCCTGCTGGACGGCAGAATGGATCTGGGAGGCAACTATCTCTACAATGGCAGCAAGAAGGAGATAGAAGAGTCTTCGAGCAAGATTACCTACAAGGACGACGGAAGGGACCTCATTTCCGACAGTGACGGCTGGTCCAACACCCTCGCCCAGGGCCACCGTTTCGGAATCAGGCTTGAGCACAAGTTCTCGGACAAGACTTCCATTCTCTTCGAGCCTCAGTTCAATTTCGGAAGCGGTAGCTTCGACGAGTATTCCAAGACTGCAACCCTGACCCGTAACGGTGAGCAGAGGGATTCCACCAACAGGGGTTTCTCCAGTACAAATGGCGCCAACAACAGCTGGCAGACCAGCGGCTTCCTGCTCTTCCGTCAGAAGATAGGCGAAAAGGCAGGCAGGACCTTTTCCGTGAATATGCGCTACAGTTACAGCGACAACAAGATTACCGGTTTCAACCAGTCGATGACCGACGTGCTTTTCGATGACGGGTGGCAGAGCAGCTTCGTGAACCAGCGCTACGACAGCCGTTCCCAGGCCGCCTCGATAAGGGCCCGTGCCGTATATACCGAGCCGCTGACAGACAAGCTCTTTCTCGAAATGAGCTACCAGTATTCCTGGAGCCACAATACCCAGGACAAGAACAGCTACGACAGCGCCGTGGAAAATACGACTTACGTCGATGAACTGGGCAACCGTCGCCTCGAATACGTTGCTGCAGGCGAGACGCTGAACGCTATATATTCAAACGACATAACCAACAACAGTCAGAGTCACCGTGCCGGCCTTACCCTCCAGTACCAGACCAAGAAGCTGCGCACCCAGCTGGGTCTGAACTTCCAGCCGACCATTACCGACAACCTCACTAACGGGGAGAAATACCACAGTGTCAAGTACAACTGGGCGCCGCAGGCTATGTTCAGCTACGATATCAACGACAACACGGATTTGCGTTTCTTCTACCGTGGCCGCAGCAGCCAGCCTTCCACATCCCAGCTCATACCTGTGCCGGACAACAGCGACCCTCTCAACGTGGGATTCGGAAACCCTTACCTCACCCCGTATTTCACCCATAGCCTCAGGGGTATGTTCGGACATACCAACAAGAAGACTTTCTTCTCCATAAGGGGCCATATCAATGCTTCCATGGTGCAGGACGGCATCTCCAACGCGCAGTGGTATGACGCTGCCGGCGTAAGGTACTCGATGCCTTTCAACGGGCCTCTTTCGGGCAACCTGAATTTCGGTTACTTCCTCAACAGCCCTATTGCCAAGTCCGGCTTCTCCATATCGAATATGTCGAACCTGAGCTTCACTTCCTCTGCCTCATATACGGGAAGGAGCGAAAAGAGCGCCGAGCTTACCTCCCGCTACTACAACGCTTCCACGGCAGAGTTCGACTACGACAGCTTCAACAGGGATTTCTTTGCCGCCGACCACAGCGAGAACCTTGCGGACTGGTTCATAACCAACCGCAATGCCAACCTCACATTCATGGAAAGGCTGAAGCTCACCTACCGCAACAATTTCGTGGAGGCGAGTGTAAGCGGCAGAATGAGGCTCAACAAGCCTTGGTACACCCTCGAGAATGCCAGCGAGGCAATCACCTGGGCGAACCAGGTACAGGCAGAAATGCTCTGGACCATACCGGGAGGCGTGGGAATCAATGCAGACTGCAGCTACAACTGGTATAGGGGCTATACTACCGAACAGGCTCCTGAATGTGTACTCAATGCCGAAATAACCAAACTTCTCTTCAAGGAGCGTTTCACCCTCTCGCTCAAGTGTTACGACATACTGAACCAGAGCAAGACACTTACGGTGACTGACACCGACGGCTACCACCGCGAGGTCCGCAACAACACGCTCGGCCGCTATGTGATGGTTTCCCTGACCTACCGCTTCGGCAACTTCGGAAAGGCTGGTCAGCAGATGGGAAGCCGCCGCGGTCCTGGTGGTCCTGGTGGTCCTGGTGGTCCTGGTGGTCCTGGAGGCCCAGGCGGTCCGAGAGGCCCTATGCCTGGCCCGAGAATGTAGGACATTGTATATAGCATAGGAATTTTTTTATATATTTGCAGCCGGCAAAAAAAGGAACACGTTTAATCCTAGTAATGTGTAAAAAATAAGTTGCATCAGTTGGCCGGTTTGACGAGGTAGTTCCATTGTCCGAGTTCCGGAGCGAAGATGACCTGACTGGCAAGTCTC
>SFMG01000031.1 GCA_004554455.1 Bacteroidales bacterium | reverse complement strand
GCTGCAGGCGGGCCATTCCACACTGCTGCGACGATGGTGCTGCAGTGATTCGCAAATCTGGGCCTGAAATCAAGAATCGCTGCAGCAACGAGGCTGTTTTCGGGCAATCCATGCAGCGATTCGCAAGTTCGGGCCTGAAATCAAGAATCGATGCACGAAAGAGGGCGTAAACGAGAAAAACCTTACATCGATTCGCAAGTTCGGGCCTGAAATCAAGAATCGATGCACGAAAGAGGGTGTTAACGAGGAAAAGCTTGCATCGATTCTCAAGTCTGGGCACGAAATCAAGAATCAATGCACGCAGCAGGCCACCTTCAGCACGCGTTCATTAGATGAGTCGCTCTGGAGGTAAGTTGGAGGTAAGTCGGAGGTAATTTGTGTGAACGCTGGTTCGACAGTGGCGACAAAAGCGGGTGCTGATGCGCCCGGAGGCGGCATTTCCCTATGTTTTTGCCGCCGAGGGTGCGCAGCACCCGCCCAAAAGTCGCCACGCTCAACGACCCTCGTCGCAGCCCCCCCCCTCAACGAAACAGAGCGCCTCGGGAAAGAGACGCTCTGTAAAAGACGGGCGGAAGTGCCAGGACTACCTCTCGTAAGAGATGATCGAAGGTTCGGCGGAAGACCCGAGCGAAGGAACCGGCAGCTCCACGGACTGGATACCGTTCATACGGGTCTTGATGTTGATACGCACCTTCTCCTTACCCTTATAGAGATCGGCAAACTCCTCGACAGGCAGAGACACCCAGGTCCACCATTCCCTCTCGGAAGTGTCGCCATTATCGTTATGGCAGAGCACCAGCTCAAGCACCTTGGAAGACGCATCGGCCTCATCCTCGATATAAGCAAGGGTAAAATCGTGAGCTTCCGGCTTATCGGCATTGTAGCCTACATATATATTAAAGTATTTCGCGGAAACCTGAGGACGGTTCGGATAGTAGTTGATGGAGGTGCCGTTGTCACCAAGCGCAGTGGCGGCAGCCCTGTCAGCCACGACAGCCGAAGTGCCGATCTCGACATCCGTATCCATTCCGAGAAGACGGATTTCCGCATCCGGGGCATCCTTATCCGCCTGATTCACGAGGTCAAAAAATATGACAAGTCTCTGACCATCGGCAAGATTCAGCGACTGAACGTTCTTAGGGACAAGGGTGCGGCCGTCATCGGTAACGAAACGGGAAACGGTATTGCCCTCCTTCTGCACGGTCACAAAACTGTAGTAATCCGGGTTGGTGTCAACGCGATCGAACTGCTTATTGCAGGAAAGAGCTGCAAGGGCGAGCGCAATGCCCGCGAAAATGGTCGATATTCTTTTCATAATGTTCACTTTTTTACTGAGTTTCGCATCTATAACTTACAAGATGCAATAATACTGCGTAAAATCCGAATAAATTTACAAATTTACGGAAAACAACTTTTTTTACGAGCTCACGCAGTATTACGGAAGCTATATGGTTATATGTCTATGAGCGAAGAGAGGATTCTTGCGAAAGAATGTTCAGAGGGCAAGGACAAGGCCCGCGAAGAACTGTACAGACGCTACAGCGCACGTCTCCTTTCCCTTTGTCTGCGTTACAGCGACAGCAGGGCGGAGGCGGAAGACTGCATGCACGACGCCTTCGTACGCATCCTCGAATCTATCAGAAAATACAAGTACAACGGAGAAGGCTCCCTGTACAGCTGGATGGCCAGGGTCACCATAAACCACTGCTTCGACTCAGCCCGCAAACGGCGACGGATACGGGCTTCGATGGCAAGGCTGGAGGACCTGCCTGAACAGATGGAACCACAGGAAGATGGCGGGGAAGAGAAGCGGGCTGAGAGCGTTCCCCCGGAGAGACTGAGGCAGATGGTGGAAGAACTGCCCGAAGCCTACCGCACGGTCTTCAAGCTGTATGCCGTGGACGGGATGTCCCACAAAGAGATAGGCAAGTTGCTGAAAATCAAAGAGAGAACATCCTCGTCGAACTATTACAGAGCGCGTCAGATACTAGAAAGGAAAGTCAGGGAATATTATGAATCGATACGATAAGGGCAACGAGGCCTGGACTGAGGCCTTCCGAAACAGTTACCTGTCCGAACCCGTTCCAGGTGAGAGCGGCGACGGGTGGGCAACGGTCAGTTCATTGGCTGCCCGCCGGCAAACGAGGCGGCGGCTTCTGGGCGTGGCTGCGGCCCTGCTGCCTCTGTTCATCGCAGGCGGACTGGGACTTGGACTCGGACTCGGCAGTGATACGCAGACTGCCGACGGGGCACTCGTCGCCGATGGCAGCGACGGAAATATATATGCCTCCGATGGCAGCGAAAGGAATATATATGCCACCGATGGCAGCGACGCAACTATTGAAGAGAATATATACCTCGCCGACGAAAATATATACTTAGCAGACGAAAATATATACCTCGCAGACGGCAGCGACGACGGCAATATATACGATAATATATATGTCGCAGACGGCAGTGACGACGCAAAGACAGACGCAACTATAGAAGATAATATATACCTCGCAGACGGCGGCAACGACGGAAAGACACATACCGATGGAGAGATATATCCCATTGAAGATGAGATATTTATACCTGAAAATGAGAGGATTGTGCCAGAAAGAGAAGCGCAGGGTTCAGGCAGGGAAATCGAAATTGTGCCGCGAAAGGAAAGGAAACTGCTGGCGGCGCTGGAACTGTCGCTGAACGGGATGCCGGGCGGAAGCGGGCCGAAGCTGGTCGCTGGGGGCACCGGACCGGGAATGATGGCCCTGACGACGCCGTTCTCGCCAGACACCAAACAGTTCGAGGCAAGACAGGAAGACATCTACGAGAATGCCAGCTTCCGCCACCACATGCCATTGGGAGCAGGCGTGGGAATCAGCTTCGCGCTGGGGAAGAAACTCGCACTGGAGAGCGGCCTGAACTACACCCTGCTCTGGTCCGAACTGACTCCGGAAGGGGGGAATGTAAGGCAGAACCAGTACATACACTACCTGGGTATTCCGCTGCAGCTGGACTGGATATTCTTCGACAGGGCCGGATTCAGGCTGTACAGCGGCATAGGAGCCCGTATGGACATCTGCGCAGGGGCCCGGATCGACGGGGTGAAGGTCAAGGAGGACCCGCTGCAGTGGAGCGCCAGCGCAACGATCGGTGCAGGATACAATTTCAACAGGCACGTGGGGATATACCTGCGTCCGGAGCTGGATTTCTACCTCAGCGGCACCCGTCTGAACAGCGTCAGAAAGGCCGGGGGAGTGAATGTCACCCTGAGGGCGGGCTTGCAGATTTCGCTGTAAAAAACTATCTTTGACAAAAAGAGGCCACATAATGAAAGCTCCGATTCTGCTCCTCACCTGGCTCATCCTGGTGCTGGTGTATTTCTTCACGGGCAACAATTCAGTTCCCGTACAGATTCTGTTCAAACTTCTGCCTGAGGTGGTACTGCTCGCCGGAATTGCGGCGAACCGTTCGCGCATAGAGCGCAAAACCTTCTGGGCGGTAAGTCTTGCCCTTGTCTTCTCAATGCTCGGAGACGCAGCCGGCGAAATGAAGATAGGACGCTTCACGGATATAGCCTTCATCTGCCAGATCGGGCTCTTCGTGGTCGCACAAATACTCTACACCTGCTCTTTCTGCTTCAATATTGATTTGAAGTCTAGGCCTTCGGGCGCAACTCTCGCACTCAAGGCCGTGCCCCTCGCAATCATAGTAGCCTACCTGGGCTTTATAGGATACAAGGTGCTTCCGGCGATGGGCGGAGGCGCATTCCTTGCCGCAGGAATCCTGTATATAAGCGCTCTTCTGGGCACAGGCACGACCAGCGTGCTGCAGAAACGTCCGCAACAGTTCCTTTATATAATAGGTGCCATGATTTTTATCGTGTCCGATTCGGTCATAGCCCTGAACAGTTTCGTGCTGGAGCAGCCGCTGCCCCACAGCCACCTGCTCATAATGGGCACATATTTCGTAGCACAGCTGCTGCTCAACTACAAGCTTATCACCCAATGAGAAAGGCAATCGTCCTGACATTCTGCGCCCTGCTTGCACTGAGCTGCGCAGATGGGAACAAGGGGCTTGAAAAGGGCCTTCGCGAGGACCTGGCACGTCTGGACAAGGCCCTGGGAAACAGCGAACAGCTGACTCTGCTCCGCCAGCAGCAGATAGCAGGGATATCGGAGGAGCTTCTCAGCGGGAATCTCTCCCTCACGGAAAGATATTCCCATTTCGGCCAGCTCTACAGACTCTGCGAGGCCTTCCGCTTCGATAATGCAGCGGAAGCGGTGGACGGCCGGATGATGACGGCGGAAGCCCTGGGCGACCGGGATCTGATCGCCGAGGTGGCTCTGGACAAGGCGACGCTGCTGACCTCCTCGGGTATGTTCCTGGAGGCGACGGGCGTGCTGGAAGAGTATATAGACACCAGCCGCCTCAATACAAATCTGAAGGTTAAGTACTGCTACCTGATGCAGCGTTTCTGCCAGGATTACAGCGAATTCATTCCGAAAGCGGAAACCCAGGAACTGTTCAAGGCCCGTGCGGGCTATTATCGCGGTCAGGTACTGGACAATGCCCCTAAGGGCAGCTGGACCCGGCGCCACACCCTGGTCATGGACCACATCAACAATGGCAACTACCTGGAAGCCAGGGACTCCTGTCTGGCAATGATGAAAACCATCGCTCCGGAATCCAGGGAATATGCCATCTGCAGCTACTATGCAGCCGTGGCCTGCCAGAATGCCGGACTCGAAGACGAGGCGCTTCACTGGTACATAGAATCGGCGATATGCGATGCCAGCAACTCGGTCAAGGACAACGCCTCGCTCTGCTGCGTGGCTGTGGAGCTCTTCGAGCGCAACGAGGTGGACAGGGCCTTCAGGTATATACAGTTGTCCCTCGAAGACGCGCAGTTCTTCAACTCGAAAGTGAGGCCGTGGCAGATAGCCCGCAGCCTCCCGGCTATAGAAAAGGCCTACAACGATACCCAGGCACGCCACAGCTCCTTCGCCTGGAAAACCGCGGTCGTGACCTCCATTCTGACCAGCCTGCTGCTGATAGTCCTGCTGGTACTGATTTCACAATATGGCAGGAACAAGCGCTACGCCAGGGAGATGGCCAGTCTGAACGCCCGCCTGGAAGCCACCCTTTCGGAACTCTCGGAGGCCAATGAAGTGAAGGAGGAGTACATAGGGCTCTTCCTGTCTATGTGTTCCAACTACCTGGGCAAGCTCAAGAAAATCTATAGTATGGAGCAGATGGATGCCGAGCTGAAGAATTTCTACACCACCTTCGACAATGCCTTCCTGCAGCTCTATCCGGACTTCGTAAGGCAGTTCAATGAACTGCTCAAGCCGGAATGCCGCATAGAGATAAAGAAGGGGGAACTGCTGAATACGGAGTTGCGCATCTTCGCCCTGATCAAACTTGGCATCACCCAGTCGTCACACATAGCATCGCTGCTGCGCTATTCCGTCAACACCATCTACAACTACAGGGCACAGATCAAAAATGCAGCCCTCAACAGCCGTGAAAACTTTGAGGATGCGGTCAGAAAACTGAATGGCCGGTCCACTTTTTAATTACAAAATTTACACATAAATCAACTGATATTCAGTATGTTATATTGGGAGAGTCCAAACTCGGTCCACTTCTTTCGGAGGGGATGTCATTTGGATTGGCTCATTTTTTAATTTTGCATTGTGTCGATTGCCACAAAATACGACCTAATAACCAAACATCAATCTAAATGAAACACCTTATCAGACGTTTTGCCTTTATCCTCGTGATAATGGGCGCGAGCTGTGCCTCAGCACTGGCTCAGCAATTGAGAGGTACAGTCAAGGATGAAGCCGGTGAGCCGGTGATTGGAGCAGCAGTCCTCGTTAAGGGGACCACGACAGGCACCACCACCGACATCGACGGTTCATTCCTCCTGGCCAATGTCCCGGAGGGATCGGTTCTTGAAGTATCTTCCATAGGATATCAGAGCGTGAGTGTCACCGTGAACGGCGACGCTCCTCTCGACATCATCATCAAAGAGGACACGATGATCCTGGATGATGTCGTGGTCATCGGTTACGGTGTCCAGAAGAAAAGCGTGGTCACCGCATCCATAGCCAAAGTCGATGCCGAAGACCTCGGCGCCACGGCTCCTCTGCGTGTGGACAACGCCCTCAAGGGCCTTGCTGCCGGCGTGAACGTGACTTCCTCCTCAGGACAGCCGGGAGCGGCAGCGCGTATCCGCATCCGCGGTACAGGTACCATCAACAACTCCGACCCTCTCTACATCGTGGACGGAATGCCTATCGAGGGAGGCATAGATTACCTCAACCCTAACGACATCGAGTCCATAGAGGTGCTGAAGGACGCCGCATCCGGCGCCGTTTACGGAGCCCGTGCAGCCAATGGCGTCATACTCGTGACCACCAAGAAGGGCAGCGGCAAGACAAGGGTTGCCTACAACTTCACCTACGGTTTCTCCAGCCCTTGGAGAGAAAGGGAAGTGCTCAACGCCAGCGAATATGCGGTGATGATGAACGAGGGCCGCGTGAACGCGGGAATGATGCCTCTCTATCCTGACCCTTACAAATACGGCGAGGGCACCGACTGGCAGAAGGAAGTCTTCAACTACAACGCCCCTTCCCAGAGCCACGAACTCAGCGTCAGCGGCGCTTCCGAGAGAGTGAACTACTACCTCTCCCTGGGCTACAACAGCCAGGACGGTATAGTCGGCGGAAACTACGGCAGGTCCAACTACGACCGCCTCTCCGTACGCAGCAACATCGGCTGCACCCTCTTCGACAACAGCGAGGACCGCAACTGGCTGAATAAGGCCACCATAGGCACCAACCTCAGCTACGCCTACATCACCTCTACGGGCGTTACCACCAACTCCACCTGGGGGTCCCCTCTCGGTTCCGCACTCGCCCTCTCCCCTATTCTCGGCGTTCACGCAACTGCAGAAGAGGCGGAGAGCTACCTGGGAATTACGGATTATGTTCACATGTACGACAAAGACGGCAGCATTTTTATGCTTCCGGGCGCCGACTACAATGAGATGGTGAACCCTGTCGCCAGTCTCTCCCTGCCGGCCAGCAAGGGATGGAGCCACAAGTTCGTGGGCAATTTCAACTTCGAGCTCCAGATCTGGGACAACCTGAAATTCCGCACCAGCCTCGGCGCAGACCTCTCATTCTGGGGCAGCGACGGCTACACTCCTATATATTATCTGGGAACCAACAACAAGGCCACCTATTCATCGGCCAGCTCCGAGAGCGACCGCGGCCTCGTATGGCAGCTGGAGAACATTCTCACCTATGACAAGACCATAGGCAAACACAGCTTCTCCGTACTCCTCGGCCAGTCCATGAAGGAGTCCAGCGGCTACTACCTCGGAGGCAGCGCCCGCTATCTCAAGGACTACAACAAGCCTTATCTCAGCTATACCAACAGCGTTGTCGAGGACGGCGACTACAATGCCTGGGGCGCACCTAATCCAAAGAGCAAGCTCGCCTCCTGGTTCTTCCGCGCAAGCTACAACTACGACGAGCGCTATATGGCCCAGGTTACCGTACGCCGCGACGGTTCCTCACGCTTCGGTGCCAACAACCGCTGGGGTACCTTCCCTTCCTTCTCCCTCGGCTGGAACCTCCACAAGGAGCCGTACATCAGGATGCCTTACTGGTTCAACACCGCAAAGCTCCGCTTCTCCTGGGGTCAGAACGGTAACGACAACATAGGCGACTTCCGCTACACTGTGCTTACCTCAAGCAACAACAACTACATCTTCGGCGAAGACGAGAACATTATCATAGGTACCAAGGCCAGCGGACTGGCCAATCCGGACCTCAAATGGGAGACCTCTACCCAGACTGACATAGGTATCGACCTCGGCTTCCTCTCCAACTCCCTGACCTTCACCATCGACTGGTTCAGGAAAGTGACCAGCGGAATGCTTATGGAGATGAATATCCCTACCTATGTGGGCGAGGCCAAGCCTATAGGCAACGTCGGCATAATGAACAACTCCGGCGTCGAGATGGAACTGGGTTACAAGCTCAGCAAGGGCGACTGGGACTTCAATGTCAAGGGCAACCTCTCCTACCTCAGGAACAGGCTCATCGAATACGGAAACGAGAGCGGCTGGGCCAACCTCGACTCCTTCCAGGGCACCGGCGCCATATCCCGCGCAGAGAACGGAATGCCGTTCCCATTCTTCTACGGCTACAAGACCGACGGTGTGTTCCAGAATATGGACGAAGTCAACTCCTACGTGAATTCCGAGGGCGGACTCATCATGCCTGACGCAGTTCCGGGCGACGTACGCTTCGTGGATATGAACGGCGACGGCAAGATTACCGCCGACGACCGTACCTGCATAGGTGACGGCACTCCTGACTGGACCTGGGGTCTTACCCTCAACCTCGCCTGGAGAGGCATAGACCTTTCTATGCTCTGGCAGGGCACCATAGGCAACGACGTCTATGACGCTACCCGCCGAAACGACATCTCCAAGACCAACCTTCCGGCCTATATGCTCAACCGCTGGACCGGCGAAGGCACCTCCGACAAATACCCTCGCTTCGTACTGGGCGACAGCGTGAACTGGCAGTCTTCTGACCTTATGGTCTATGACGGCTCCTACCTCCGCCTCAAGAACATACAGCTGGGCTACACCCTTCCGGAGCATATCACGCGCAGGATTTTCATCAGCAAGCTGAGAGTATTCGTTGCAGCGGAGAATCTCCTCACCCTCACCAAGTACCACGGCTACGACCCTGAAATCTCTTCAGGCGGAACCTCCCTGGGTATCGACTACGGTGTCTATCCTCAGGCCCGTACCTTCTCATTCGGCGTAAATGTGGCATTCTAATCTATGGAGGACAATACAATGAAAGCATATAAATCTATAATAAGCGCCTTTGCG
Organism: Bacteroidales bacterium; assembly: GCA_004554455.1. Lineage (GTDB taxonomy): Bacteria > Bacteroidota > Bacteroidia > Bacteroidales > UBA932 > Cryptobacteroides. The sequence goes on along the minus strand of SFMG01000031.1, from coordinate 8,837 downwards.
GCATCCCTCCTGGTCTGCTCCTGCACCGGATGGCTCGAGGTCGACAACCCGACGGCCCAGCCTATAGAGGAGTACTTCACCACGGAGGAACACCTTACCGAAGCTCTCGTAGCCGCATACGACCCTCTCGAGTGGACCGACTGGAGCTGCGGACAATACAATCCTATCAATATCCTCTTCGAATTGCTCGGTGACAACATCTGGGTAGGCGGATCCGACAGGACCGATATGAAGATATGGCACGAAGCCGCCGATTTCAATGCCCGTCCTGTGGACTGCATTGCATCGATATGGACCGAGGCTTATTCCGGCGTGAAGAGATGCAACGACTGCATCCAGTACATAGACTGGGTTCCGGGACTCGCCGAGGACAAGGCCAAGTCCATAGAGGCTCAGTGCCTGGTGCTCCGCTGCTTCTACTACAGCTGGATATGGAAACTCTGGGGCAGCGCCGTATATTACGACCAGAATCTCTCCCAGCCATACATAGGCGAGCAGTTCAGCGCCGACGAGTTCTACGCAAAGATTATGGGCGACCTCGACAAGGCCATAGCCCTCAAGGCCCTGCCTTTGAAGTGGAGCGGCAGCGAAATCGGAAAGGTGGGCACCGCAGTCGCATATATGCTCTATGCCGAGCTCGCGATGTACCAGAACGACGAGACCCGTCTGCCGACGGCCTTCAAATATATGAAGGAACTCATCGACAGCCAGCAGTTCAGCCTCAACCCGGACTATGCGGACATCTGGACCGAGAACGGCGAGTGGTGCTCCGAAAGCATATTCGAAATCAACTACAAGAGCGAAGACCAGATCCGTTCCTATGACTGGACCATGGGTGCAGGCGGTACCTGGATTCCGCAGCTCATAAGCCCGAACAACTACAACGCCGACGGCTATATGGGCGGCTGGGGCTTCTGCCCGCTCAGGACCAGCACGGTGAAGATGTTCGGCGACAACGACGCACGCAAGGCAGCCACCTGCTTCCACGCCACTTCAAGCTACAATGTGCGCTACCAGGACACCGGATATTTCATTGACAAATATGTCGCTAAGGAAGTATATCACGGCGATACCGGTGCCTCCGACTGCGCATTCGGCAACAACATACGCTACTACCGCTACGCAGAGACCCTGCTGAACGCAGCTGAGCTCGCGCTTGCCGGCTATGGCAGCGGAGATGCCTCCAAGTGGCTCAACGAGGTTCACCAGAGGGCTATCCCGGGTGAGACCGTGGAAGCTACTCTCGAGAACATAAAGGCCGAGCGTCACCTTGAGTTCGTCGGCGAAGGCAAGCGCTACTTCGACCTCGTACGCTGGGGCGATGCGGCAAGCGTGCTCGTAGCTGAAGACGACGAGAACTTCACCACCCCTTCAGACAAGGGACGTATGGGCAACTGGAGCGAATCCCGCAAGTGGCTTCCTATCCCGCTCTCCGAGATTGACGCCTCCAACAATACCCTGAAGCAGAACCCTGCATATCTTTAATAATCAAGAATATATATTAATATGAAACACATATTCAGATATCTGGGTGTCACTCTGCTGCTGGCAGGCATCATCTCCGCCTGCTCCCCGGAGAAAATCACCCACCCGTCAGAGGCCGGCATTCCAAGCGCCACGCAGATAGAGCCTGTAATCAGCGTTGACCAGGAGATCAACCAGGTGACCTTTGCCCTCCCTGCGGGAACCAAGGGGCTCATCCCTGTATGGCTTTTCCAGGACAAGACCGGAGACTGGACCCAGTACTCGGCCCAGAACGGCCTTAAGAAAATCTTCACTACCGCCGGTGACTATTCGGTGAGGATGCACCTCATGAACAGCAACGGCATGTCCCCTGACTTCGTACAGAAGACCTTCCACATCGACAACACCATAATGAACTTCGACAAGTACAACACGATGCTCACCGGTGGAAGCCAGAAGGAATGGAGGATAGACAACAGCGTTGCAGGACACATGGGCTGCGGCCCAAGCGGAACCAGCGGCACCGAGTGGTGGTCCGCGAATCCGGACGACAAGAAGGACTGGGGCGTATATGACAACCGCATGACCTTCGTGCTCGAAGGCAACGTATATCAGTTCGACCCGGGTGCGGCAGGAACCATTTACGTGAACACCGGCATCAGCAGCGAACCTTACGGCAGCCACAACACCAACGACGGCAACGACTACCTCTACCCTGTGGAAGCCCAGACCGCCGAATGGAGCTGGGAAGTTGACGGAGAGGACCTCTATCTCGTCCTTCCGGCCAATACCTACTGGCCTTACTATGCCAATGTGGATTTCATCTCCAACCCTCGCTTCAAAGTCGAGAGCATCAGCACCAAGAGCGCAGATCTCGTAATAGACAACGGAGAGATAGCATGGCACTTCACCATCACTTCCGGTGCAGCCGAAGTCAAGTTTAACGGCTTCAATTACAACCACGAGGCCAACCTCTGGAAGCCTGTGGATGCAGATGGCGCTCACAGCTACTCATTCTTCTACGCTCCGGGCTGGACCCAGATTGCAGACCCTGAGGTCAGCTGCGCCGGTGGCAAATATACATTCTCACTCCCGAGCGCAACCTCGGAGCAGTGGCAGGCACAGTGCTTCATAATCCCTACGACCGACCTGCCTCTCTCGGCTGCGACCAACTACGACTTCTCCTGCATACTGAACTCCAGCACCGACATCAAGAAAGTGACGCTGAAGCTCACTGACACCACCAATGACGGCAATTTCCTCTTCACCGAGAACGTCAATCTCACCGCTTTCGAGGATTATGTCTTCTATCTCAGCGACCTGCCGGGCATCGATGCCGCAGCAGTGAAGATGGTGTTCGACTTCGGCGGAAATCCGGACAACACCGAGGTAAGCGTAAGCAATATCGTGCTCAAGGATCACGCTATCGATGACGGCACCGTGCTTCCTTCCGTTCCGGAGGAGCCTGTGGCAGGTCCGGAGGAGTACAAATATGACAGCGAGGCCAACCTCTGGAAGGCCGCGGATGGCGCACACAGCTGCACTTTCTTCTATGCGCCATCGTGGAACCAGCTCCCTGACCCAGAGTTAGCAAACAACGGCAACGAGTATCTGCTCAAGCTTCCTTCAGCTACCTTCGCCCAGTGGCAGGCACAGTTCCACATCATTCCAGACAGCCCTGTTGCCCTGGAGTCATCCAAGAGCTACGACTTCTCTGTCGTCCTGAACTCCACCACCGACATCAAGGCAGTGACCCTGAAGCTCACCGAAAATGGAAACGACGATAACTTCCTCTTTACCGAGAATGTCAACCTCACCGCTTTCGAGGACTACATCTTCGACCTCAGCGACCTGCCGGGCATCGATGCCGCAGCAGTGAAGATGGTGTTCGACTTCGGAGGAAACCCTGACAACACCGAGGTCACCATCAAGAGGATAGTGCTCAAGGACCACGCTATCGACGACGGCACCCACAAGGGAGGTGCTTCAGGCGAGAATCCGGGTGGCGGACTCGACACCAGCGGCACTGACATCTGGGACAACGCCAAGGTAAGCTACACCTGGTGGTACAGTATGGCAGACTGGAGCGGTACGCTCACTCCGGAAATCAGCACCATCTCAAACGGATGGAAGGTTGTCATCCCTGCGGGCATAGGCGGCAGCGAGTGGCAGGGCCAGACCCACTTCACCCTCGACGCTCCGGCTTCCGCAGCGAAGAAATATGACTTCTGCGTAACCCTGAACAGCTCCGCAGCCTGCACCTGCACCGTGAAGCTCGCCTGGGAAGGAAACGATACCGATCACGCCTTCTTCTACGACGGCAATGTCGCACTGTCTGCCTACGAGGACTTCCAGTACATCCAGAGCGGCGTTTCCCCTGATGCGGATTACGACAAGCTGGCGCTCTTCATAGACCTTGGCCGCACCCCTGCCGGAGCTGAAGTCGAGATCAAGGACATTCACCTCTACGAACATTAATCCTGAATGAAACAATTTTTCACATTGTTGACCATGTTTGCTCTGGCCGCCAGCACGGCGGCCTGCAGCAAACCGGTCAATGGATATACGGACGAACACAAGATAAGCACCAGTCCTGCCGCCCTGGAATGCGGCAGCGAAGCCACGACCTTGCAGTTCGAAGTCAGCGCGGATGCCTCCTGGCAGGCATACGCGGACGATGACTGCTCCTCCTGGGTCAGCGATGTGGACCCCGCCTGGAGTGCAAGTGAAAAAGGTACCGTCAGCTTCAAGGTGGCGGAAAACCTCTCCAGAAGCCCACGTAGCGGAAGCATCGTGATCAAGTGCGGCACCACCCGTCACAAGCTGACCGTCACCCAGGCCGCCTTTGTGCCGGAAGAGACTGTCATACAGTGCCCTCTCAAGGGATATTCCCTGGTATGGCACGATGAATTCGAGGATGCCTCGGTCAACAGCTCCAACTGGCGCTTCGAGAACTGGGCATGGTACTATGTGAACAGCGAACTCCAGTACTATGTCGCCGGCGGCAAGCTCGGCAATCAGGAAACCGCCTACATAGAGGACGGAGTCCTGTGCATCAAGGCCCAGAAAGCCGACGGCTCCGCAAAGTTCAACGGAACCGAAGACATCAGCGGCAAGGTCATCTCGGCGAGAATGAACAGCCGCAAATCCTGGAAGTATGCCTATATGGAGGCCTCCATCTGGCTGCCTAAGGGAAAGGGCACCTGGCCTGCATTCTGGTGCATGCCGGACGACCAGAGCAAAGGCTGGCCGGCCTGCGGCGAAATCGACATAATGGAGGAAGTCGGAGTGGATCCGGACATCGTCTCATCATCCATCCACACCACCAGCTACAACCACACCAAGGGCACCCAGAAGACTGCCAACAGGAAACTCAGCGGAGCAGAAAGCGGTTTCCACAGCTATGCTCTCGAATGGACTGAGGACTATATCAAGACCTATGTGGACGGCAAGCATCTCTTCACCTTCGAAAACGACAAGGCGGGGAACAACGACACCTGGCCGTTCAACAAGGCCTTCTATATGACCCTCAATCTTGCCTGGGGCGGCAGCTGGGGCGGCTACGCCGGGGTGGACGAGAGCGCCCTCCCTTGCACTATGAAGGTAGATTACGTAAGAGTATTCCAGAAATGATGAAACTGCGCCATATTGTTCTCTTTGCGATATCGCTGCTTTCCCTTGCCTCCTGCAGGGTGGAAGAACAGCGCCTGTTCACGCGTCCGCAATCCTACCTGGACCTGGTGCAGGCCTACAGGGACGGAGCCCTTTTCGACAGATTCGAAGCCCTGTCCCTTACGGGCCACGTGATTTTCGCAGACAGGGATATATATGTGCGCAATCAGGATTTCATCATACATGACTGCAGCTCCACCAACCGGCCTCCTATCGTACTGACCGAAGAAGGCTGGCTGGTGAAGGGGCAGCAGACGCATATACCCGGAACGAAGGGCAAGAGCGCAGAGGAGAGCTTCCCCGTATTCGTATATCTGTACGAGGAAACCCTGCATATCTTCGCAAGCAACGGAGAGCTGCTGCGCTTCAAAACCAGGGAAGAGGCCGAATTCGAAGCCCAGGTCTTCACTATGCCCAAGGTCTTCCTGACCCACAGCTCGGACCGCATACACAAGAGCTACCCGATTGACGGGAATATAGTCATCGAAGACCCGGACTGCCATTACAGCGATGTGGCCAGGCTGGAAAGCAAGACCGCCATACAGGGCCGAGGAAACTCGACCTGGGATATGCCGAAGAAACCGTTCAAAATCAAGCTTGAAACCCAGCAGAAGCTCCTGGGAATGCCGGCGAACCGCGACTGGGTCTTCCTCGCGAACTACTCCGACAAGTCCCTGCTGCGCAATGCTCTCGGAATGAAGATTTCGAGCATACTGGGAATGGACTGGACGCCGCGCTACCGCATAGTCGAGCTGTGGATCAACGGAGAATACCAGGGAGTGTACAATGTCTTCGAGAAAAAGGAAGTCACAAAGAACAAGGTGAACATAGACCTGGCCGCCGGCGACTGCTACCTCGAACTGGAGCAGAATCTCGACGAAACGACAAACTTCTATACGGGACGCTGTAGGGTGCCCGTACAGTTCAAGGAACCGGAGATTCCTTCCGACGCCCAGCTCAGCAGCGTCAAGGCCTGCTTCAACAACTTCGAAAACGCTCTCTGGGGCAGTTCCTTCAAAGACCCGGCGAAGGGCTACGCCGCGTACATAGACGTGGACAGCTTCATCGACAACTACATTATCCACGAGCTGGCCAAGGACATAGACGGGAACATCAGAAAGAGTTCCTTCCTGAGCTGGAGCGGCACTACGCACAAGATACGCTTCTGCCACGTATGGGATTTCGACCTGAGCTTCGGCAACGCGGACTATTTTCCCTGGGACATGAACGATTGCCAGGGCGAGCCGAACGGCCCATACGGATGGTGGATCAAGGACTACAACAGCAACTCCACAAAAGGCAACGGCTGGTACGACCGTCTCTTCCAGGACCCGGCCTTCGTTTCCGCGGTGCAGGACCGCTGGGCGGAGGTCTTCCCAGAGCTCAAACGCATGCCGGAGTACCTGGAAAAACTGGTAAAGGAAATGGGGGACGCCCCTGAACGCAATTTCAAGGAGTGGGACATACTCGGTACATACGTATGGCCCAATGTCAAGGTTACTGGCTCCTACGAAGGGGAGATACGCTACCTTGTCGATTTCTACACAAAACGCCTCGAATGGCTTGATTCAAAGCTCTATACATTATGAAAAAGATGATTGTCGGCCTTATCGCAGCATTTTGCTGCCTGGCCTGCGCTCCGAAGCCTGAATTCGTAAGCATAGACGGACCGGACCTCCGCAGGCCGGACGGAAGCAAACTGGAAATACGCGGCACCAACCTCGGCAACTGGCTCAACCCGGAGGGCTATATGTTCGGACTGCGCAACACCTCGTCAGCCGGATTCATCAACACTATGCTCTGCGAGCTCGTGGGCCCGGACGTGACCGCCGATTTCTGGAAGGCATACAAAGAGAATTACATAAGCGAGGAGGACATACGCTTCATCGCCTCGCAGGGGGCCAACACCATCCGCCTCCCCTTCCACTACAAGCTCTTCACAGACGAGGACTATATGGGTCTCAGTTCAGACCAGGACGGCTTCCTCATCGTGGACAGACTTGTGGAATGGTGCCGCAATGCAGGGCTCTATCTGATACTCGACATGCACGACTGCCCGGGCGGCCAGACCGGTGACAACATCGACGACAGCTACGGCTACCCATGGCTCTTCGAAAGCCCCGCGTCCAGGGAGCTGTTCAAGGATATATGGAGGAGAATCGCCGAACACTACGCCGACGAAAGCGTGATCCTGGGCTACGAGCTTATGAATGAGCCTATTGCCACCTACTTCGACGACAAGCATTTCAACCCTATGCTCGAGCCCCTCTACAAGGAAACCGTAGCCGAAATCCGCAAGGTGGACCGCAACCACATCATCATACTCGGAGGCCCTCAGTGGAACAGCCGCTTCGACAACTTCAGCGACTGGAGCTTCGACGACAAGATAATGTACAGCTGCCACCGCTACGGAGGCGATGCCTGCAAGGAGGCCATAGGCAACTTCAGCGCCTTCCGCGACAAGACTGGTCTGCCTATGTATATGGGCGAAATAGGCCACAACACCACAGAGTGGCAGAATGCCTTCTGCAACGCTATGAGGGAGCTGAACATAGGATGGACCTTCTGGCCGTACAAGAAAATGGGCGATTCCTGTATGATGGGCATAGAAATCCCCGAAGGATGGCAGGCCATAGTGGACTTCGCCGAAGGTGACAGAAGCTCCTACGCCGCAATCAGGGAGCACCGCCCGGACCAGGAGGCGGCCAGGGCAAGTCTCGAGGAATTCCTCGTCAAATGCCGTTTCGAAAACTGTATCCCCCAGACGGACTACATAAACTCGATACAGCTGGATCAGTAGATCTTGTGCTGACCGGCGCTGTACTCGTCGAAAAGTTCTATGCAGGCATCCCTGTCCTGCTCCACCATATAGTCGCCGAGCTTGTCACGTCCTGAGAAAAGGCCGTCGAACTTGTCGTCACGGAAGCCTATGCGGCCGTTGTCGGCAATGGTGCAGCCGTAGTGTATCTTGCTGATATTCGCCCAGAGGCAGGCGCACAGGCACATGTGGCAAGGCTCGCCCGTGGTGTAAATCTCGCAACCGCTCAGGTCGTAGGTTCCCAGCCTCTTGCAGGCGTCGCGTATCGCCGACACCTCTCCGTGGCAGGTGGGGTCATTGTTGAGCAAGACCATATTGTGGCCCTTTCCGACTACCTTCCCGTCCTTTACTATGACGGAGCCGAACGGTCCTCCGTGCTGCTTGCGTATTCCTTCCCTGGCCTCATCGATGGCCATCTGCATATATTTTCCTGTCATAAATCTTTGCTTTCGCGGGGAAATGTCCGTCCCCGGACTGGCAAAGATAAGAGATTTCGCGCAAAGGTCCTCATCCTCTCCAGGGAAAAGCCCGGCGAAGAGGGTTTCCCCGCCGGGCAGGCGAAGCAATCTTCAAAAAATTGGTTAATCAGAACTGGATAGTCGCGCTCTCGGCTTCCTTCTCGAGGGTAAGGGCAACCACGTCATTGCTGTAGCGGTCCTGACCGTCCTGGCCGACAAACTTGTTGTTCCTCAGCCTGCCGACTATGTGGAGGGTGTCTCCCTTGCATATCTTGTCCAGAGGAGGGAAATTCCGGTTCTGGTTGGCAATGACATTGTGCCAGGTGTTATCACAATCTTTTGATAACACCTGTTATGCAAACAATACTATTATCAAAAGCGAGTAAGACAAGTTGCCCCCATGGCGTTTGAGGGCAACATTCTTT
>SFMG01000051.1 GCA_004554455.1 Bacteroidales bacterium | reverse complement strand
GCCTTTGAGCTCATAGACGATGGAGTTGCGGTAAGGGGTGAGGTAGTTCTTCAGGTCGGTGGCCTTGACGATCTCCACTGCATCCGAGAAGCAGATCTTTGCCTGATCCTTGACGGTGGCAGCTGAATAGACCTCCGGGCGGGCCTCGCCATCGGCGAAGAGCATGTACAGGCCGATGCCAGCGGAGAGTGCTGTCTTGCCGTTCTTGCGGGCGATCTCGATGTAGGCGTAACGGAAGCGCCGAGTCCCGTCTGCATTCTTCCAGCCAAAGATGTTCCAGATGACGAACTGCTGCCAAGGCTCAAGGCGGAAGCGCTGCCCGGCCCACTCACCCTTGGTGTGCTTGAGGCGCTCGATGAAGGTGATCGCGCGGACCGCCGCCTTGCGATCGAAGTACCAGCCCTTGTCGAAGGCGTTGTCCAGATCTCGGTAGTATCTCTGTACGGCCAGCTGTACCAGCTCGCAGGTGAGGATCTGCTTGTCTCGTACCTGCTGAGCGTACAGTTCTGCCGGATGTAGTTTTGTGTTTGCCATTTTCTTGTTACATTTGTGGTGCTCACAGTTCTGTGAGACCTTGCTTTTATCGGCCATCCCGCTTCTTCTCTTGCTTGCTTAGGGATGGCCTCTTTTTATGTCCTTACTGTTCCTCGATATCCTCGAAGTCTGCGAAGTCATCCTTCTTAGCCATAGCCCCGGCCACGAGCGCGAGCACCCTTGCCCGGCTGGTCGGCGAGAGACCGAAGTCGCTGGCGAGGGCCTTCGCAGCTGACAGAGCACTCTCGGCCACCTTTCTCTTGGGGTTGACCTGAGTGATGCTGCCGGACTTCGTCTCCACGCTGATGGTAGCGCCCTCTTTCTCGATGTCGCGCATCATGTCATTGTACAGCCCCATCTCCCGGCAGTAGGCTATGACCAGATCCAATCCGAGAGTGTCCAGCACGCCCCGGTTCAGGAGCTCCGTTCCTACAATGGCGTAGATCTTCTTGGCCGTTCCCTTGAGTCCGCTCTTGGGCAGCGAAGACAGTGTTGCATTGTTCGACACTGTCGATACTGCCGACAATGACTTCTCCCCGGAGGCAGCCCCGCTCATGCGGCAGGGCTGGTCCGTACCCCGAAGCCGCTTCTGTTCATCCGATAATGCTTTTCGTCCTTTTACCATATCCTGTGTTATCCAAATTCTCCAAATCTGCACGCGTGTGCAAAAGAGCAAAAACGCGATTGGCTTTTCAAAGGCCCGAAGGAAAGTGAGCCCCTACCCCTGCTTTCAGTTGTTAAGCACTTTGTAGTTAATGCATCCAATTCGCTCATCCGTTATCAAAGAGTTACGCCCTGTCCGGGCCACAACCCACCTTCAAATTGACACTTTTGTATCTTGCGCACACTTAAACCCTTACAAAACGCACTAAAAATCAATTAATCTTATGTTCATACGATGGGTGTCTTACCCTCGCTTCTTTTTGCCTGTGTTCATCAGCAGGTGGCTCAGCTTGCGGCTTGGAGCCGACTCAAAGAGCCTGCGCTGGCGTGCCATGTTGGTGTAGATCCTCGTGGTCGAGGGATCGGTGTGGCCCAGCATATCCTGAATGAGCTGCGGATCGTATCCCTGCTCAATCATCAGCGATCCACAGGTGTGACGAAGGGAGTGAGCTGTGATCTTGGGATCATCGATGCCGATGGAGCGGAGCCGCCGCTTGATGATAAAGCTGATGGTCTCGCGGTTGATGCGCTGCGGCTTGACTCCTCTCATGTGATTGGTGAAGAGCGGATCGCTCACCTCGTACTCACCCTTGCTCGATGTGTAGTCCTCGAAGAGAGCCATCACCTCGTCCGAGACCACCACCGTCTCGTGCTTGTCGGTGCGGCCCTTGCGCTGGATGTGCAGCATGCTCACGCCGTCCACCAGATCGAAGTCACAGATGTCGATGCGCTGCACCTCGCAGCTGCGAAGACCGTTGCTGAGCATCAGCAGGATCATCAGCTTGTCCCGCTTGCCGATAAGGGTGGAGGTGTCGATACTCTCCAACAGGGCGCTGGCCTGCTTGCGTGTCAGTGGCAGCTTGTAATACTCCTTCTGCTTGTTACTGCTCTTGATGCCGAGGGCGATGTTGTCGCAGTACTTCTTCCCTTCGCACCAAGAGTAGAAGACCTTGACCACTGTCACATAGCCGTTGACGGTGAAGCTGCTCTTGCCAGCCTTCGAGAGGCTGTTCTTGTAGTCGATGACATCGCTCCGTCCCGGCTCCCTCGGATCCACTCCCTTCGCCTTGAGGTAGCGGAACCATAGGCCGATCTTGCGGCGGTAGTCACTCCGGGTGGCTGGCAGAGCATCCGTCTCCGAGATCCACTCATCGACTATCTGATTCAGTGTTAACGTTGTTCTCATTGTACGATACTGTGTATACTGTCTTTGGGTGGTTGCTTGAAAAAGAAGGGATGGAGGCTCTTCAACGAAGATTTGCCATGCTTGCAACCACTTTTTTGTGTTTTGGCGTTCCACCATCGCATCCCTTCTGGTCGGTTCTTTTCTCTGGATTAAGTCATACTCACCTCCTCTTTACTTGTCCGTAGCAGACTTACGGCTGTGACAAGGGTAACACAGCGACTGCAGGTTACTCAGATCCAGCGGCGCTCCGCCCTTGTTGATCGGAACAATGTGGTCGACCACTGCTGCTGGTATGGTGCGTCCCCGGCGCAGGCACTCCTCACACAGAGGATCCTGCTGGAGCTTCACCGCACGGAGCCTTCTCCAAGGCCGGCTCTGGTAGAACTCGGTGTTGTGATGAGCGAACCCCTCGAAGGGCTTGCGCTCCTGCATCCAAGGACGGTGTTTCGTTTTCTTGATGGTAGGCATGGCAGGGTTATCGTCTTAGGCTCTCGCCTTTGAACTTGACGGTCCGGCACAGGTGCAGGATGCGATCGAGCGTCCTCTCGCCGTAGCGGTTCAGGATCTGCTGCTCGGTCAGGTTGGTGGTGATGAACACCGGACGGTGGTAGCGCTCGGCGGCATTGAGGATGAGATTGATGCCCTCGCATTTCTCGCCGTAGTCATTGTACATACCCTCCACGCCGAGCTCATCGATGGCCGGGAAGGGAGTGCGCTCCAGCAGGTCGAGGTAGGTCTCCGGCCTCTGGTAATAGCCATATCCCTGCTGATAGGGGTGAGCCTTGTACAGGTCCTGAGCATGGACCGTCCTTATGCCACAGCCCTTCATCCGGAAGAGTACCGGCAGGACGTAGTTCAGGATGACGCTCTTGCCCCGGCCACCATCCCCGATGAGCAGCAGCCCCTTGTCATCAGTGTTCGTCATCCAATCGATGACACCCTCGTACTCCGGCAGGTGCCGGTACTCACGCATAGTGCCGTCCACGTTCCGGAAGATGTCAATGAAAAAGGCTCTGCACTTATCGTGATCGCCCCAGCTCCAGCGCCAAGGCAGACGCTCATCGATGACCTTGTCGTGGATCATCTTCGTGATGAGCTGCTCGATTGTCATAATTGTTCCCATGTGATTGTATCTTGTTATTGTTTGTTTTCTCGTTTCTTGCTTGGATCGTAGACCGTCTCTTGGAAGCGCTCCAGCAGGCGGCGGCGTTTCTGCTCATCCTCCGGCTGGGTGATCTGCCC
>SFMG01000002.1 GCA_004554455.1 Bacteroidales bacterium | reverse complement strand
GCTCATCTCAAAATCAATGGAAAGGAGCCTTTCATTCTCAAGAGGGATGAGGCTTACATAGGTGTCCTTATTGATGATCTCGTGACCAAGGGAGTTGATGAGCCTTACAGAATGTTTACAAGCAGGGCAGAGTACAGAATACTTCTCCGTCAGGATAATTCAGACATTCGACTCACTTCTCTATCTCACAAGCTAGGTCTTGCTGATGAATTCCGTTACTCCTACACTATGAGGAAGTATGAGGATATTTCGGATCTTAAGGAGTATGTTGAATCCACTCATATAAAGTCTGAACTTGCAAATCCTTATTTATCTTCAGTAGGGGAATCCGCTCTTGATGGAAGGAAAAAACTCGATTCTCTTCTTGTCAGACCTAATGTAAGTTTGGATGGTCTCTTAAATATTGTTCCACGTGGAACAGAAATTAAATCTCCAGAATTTTCTAAGGATTCTTTTACTGGAGAAATGTGCTCTGAACTTATAGCAAATTCATCTGCGCTTATAGATATTGATGAGAATGAAAAATCCTCTCTTGTAAATGAGAATTACAGAAAGGATGTTTATGATTCGGTTGAGATAGCGGTAAAGTACAGCGGTTATATAGATAGGGAAAGACAACTTGCCGACAAGATGCTCCGTCTGGAAAACCTGCGTATTCCTGAAAATTTTGACTTCGACAAGATTGAGTCGCTTTCTATTGAATGTCGTCAGAAACTTAAACGTTATGCTCCGGGAACCATTGCCCAGGCGTCCCGTATTTCAGGGGTATCTCCCTCTGACATCTCTGTGCTCCTTGTTTATTTCGGCCGTTGATGATTAAAAAAAAATAAAGTTCCACGTGGAACTTTTATAAACTTTTCAAAGCGGTCTTGATAATATACTCGACGCTCGCATCGGGTTTATCCTTGACAATTCCGGCTATAACCTTATTGACATTAGCCTTCGTAAAGCCGAGCATAACCAGGGCGGCAGAAGCTTCCTCGCTTATGCTGTCGTTCTGTTTAGTGTAGATCAGGTTGCCGACACTTCCTTCACCCTTGACAATCTTGTCTTTCAATTCAAGTACAAGTCTCTGGGCTGTCTTTAGTCCTATTCCCTTTACTGATTTTATCCTGTTTACATTTTCAGAGAGTATGGCTTCTCTTACTTCTTCGCAACTCAGTGAAGAAAGCATCATTCTTGCGGTGCCCACACCGACTCCGGAAACGTTAATCAGCAGGCGGAACATTTCCCTTTCGTCCTTGCTTGAGAAACCGTAGAAAAGTTCCTCGTCCTCTCTGAGGACATGGTGAAGATAGAGTTTGCATTCTTTGCTGTGTTCGAAATCACTGTAGGTCTGAAGTGAAATCTGGGCGTGAAATCCAATGTTGTTGCAATCCACAACTATGTCGGTTGGACTGAGTTCGGCTATGCTGCCTTTTACGTAATCGAACATATTCTTAATGATGTATGTTTTGAGGGTTTTGCAAAATTATGATAAAAAGCACTCAATTAAAATAGGAATTGTTAAATTTGCGGGCCTGTATAATATTTGTCGCGAAGATGAAGACAGAAGAACTCAGAAAAGAATTTCCGATACTCTCACGCAAGGTCAATGGCAGGGACCTTGTGTACTTCGACAATGCGGCAACATCCCAGAGACCGCGTTCCGTAATCGAGGAGTGGAACAGACTCACAAGCTATAGCAATGCCAATATTCACCGTGCCGTCCACACTATGGCCGAGGAATGTACCGAAGCGTATGAGCAGGCCAGGGATGCAGTCAGGGCATATATAAATGCAGCGTCGAGGGAGGAAATAAGTTTTACTTCCGGGGCTACGGCTTCGATCAATCTTGTGGCTTATACTTTCGGCGAGCGCTTCGTTTCTGAGGGAGATGAGATAATAGTTGCCGAGTGTGAACATCATTCGGATATGGTTCCCTGGTATATGCTCTGCAGGAGAAAGAACGCGAAGCTTGTCAAACTGCCTGTGGATGACAACGGGCGTCTTGATACGGAAATCCTGAAATCTATGATAGGGGAAAGGACCCGCCTCGTAGCAGTCGCTCACGTTTCCAATGTACTCGGAATAGTGAACCCTGTGGAGGAGATTGTCAGGATAGCCCATTCGAAGAATGTCCCCGTACTCGTTGACGGTGCCCAGGGTATAGTACATTGCGAGGTCGATGTGAGAAAACTCGATTGCGACTTCTATGCTTTCTCGGGGCATAAGATGTATGCCGCAACCGGAACGGGTGTGCTCTACGGAAAGCGATGCTGGCTGGAGCAGTTGCCTCCATTCATGGGTGGCGGTGAAATGATTGCTTCAGTGTCTTTCAAAGACGTAAAATTTGCGGATATCCCGATGCGTTACGAAGCCGGTACTCAGAATTTCGCATCCTCAGCGACTTTAAAACAGGCTTGTGACTTACTTAACTTATTGAAAGATAAAGAGTTAAATCAAAATTTCGAGCAAATTTGCCTGTCTATGCAAAATTGCCTGAAAAATTTTGATGGGCTTAAAATCTACGGAAATGCGGAAGTGGGGTCCGACAAGGCGCCGCTCTGGTCTTTTACCGTTGAGGGTGTGCATCACGAGGACCTTGCCATATTGCTCGACAAGATGGGAGTGGCAGTGCGTTCCGGTCAGATGTGTGCCGAACCTCTGATGGAGCGTTTCGGAGTGAGCGGTATGCTGAGGGTTTCGCTTGCTCCTTACAATACGATTGAAGAAGTTGAATATTTCGGGCAGGCCCTGGACAGGGCTGTCGGAATGTTGAGATAAATAATTATGACCTTACTTGAAACAGAAAACGAGATAATATCCGAATTTTCAATGTTTGATGACTGGCTCGACAAATACGAGTACATCATCGACCTTGGGAAGTCGCTGGATTCCTTTCCTGAGAGTTCCAAGACGGATGAAAAGCTGATCAAGGGTTGCCAGTCGAGGGTATGGCTGGACTGGAAGACAGAGGACGGGAAACTGTATTTTCAGGCCGATAGCGACGCTATCATCACAAGGGGAATAATATCTCTGCTCATAAGGATATATTCCGGAAGAACTCCGGAAGAGATTCTTGCATCCGATTTTTCGGTAGTGGAGAAGATAGGTCTAAAGCAGAATCTGAGTCCTACACGCGCGAACGGTCTGCTTTCAATGATAGATACTATACGTTCGGCTGCAGAGGCTGCAAGATGAGAGGAGAATGCAATTATGCTTGAAAGAGATATAATTTTGGCACTTAGGCAGGTCTATGACCCGGAAATTCCGGTGAATATCTATGACCTCGGACTGATATATGAGATCAAGGTGGATGAGGAGCACAGGGTATATATTCAGATGACGCTGACTGCTCCGAACTGTCCTATGGCCGATTATGTGGTGGAGCAGGTGAAGGATGCCGTCAAGGATGTGCCCGGAGTATTGGAAGTGGAGGTGGAACTGGTTTTCGAACCGGTATGGGACAAGAGCCGTATGTCCGAAGAGGCCTTGGTTGAACTTGGATTGGACGAGGACTGATGGATCTTTATCTCGGATTGGGTTCCAACCTTGGAGACAGAAGAGCCAATCTGCTCAGGGCAATCAGCTTTCTGGACAAGAGGCTTCCCGGACGCAGGACAGCGCTTTCCGACTTTGTGGAAAATCCTGCGGAGGGCTTTGAGGGACCGGATTTTCTGAATGCGGTTGCGCTTTGGGAAGTGGAGCCACCCTGCGGAACTGAGACCTTTGCCCTGGAGGTTCTGGCTATATGCAAGAGGGTGGAGCAGGAAATGGGACGCTACTCGAAGCCTGAATATGACTCCAGTGGCAGAAGGATATATGCTTCAAGGGTAATCGATGTGGATATGCTTCTGTTGGGAGAAACGAGGATGGATATGCCGGAACTGACGCTGCCCCATCCGAGAATGTTTGAAAGGAAATTTGTCCTCCAGCCATTGGCAAGTTTGCCTGGAGGAAAGGATATAATATTGAAAATGAAATAAATAACTATAATTTTTACTATGACACAGGAAGAACTTTTCAAGGTGCTGGTAGCACACTGCAAGGAGTATGGATTCATATTCCCGTCCAGCGAAATCTATGATGGACTGGGTGCTGTCTATGACTATGGACAGCTCGGTGTTGAACTCAAGAACAACATCAAGTCCTATTGGTGGAATGCGATGACCAGGCTCCACGAGAATATAGTGGGAATCGATTCCTGCATTTTCATGCATCCTAAGATCTGGGAGGCATCGGGTCACGTAAGCGCTTTCAATGACCCTCTCATCGACAACAAGGACTCCAAGAAGAGATATCGTGCGGATGTGCTCATCGAGGATTATCTCGCAAAGATCGAGGAGAAGATGAACAAGGAGGTGGAGAAGGGACGCCGCAAATTCGGGGAGTCCTTCGACGAGGAGCAGTTCCGGGCAACCAATCCTAACGTGCTCCGTGAAAAGGCAAAGTATGATGCCGTGCATCAGCGCTACCTCAAGGCTCAGAACGAGAATGACCTCGCCGAGTATCGCCAGATAATCGTGGATTGCGGCATAGTCTGCCCTATCAGTGGAACCTGCAACTGGACTGACGTACGCCAGTTCAATCTTATGTTCAAGACCAGTATGGGCAGCACGGCTGATGCATCGAGCACCATATACCTGCGTCCTGAGACCGCACAGGGCATATTCGTAAACTATCTTAACGTTCAGAAGACCGGCAGGATGAAGATTCCTTTCGGTATTGCGCAGATAGGAAAGGCCTTCCGCAACGAGATTGTGGCCCGTCAGTTCATATTCAGGATGAGGGAGTTCGAGCAGATGGAAATGCAGTTCTTCATCAAACCGGGTACCGAGCTGGACTGGTTCAGGAAGTGGAAGGAGAACCGTATGAACTGGCACGTGAACCTTGGAATGGGTGCGGAGAACTACCGTTTCCACGACCACGAGAAACTGGCTCACTATGCCAATGCAGCTACCGACATCGAGTTCAACTTCCCGTTCGGCTTCAAGGAGCTCGAGGGCATACACTCCAGGACCGACTTCGACCTGGGTAACCACCAGAGGTATTCAGGCAAGAAGATACAGTACTTCGACCCGGAAACGGGAGAGAGCTACACCCCTTACGTTGTGGAGACTTCCATAGGTGTGGACCGTATGGTTCTTGCAGTGCTCAGCCACTCCTACAAGGTGGAGCAGCTTGAGAACGGCGAGAGCAGGGTAGTGCTTTCCATTCCTGCGCCTATTGCCCCTGTGAAGGTGGCTGTGATGCCTCTGCTCAAGAACAATCCTGAACTGGTGGCTCTTGCCCAGGAGATTATGGATGACCTGAAATACGATTACAACTGCCAGTACGACGAGAAAGACTCCATAGGCAAGCGTTATCGCCGTCAGGATGCCATAGGAACTCCTTTCTGCGTGACAGTTGACCACGACAGCCTCAACGATCGTTGCGTGACCATACGTCACCGCGATTCCATGGCTCAGGAAAGGGTTAAGATAGAGGATCTGAATTCCATCATACGCAAGGAAGTCGATCTCAACATACTTCTCAGAAACCTTAAGTAAATGAAAAATATGAAAAAGTTAGGATTTTTCGCCGTTTCTGCGGCTCTTGTGATGCTCGTCGCATCCTGCTCCCTTTTCAAGAAAAGCACTGCTTCCGAGACTGCAGACTCTGCGGCTGCGACCACTACGGTAAATACGGCAAGCTCGGCTGCAAATGAGGCCGGCTCCGCTGCGGGTACCGCTCTCAAGGCACTTTATTCATCATATAAGAGTGCCGGAAAGCTTGATCTCAGCAATGCCACCAACCTTCTGAACGTGGCTTCTCTTTCCAGCGCAATCAGCGGTCTGAAGGGATCCGACAAGGATTACAAGCTTTCTTTCGCCAAGGGTCTCGTATTGGGTTCCAGCAATCTTGTGAACAATACCAACTCTGAAACTGTCGTAGATAAGCTGACCGGTCTGGCAGAGAGCGCCGCTTCCCAGGCTATCAGCTCTGCTTCCAATTCGACTGCAGCAGAGAAGATAGGCGCCGTAGCGGAAAACGCCAGCACCATAGGTTCTGCCGTAAGCAGCATATTGAATATATTCAAGAAATAGGCTATTCCTGGCTCCAGCCTTGCGCCTTTATCGGATGCTCGAGCCCGTCAGGGGTTACCAGGACGGCTCCTGCTTCCGGGCGGGCGAGATGACCGATTATGTCGAAGGTCTGGAAGTCGTGACGGAATCTGTCGTGATTCCTGATGGGAATGGTGAACAGCAGACGGTAATCGTCACCTCCGTTGAGGGCAGCGGTTACGGGGTCGATACCCAGTTCCTTGCCGGTGTCGAAGCTGTTTCCTTCGAAAGGAATCCTGTCCACATAGATCTTGGCTCCAAGACCGCTGTCCCTTACCAGGGCTTTGAGGGTGGAGCCAAGACCTTTGTTTATGAAGTAACCGAATGAAGGGTATATGTCACTTTCCACAAGGGCATCGATTATTCCGCTCTGCAGTTCCGGTTTGAGGTAGGCGCCCACAAACTGCCTGTACTTGTCCAGATTTGGATTCTTGCCCTCGCTCCAGTTCTTTTTCTCCCTTTCCAGCACGTTGAGGCCCAGATAAGCGGCTCCAAGGTTGCCTGAAACGCATATAAGGTCCATACTCTTTGCGGCAGGACGCCTTTTACATTCGAGGAGGCTGCATTCTCCGGAGGCGGCAAGACTGATGCACAGTCCGTTGCGGGACGGTATGAGTTCGAGATTCAGCTTTGCGTAGGAGTGTTCCTCCGCAGCTTTGACTATGCCTTTCCAGAGCTCTTTTACCTGTTTGAAATCCAATTTCGAGGAGATGCCCAGCACCACGTCGAGGGTACGTGGACGGCTGAACTCGGCATAGAGTTCTCCTGTGACGCTTATCACGCTCTTGTAACCCAGATGGGTGAGTGGAAAGTAAACCAGATCGAAGTCTATTCCTTCCAGCAGGGTCCTGGTCTTTACCGTGGCCACGCTCTTGCCCTCTGTGATGAAATAACTGGAGTCGAATGCCTTGTATGGACAGCCTTCGTAGAGCCTTTCAATGGCTTCCACAAGGCCTATGGAGCTGAATGTTTCTTCTGCCATAACTTATTGTTTATCCGCACAAAGATAGTTAAATTTGTGCTATGAAAAGAATAGCGTTTCTCAGTATTGCAGCGGCTCTCATGCTGCCTTGCGTCTGCTTCGCCGGAAGGAAGGAAAAAGACGCGGAAATCAGTGTCATATCGTATAACATACGGCTCGGAAGCGCCAATGACGGCACCAATTCCTGGGCCTTCCGCTATCCGGCCACCGCAATGATGCTTCAGGACCAGCATCCCGACATTTTCGGCGTGCAGGAGGCCCTGCCTGAGCAGGTGAACTATATACTCAGCTGCTTTGACGGCCGGCGCGGAAATATCAGCTACAAGTCCGTTGGAGTCGGCAGGGACGACGGAAAGAAAAAAGGAGAGCACATGTCCATATTCTACGACAGCCGCAAGATAAAGCTGCTGAAATGGGGCACATACTGGCTTTCCGAGACGCCGGAAAAACCGAGCCGCGGCTGGGATGCAGCCTGCTACAGGACGGCTACATGGGCCCTGATGAAGGATAAGGAGAGTGGCAAGCTGTTCTACTATGTGAACACCCATCTGGACCACAAGGGAAAGGAAGCGCGGGTCAAGGGCCTGGCTCTCATTGTCGAGCGCATCGCATCGATGAATCCGGAGAATTATCCTATGATACTTACCGGGGATTTCAATGTGGGACCTGACAACCCGTGTCTCAAATCCCTCGAAGGCAAGATGCTCTCGGCCCGTGAGTCGGCTGCGAGCAGCGATAGCAAACCGAGTTTCAACGGCTGGGGAAAGAAGTACACGGTGCTCGACTATATCTATTATTCCGGTTTCTCGGAATGCAGCGAGTTCCTCACCGTGGATAAGCCTTATATGGACAGGAAATTCATCTCCGACCACTATCCTATAAAGGCCGTACTTAAGTTCTAGGCCTATTTCCGGTCTATCCTGACCTCTACTCCTATGGCACGCAGCTCGTCTATGAGTTGCGTGCTTATTGTTGCGTGGAACTTGCCGACTTTGAACTGTACGCTCATTTTGCGGGCAGTGTCCACTATGACGAGCATCATAGGTGTCTTGCCCTTGTTCGACTTGAGCACCCTCAGCAGCTCTTTTTCGAACTCCTTGTCCACCTTTTCCACGGGAACGAGCATGGTAAGGGAACTTACCATTTCTTCCGAGGCGTTGCCCAGGTGCATCACGCGGTCGATTTTCAGCTCATAGTCCACGTTGGCATTATTGTCTTCGGGTTTGCGCCATCCACCCCTGTCTATGCGGCCCTCTATGAGCAGGGTGGTACCCGGAATGAATTTCTCCCCGTATGCTTCGAAGCTCTTGCTGAAGAGTCTCATCGAGTAGTTTCCGTTGAAGTCTTCGATATTGACGTCGGCGAATGGTTTCTGGGCTTTGTTGAGTCTTTTGGTAAGGGAGCTGACCAGACAGGCTAGGCAGACCTTCATTCCTTTCTGCTTTGCCGTGCAATCCTCTATTGCTCCGGGGAGCATTGCCAGGTCTATGTTGCAGAAGTTTTCCATTTCGAACCTGTAGGAATCCAACGGATGGGCCGAAAGGTACATATTCACGAGTTCCTTTTCCTTGTGGAGCAGTTCCATATTGTCGAAAGGCAGGGCTTCCGGAATCTGAGGCTTCTCTGGCTTGACTTCCTCCGCATCGCCGAAAAGGGAGCAGATGTTGTCTTCATTGTGGCGGCGCAGGTTCTCGCCGTAGCGTATAAGGGCCTCCAGAAGGGTATCCCCGTTTTTGAGCGGCTGGAAATAGACACTTCGGCCTATGTTGAAGCTGTCCAGGGCTCCGGCATAAATAAGCGACTCATAGCCCTTTGAACCTATCTTGCCGGACATCCTCTCGAAGAAGTTGAAAACGTCCGCAAACGGGCCATTTTCGCGCCTTTCGGCGATGATTATGCGCGCCTGTCCGCCGAAGCCCTTTATGCCCGCCAGACCGAAGCGTATGTCGCCGTTGTGGTTGACGCTGAACTCTTCGGAGGATTCGTTGACATCGGGATTGAGCACATTGATGCGGTTCTTGCGGCAGTCAGCCATTATTTTCTTTATCTCGTCCGCCTTTCCGAGGTTGGCGGTAAGGTTGGCCGCCTGGAATTCGGAAGGGTAGTGGCACTTGAGATAACCGGTCTGGTAGCTGACCCAGGCATAGCAGGTTGCGTGGGACTTGTTGAAGGCGTATTGGGCGAATTTCTCCCAGTCTTTCCAAATCTTGTCCAGCACCTTCTCCGGGTGGCCATTCTTCATTCCACCCGTCATAAACTTGTCTTTCAGGGAGTTAAGTATATCTATCTGTTTCTTTCCCATTGCTTTGCGCAGTTTGTCCGCCTCACCCTTGGTGAAGTTTGCAAGCTTTTGGGAAAGAAGCATGACCTGCTCCTGATAGACCGTGACGCCATAGGTGTCCCTGAGGAATTCCTCCATCGCCGGCAGGTCGTACTCGATGGGTTTGATACCCTGCTTCCTGTCCACGAAGTCCGGAATGTAGTCCATAGGGCCCGGCCGGTAGAGGGCATTCATCGCAATGAGGTCCTCGAAGCGTTCCGGGTGCAGCTTTCTCAGCCAGTTCATCATTCCTGGGGATTCGAACTGGAACACGCTGACCGTATCGCCGCGTCCGTAGAGTTCGTAGGTCTCCTTGTCGTCTATCGGAATGGCCTCTATGTCTATGTCTATTCCGTGTCTTTCCTTTATAAGGTTCAGGCATTTGTGAATGATGGAGAGGGTGTTCAGGCCGAGGAAGTCCATCTTGAGCATTCCCACGTCTTCAATGTAGTGGCCGTCGAACTGGGAGGTCCAGAATTCTTTTTTCTTGCCGTTTTCATCCACTGCTTCCTTGTCTTCGGAGAGGCAGATGGGGATGTAGTCCATCAGGTTTCCGCGGCCTATTATGGTGGCGCAGGCGTGCACACCCACCTGGCGTATGCTTCCTTCCAGTTCCTTGGCGTATTTGAGCACCTCCTTCACCAGGGGGTCTCCGTCCGGGTTCTCAAGTATGGCCTTGAATTCCGGCACCAGCCTGTAGCAGTTCTTGAGGGTGATCTTTGCGTCCACTTCCTCCAGTCCCACCTGGAAGAATTTCTCCACGCTCTTCTTCTGCCCGGGATTGTCCGGATCGTCTATCTCTACGACTTTGCTTATCTGCCTGAAGCCTTTTTTCAGCTCGTCTAGCTTTGGATTGAAGGGGTATTCCTTCTCCACCCTCTCGCTCAGGCGGTCCGGGACCATTTTCGTGAGACGGTTGGATTCCTCTATGCTCAGGTGACTGATGCGCGCCACGTCCTTTATGGCGCTTTTTGCCGCCATCGTTCCGAAGGTGATCACCCTAGAGACGTGGTCCAGGCCATAATGGTCCTCCACATACTTGTGGGCCGCGTTGAGGTCCTCGAAGTCCACGTCTATATCCGGCATGCTGATACGGTCCGGATTGAGGAATCTCTCGAACAGGAGCTGGTATTTGATCGGGTCCAGATTGGTGATCCAGAGGCAGTAGGCGACTACGGAACCGGCTGCGGAGCCACGGCCCGGGCCCACCATAGAGCCCATTGCGCGTGCCGCGGCAATATAGTCCTGAACTATGAGGAAGTAGTCCGGGAAGCCCATTCGGCAAATGGTCTTGAGCTCGAAATCGATGCGCTCGCTCTGTTCGTCGGTAAACACTTCGCCGTAGCGTATATGCGCGCCCTTGTATGTAAGGTGGCAGAGGTAGGCAACCGAGCGGCAGAACTCCTCGCCACGCGAATTGCCGTCCTTGTCGCAGCGTCCCACGTCTATTATGTCCTTATATTTCTCAAGTTGCGCATCTATGTCGGCGAGGAAGTCCGCAGGCAGGTCGAATTTCGGCAGCACGTGGCCGCGGTCGATTTTGTAGCGCTCGATTTTTTCGGAGACTTCGAGAGTGTTGGATATGATTTCCGGGTGGCGCGGGAAGAGCGCCTGCATTTCCTCTTCGCTCTTCAGATATTCCTGCTGGGTGTAGCGCAGCCTCTTTTCGTCGTCTATATATGCGTTTGTCGTAAGGCATATAAGCCTGTCGTGGGCAGGACCGTCTTCCTTGCGTATGAAATGCACGTCGTTGGTCGCAACCACCTTCACGTCCATCTCTTCGGCGAGGTCGAAGATGGCGTCGTTGACTATGAGCTGTTTCTCATATACCTCCGGGGAAAGTCCCGGAACCTCGGTGCGGTGGGACTGCACTTCCAGATAATAGTCTTCCCCGAATACATTCTTATGCCATTGTATGGCCTTTCTTGCGGCGTCCAGGTCCCCGTTCAGTATCTCGCGCGGAATCTCTCCTGCAATGCAGGCGGAGAGGCATATGAGGTTGCGGTGATATTTTTCCACAATCTCGTGCGATACCCTCGGCTTGTCGTAGTACTTTCCCTCAATATGCCCGGTGGATACGATCTTCATCAGGTTCTTGTAGCCATCGTAATTCTTTGCCAGGAGTATGAGGTGGTAGTAGTTCCTGTGGTTGTTGTCCTTAAGTCTGTGGTCGTAATGGCGCGTCACATAAATCTCACATCCCAGTATGGGCTTCACAGCCGGATGTTTGTCCGCAAACTTCATGAATTCCTTGATGCCGTACATATTGCCGTGGTCGGTAATGGCAAGCGCAGGCATTCCGAGCTCTTCTGCCCGGTCAAAGAGTTTGGGTATGGATGAAAAACCGTCCAGTATGGAATACTGGGTGTGTACGTGAAGGTGGACGAAAGACATTTTTGGGCTTGACTCCGCTTTAGGCTGAGGGAGGACAAAGATAAGTAAAAAGCAGGTCGGGACAAAGCAAAAAGAAAGGAGGCCTCCCTTCTTTTTGGAGACCTCCCTTCTATGTGTTTGACAGTCTTGTTATTCCTTGCGTGCTTTTCTCTTCTCGATTGCCGTGGTCACATCGTACATGACCGGAGTACCGATGAAGATGGAAGCGTAGGTACCGATGATGATACCGAGTATGAGGGCAACTGCCAGACCGCGTACAACCTCTCCGCCGAAGATTGCGATTGCAAGCATGGTCACCAGGGTGGTGAGGGAGGTGTTCATGGTACGGGAGAGCGTGCTGTTGAGAGCGACGTTGACGTTGTCCTTGAGCTCTGCCTTAGGGTGGTTGGTCCTGTATTCACGGATACGGTCGAAGATAACCACGTTATCGTTGATTGCGTAACCGATGATGGTCAGGATTGCCGCAATGAAGGTGGAATCGACATCAAGGCTGAACGGCAGTATGCCGGTGAAGAGCGAGAAGAAGCCGATCACGATGATTGCGGTGTGGGCGAGGGAAACGACGCCGCCGAGACCCCAGGTCCAGTTCTTGAACCTGATGGCAATGTAGGCGAAGATTGCGATGAGAGCCAGAATCACGGAGATGATGGCATCCCTCTTTATGTCGTTTGCGATGGTTGCACCCACCTTGTCGGAAGATATGATACCGTAAGGGTTGTCGAGGGTGGAGCGGAAGCCGTCGAAGCCCGGATCCTGTGCGAAGAAGCCTGCAACAGCCTTGTAGAGCATTGCCTCAACCTCGTCGTCAACCTCACTGGTTTCGATGTTGTACTTGTATGAAGTAGTGATCTTCATCTGGTTGTCGCTACCGAACTGCTTTACCTCGAGGGATGAGCCCTTGACGCTCTCGTCAGCTGCAGCGGCCTCATCGAATACGGCCTCTACGGAAGCCCTGATTTCCTCAACCTGTACAGGCTGGTCGAACTTGACCACGAATGAACGTCCACCGGTGAAGTCCACACCGTAGGTGAAGCCCTTGATGGAGATGGACAGGATGGAGATGAGGATGAGACAGCCTGAGAGTATGTAGGTGATCTTCCTCTTGCTGATGAAGTTCACGTGAGTGTTCTGGAGGAAGTTCTTCGTGAGCTTGTTGGTGAAGCTGATGCTCTTTCCCTTGCTTACGCGGTCGTCGATTATGAGACGGGTGATGAAGATGGAGGAGAGCACAGAGGTGATGATACCTATGATAAGGGTGGTTGCGAAGCCCTTTACAGGACCTGAACCGAAGAAGAAGAGTACCAGACCGGTAATGATGGTGGTCAGCTGGCCGTCGATGATGGCGGAGTAGGCGTTCCTGTAACCGTCGGCGATTGCCTTGCTCAGGCCCTTGCCGTCGCGGAGCTCTTCCTTGATTCTTTCATATATGATCACATTGGCATCCACGGCCATACCGAGGGTCAGGACGAGACCTGCAATACCCGGGAGGGTGAGGACGGCTCCGAAGGAAACGAGGGATCCGAAGAGGAGCACCACGTTGCACAGCAGGGCAACGTCAGCCACGAGACCGGCACCCTGGTAGAAGCATACCATATAGATAAGTACGAGGCAGAATGCGATGAGGAAGGAAATGAGTCCGGCATTGATGGACTGGCTTCCGAGGGAAGGACCCACAACCTGCTCCTGAACGATGGTAGCCGGAGCCGGAAGCTTACCTGACTTCAGCACGTTTGCAAGGTCGGATGCCTCTTCCTCGCTGAAGTTGCCAGTGATCTGGGAGCTGCCTCCGCTGATCTCGCTCTGTACGGTAGGGTAGGAGTAAACCATTCCGTCGAGGACTATGGCTACCTGCCTTCCGATGTTGTCCTTGGTCAGACGTGCCCAGGTGTTTGCACCCTCGGCGTTCATGGTCATCGAAACCTCGTACTCGGCGCGGCCGCGGCTGCCCAGCTGGGCGCGGGCGTCGGTGATGGATGCGCCGTCAAGAGGTGCCTTTCCATCACGGGAGGTGGACTTGATTGCCACGAGTTCGAAGGTGTTGCCGTCGGCGAAGCCTTCGGAAGCCTTGACGGTCCACATAGGGATGAACTCAGGAGGGAAGATTGAGGCGATCTCAGGCATTGCCAGAATCTTGTTGATCTTGGCGGTGTCAGCGTAGTTCGCATAACCTATGCAAGCGGTGTTGATAGGGTTTCCGTTTGCATCGACGGCAGGATGGAGGATGGCGAAGAGAGGGTTCTGCCTATTGTACTCGGCGAGTTCGTCCTCTTCGGCCTCGCTCTCGGCTATTTCCTGGTCGAGTATGCTCTGGTCTGCATTTTCAGTCTGCTCTGCGCTCTCCTCAGCCACGGCCTTTCCTGCGGCCTGGAGCTCAGCGAGAGTCTTGTTGGCCTGCACGAGATAAGGGTTGAGTATCTCGCTGTTGAGGTAGGTTGTCCAGAACTCGAGGGAAGCGGTTCCCTGGAGGAGCTTTCTCACACGCTCAGGCTCTTTCACGCCCGGGAGCTCCACGAGGATGCGGCCGGTGTTGCCGAGTTTCTGGATGTTAGGCTGGGTTACGCCGAAGCGGTCGATACGGTTGCGGAGCACCTGGAAGGAGTTGGACACTGCGCTCTCGGCCTCTGCCTTGAGCACCTTGATGACATCTGCGTCGGAGGTCTCGGCGCTGATCTTGTCCCTCATCTCATAGGTACCGAAAATCTCGTTGAGTTTCCTTGTACCGTTGGTCTGGGCATACCAGGCCTCCTGGAAGAGGGTGATGAGATCGCTCCTCGGGTTGGTGACGCTGTTGGCTTTCGCAGCCGCGAGAGCGGCGGTGAAGTCCGGATCCTGGCTATTGTCTGCGAGAGCCTTCACGAGGTCCTCGAGCTGCACCTGGAGCATCACGTTCATACCGCCCTTGAGGTCGAGGCCGAGGTTGATTTCCTTTGCCTTGGCAGACTTGTAGGAGAATATGCCCTTCTCTGCCGAGAGGGAGTCGATAAACGCCCTGTTGCTGCTCTTTGCGACTTCAGCGATGTAGTCGGCCTTCTCGGCCTCTGACATCATTGCACACTCGTCGTCATTCACTGCCTGGGCAGCGATCTGCTCAGCATACTTCTCCGCCTTGTTTTCCTGAATCTTGGTAACGGCGGTGAAGGAAAGCTGCCAGATGCAGGCCAGAAGCAGGAGTATGGCCACGAGTCTGATTGCACCTTTGTTCTGCATAGTTTTTGATTTATTATTGATTTGTTTGTTTCCGGTTTAATCCAAAATCCGCAAATAGGGCACAAAATTACAAATTATTTCTGATATAAGAAGTTTTGAGGCACATTTATGGTATTATTTCTTAAATTTGCAGTCCTTTATAGATTGCGGTGAAAAGGCGATTTTTAATATTTTTTCTTATGCTTTCGTGGGCTGCTGCGGCATTTGCGCAGGAGCGTCTGGCCGATTCCCTCCACCGCAGCTGCAACTTCACGGAAGCTATGGAAATATATGACTCCCTGCTTGCCTCCAGCGCCGATTCCCTGGAGAGGGAGCGCCTCCAGACAAAGCTTCTCTGTTCGGAGAACGCCTCGGTGATGTCGGGCTTCGTGAATGAGCCTGTCGTCGTGGCGAAACATCTTTTCTCGAGGGAGGACTTTTTCCTTTACTATCCGCTTGAGGACAGGTCGTGGAGACCGCTTCCAAACCTGCTGGATTCCCTTCCAGACACTTATGTGAAAGCCACCTGGATGCCGGAAGGGGCAGAGGAGATATATTTTTCAAGACGCGGGGCTACCGGCTTCCGCAATATCTACCGCAGCGCGCTGAAGGACAGCGTGTGGTCGGCGCCGCAGCTAATAAACGAGGGACTGACCTCCGTCGCAAATGAGATATATCCTATGCTCTCCCCGGACGGCAGCAAGCTCTATTTCGCCTCTGACGGCCTATACGGTGCCGGCGGCTATGACCTCTACGTCTCCCGCTGGAACGAGGCTACCGGCGACTGGGCTGCGCCGGAGAACCTCGGCTTCCCCTTCTCTTCGCCTTATGACGACTTTCTGTATATAGACAGTCCCGACGGACGCTATTCCATATTCGCTTCGAACCGCGAGTGCTCCGCAGACAGCGTCTGCGTATATGTCCTCGAATATGACAGTACTCCTATAGGCCGCGAAGTGCGCGACGCCGCCCGTCTGCGAGAAATACTGTCCCTGCAGCCTTCCGACGACGGGGAGCACCTCGACAACGGGGCTTCCGTGTCCGGGGATATGCCTGAAAACGAGGATACCAGGCGCTATATGGACAAGATGTCGCAGGTAAGGCGTCTCAGGGATTCCCTGAACGTTCTTGTGCAGGAACTGGACTCCAAGCGTCAGACCTTCGCCATCAGCACGGACGAGGACGAGAGGGCGCGGCTGACCGACGAGATCATTTCGGGGGAGAAGTTAATTCCGTACATTTCGGCCGGTCTGGACAAGGCGGTGGCTGAGCTGCAGCGCATAGAGATGGATTTCCTCTTCAAGGGTGTGGTCATAGACCCGGACAAGCTTCTGGCCAAGGCCGACCGTCAGGTGGTCAGCCAGAGTGCCGCCTACACCTTTACCCGGATGAACCCCGGAGATGTCCCGGAAATGGAATTCGAGGTCACGCAGCCGCGTTTCGACTATTCCTTCCGCATACTTCCGGAGGGGCGCTATGCCGAGAATCAGAAACTGCCGGCCGGAGTCGTTTACCAGATTCATTTCATTACCCTTCCGGTACAGGCTACCCTGAGTCAGCTCAGAGGCCTCTCTCCAGTGTATGAGACTATCAGGTCCAACGGCAACCATTTTTATTGCGTGGGACTGTTCGACCGCTATTCGGATGCCTTGGAGAAACTCAATGCGGTAAAGTCCATAGGTTTCCGTAGCGCCTCCGTAGTGGCCTTCATCGACGGAAAGAGCGTTTCCGTTTCGGAAGCCAGGGCGGCTGAATCCACCCGCAAATTCTGGCAGGTAAACGTGAACACGGGAAGCGATTTGCTCCCGGACTTCGTTTCCGAGGTCATACGCCTCTATTGCAGCAAGGACATAATTCGCACTACGTCCCGTGAGGGCATCACTCTATTCGTCGTCTCTGCTTTCGAACGCAAGGATGAGGCGGAGGAACTCGAGGCCCTCATACGCGATGCAGGGCTCGAGAGCGTTTCCGTCTCCGAACTGGAGCAGTAGGGAAACCTGATATATATGAATAAGGGGATGGCCTTTGCGGTCATCCCCTTGTTTTGTGGCGGTGAGGACGAGATTCGAACTCGTGGTACGGTTGCCCGTACGTCAGTTTAGCAAACTGGTGGTTTCAGCCACTCACCCACCTCACCGGGTATGTTCTGAATTCCCTTTCTTCCGAATGGGACTGCAAATATATAAATTTTTCTTGTGATACAACAAATTTGGCAATAAAAAAGCCGGTCGGAAGTACCGGCCGGCTTTGTATTGGTTCAGGACAGGATTACCTGTACTGTGCGAACTCGATGTCCTTCTCAGCCCTCTTGGCGAGCTTCTCGCACTTGGAAGCGGCCTCGAGATTTGCCTTTACGGCATCGGCCTTGCCCTGGCGGGCAGCGATGACAGCCTTCAGGTAAGCTACGCAAGCGCAGTCGCACTCAGGAAGAGCGGCCTCTGCGGCAGCGTAGTTCTTAACGAGAACCTGAGCGAGAGCGGCGTTGAAGCTCTTCTGGCCGGCGAGCTTGGCAGCAGCGGCCTCATACCTTCCGTTGAGGATATCGACAACGGCCTCGTTGGCCTTTGCGGTAGCGTTGCCGGCAGCGGCGAAGTACTTGCTTGCAGCAGCCTCGTCACCGGTGTTGAGTGCTACGACACCCTTGGCGTTGTTCCAGTCGGCATCCTGCTCGCACTTGTCGAGAGCCTTGTCAGCCTTTTCGAACTTACCCTCGTTGATGTAAACGACTGCGAGGTTGTACTGTGCACGGTTGCTGTTGTACTTCTCGACTGCCTTCTTGTAGATAGCCTCCTTGTCGGCAGGCTCCTTCACGAGAGTGGCGGCGCGGAGGAGAGCCTCTTCGTCGAGTACGTCGATGTTCTCGTCAACGAGCTTGATAAGCTCCTCGCCGGTGTAGTTCTGGTACTCGCAGTTGGCGATGAAGCGGCCGCGGCGGAGCTGAGGGAGAACCTCGTCTGCAAGAGTCTTGTAAACGGCAGACATGTTCTTGATCTCATTCTCACGCACTGCAGGATCGCTGTACATGGAAAGAACGCGGATGATGAGGTCCTTGTCCTCGATGTCGGAAGCGGCAACAAGCTCCTGGAAGCCTTCCCAGTCCTGACCTACGCTCTTGACGCTGGTCTCACCGGTCTCTTTGCCCTTGGTAACCTTGTTGAATGCCTTCTCGGCGCTCTTTGCACGCTTGTCGGAAAGCTTGGTGTTGAGCTCCTCGCCACCGTCAGGTGAAGCGTAAGCGACAACCTCGGTTCCGGTAAGGGTCTTGCGCTCGTTGGCGGCAATCTCGTCGAGAGCGGCCTGGAAGTCCTTGATGGACTGGGACTTGATCTCGGAGTTCCTTACGTTTGCGCTGTTGATGGTGTAAAGGATCTGTCCCTCAACCGGCATAGGAATGGTCTCCTGATAGTTGTCGGCCTTGAAATCAACGGCAGCCTTTGCATCCTTCTTTACGAGCATATAGGTGGTGTTGGCACCGTCGGCAACTTTCTTGGTAGGGAGGTCGGTCTTGTCAGCTTTGTACTTCACGACGCCGCGAAGCTCAAGGTGGCAGTTCTCCATACCCTCGGCATATTCGAAGTGTACAGGTTTGGTGATGGTAGCACCCTCCTCAGGAACAACCTCGTAGTTGTCTTCAACCTTGGTTCCCTGGAAGAAGTAGGACTCCATCTTGGCCTCGCCGCCATCGTAAACGATGACAGGAATAACCTCGAGTATGGCCTTTGGATGGAAGTAATCGGCAGGATAGGTGACGGTGACATTTGCGTCGATGACACCGGCTTTCACTTCGAGGACAGCAGGATCGCAGGAAACGAGAACGTTCTCTGCCTGCTCTGCCATTTTCTCAGGGGAGCTGCAGGCGATTGCAGCTGCGCCGAGAACGGCTGCGGAAAAAAGTCTGATACTTTTCTTCATTTTGTGTAGATATTAAAATGGTTTATAACTATTCTGTCAATGTTTTATTCCCACGGAAGGGAAAATTACACACGTGTGCAAATATAGGCATATTTTTAATATATCGGGTTGCAGAATGTTAAATTCAGCAAAAATCATAACTTTGCAGGCGTTATGGATGAAAGAGAACTCAACGCACTTAAAAACAAGTACGATATAGTCGGCAATGATCCCGCCCTGAACCGCGCCCTCAGCGTGGCGGTTACCGTGGCCCCTGCCGACGACCTCACCGTGCTCATATTCGGTGAAAGCGGATCCGGCAAGGATGTGATTCCGCGCATAATACATCAGAACAGTCCCCGCCGCAACGGGAAATATTTCGCCGTGAACTGCGGGGCCATTGCCGAAGGCACCATAGATTCCGAGCTCTTCGGCCACGAAAAGGGTGCCTTTACGGGCGCCGTCGATACCAGGAAGGGCTATTTCGAAGAGGCGGACGGAGGCACCCTCTTCCTCGACGAGATTGGCGAGCTGCCTCTCTCCTCCCAGGCGAAGCTGCTCAGGGTCCTTCAGTCCGGCGAATTCATTCGCGTGGGCTCCTCCAAGGTGCTCAAGACGGATGTGCGTGTGATTGCCGCAACCAACCGCAACCTTATGCACGCGGTGTCGGTGGGTAAGTTCCGCCCCGACCTTTATTACCGTATCAACACCATTCAGATAGAACTGCCTTCCCTGAGGGAGAGAAAGGAAGACATTCCTCTGCTGTTCAGGAAGTTCGCTTCGGATTTCACGGATAAGTACAGCCGCAACGGCATCCGTCTGACCGAGGATGCCACCGAACTGCTGAAGTCCTATCGCTGGCCGGGCAACGTGCGTCAGCTCAAAAGCATAGCCGAGACCGTGTCCATGCTGGAGACGGCGAGGATGACTCCGGGCAGCGGCCGCGTGGAAATCGATGCCGCAACGCTTCTGCAGTATATCCCCAAGGATGAGACAACCACCCTTCCTGTGCCATCCTCCAAGTCCTCCCAGGATTCCATTTCGGACGAGGACAGGGAGATAATGATAAAGATGATACTCTCGCTCAAGCAGGACATAGAGGACCTGAAGGCCAAGGTTTACGGAACTTCCGCCCCTGCGGCCCACGCGACTCCTCTGCTGAAGCCTTCTCCGGCTCCGGCGGACTACGACGAGCAGCCCGACGAGCAGGACGGAGAGTCCCGGAGCGAAGAGGAGGCCAGCCTCAACCTGCTGGCGGCCAAGGATGAACAGATACGCATGGCCCTCAGGGAATACCCTACTAAGAAGGCGGCCGCGGAGGCCCTCGGAATTTCCGAACGCAGCCTTTATCGCTGGATAAAAACCCATAAAGACCAGTTATGAAAACGAGAAAAGCGCTATCCTTCCTCTGCGCGGCCCTGTCGCTCTGCGCGGCGGCCTGTATTGTAAAGGCCTGCGGAATATATTCTTTCTCAGGCACTTCCATCCAGCCTGACGTAAAGACCATAACCATCAATTATGCGGAATACAAGGCCCTGAAGGTGAATCCGTCCCTGAGCAACGACCTCACCGAGGCCCTCAAGGAAAAGTACCGCAAGCTAACCAAGCTGGAGCAGGTGGATATGGACGGAGACATGGAGCTCAGCTGCGAGATTGTGGGCTATGACGTGAAGGCGACTGCCGTGACTGCCAACGAGGTGGCCGCGCAGAACCGTCTCACCGTGTCGGTCAAGATATATTTCACCAACAGGAAGTACCCGGAGGATGATGTGGAGCAGAGTTTCTCCGCCTATTCCGACTACGACTCGACCCAATCCCTCGATGCAGTGGAGTCCTCCCTCTGCGAGGAGATCATAGAGAAGCTGGTAGAGGACATATTCAACGCCACAGTGGCACAATGGTAGTCTTATGGCAGGAACGATGGACATAAAGAAACTGAAACTCGAGGAACTCTCCGGCATTGTAGGCATATATCCCTGGTTCGCCCTGGCCAGAAAGGAACTGTGCCGCAGTATGGAGAGCATAGGAGGCCTGAGCGAGAGGGACGCTGCCGCAGCCGCGCTTTTCCTTGCCGACAGGAAGCTGATGCTGCCTCTGCTGCGCCGTGGCGAGTCGCCGGACTGCTCCGACAGCGGCATATCCGAGCTGATGCGCCTCTGCGTCGGGACTCCGGCTCCGCAGCCGTCCCGGCCGAGGGTTGCAGGGGCTGACTATTTCTCTACCGAGGACTATGCGAAGGTTAGCCGCAGCGAGGACAGGGCCATACTCGCCGGACTGGGCAGGACAGAGGAATACAGGGAGAGCCACATAGATGCGCAGTCCGTGGAGATATGTACCGAGACCCTGGCCCGCATCTACCTCGAGCAGGGCTATCCCGAGGAAGCCAGGCAGATATATTCGAAACTTATTTTGGCATATCCGGAAAAAAGTGCTTACTTTGCAGCCCTTATCGATAAAATCGAATAAATAAAAGAAAACATACTATGAACGCAATTTTTATTATCCTGACAGTGCTGGTGATCATTGCATCCATACTGATCACCCTCGTAGTGCTGCTTCAGAACGGAAAGGGCGGCGGACTTGCCAGCAATTTTGCAGCCGGCAACCAGACCTTCGGCGTCCGTCAGACCGCTGACATTCTCGAGAAGATCACCTGGGGTCTCTGCGTGGTCATTTTCGTTCTCTCCATCTCTTCCGCTTTCGTGGCCGGAGGCAAGCGCGATGTGACCAAGAAAGAGGTTACCGAGGCCGCTGCCGCTCCTGCAGCCGCTGAAGAGAGCCCTGATTTCACCCTCGGCGAGGATGCCGAGCCGGCTCTTCCTGCAGAGGCACTGGATACCACGAAGTGATAAGGCTGCGTTCAGCGGACAGTGACATTCTGTCAGTCCCGCGGCACTGGAACATACTTTGATTCGAATAGGACCGTCCGGAGATTCCGGGCGGTTTTTTAAATATTCAAAAACAACCAAAGTATGGCAGAACTTGAGAACTTACAGAAATTTGCAGTCAACCTTAATGAAAGGGCGGCTGCCGGAAAGCTTGATCCTGTCATCGGTAGGGATGACGAAATCAGGCGTGTGTTGCAGATACTGAGCAGAAGGACGAAGAACAACCCTATACTGGTCGGAGAACCGGGCGTGGGCAAGACGGCCATTTCGGAAGGTATCGCGCAGAAGATTGTTGACGGTCAGGTCCCTGAGAACCTGAAGTCCAAGAAGATATATTCCCTCGACCTGGGTGCCCTTATTGCGGGAGCGAAGTACCAGGGCGAGTTCGAGGAAAGGCTCAAGGGAGTGGTCAAGGAAGTCGTGGACAGCGACGGCGAGATCATTCTTTTCATAGATGAGATACATACCCTTGTGGGCGCGGGCAGGAGCAGCGGCGCCATGGATGCGTCCAACATACTCAAGCCGGCCCTGGCCAGGGGCGAGCTGAGGACCATAGGCTCCACTACCCTGGACGAGTATCAGAAGTATTTCGAGGAGGACAAGGCCCTCGAGAGAAGGTTCCAGATGGTCAGGGTGGACGAGCCTAGCCCGGCCCAGTCCATTTCCATACTGCGAGGCCTGAAGGAAAAGTACGAGAACCACCACAAGGTGCGCATAGAGGACGATGCCCTGATAGCCGCGGTGGAGCTTTCCACCCGCTATATCACCAGCCGTTATCTGCCTGACAAGGCCATAGACCTCGTGGATGAGGCGGCTTCCAAGCTGAGACTGGAGATGAATTCCGTGCCGGAGCCTATTGCCGAGCTCGAATCCTCGATACGCCAGCTCGAGATAGAGAAGGCGGCGGTGAAGAGGGAGGGCGTTTCCCTCAAGCTGGAGAAGATAGATGCTTCCCTGAAGGAACTCAATGAGAAGAAGGCGGAGCTGATGAAGAAGTGGAACGGGGAGAAGGAGATTGTGGAAGGGCTCCAGAAGGCCCGCCAGCAGATGGAGGAATATAAGATCCAGGCCCACAATGCGGAGCTGGCCGGTGATTACGGCAAGGTGGCCGAATTGCGCTACGGAAAGATTGAGGAGGCCCGCAAGCGCATAGAGGAACTGTCCGCCCGTCAGGCTGAGATCAAGGACCCTATAATCACCGAGGCCGTGACCCCGGAGGACATCGCGGAGGTAGTGGCCAAGTGGACAGGCATTCCTGTGAACAGGATGCTGGAGAGCGAGAAGGACAAGCTCCTCAGGATGGAGGATGAACTCCACAAGAGGGTGATAGGTCAGGACCAGGCCATTAAGGCCGTTTCGGATGCAGTGCGCCGCAGCCGTGCCGGTCTGCAGAACGAGAAGCGCCCAATAGGCTCATTCCTCTTCCTGGGCTCTACCGGTGTGGGCAAGACCGAACTGGCGAAGACGCTTGCCGAGTTCCTCTTCAACGACGAGAATATGATCACCCGTATAGATATGAGTGAATATCAGGAGCGTCACAGCGTCAGCCGTCTGGTCGGCGCGCCTCCGGGATACGTAGGCTACGACGAGGGCGGCCAGCTCACCGAGGCCGTAAGGCGCAAGCCATATTCGGTAATATTGCTCGACGAGATAGAAAAGGCCCATCCGGATGTGTTCAACATACTGCTGCAGGTGCTCGACGACGGACGTCTGACCGACAACAAGGGCAGGACGGCGGACTTCAAGAACACCATACTCATCATGACTTCCAACCTCCGCGAGGAGGAGCTCAAGTCCAGGATGCGTCCGGAGTTCCTGAACCGTATTGACGAGGTGATCAGCTTCAGTCAGCTCACTCAGAAGGATATTCTGGAAATACTGCGCCTGCAGGAGGCACAGCTGGCCCGCAAGCTGGAGGAAAAGGGTGTGAGGATAGTCTTCACAGACCGTTTCGACGACTACATGAGCGGCAAGGGCTACGACCCGGACTATGGTGCAAGGCCTATAAAGCGTCTGCTCCAGAGGGAGCTGGTCAATCAGCTCGCCACCGGAATACTGAATGGCGACGTGCGCAAGGATTCGGACATACTCGTGGACTTCCGCGACGGAAAGGTGGTCCTTACCAATTCCTGAGTCCCAGTTCCGTGATTATGCGCTCCATCCCGGCATACTCGCCGAGTACGTACAGGACATAGCGTATGTCCACATTGATACTCTTGTTATAATCCCTGGTGTAGGAGGAATCCCCCGCCAGGGATTCTTTGTTTCCGTCGAAGGCTAGGCCTATGAGGCGTCCGCGAGAGTCCAGGACAGGACTGCCGGAATTGCCTCCGGTGATGTCGTTGTCAGTGAGGAAGTCCACTTCTCCGTTCCAGTTGAAGCGCTTGCAGAAAGGGCTTGTCTCCAGCATGTCGCGCCAGTCCTTGCGCAGGGAGAAATCGTAGCTGTCCTTCTCCTCTTTCTGGAGTATGCCCGCGACACTTGTCTTCCAGTCCAGCAGCACGGCATCCCTGGGACTCAGGGTGCATACCCGTCCGTAGCTGAGGCGCATCGTGGAGTTGGCATCGGGATACTGCATTATGCCCTTGTCCAGACGCATTCCGTAGAGGGCCCTGGTGTATTCCCGTCCCAGAGAGAGCACGTCCTTCCTGCAGAGACTCTCTTCCTCTTTGTGGAAATCCACTATCTTCACGTCGTTGTAGAAGCGCAGGAGAGGGTCATTTTCGCAAAGCTCCCGGCAGTTCTCCAGCTTCCCGAAGCGTTCGGGGTCGCTGAGCGCGCTCTTGTCCCAGACTTCGCTGCAGATTGCGTCCCAGTCGCTGCCGAAACGCTGCAGCAGTTCCTTCTGATACGGCCCCAGGTGTTTCACGGACACGTTCGAAAGATATTCTTCCAGGCAGCAGCGGAATATGCGGCGTTCCAGGTCCATGTCCAGGGAGGAGTACAGCTTGTGGATCGACTTCCAGTTCTGTTTCATTTTTCCGGAAAGGCGCACAGCCACGAGAAAAGCCGAGCTTCCCCTCACAAGGCACTCCCGGTAGTAATTCTCGTCCTTCTTGAGTTCGTATATGGCTTTGTAGCCGGCATCCAGATCCCCCAACAGCGAGCCCCATCTCTCCATCCTGCCGGCATCTTCTCCTATCCATTTCCCAAGTTCTTTTTCCAGGGCCTTTTTCTCGTCCGCCACGGCGAAGCGCCTGTAACACTCAAGGGTGCCCTCCTCGTACTCCTGGACATTGCTCAGGCTGAAGAAGCGCTCGGAATACTTCAGTTTCAGTTCCGGGTCCTTCTCCATCGCCGTCTTCATTATGCCCATGATCTTGCCGCGCACTCCGCTGGAAATCGGCAGACTGACGTTCTGTTCGAACTCCAGCTTGCTTGAGGAGTTGTAGCGATGCGTCGAACCCGGATATCCCAGCACCATTGCAAAATCCCCTTCGCGGCAGCCGTTCAGGGATATTTCCAGTTTGCGGCGCGGCCTGAGCGGCACGTTCTCTTCGCTGTAGGAGGCCGGGCTGCCGTCCGGGGCGCAGTATATCCTGTACATCGCGAAGTCGCATTTGTGCTGCGGCCACTCCCAGTTGTCAATATCCCCTCCGAAGGCGGCGATGCACAGTGGCGGAGCGGCGACGAGACGTATGTCGGAATATACTTCGTAGAGGCAGAGATAATATTTGCTGCCGGCCCACATCGACTCGAGCGAAGCCTGCAGGCCGTTGCCGGAATAGCGCTTCTCCATTATGGCCGAGAGCTTGCGCATTCCCGCCGGCTTTCCTTCCCCGGCCAGCTGACGGCTCAGGGCCTCCACCTCCTCCGTTACGTCTATCACCTTGCGCAGAAAGAGGGCGTTTTTCCCCGGTATAGGCATCTCCTGTTCGCGCAGCATGGCCCAGAAGCCTTCTTCAAGGTAATTGTGCTCGTTGCTGCTAAGGGCGTGGATGTCCGCGAAGGCGCAGTGATGGTTGGTGATGAGCAGTCCCTCATCGGATATGATGCTGCCCGTACAGGCGAAGTCCAGGGACACCACGGCGTCGCAGAGCGCGGCTCCGGGAGCATCGGCATTGTATATCTCTCCTGCAGACAGCCGGCAGCCCCTGGCCTGCATATCGGCTTCGAGAGCCCTGCTGATGGCGTGTACCATCCACATGCCCTCGTCCGCCGCTGCCGTCAGGCTGCCCAGAAGGAGCGCTGCCGCTCCGGCGATCAATTTCCTTTTCATTGTCTTGCTATAGGATAACTGCGTCCTTCTTTAGTGAATTTGATCCTGGCCGGCTCCTCGCGAACGTCGTCCACGGCGTAGGTTATGGTCCAGGTCTCCATATTCAGAAGCCGCCATATCTCCTCGCCGGTCATAGGCGCGGTGTAGCATATCTGCATAGCCGGAACATATTCCCCGTTGAGGCGCACATCGACGCTCAGTACGCCCTCGTGGCTGGAAAGCCAGTTGCTGACGAAAGGATAGCTCCTCTTGTATATAGGCTTCTCAAAGCCCGGGTTTTCTATTTCATATATGTACCACTGACTGTCGGCGTAGTGCTCGTTGCGCTTTTCGATGCGGGTGCTGTCGCCGTATTCGTAGCGGCCGTTGAAAAAGCCGCTGTTGAACTCGTCGAACATCATTTTCAGATAATCCCTGGTGTCCATCAGGGAAGTCTCCTTCTCCATGCGCACGAATTCGAAGTCCACAGGGATGGAACGGAGCAGCTCGCCGTCATTGTTGGTAATGTCCACGCTTTTCTTCTCAACGATGCTCCTGAGCAGCTCCTCATCGAGCTCTGAGGAAGGGTCGCTGTAGATGTGGATTATGAGCGGGCAGGCATATTCCGAATCGAGTCCGAAGACGCCCAGGTCCCTGTAGGCGAAACGGAACTGGTTCGCGAGATTGTTGAGGTCCGAGCTGTTGAACATCTTCTCGGTGCGTATGGTGCTTACTTTCACCTGAGGGCAATCCCTCCAGGATGGGCTCTCGATGCGGCAACGGGAAGGCACGTAAACCTCCTCGCTGATTTTCTCCGGCGTGATGACGGTCGGATCGTAGCTGATGACCACGCGATGGCTCTTCACGAAGGTCTTCACCCCGTGGACGCCGCGCACTTTCTGCATCCTGGCCTTGAATGCCATTGAGCTGCCGAAGCACTTGACAGACGTGAGATTCTCTATCTCCATGGTTTCGAGTTCCATATTCTCTTCCACGTCCCACTTCTCGTCTATGGTCGGGAGCTCGAACTGTCTGCCGGCAATGATTGCAGCCGC
The DNA here is from genome assembly GCA_004554455.1 of Bacteroidales bacterium. Lineage (GTDB taxonomy): Bacteria > Bacteroidota > Bacteroidia > Bacteroidales > UBA932 > Cryptobacteroides. The sequence goes on along the minus strand of SFMG01000002.1, from coordinate 113,092 downwards.
GCATATCGCCAGTGTCAGCAGTGCCGGAACCAGTTTCTTCCAAGGGGCATTGCTGCGGCCCTTGCGCATTCCCACGTAAAGGGCTCCGTTCTTGCAGGCGGACACGCAGTCGCCGCAGAGGGTGCAGTCCACGTGGTCTATCCTGCCTTCCATCTTGTTGATAGGAATCTGGTAAGGGCACTGGGACTCACAGCGGCCGCAGTGGTTGCAGGCGCCGTAGTTCTTCATCACGTGCAGCAGCTGCAGCTTCGGCCTGCGGACCAGCACCTCCAGCAAATAGCCCATAAGGCAGAAGAGTCCGATGACCAGCCAGAGAGGCAGATTGACGCCCAGGGCCCCGAGCAGCCAGTAAGCGGCGAAGAGCACCGCCACCCAGAGCCAGAACTTGAGCGTATTGGAGATGGCGCCCAGAGGACAGAGGTACTTGCACCAGAAACGGTCTATGAAGAGGCCACCCAGCAGGGCGAGACCCAGGGTGCAGATTGACATCCACAGGGTGATTTCACCCTTGAAGCCGGTCGCCACCGCATAGTAGGGGTCGAGATTCTTGCAGAAAAGCTCGCTGGCTCCCATCGTGGAGTAGAACACCAGGAAGAGCAGCAGGTACTTGAATATCCTCAGCAAGCTGTCGGCCAGTCCGCCGTTCTTCGGATTCAGAGGCTTGATCCTGAACAGGGAATGCAGTCTCGAAAGCAGGTCCTCGACCGTGCCTATCGGGCAGAGGAAGCTGCAGAAGAGCTTGCTGAACAAAATGACAGCCGCGGCCAGTCCTATTCCCATCAGGATCTGAACGCTGCTCATCGAGCAGGGGAGGGATCCCCGGAAGAGGAAGGTGGCAAGGGCCTGAAGTCCGCCCATAGGGCAGTATTTTTCCGGATCGGCCGCCTTTGCCCCGTCCACGAAGACCGGCACGAGGAGGCAGCACAGAATGGCCAGCAGAACTCCCCACTGGAGGAGGTGCTTTGGCCAGTTGCTCAGAACAGTACTTTTCTTCTTAACCATCTTTCTTGTGTTATTTTACTTCTATCACGCTTCCGTGTTCCCTGGCGACGACGCGTTTCCAGGTGTCGGTGTATCCGGGTTGTGAAATGCTGTCAGGGATATTGCTGCCGTTGCCGTTGGTCACGAAGGAGCCGTCCGGCCTCTGCGCCTTCACGTTGCCGTCGATAAACTTCACGAGCAGCAGCTCTTCGAGGCGGCGCCATCTTTCGAATATGCTTTCCGCGCTCTTCAGGGAATATCGGGTCAGGAAGCGTTTGGCGCGCCAGCGTGGCATCCCTTCCGCCTTGCGGTCTATCTCCTCCTGCCCGGCAAGTCTTTCATTCTCCCAGCCGTCTATCTCGGCACGGACGACCGGCTCCATTATATTATACATCCTGTAGCAGGCGTTGGCAACGCGGTTGCAGAGCCAGAAGGCGGATTCAGGGGAATATGTGAGCATATCGCCTTTTCCGTGGCGGAAGCAGGCCGGCACTTTGGAGCTGCAGACATATATTGGCGTAAGATAGGAAGTGGCGGCATCGTCGGTGCCGAACCAGTCCACGGCGCCTATGTGGTCCGGCAGCCAGGAGCGGCTCTGTCCCACGAACCAGAAACCGGTCTGCTGGGTGGCAATGGCCCTTTCGTTGCAGTAGCTCTTGCCGTCCACCTCGAAATACATAGGCCTCCAGCGGTAAGGGCAGGCATTTCCTCCGGCTCCTATGTCGAGCCTCATATCCATAGGGGTGCCCTCGAAATGGTCTCTCATCGCGTCTGCGACGTCCTTGAGACTTATCTTGCGGGACGGCTTCACGAAGAGAGGAAAGCGCTTCGAGGCGTCGTGGCCCATTGCATATTCAATATAGTCCATTGCAGGGCGGGTCACTTCCTCGCCGTTTTCATCGACGAAGGTGAAATTGCCGTCGCAGAGGCGGTTGAAGGCGGACCAGGCACGGCTCTCGCAGCCCCTCATCGCCCCGAAATCCAGCGGAGCATAGGTGTCGCAGAAGCTGAAGTCGGCATCCTCCCCGCTGTACCAGCCTCTTTCCCTTGCGAAGCTGATCACGTCCGGAGCATAGATGCAGTTTTCCGGGTCGTCCAGAGGGAAGGTGCTGATGCGGGCCTGGTTCGCGTGGGCGCAGATGTATCCGTCAGGCACCCTGCGTGCCACCCAGAGCAGACCTTTGCCGTAAGGCCCCTTGCCTATGAGGTCCATTACCCACACTTCGTTCTTGTCGGCAATGGAGAAGGATTCGCCTTCCGAAGCATAGCCGTACTCGTCTGTCAGAGCGGCTATGAGTTCTATGGCCTCCCTTGCGCTCGAACATCTCTCGAGGGCGATGTAAATGAGAGAACCGTAATCCAGGATACCGTCGTTCTCCGCCAGTTCGTGCCTGCCGCCGTAGGTGGTCTCGGCTATGATGAGCTGCTTCTCGTTGAGGTTGCCCAGTCTCTGGAAGGTCCTCGGAGCCTCCGGAATCTCGCCGAGGTAACGGTTGGAGTCCCAGTCGTAAACCTGACGCATGCTGCCGCTGCGGTGCTTTCCGCCCTTTCTGAAATACAGTTCTCCGTAGAGCTGGTGCGAGTCGGCGGCGTATGAAACCATACAGCTTCCGTCAGCCGAAGCGCCTTTGGTGACCAGAATGTTGGAGCAGGCGTGGGATTCTATTCCGCTGAGCAGGGCAAGGCTTGCCGCTGCGATTGTGATGATGTGCTTGGACCTCATTTTTGTCGTTTTATTATGAAATGTTTAATTTTGCGCAAAAGACAAATGTAATGAAAATCTTTATAAGAATTCAAGCCCTTATGGTGCTTTCGCTCCTTTGTGCGGGCCTCCGCGCACAAGAACCCGAGCGCGAGCCGAGTCTGGAAGAGAAATGCGAAATGGAAACCGACCGTCTCCAGGCTCTGCTCGAACTGGAAGACTGGCAGGCATTCTATGTGGACTCCATACTCAAGCACGACTACAAGGCGATGCAGGACGAGTTCGACCGCTTCCAGAAGGAAAAGGTGAGTTCCTACAACATATATCAGGGGGTTCAGGACAAGTGGATGGAGAAAATCGACGCCGCTTTCTGCAAGCTCTTTACCCCGGAACAGTGGGAGGCCTATCTGAAGCAGGGCGCAGCCAGGCAGCAGAAGGCCAGGGAGAAGCGTCGCGCCAAAGCGGCCCGGCAGCTTTAGCGATTCTTCGGAAAAACAATTATCTTTGCCCCCTCAATTCGTTTAGATATGAAAGAAAGGATAGAAGCCCTGCTGGCTGAGGTTGAGAATCTCAAGCTCCGCACGGCGCAGGAAATAGAGGACGCCAGGGTGCGTCTGCTCGGCAAGAAAGGCGAAATAACCGCACTTTTCGATGAGTTCCGCAATGTGGACAAGGATCGCAAGCGTGAGTTCGGACAGCAGCTGAACCGCCTCAAGACCCTTGCTGCAGCCAAGATAGAAGAACTGAAATCGGCGGCTGAGGCTGCCGGCCAGTCTTCGGCTCCGTCCGAGGACCTGAGCGCCCCGGGCGACAGCTACCCGCTGGGCTCCCGTCATCCGGTGAGCATCTGCAGGGAGGAAATCGTCAGGATATTCCGCAAGTTCGGCTACGATGTGGCCGAGGGACCGGAGGTGGAGGATGACTGGCACGTGTTCGAGGCCCTCAACTTCCCGCCTGAGCATCCGGCCCGCGAAATGCAGGACACCTTCTTCGTTACCGACAATTCCCAGAAGAATCCGGTGCTGCTCCGCACCCACACCTCCTGCGTGCAGGTACGCTGCATGGAGACGATGAAACTCCCTATCAGGGTGGTGTGCCCTGGAAGAGTCTTCCGCAACGAGGCCATCTCCGCCCGCGCCCACTGCATTTTCCACCAGGTAGAGGGTCTTTACATAGACGAGAATGTCACCTTCGCGGACATGAAGCAAGCCATACTCCTCTTTGCGCGTGAAATGTTCGGTCCGGAAACCCAGATACGCATGCGTCCGTCCTACTTCCCGTTCACCGAGCCGTCTGCAGAGGTGGATGTGAGCTGCAATATATGCAAGGGCAAGGGTTGCAACGTCTGCAAGGGTACGGGCTGGCTCGAGATCCTGGGCTGCGGAATGGTGGACCCGAACGTGCTCGAGGCCTCCGGCATCGACAGCAGGAAATACAGCGGCTTTGCCTTCGGAATGGGTGTCGAGAGGATTGCCATGCTCAAATGGCAGGTGAAGGACCTGCGCAATTACTTTGAGAACGATCTCCGTTTCCTCAAGGAATTCGAGAGCAATATCTAGGATTTTTTTAAAAAAAGTTTGCATTTGGAAAAATCTTGCCTATATTTGCAGTCCCAAACAACGGCAATGCGGAAATAGCTCAGTTGGTAGAGCACGACCTTGCCAAGGTCGGGGTCGCGAGTTCGAGTCTCGTTTTCCGCTCCAAGAGAGAACAATGCTTTTGCATTGATCTCTCTTTTTTTTATATTTACACCAAATCCCCAATGGTATGAAGAAGTATCTGTCAATCATTCTGTCAGCTGCCGTACTTCTTTCGGCATCCTGCAGCAGGCTGGACGAGCTGGACGGCCGTCTGGACAATCTCGAAACTCAAGTCGAGGCCCTCAGCGGTGACCTCGCCACTCTCAAAAGCGCCGTGGACAACATGGTTTCGGTAACAAAGGTAGAAACCATTTCCGACGGATACGTAATCTATTTCTCAGACAATACCCAGGCCACCATCAAGGACGGAGAGAAGGGTGACACCGGAGACACCGGCGCCACCGGCCCTCAGGGTCCTCAGGGAGAGAAAGGCGACACCGGCGCCCAGGGTGAAAAAGGCGACGCCTTCTTCAAAAGCGTAAGCGTAGAGGGCAACACCCTCGTGATCGTCCTTGTCGATGACACCCGCTACGTCCTCCCTATCTACACCGTTTCCATCTCCTCGGTGACCTTCGTTCCCGACTATGCCGACGGGGCCTTCCACGCCGAATACATAGAGGAAAGTGACACGGTGGAAGCGAACTTCCTCGTTTATCCTTCCGCTGCGGCCGACGCTCTTGCAAGTGGAGTGAAGCAGGGCACTTACAGTCTCTCCCTCGTGTTCAACTCCACCAGGGCACTCACTTCGGAGTCCCTCGTTCTGAAAAAGGTGGGAGTCAAGGACAATCTGCTCAGCATAGGCGCCTGCGTGGCCGATATCCCTTCAAACTCCGCCGCCCTTCTGATCGAGAACATGGTCAGCGGCGAGCAGATACTTTCATCCTTTATAAATATAGTCAAGGAGAAGGTCAGCTTCGAGCTCGGAGGTGAAAGCTACAAGGTAGTCAAACTGAAGGACGGCAAATTCTGGACCGCCGAGAACCTCCGTTACGTACCGGAGGGAATGGTGCCGGAAAATCTGATTGATTCTGCCCGGGTAAGTAAGAACATCATAACTAATTACACCAGTCATGTAACTTCCGGCATCTACTACCCTATTGTGGCCAGTGGAGCGTCTGCGGTTTTCTCAAGCGATTTGGACGTAATCCGTGAGCGCGGTTTCCTTTATCAGTTCGAGGTGGCTGCCGGTCTCAAGGTAGGAGATTTAAAAGATGTGGAGACGGCAAAGAGCCTTGAGGGCACCCGCGGAATATGTCCTGAGGGCTGGAGACTGCCTGTCATAGACGACATTGTCAATCTTGTTGGCAAAGCGGTTTCTCCTATCGCCACCAATGCTTCCGCTCCTTATTACAACGGGACCAACGGTTCTCTGTCGATGCTCAATGAAGACGGCTTCAACCTGAATCCTTCAGGATTTGTTTCCATCGCCAATATAAATGTCAAATATGCAGCGCTTTCGGGTGTGCTTAACGCATATCCCGGAATTACAACCAGTGGCTACCTCACCACATCTTCCTATGCTTCGTGCAGCTATGTGAATGCATCCGATCCGTCCCAAGGTATCACCAATCTGATGTTCTGGGGCCTTATGCCAATGAGTAACAAGGCAAACGCAGCAGATTACACCTGTAACGGATCAAAACAAGGTTACAGAATAGCCGGAAGCGTCCGCTGCATCAAGGACTGAATAGATTAACGCCCAGACAATGCGCAGGGCATTGGTCATATTGACGCTGCTCCTGCCGGTTCTGTGTCAAGCCGGACCGGCAGGCGGCCGTGTGTCGGGCAGGGTGCTGGACGCTGACAGTGGGGACGCCCTCGTCGGAGTCGTGCTCAGTCTCGGGGAGGATTATCTCTGGGCGGTCAGCGCTGCGGACGGGGAGTTCCTTTTCGAAAACGTGCAACGTGGCCGCTATGTGCTGAAGGCCAGCTGTCTGGGATATGTCGATACATCCCTGGAGCTGGACGCATCCCGTGACCTTGACAGTCTGGTCATCCTTATGTCCGTAAGCTCGCTCGCCCTGGATGAGGTGGTGGTAACTGCGCAGCGGCCTAAGGATGGCCTGAGCACATCCCACACCCTCGGCCGCGAGGCCATGGACCACCTGCAGATGTCGAATATGGCGGATATGGTGGCCCTCCTGCCGGGTGGGAAGACGGTCAATCCCGACCTGACCTCCGCCAATGCTCTTTCCCTGAGGGCCGGCGGCTCTTCGGAGGCCAATGCCGCCTTCGGAACAGCCCTCGAGATAGACGGGGTGAGAATGGGTAACAACGCCGGACTTGCCGGTATGAACGGAATGGACACCAGGAGTCTGTCCGTGGACAACATAGAGTCCGTGGAAGTCATCACCGGAGTGCCGTCCGCCGAGTACGGGGACCTCAACTCGGGAATGGTGAAGGTCAACACCAGGAAGGGCCGGAGTCCTTACAGCGTCAGCGTCTCGGTCAACCCCCGGACCTGGCAGTTCTCGGCCTCCAAGGGCTTCGACCTGCAGAAGGACAGGGGAGTGCTGAACGCCTCCCTGGAGTGGGCCAGGGCCACAAAGCAGCTAATCAGCCCATACGAATCGTACACCAGACGCGGCATCACCCTCAACTACAGCAACACCTTCGCCCGCAAACTGCGTTTCGAAGCCAGCATTTCGGGCAATATAGGCGGAATGAACAGCAAGGACGATCCCGACGCCTATTCCGGAGAGTATTCAAAGGTGAGGGACAATGTCTTCCGGGGCAATGTGGCAATGACTTTCCTGGCAAACAAATCCTGGATCACGAATCTCAAGTGGGATTTCTCAGTCTGTTTCCAGGACAATCTGTCACACACTCACGGCTACAATGACTACGCCTCCCACAAGCCGGCGGTACATTCCGAAAAAGAGGGCTATTACCTGGCATCCAGCCTGCCGCTGAACTGGTTTTCGGACTATATCGTGGACTCCAAGGAACTGGACCTGGCTTCCGAGCTCAAATACGAATGGACGCGCAGATGGGGCGGGCTGGACAGCCGCCTCAAGGCCGGACTGCAGTGGAAGGCCAACGGAAATGTGGGACAGGGAGAATATTACCTTGAACCGGAGCTCGCCGACGACGGTTTCCGTCCCCGTTCATATATCCAATATCCTTTTATGCACAATCTCTCCGCCTATGTAGAGGAGAGACTTAAACTGCCTGTCGGGGAAACGAAGCTGGACCTGTCGGCCGGCCTGCGCATGGAGAAGGTATTCATCGAGGGCAGTCCCTACCGCCATACCGTCACCTGGTCCCCGCGACTGAACCTGCGCTGGGAACTGGGCAGGCACTTCGCCATACGCGGCGGCTGGGGTATCACCGAGAAACTGCCGTCTTTCTTCATACTCTACCCGAAGCAGGAATACTGGGACAAGGAGACCTTCCAGCTTTCCTATGGGGAGAACTCGGCCTATGTCTATTACACCCTGCCTTATACGACCATTTACAATCCGGAACTGCGCTGGCAGCGCAACAGCAACTCCGAATTCGCCCTGGAAATGGAATTCGGCGACTTCAGTCTCAGTGCCGTGGGCTTCTGCAATGTCACCCGCAATCCCTACCGCCTGATCGACAGCTACACCCCGTTTTCCTACACGATGTGGACGAAGCCGGAGGGCTGGACCGCCCCTGAGGATGCACAGATCAAGGTGGACAGGCGCAGCGGAGAGGTCTTCATAAGGGGAGGCGAGAATGAGTTCTGGACCGCCATGGTTCCGGGAATCACAGACAAGACCTTTGTGAAGAACACAATGCAGGGCAACGGCCGGGATATGTACAGGGCCGGTGCCGAACTGACCGTGGACTTTCCGGAAATCAAGCCCATACGCACCTCCTTCCGTGCCGACGCCTCCTACAGCTGGACCCGCTACAGGGACGACAGCCTCGGCAGCTACTATCGTGGCGGCTCGCATTCGTCGATAAGCGGGCGCTCGTACGAGTTCGTGGGAATATATCCTAACGGCTACAAGGGCAATTCGCTGGTATGCGGCAGGATAAGCCATAATATAGATGCCAACCTGACGGCCATCACCCACATACCCCAGGCCCGGCTCGTCATTACCTGCCGTCTGGAGATGTCGTTGCTCAACCGTTCGCGCAACCTGGCCGCACCGGGAGCGCAGGCCAATTCCGAGGGATATATGGAACTGTGGCCGCAGTCTTTCCTGAGCGTCGAGGACGGGCAGCTGTACGAGTTCACCGAGGAGATGAAGTCCGACCCGCAGTACCGAAATCTGATGCTCACGGCATCCAACATTTACACCTTCGCGCAGGACGGATACGGCTTCTACTGCTCGGCCAACCTCAGCATAACAAAGGAGATAGGCCAACACCTGAGTCTCTCCTTCTTCGCAAATAATTTCACCAACTCCAGGCCTTACGTGATTTCGAAAGCCACGGGTGTGGGAGCCATTCTGACCCCCGCATTCTACTACGGACTCACCTGCAGGCTCAAATTCTGACAGAGATGAAAGGCCCATTTCATACCATAGCGCTGCTGGCGGCGGTCCTGTTCTCCTCCTGCAATCCTGCGGGACACGACCCTTATGAAGGCTATGTCTTCGATCTGACGGTGGAACTGGACTACGGCGGGGACTATGCCTCCTTCGTACGGGCGGGCGTGGACCTGCGTGCCGAGGATGTGAACCTCGGATATGCATATCTGCGTTCTACCGACGGGGAAGGGCGCGCCCATTTCCGTCTGCCGGCCGGACTGTACCGCATCAGTGCCAGCGACAGGGACGGGGAGGACGTGTTCAACGCCACGACAGACAGATATTCCCTGGTTTCTTCGGGACAGAAACTGGTCCTGAAAATGAAGCACTCCCGCGCGGGAAGCCTGGTGATCAAGGAGATATATTCCGGCGGCTGCCGCAAGGCCCCGGCCGAGGGCAATTACCAGGCCGACCAGTATGTGATAATACACAACAATGACCTTCAGACCCGCTATCTGGACAGTCTCTGCTTCGGCACCCTCCATCCTTACAACGCCACGGCAAGCAATCCTTTCCTGGTCAGGGATGCCGAAGGAAACGACAGGCTGCCCGATTTCGTGCCTATAGCGGACGCGGTGTGGCAGTTCGGCGGGGACGGGCACACTTTTCCTCTGCAACCCGGTGAGGATGCCGTGCTCTGCATACGCGGAGCCATAGACCACGCGGCCAGCTACCCTCTGTCCGTGAACCTGAACAGGAAGGGCTACTTCGTGATGTACGATGCCAATCTTTTCCCGAACAAGGACTACAACCCCGTGCCGGGCTCGGAGATAGAGCAGGACCACATACTCCACTGCCTGACCAAGACCAATCCGAGCATCAACGCCACGATGATATCCATGGCATCCCCGACCGCCGTGCTCTACAGGGCGAAAGGTGTCACTATGCAGGAGTACATCGCCTCCGAGGGGGCAATAGTGCCCATACCCGGATCCACCAACGGCTCGAAGGTGCTCGCCTGCCCTCCGGAATGGGTGCTTGATGCGGTCGAGGTCTTCACCGCCTCCTCCTCTACCAACGTGAAGCGGCTCCTGGACGAGCTGGATGCGGGATATGTATTCCTGTCCGCCGTTTACGACAGCCGGGTGGTGGCCAGGAAACGGGATGAAAAGGCCTCGGAAGAAGCCGGCTACGAGGTCCTTGCGGACAGCAACAACTCTTCGGAGGATTTTGTCGAACTTGAAAAACAGTCATTGCGTGAATAGGAAACCGACAATAGTCACGGCACTCTTTCTGCTTGCCGCGACCCTGGCGGGAGCCCAGTCTCCCCGCAATCTGTGGCTGGATTCGGATAACCCGGCAGGCATAAGGCAGGACACTGCCGTGGCGAAGTCTGCCTTGGCCGAGCTCTATTCCGGAATGGAGGCGGGCGGCTTCAGGCAGACCTGGGAGGGCTCACTTCCCTGGACGGCCGGGGCGCGTGTCTATTCCCTGGTACATCTCCGGAGAATGTCAATGGAGGGTTCCTTCCATTTCGAGCAGATGGGTGGATCCGACATGTGCGGCTCTATGCTGCTCGACCCTCAGTGGTGGCCGCTGGACGTGCTGGAGTTTACACCCGGGCGCAAGAGTCGTCAGCTCTATGCCTTCACCGGCGCCTTTTCGACCGACCTCACCGGGCAGTGGCGCATAGGCGGGGCCCTGAATTTCAGTTCTGCAAATTACACCAAGCGCAAGGACCTGAGATATTCGAATTACTGTCTGGACCTGAGTGTGGCTCCCGGTGCGGTGTGGCACAGGGGAGACCTTTCCCTTGGCCTCAATCTCATCTTCGGGAAGAAATCCGAGACCCCTGTGGCCAAGCAGATAGGCACCAAGGACAGTTTCTACGCCTTCCTGGACAAGGGCCTCATGTACGGAAGCTACGAGCTGTGGGATGGCAGCGGCGTGCATCTGGCCGAAGCCGGGGTAAACGGCTTCCCTCTGAGGGAGCTCTCGGCCGGAGCGGGTGTGCAGCTGCAGAAAGGCCGCTTCTATGCCGCTCTGGACTACAGATATGCCTCTGGCCGTGCCGGTGAGAAGCAGCAGATCTGGTTCCGCTTCCCTTCCCACAACGCCGACCTCGACCTGGGCTGGGACATGCTGCGGGCCGGCGCCCTCCACTCCTTCCGCGCCACTGCGTCCTTCCGTCAGCTTGTCAATAGCGAGACCGTGCTAGAACGCTACACCGAAGGCGGGTTAAGCAAGTACCGCGAACTGAGCTCAAGGCCCATACTGGGGCGTCAGCAGGGCACTCTCCGTCTGGACTATGGCTTAGAGGACGGCCGCAACAGCGTAACTGCGGCGCTCGGCTTTTCCGGCGGCGCAGACTATATGAGCCAGCTCTACCCATATATACTTGAACGCAGGAGCGCGTCCTGGGAGGCCGAAGCCGCCTATATGCGCAAGCTGGGACATTTCGGAATCGGCGCCTCCCTCCTCTATGCGGACGGAGCCGTAAGGGATAGCGGACGCGACGTGAATGCGGACAGCGGAGTCGCCAGCGAGGCTTTCCGTCTCTCCGATTGGGACGCCAGGGCCGTCGAATATATGTCCGCCGCCCGCATCGCCGTCGGACTGCAGGGCAAGTATTCCTTCTGGAAGGGGCTGTTCGTCCGCCTCGACCTTAGTTATATGCGCGCCTTCGGCATTTCGTTGCTGCCGGGTGCGGACCGCTTCAAGGGCGAAATATCTTTCGGATATGAATTCTAAAAATCGAATATATATGAAAAAGACAGCAATCTTTTCGGCCGCCGTCTTGCTGCTGGCCGCCTGCAACAAGGGAAACGAAGTTCTTCCGCCTGCGTCCGTCAGGCTCGAGCCTATAATCACGAGGGCGCTGAGCCTCAATTTCAACTCCGGCGACGAGATAGGAGTGGAGCTGAAGATGGAGGACGACGGCAGCATTTACGCCGCCAACGAAAGGATGAGCTATGACGGCAACTGTTTCAGCGGAGATCTCAAGTGGTATGCCGACGGAGGCCGCAAGTGCCGCGTTACGGCCTGGTATCCTTATTCCGAGGCCGGCTTCCCGGAGAGTTTCACGGTTGCGCAGGACCAGAGTGCCGGAACGGAGGCCTCCGATTTCATGCTGGCCGTGGAGAACGGGGTCTATCCGAGCTCCGATGCCGTCCTGGCCAAGTTCCGCCACCAGTTCTCGCAGATAAACGTGGTCATAAAGGCGGACTTTGACGTGGCTGTGGGCTCCGTTCAGCTCAAGGGCGTAAACCCGAGCGCGCTTATCACCAGGAACGATGACGGCAGCATAAGCGTAGTTGCCGATCCGGAGGCGGAGGCATGCAATGTGACTGCCGAGGAAATCACCCCAGGCAAGCTCTACAGCGCCGTGCTCGTTCCCCAGGACCTCTCCTCCTTCGGACTTTCGGTCGAAATCAAGAACGGCAGCACCATTCTGTCGGGCATAAGCAACGCTTCCCTCAGGCCGGGCTATGCCTATACCATCACGGCCCAGGTCAGCGCCGATCAGGTCAGCGCCTCCATTTCGGGTGACATACTCGCCTGGGAAGACGGCGGCAACTTGGATGCGGGAGCATACGAAGTGCCATTCGAGGAATATGACGGCTATTTCGTCTATGACGGAGTGCGTTACGAGACGGTCAGCATAGGCGGGCGCAGCTGGATGGCTTCCCCTCTGGCCTACGTACCGTCCGGCAGTTCGCCTTCCGCGGACCCTTCAAACGGCAGCATCTTCTATCCATACAGCTCCGACGGCAGCGTATGCACGGCTCTCACCGATGCGGCGTCCATTCGGGAAAAGGGTTATCTCTACACCCCGGAAGCCGCACTCTGCGTGACCCTTGACGACAGCAACTACAGCTCCTTCGAGGCTGTGCAGGGTATATGTCCGAAAGGCTGGCATATACCTACCCGTGCCGAATATTTCGCCCTTTGCGGCTATTCCAACAAGAGCACCGTGCTCGGGGAAAGCGGGGCGCAGACCGACAGGAATGCGCTGATGTGGGACGCCGATGCCGACTACGCCACCGTCGCCAGGTTCAACGAGGCCGGATTCAACTTCGTCTTCAGCGGAATGCTCTACAACGGGGCCTACAACAAGAATCTCATATCCTCATCCAATTCCACGGTCGAGGCTTACTACGGCAATTCGTCGGTGAACTACCTGCTCACTTCCTCGGCTCTGGGAAGTTCGACCAGCTCCGGAGTCGTGAAATACAATATGGCGGTTCTGATGACCACCTTCTCGCTTTCGGCCTACCCTCTCGGCAGGGTCACGATTTCCCAGATGCCGCACAATTCAGGTGCCGCAGCGCTCAGGTGCGTGAAGGACGAGTAGTTCAGACCTTGAGGAAAATCTTCTGGCGGTAGCAGAACCAGCATATCAGCCAGCACAGGAGGAAACTGCCTGTCGTCAGGATGAGTGATCCCACTTCGGGTGGGCAGTGCGAGGCCAGGCCGCCGAGGAAAAACCTGTCGGTGTAGCCCAGGTCTATCACCCTTTTTGCGAAATAGATGGTGATGGAGTTCATTCCCACCACCCTGAAAGGCAGGGTCCATCCCTTCCATCCCTTCACGTCGATCACCCAGTAGAACACGGCCATGCAGGCCAGCGAATAGGCACCTGCGACGAGGACGAAGCTGCTGGACCAGATCTTCTTGATTATTGGGAAGTCGAGGCTCCAGAGCAGTCCGGCTCCAAGCATAAGTGCTGCAGCTCCGAGCATTATGAGGGTCTTCTTATTGCCGGAAATCTTCCCTTCCGGCAGTTTCAGCAGTTCTCCCGTGAACATTCCCAGCATCGCGGTGACCGTAGCCGGGATGATGCTGAGCATTCCCTCCGGGTCGAATATGCCATTGTAGAGCCGTCCGGGCATCACCATCCTGTCCACGAATCCGACCAGGCAGCCTTCCATAGAGAAGGGGTCGCTGCCGGGAAAGTCCGGCGCAGGGACGAAGCGCAGGAGCAGCCAGTAGCCCAGCAGCAGGAAACAGGCGATGACGGCGCGCACTGAGCTCCTGAAGTTTATGAAAAGCAGGGCTGCAAACATCCAGGCCATTCCGATGTGCTGGAGCACGCCCTGCCAGCGCAGATTCGCGAAGTCGAAATTAAGCAGGCCGTTGTACACTATGCCCAGGAAGACCAGCATAGCCCCGCGGTAGAAGATCTTGCCGTAGATGCGTCCCCGGCTGAAGCCCCTTTCCTTCTGTCTGGACAGGGAGAAGGGATAGCTGACTCCGGCTATGAAAAGGAAGAGTGGGAAAATGGTGTCGTGGTGACGCAGCCCCTCCCATTCCACGTGGCTCATCTGGGTGGCGAGCCAGGAATCTTCCCCTCCGGGGAAAAGTCCGCAGATTTTGCTTATTATGGCGGCAAGTCCGAGTATGAACATCATGTCCAGACCTCTCAGCGTGTCGAGGGACATCAGTCTGTCTTTGTTTTCCATAAGGTATAGCTTTTGTGCAAAGATAAAAATTCCTAAATTTGCGCGGATAACATCATATTCTGAAATATGAGCCTGGCTGCCTTCGGATTCCTTCACATGACAATAGCGGATCTGCTCGACATCTTTCTGATGGCGCTGGTCATCTATGTCATTTTCCGATGGATAAGGGGCTCCTCGGCAATGAGCATCTTCCTGGTGGTGGTTTCCCTCTATGTGGTGAGGGTGGTGGCCTCCGCCCTTGGGATGAAGATGATAACCACAATGATGGAGACCGTGCTGGACGTAGGCCTGCTGGCCCTCGTGGTGCTTTTCCAGCCCGAGATACGCCGTTTTCTCATTACCCTGGGCAACCGCTACAAGGGCAACCGCTTCATAGCCGGGCTGCTTTCACGGGGAAGTGGAAAGAAGCTGTCCAGCGAGACTGTCAATGAGGTGTCCGAGGCCATACGCTCCATGTCGGAGTCCAGGACCGGAGCCCTCATCGTGATTCCAAACGAAATACCGCTTTACGACATAATGGCCACTGGGGACAAGGTTGACGCCCGGGTCAGCAGGAGGCTGATAATGAACATATTCTTCAAGAATTCGCCCCTGCACGACGGTGCCATGATCATCGAAGGCGGCAGGATAGCGGCGGCCAGGTGCACCCTCCCCATTACGGAGAAAATGGACCTGCCGGCCAGCTATGGAATGAGACACAAGGCGGCGATAGGCGTATCGGAACAGACGGATGCGGATGTCCTGGTGGTTTCCGAGGAGACCGGTGCTGTGAGCTATGTGAGGTCCGGGGTCGTAAAGCCCATTGCTAACATCAACGAATTGAAACTTATTCTGGATGAATCCTTCTC
Organism: Bacteroidales bacterium; assembly: GCA_004554455.1. Lineage (GTDB taxonomy): Bacteria > Bacteroidota > Bacteroidia > Bacteroidales > UBA932 > Cryptobacteroides. The sequence goes on along the minus strand of SFMG01000002.1, from coordinate 98,014 downwards.
AGATAAATCTGAAGCTTGAGCAGAAACTGGGCTTTGACAGGGTCAGGGCCGCCATATCGGACAACTGTTCCACCTCTTATGCCGTGGACAGGGTGGCCGGGGAGCAGTTCTGCACCGATGCGTCCGAAATCAGACGCCGTCTGCTTCTCTGTGACGAGATGAAGCTGATTGTGATGTTCGAGGAAAGCTTCCCTTCTTCCGGTTACATAGACTGTCTGGACTTCCTCCTGCCCCTCTCCCACGAGGGGACGGGCATAGACCTGCTGGCGCTGCGCAAGCTCAGGACCATGCTCGATACCCTGCGCAAGATAGCTCTGTTTTTCAACTCGGTCAAAGACGGGGTTTACCCGAACCTGAAGCGTATGGCTTCGGCAGTGGCATCCTTCCCTGAGGTGAGCCGGCGCATAGACCTGCTGATGGACCGCTACGGAAACATCAGGGACGGTGCCTCCGATATCCTTTACGACATACGCAAGTCGCTGCGCGAAAAGGAAGGGGCTATGTCCCGCCGTGCCGCCGCCGTGCTTCGCCGCGCCCAGGAGGAGGGCCTCGCCGAGCCGGATGCCTCCGTGACCGTGCGTGACGGCAAGATGCTCATCCCCGTGCCGGTATCGTCGAAACGCAAGCTGTCCGGCTTCATATATGACGAATCCGCATCCGGCAAGACGGCCTTCATAGAGCCGGCCGAGCTGGTAGAGCTGGAAAACGAGATAAAGGACCTGCAGTTTGCCGAACAGAGGGAAATAGTGCGCCTGCTCTACGAATTCGCGAATTTCGTAAGACCGTATATACCCGAGCTGTCCGACGCCGCCCGCTTCACAGGGGAAATCGACTTCCTTATGGCCAAGGCCAGATATGCCCTGGACATCATCGCCGGTATGCCGCTCATTTCCGAGGAAGGTTGCGTCATACTGCGCAAGGCGCGGCATCCGCTGCTGGAGAAGGCGCTGCGGCGCGAAGGACGGAAGATAGTGCCGCTGAGCGTCAGCCTTAGCCCGCAGAAGCATATACTCCTCATCTCCGGCCCTAATGCCGGCGGAAAGTCGGTCTGCCTGAAAACGGTGGGGCTGCTGCAGTATATGTTCCAGTGGGGAATGCTCATCCCTACTTCGGAGACTTCGGAACTGAGGATATTCCGGCGCATAATGGTCGATATAGGCGACGACCAGTCCCTGGACAACGACCTCAGCACCTACAGTTCCTTCCTCGTGAACATGAAGGATATGATGGCGCAGGCCGATTCCGACACCCTGGTGCTCATAGACGAATTCGGAAGCGGCACCGAGCCGGCGGCCGGAGGCGCCATTGCGGAGGCACTGCTGGCGGAACTGGACCGGAGGGGCTGCTACGGAGTCATCACCACCCATTATACCAACCTCAAGCTCTATGCATCCGGGGACAACGGGGTCGTGAACGGCGCAATGATGTTCGACGCAGCGAAGATAGCCCCTATGTTCTCCCTGGAGATGGGCCTGCCGGGCAATTCCTTCGCCTTCGAGCTGGCCAGGAAGATGGGCCTCCCGGAGAGCATCATCAAGGATGCCGAGGAAAGGGCGGGAGAGGAATTCGTGGGAATAGAACGCAACCTCCGCAAGATAGCCCGCAACCGCAAGGCCCTGGACGAGAAGCTGGAACGCATCAGGCATACGGACCGCACCCTGGAAAGCATCACCGACCGCTACCAGAAAGAGCTCCAGGACATTCAGAAGCAGAAAAAAGAGATACTCGACGCGGCCCGCAAGGAGGCCCAGGAGATAATAGCCGGCGCCAACCGCCAGGTCGAGAACACCATACGCACCATACGCGAGAGCCAGGCCGAGAAGGAATCGACAAAGGAGGCCCGCAAGGAGCTGCAGGGCTTCATGGGCCTGCTTGCGGCGCGCAAGGAGCAGGAACAGAAAGAGAAAGACGAATATATAGAGAAAAAGATACGTCAGCTGGATGTCCGCCGCGAAAGGCAGCGTCAGCGCAGCGAGAAGAAGGCGGACCGGATGCAGCAGGCCGAGCAGCAGCGCGAGATGGAAGAGAAGGCCAGGATGGACGCCTTCCGCAACGCGCCTCTGAAAGTCGGCGAAAAAGTGCGTGTCAAGAGCAACGGTATGGTAGGGGAGGTGATAAGGGTTTCGGAGAAGGCCGTGCAGGTAACCATAGGCAACATAGTCAGCAAGCTTCCGTCAGACAAGCTGGAACGTATCAGCTCCAATGAGTTCAAGACAGCCGTAAAGGCCGAGACCAGGAACGTGAGCAAGCTGAAGATAGACTCTTCGGTGAGCGAGCGCAAGCTCAATTTCAAGACAGAACTGGATGTGCGCGGTGAGCGGGTAAGCGACGCCCTGGACCAGGTCACCCGCTTCATCGACGATGCCCTGATGCTTGCGGTACCTTCCGTGAGAATCATACACGGCAAAGGAACGGGGGCCCTCAGGGAGGAAATCCAGCGCTATCTGCGCACGGTGCCCGGCGTGCTTTCGGTCAGTGACGAGCATATACAGTTCGGCGGCACCGGAGTAACCATAGTCAATTTCGACTGATATGGAAAAGAATGGCAGCAGACAGCAGACCGGACGCATAGGAGAGGAGGCGGTATGCCGCTATCTGGAAGCCCGGGGGCACCGCATACTGGGGCGCAACTGCCGTCAGGGCCATCTGGAACTGGACATAATCAGCCAGGACCTCGACGGGGTCCATTTCGTGGAGGTCAAGACCCGCCGCCCGCCCCTTCAGGCCGATCCTCAGGAATGTGTGACTTTTCCAAAGCAGAGGAGGCTTGTGAAAGCTGCGCTGGCATATCTTTCGAAGCAGAAAGACCCGCACGTCAGGGACTGCGAATGCCATTTCGACGTGGCGGCGGTGGTCATTGACGGCGAAAGGACGGATATACAATATTATCCCGAGGCATTCATACCTATATATTATTGAATATGATCGACAGACATTGCTATTGCGTGATAATGGCCGGCGGCACCGGTTCGAAGCTGTGGCCGGTCAGCCGCGCCGCCCTTCCCAAGCAGTTCATCGAGCAGGAGGGAACGGGGCTCACCTTCTACCGACACACCTTCAACCGTTGCTGCAGCGTGGTGCTGCCCGAGAATGTGATAGTCGTGACCACTGAGCGCTACAGGGAGCTGGTGCTTGAACAGACCCCGGAGCTGCGCCCGGAGAACCTGCTGGTGGAGCCATACATACGCAATACGGCGCCTTGCGTGGCCTATGCCGCCTACACCCTGCTCAAGAGGGACCCGGAAGCGGTTTTCGCCGTGCTTCCTTCAGACAATATAATAAAGAACGGCTCCGCCTTCAGGGCGGACATACTCAGCGCGATGGCCTTTGTGAGCGCCAACGACGCCCTGGTCACGATGGGAGTGGTGCCTACCCGTCCCGATCCTAACTACGGCTACATACAGGCGGCCGGAGGCAGGGATGCCTACCGCAGGGGCGAACCGTTGAGGGTCAAGACCTTCACCGAGAAGCCGGACGTGGAGATAGCCCGAGTGTTCATGGCCAGCGGGGAGTTCCTCTGGAATTCGGGCATATTCGTATGGCGGGCCTCGGTGCTGCGCGACGAACTTGCCGAGCACATGCCTGAGCTGACCGCCTGGTTCGGGGGATGGGAGGATGCTCTGGGGACCCCGAACGAGGGCGAGTTCCTGCAGAGGGCCTATTCGGGAATACAGAAGTCCTCCATAGACCTCGGGATAATGGAGTCCACCTCCAAAGCATGGGTCTATCCGGCCGACTTCGACTGGGCCGACATAGGCTCCTGGGATTCCCTTTACAATGTGATACCGGAAAAAGATACCGACGGGAATCGTTCGAATTCCCATCATACGGACCTTCAGAACTGCTCCAACAACCTGGTAATCACCACCGACGGAAAGAAACTGGTGGCCGTCAAGGGCCTGGACAACTTCCTGGTGGTGGACACGGAAGACGTGCTTATGATCTGCCCGAGGAACGAGGAGGACGTGAACGACCTTTTCTCGGATGTGGCCATGCCGGGACTGGAGAGTTTCCGTTGAGTGCGTAGCCGAAAATTTCACTCAAGTTATTGAAAATTAAATATTTTGTCGTATATTTGCAGCCCGCCAAAATGAAAGGTGGGCTTTAAACATTTTATAATCAATTAATTAACAAACCAATGCCTGGATTAATTGGAAAGAAAATCGGAATGACTTCCGTTTTCAGTGCCGAGGGGAAGAATATCCCATGCACTGTTATTGAGGCTGGTCCTTGTGTTGTCACGCAGATCCGTACGGTTGAGAAAGACGGTTACGCCGCCGTACAGCTTGCCTATGACGAAAAGAAAGAGAAGCAGACCAGCGCGCCTCTCAAGGGGCATTTTGCAAAGGCAGGAACCACTCCTAAGCAGAAGGTGGTTGAGTTCAAGGTCGGATTCGACCAGGAGCTCAAGCTCGGTGACGTCCTCACCGCAGAGGTGTTCGCAAACACCCAGTACGTGGACGTTATCGGTACTTCCAAGGGTCGTGGTTTCCAGGGCGTTGTGAAGCGTCACGGCTTCCAGGGCGTAGGTGGTGCCACCCACGGTCAGCACAACCGCCTCCGTCACCCGGGTTCTCTCGGAGCCTGCGCATGGCCATCCCGCGTATTCCCTGGCACCCGCATGGGCGGCCACATGGGCAATGCAAGGGTGAAGGTCTTCAACCTCGAGGTGCTCAAGGTTATGCCTGAGAACAACCTCGTAGTAGTAAAGGGTTCCGTACCAGGAGCCAAGGGTTCTTATGTAATGATGGAGGATTAAGGTATGGAATTGTCAGTTTACAAGATTGACGGAACAGAGTCCGGAAAGAAGGTCGTCCTCAATGAGCAGATCTTCGGCATCGAGCCTAACAATCACGCTATCTACCTTGACGTAAAGCAGTACCTCGCCAACCAGCGCCAGGGCACCGCAAAGACCAAGGACCGTAGCGAGAACGCTCACAGCACCAAGAAGCAGGGTCGCCAGAAAGGCGGCGGAGGAGCACGTCACGGAGACCTCAAGTCAGGTATCTACGTAGGTGGCGGTAACATCTTCGGCCCTAAGCCACGCTGCTATCGCACCAAGCTCAACAAGAAGCTCAAACAGCTTGCAAGATTCTCCGCCCTCTCTTACAAGGCACAGGAGAACGCTCTCACCTTCGTTGAGCCGTTCGTAATGGAAGCCCCTAAGACCAAGGAGTTCCTCCACATCCTTGACAATCTCAAGGCCAACGGCAGGAAAGTCCTCGTGGTTCTTCCTCAGAACAACGACAATATCTTCCTTTCAGCACGTAACCTTCCTGAGGTTAAGGTCATCACTGTAGATGAGATCAACACCTACGCCATCATGAATGCAAATTCGATGGTAATCGTTGACGGTGTACAGGAAATCCTCGCTTCAAGAATCAAGTAATTTGAGAGAAATGGGAATTATAATTAAGCCAATAGTAACAGAAAAAATGACGGTTCAGGGCGAAAAATTGAACCGCTACGGCTTCATCGTCGATCGCGAGGCAAACAAGCTTCAGATCAAGGACGCCGTCGAGAAGGCCTATGGTGTGACCGTTGCTGATGTCAACACTGTCAACTACCACGGCAAGAAGAAGTCCCGCTTTACCAAGGCCGGTATCCTTACCGGACGTATGAACCATTTCAAGAAGGCATACGTGACCCTGGCTGGCGAAGACAAGATCGATTTCTATGCAAACATCTAAGGTAATTGAGTCATGGCAGTAAGAAAATTCAAACCGTGTACCCCAGGTACAAGAAACAAGGTAATTTCCGCTTTTGACGACATTACCTGCACTAAGCCTGAAAAGTCCCTCCTCGAGCCTCTGAAGAGCTCCGGCGGACGTAACAATCAGGGTAAGATGACCATGCGCTACATCGGCGGCGGCCACAAGAAAATGTATCGTGTCATCGATTTCCTCCGCAACAAGGACAATGTCCCTGCAACCGTGAAGACTATCGAGTACGATCCTAACCGTTCCGCACGCATCGCGCTGGTTCAGTATGAAGATGGCGAGAAGAGATATATCATCGCTCCTAACGGTCTTACCGTAGGTCAGACAATACTCTCCGGCTCAGGCATCGCTCCTGAGGTCGGCAACACTCTTCCTCTTGGTGAAATTCCGCTCGGAACACTCGTTCACAACATCGAGCTCCGTCCTGGTCAGGGTGCCGCTATGGTACGTTCGGCCGGCGCATTCGCTCAGCTCGCTGCACGTGAGGGCAACTACGCTATCCTCCGCCTCCCTTCCGGTGAGACCAGGATGGTCCTCTGCACCTGCCGTGCAACTGTCGGAACAGTGTCAAATCCGGACCACAACCTGGAGTCTCATGGAAAGGCAGGACGCCGCAGATGGCTCGGTCGCCGTCCACGCAACCGTGGTGTCGTAATGAACCCGGTAGATCACCCGATGGGTGGTGGTGAAGGACGTGCTTCCGGTGGACATCCACGTTCCCGCAAGGGTCTTCCTGCAAAGGGCTACAAGACTCGTAATCCTAAGAGCACTTCCAACAAGTTTATCATTGAAAGAAGGAAAAAATAACGGAATAAATTAAGAGATTATGAGTCGTTCATTAAGAAAAGGTCCTTATATCCAGGAGGCCCTCGAAAAAAGAATTCTTGCTATGAATGAAGGTAGCATGAAGAAGGAGGTTGTCAAGACTTGGTCACGCGCGAGCATGATTTCTCCTGACTTCGTAGGCCACACCATCGCAGTTCATAATGGAAACAAGTTTATTCCGGTTTATGTTACTGAGAATATGGTAGGTCACAAGCTCGGTGAGTTTGCGCCAACAAGAACTTTCAGAGGCCATTCGGGCAATCGTAAATAATTTTAAATGAAATTGCAATTATGGGAGCTCGTAAAAGATTAATGGCAGACCGCCTGAAAGAACAGAAGAAGGTAACGGCTATCGCAAAGATGAATGACGTGCCTACTTCACCTCGTAAGATGCGCCTCGTTGCCGACATCATCCGTGGTGTCGAAGTCAACAAAGCGCTGGATATCCTCAAGTACTCCAAGAAGCACGCAGCAAAGTCGCTTTCAGTTGCACTTCGCAGCGCCATCGCCAACTGGGAGGCCAAGAACGAGGATAAGTCCAATGAACTTGAAAACGGCAATGTGATTGTCAAGACCGTCATGATCGACGAGGGACGCACCCTGAAGAGGATCCGTCCTTGCCCTCAGGGCAGGGCCGGCCGCATCCGCAAGCGTTCCAATCACATCACCATCGTCGTAGATGTAAAATAACCAGTGGAGGAATAGAAAATGGGACAGAAAACAAATCCTATAAGCAACAGAATCGGTATCACCCGTGGTTGGGACTCTAACTGGTGTGGTGGTAACTATGCGGAGAAGATCAAAGAGGATTACGATATCCGCAAGTATCTCGTAAGCCGTCTTGCAAAGGCCAGCCTTTCCAAGATCGTTATCGAGAGGACCCTCAAGCTCATTACCGTGACCATTCACGCTGCACGTCCGGGTGTAATCATCGGCCGTGAGGGAAAGGAGGTCGAGAGCCTGAAGGAAGAGCTGAAGAAGATCACCAGCAAGGAAGTGCAGATCAACATCTTCGAGGTAAAGAAGCCTGAGGTTGACGCACGCATCGTTGCTGACAGCATCGCCCGCCAGATCGAGGGCCGTGTATCCTACCGCCGTGCAATCAAGATGGCCATAGCAACCGCTATGAGGATGGGTGCCGAGGGCATCAAGGTTCAGATCAGCGGCCGTGTAGGTGGCGCCGAGATGGCCCGCAACGAGATGATCAAGGAAGGCCGTACTCCTCTCCACACTTTCCGCGCAGACATAGACTACGCTCTCGCCGAGGCTCACACCAAGGTAGGCGTGCTCGGAATCAAGGTGTGGATCTGCAACGGTGAGGTTTACGGAAAGAAGGATCTCTCTCCTAACGCAGGCATCGCCGCACAGCAGGCTGCTCAGAACCAGAGCCGTGGTGGCCGTGGTGGAAATGACCGCCGCCGTCGCGACAACCGCCGCAGGGACAACAAGTAATTGTTCTCCATATAAATTGAAGGTGATGACGGATATCGTTTCCGCGTCACCTTCTTTTTATTATTTTTGTACGATTGACAATTAAACCCGAAAATGAAAATGAAAAGCAGAGCCATTATTCTTGCCGCAGCCGTCACGGCCTTCGCGGCAGTTTCCTGTAACGTGCAGCCGGGCGCCGAGGAGATTCAGGCGCAGAAAGACAAGGTCGATGCCCTGAACAGATCCTTCCAGATGCGTCTCCGCGACGTGCAGGACAGTCTTATGGCAATAGACAACAGCATGGACGAGAAGCGTGAGGCCTTCTCCAGAATCATCGAAGCCGAGGCGCCGGTCTTCAAGGAGCAGCTCCTGGATATTCTTAAAAAGAACCGTCGCAACGAGGCCGGCCTCTACGCCTACTGCAATCTTGAGAATTTCGTGGCGGACGAATCCGAGCTCGAGGAGCCGTACGCCATGCTTTCCAAGTCCGTACGCGACAGTTACGAGAGCTTCAAGGACTTCACCGTACGCTGTATGGTACCGACAGAGGAAGGAACGGAGGAGCAGACCCTTTCCCTTTCCGACTTTGTGGGCAAGGGCAAATACATACTTGTGGACTTCTGGGCAAGCTGGTGCGGTCCTTGCTGCGCCGAGATCCCTAACATCGCCGCCGTATATGACAAATATGCGGGAGAGGACTTCGATGTACTCAGTATCGCCGTGTGGGACACTCCGGACGAGACTTTCGATGCCGCCGATTCGCACGGAGTCATCTGGAACCAGATGGTGATTGTTCCCGAGGACAGATCCGTCCCTACCGATGTCTATGGCATCAAGGGCATACCTCAAATAATGCTCTTCGGTCCTGACGGCAGGATAGTGGCCCGCGGTCTGCGCGGTGAGAACATAGAAAAGACCATAGCGAAATATGTCCAGGGCAAGTAAGCTGATCTGTCTGGCCGCCCTCGCCTGTGCGGCCTGTACGCCCCGGGTGAAGGATGTCACCGTGCTGAGGGGAGAACTCCCTTCAGGACTGGACGAGGTCGAGATACACGGAGCCGCCCTCGATACCCTGCTCAAAGGAGAGGACGGACGCTTCGAGATAGAGATTCCAACCAACCCCTGCACTCTGGTCAGGCTGGTGAGCGGCCCGGCCCAGCTGGCGCTGGTACCGGACGGAACGGTGTTGGAGATTGTGCTTTGCGACAGTTCCACGGTCAGTTCCCGCACTCCGTCCATATCCCTTCAGGAAAAGCTGAACAGCCTGCTGCGTACGCTGGCTCTGGCTGAGACTCAGGAGTCCTATAAGAAGGAAGCCATATCCGCCATAAATGCCAACTCTGACAATGTGCTTGGTGCGGCTGCCTTCCAGGCCGCCTGCTTCCTTATGGACGATGCGGAGATAGGCCAGGCGCTGAGGACTCTGAGCCCACAGGCGCGCAGCCTCGAGTCTGTGGCCCTGATAGAAAGGCTCTACAATGCCAGGATGGAGACTTCCGAGGGCTGTCTCTACCGGGATTTCAGGGTCAAGAGCGTAAGCGGTTTCGACTACGGCATCCCGGTTTACACGAGGGTTTCCCTTTCCGATTATGTCGGCCAGGGCCAGTTCGTGCTGCTCTACTTCTGGAACAGCCGCGACGAACTCTCCCTGGAGCAGATTCCATATCTGAAGGAGGTTTGGAAGAAATATGGGAAAAAGGGCCTGCAGATAGTCAGTGTCGCAATGTACGACACGCCTGTGGAGGCAATGTACGTCGCCGACGAACAGGGAATGGACTGGGTGGCGCTCAACAATGCCGAAGACAAGTTGCTGGACCTCTACGGCGCCCTCTCCCTGCCTCTCACGGTCTATTTCGCTCCTGACGGAAGCATATTGAACCGTGACCTGCTCGGCGAGGACATAGTTTCCGCCGCCGACCATTACTTCTCCCAGGCCGGAAAGTGACCCTCAAGGAAAAAATAAGCCTTTTGCCGCACTCCCCGGGCGTTTACCGTTACTATGACGCCTCGGGAACCGTCATTTATGTGGGCAAGGCCAAGGACCTCCACAAGCGTGTCGCGCAGTATTTCGTCGATCCTTCCCGCCTCACCCCGAAGACAGCCATACTGGTATCCCGCATTGCAGACCTTCAGTACTCGGTGGTTGACAGCGAGGCGGATGCCCTGCTGCTGGAAAACAATCTCATCAAGCAGTACAAACCCCGTTACAACATACTGCTCAAGGACTCGAAGACCTATCCGTGGATATGCGTGAGCAAGGAAATGTATCCCAAGGTTTTCCTGACCCGCCGCGTGGTGAAGGACGGTTCCCGCTATTTCGGCCCTTACAGCTCTGTGAAGCACGCCTATTCGCTGCTGGAATTCTTCTCAGGGCTCTACCCGCTGCGCGACTGCAAGCTGAAGATCAGTTCCGACAGCATTATGCGCGGCCGCTTCCGCCCCTGCCTCAAATTCCATATAGGCAAGTGTCGCGGCTGCTGCGTGGGACGCATATCCGTAAAGGAATACAACGACAATATAGAAGAAATAGTGCGTCTGTTGAAGGGGGACGGCCGCGAAATGATACAGCACTACAGGGCTCTGATGCAGGAGGCCGCCCTAAAGCTCGACTTCGAGCAGGCGGAGCAGTACAGGCAGAAGATGGACTCGCTTGAGCAGCACTATTCCAAGTCGGTGATAGTCAACACTTCCCGCGGAGACCTCGATGTATTCTCGCTGGTTATGGACGGAAGCGATGCCTTCGGCAACTTTATGCGCCTGCACGACGGCTCCATCATACAGTCCCTGAACCTGGGTTTCAGACTGCGGCTTGAAGAACAGCCGGCCGAGCTCCTGTCGGCCTTCATTGCGGAAATAAGGGAAAAGTTCGGACGGCTTTCCCCGGAGGTGGTGGTCCCGTTCCTCCCCGACGTGATGATGGAAGGGGTGGATTTCCGCATCCCCGCCCGCGGAGACCTGCTGGCCCTGCTTGAACTCAGCCACCGCAATGCCCGGGAGATGCAGGTCAACGCCCTGCGTCAGAGCGAGCACAGCGACCCCGAGGCCTTCCATCGCAAGGTGATGGAGGAACTGCGCGACGCCATCGGAATGAAGGAACTCCCTCAGCACATCGAGTGCTTTGACAACTCCAATATCCAGGGAACCAATCCCGTTGCCTCCTGCGTGGTATTCCGGGACGCGGAACCGTCCAAGCGCGACTATCGCCATTTCAATATAAAAAGCGTCGTCGGGGCCAACGACTATGCCTCGATGAAGGAGGTCGTGAACCGCCGTTACTCGCGTATGCTTGCGGAGGCGCCCGACGACCTGCCGCAGCTGATTGTAATAGACGGCGGCAAGGGTCAGCTCGCCTTTGCCTATGAGGCCATACTCGAGCTCGGCCTTCAGGACCGCGTCACTGTCGTCGGCCTGGCCAAGAGGCTCGAGGAGGTCGTCAGGATAGGAGACCCGTATCCGCTGTTCATTGACCGCAACTCCCAGGCGCTCAAGCTCCTGCAGCGCCTCAGGGATGAAGCTCACCGCTTCGGCATCACCCATCACCGCGCCCGCAGGAGCAAGTCACAGATATCCTCCGCCCTCAGGGAGATAAAGGGGGTTGGAGAAAGAACCGAACAGCGCCTGCTGCTGCGCTTCGGTTCGGTGGCCGGCATAGTTGCCGCGCCTGTTGAAGAAATCTCGGAGCTGGTGGGACCTGCCCTCGCAGCCCGAATCAAAGATGAACTGAAATGAAAAAATCCTTCCTGGGACCTTTCGAGTGGCTCCTTATCGCAGGCACCTTTGCCTGCCCTCTGCTGACGGCCTTCTTCTCGCCTGACAGCAGGTCCATTTTCGCCAACTGGGAGTGGTGGCTCACCTTTGTGGCGTCCATACTCAACATTTTCTGCTGCGTCTGCTCGGCCAGGGGCAACAGCTGGACCTTCCTCTTCGGCGCGATATACAATGCCCTGTATTCCTTCTACTGCATAAAGACCGCCCACTACGGCAATGCTGCGGTTTACGGCCTCTTCTTCCTGCCTATGCAGCTGGTCGGCTGGCTGCGCTGGCGCAAGATAGGGACGCTGGGGGACAGCGACCGGGTTGCCGCCAAGCTCCTTAGCGCCCGTCAGCGCATATTGCTGCTCTCCGCCGTGCTGCTGGGAATGGCTGTGCTGCTGCTGGCCCTCAAATACGTCAACGGCAGGGATATAGTAGTGGACGCAATATGCACGGCCCTCTGCGTGCTCGGACAGACCCTGCTCACGCTGGCCTATTTCGAGCAGTGGTTCATCTGGATAGCCGTCAACCTCCTGACCGTGGTGCTCTGGGTACTGTCCTTTTTCAACGGGGGATACAATCTCTCGGACCTTAATCTGGCAATATGCTACTTCTTCGTCCTGTTGAGTTCTCTCAATGGACTGAGGGTATGGCTGAAGCTCAGCAAAGGGGTGACGGATTAGTTTTTAGCCCCCATATTTTCATTTTTGAGAAATTTTTGCTTACTTTGCGGGACTTTTGGACCGAACATTAAAAACAACAAACTAAATAAAATCTAAACGTTATGGCAGAAGTAGCAGAACAGGTAAAAGCTATCATCGTCGATAAGCTTGGCGTTGACTCTACAGTCGTTACCGAGACAGCAAATTTCACCAATGACCTCGGAGCAGATTCTCTTGACACCGTTGAGCTCATCATGGAGTTCGAGAAGGCATTCAACATCACCATTCCTGATGAGGAGGCCAGTGACAAGATCCAGACCGTAGGTGACGCAATCGCTTACATCCAGGCAAAGGTTGACGAGGCAAAATAATTTGGCCTACGACATAAAATAAGGAGGGTGACCGATGTCATCCTCCTTATTGTTTGTTTCCTGCCCAGGCTACTTGATAGCCCTCTTCGGAACCGAGTAGCTAATCTTCAGCTTCGGCCTGCGCGACTCGTTCTGCGGTCCGCAGAGCTTCGCTGCATAGAAGCGGTCGCGGTCCAGTTCCTCGGATGTGGAGGTTGTGCTGCCCGAGCTTGAGGAATTGAGCATGTTGGAGTAGAGCATCATCGAATAGTAGTTGTTGTAGCCGTAATTTCCATAGCTGCCATATCCGCCGTAACCGTAGCCGTATCCGCCATAGCCGTATCCGCCGTAGCCTCCGTAGAGCTGGTTCAGATAGTTGTAGTAGTACATCTGGTTGAGGTAATCGTCATAGCTGCTCGAGGAAGAGGACGAGCTGGTCTCGTTGATCTCATTCTTGGTAATGAGGAACCAGATGTCGTAGTTGGCCAGGGTGCTGTCGCTCGGCTCCTCCCCCAGACTGAGCATCTTCTGGGTGTGGAAGCTTATGTCGGCATCGTACCTGATGTTGGAACGGTCAACGGCTCCGTGCTTCTCCGAACTGATGCTGGCGTCCGTAAGATTGGCGTAGGTGTAATGGGACACGCCCAGGGAATCCTTGACGAGAAGCCTGCAGCAAGGGCTGAGAATCTCCGGATATATCTCCATCTTGGTGTAGTCTTCCGGCATTATGAAAGGTAACTCGAGACTGGCCTTGTTGATAATCACCTGATTGAGGTCTATGCCGTATTCGAGTATGTTAGGGTTGTTCCTGAGCTCCTGGTTCAGCAGGCTGTGGAGTTCCTTTGCCGAAACCACGGGCTTCACTCCGTCACCGCCCTCCACGTAAAGGATGTCTGTGGCAGGGCCCTCGGCGCAGCCGCCGACTATCTCGGTGCAGTTGAAGGCATACTGGTTAGGCAGGTTTGACGCGTTCTCCGGGACGGCCACGGCCCCGAATATGAAAATGAAGGAACTGTCCCTCATCTCGCCGTCGTATTCTGCGCTGAACTTCAGCTCGGCATAGTTGCCCATCACATAATTGTTCTCTATCTTGATGGCCACGTTGAACATATCGATCCTGCCTCCATCGCCCGATGCGTCATCTGTGCAGATGTATATGCCCGGGAGCACCTTCTCCATATATTCCGGTATGGAATCGAGAATATATACGCCGTCCTCGGAGTTGTCGACGAAACGCTGTATGAGCGAGTTGCTCCAGCTGTCGCTGAACTTGAAGCTGAGACTGTCGCCGCCGTCATAGACCGGGACGCCTCTGGTTATGCGCTCGCATCCGGAAAAGTCGCTGTTTCTGAGTTCGTCGGTGAAGCTCAGGCTGTCCAGCACCTTGCCGCTATTCTCGAAGGCATATACGTTCACGTTCTGCAGTATGTTCCTGTATCTTTCGTCAGGGATGTTGATGGTGTCCCTGATGGCAGTGAAGTGAAATTCGCGCACCTTGGGGTTCTTGCCGAAATCGAGCGTGTCCACGATAGGTATGAGGCTGAAGGCGCTGCCCTTGCGGGTCAGGCCGTGCTCCGCGTCCATTATGGAACCTATGGTGAATCGTCTTGTATTGTAACCCGAAAGCTCCGTCGGGCGCTTCTGGCTCATCTGTTCGAGCTCCCACTCGCAGGTGAAGATGTCATACTGTTGCTCCAGCGGCATATAATCCTGGCCCAGGCCGGTGTCAACGGTGACACAGGCTGCTGTGCCCCACACAAGTATGCCGGCTGAGGCGCCGGCAACGAATATGCGTTTGATGTCTTTGAAATTCATCTGGGAAGTCTGTCTTATATCTTGTCGTAAAAAGCGTTGTATCCGTCAATATAGCTGCCGTCCTCCAGTGCGGCGGAATCGCAGTCCAGAAGCGGGAGGCCGGATGCCTTCGCGGCTTCTGCCACTTTTCCGCATACGCCCTTGGATCCGAAAATGACGCCGTCGGAGTAGCGGATTGCGAGTTTCGCAAGTTCTGTGCCATCGCAGCCGGCGCCGAGTCCCACGTCCTCCGGACTTATGCCGCCGAAAGGTATTTTCCCGGCGAAGTCATCCGGGAAGCGCTCTGCCGGTGTGTCGTCGTAAAGCGAAAGGACGATTTTGCTCTCGGCGAATATGGGGTCATCCCTGTAGGCTTTTTTCAGATAGAGGGGGAGTATGTGGGAAATCCAGCCGTGGCAATGTATCACGTCCGGTGCCCAGCGCAGCTTCTTGACGGTCTCGAGCACGCCCCTGGCGAAGAAAATGGCCCTTTCCCCATTGTCCTCGAAGAACTTGCCGTTCTCGTCGCAGTAAATCTGTTTTCTATGGAAGTAGTCATCGTTGTCTATGAAATACACCTGCATGCGGGCGGATGAAATCGAAGCCACCTTGATGACCAGCGGACGGTCGATCTCACTGATGACTATGTTCATGCCGGAAAGGCGGATCACCTCGTGGAGCTGGTTCTTCCTTTCATTGATGCAGCCGTAGCGGGGCATGAAAGACCTGATCTCGCGCTTCCTCTCCTGGACTCCCTGGGGAAGGAAGCGTCCGATTCTGCCAATAGGGCTCTCCGGCAGATACGGGTATATCTCCGAACTGACGAAAAGAACTCTTTTAACTTCTCCCATATCTTGAAAAATTAGTGCAAAATCACAACAAAGATAATAAATAAATTTGAATTTCGCTATCTTTGACCCTTCAAACACAAAGCGTAAAGCAATAATGGCCATGGCGGACAAGGAAAAGAATATGCTGAGCAGGAGGCTTGCCAATGCCTATCTCTCTTCTGTCACGAGCATCGCGCTGGTACTCCTTCTGGTAGGGGCGGCCTCGCTGCTGCTCGTCAATGCCCGCAACATCAGCAACTGCTTCAAGGAGAATATGACCGTGTCCGTAATGATGAAGCAGCAGGTCGGCGACGAAGAGGCGGCAGCCTGCATGGCCGAAATGGAGAAGGAGCCTTTCGTCCGCAGGGCGCAGCTGGTGCCGAGAAGCCAGGGCGAGGCGGAAATGAAGGCCCTGCTCGGCGATGACTTCCTCGACGTTTTCGAAAGCTCGCCCATACCCGTTTCCGTGGAACTCTCGCTCAAGGCCGACTATGTGTGCGCCGACAGTTTGAAGACGGTCTGCTCCCGCCTGGAGGCGATGCCGCAGGTGGAAGAGCTGGTCTATAAGCGTTCCCTCGTGGACAAGCTCAACTCGAACCTGAGCAAGGTGTCAATGGTGATGGCCGTGTTCATAGCCCTGCTGCTGTTCATCTCATACGTGCTGATAAACAACACGGTACGCCTCAGCATCTATGCCCGGCGCTTCACCATACACACAATGAGTATGGTCGGGGCGACGCGCGCCTTCATACGCCGTCCCTTCCTCGTGCAGGCCCTCTTTCAGGGTATATGTGCGGCCCTGCTGGCTACCCTGATGCTGGTCGCGCTGCTCTTCGTGGTCCGCGGCGAGTTCCCGCAGCTCTTTGCCATATTCGACCTGAATATGCTGCTGCTCACTTTCGGCATAGTGCTGGCGGCCGGCGCGCTTATATGCGTAAGCAGTACCTTCCTTGTCGTAAACCGCCTGGTGTCCCTGCGCAAGGCAGAGTTATATTATTGATATGAAAGAAGATATGGATAACAAGAATAAGGAGGCTATGCCTCTCACCCTCAAGGGAACCGCCATTCTGGCGGCCGGTCTGCTGCTGATGGTCCTGGGCTACGTGCTCATGACCGGCGGAGGCAGCGACGATCCCCAGGTCTTCAACGAGGCGATGTTCAATGCCAGGCGACTGGTCGTTGCGCCTCTGGTGATTGCGGCCGGTGTGGTCGTGGAGATAGTGGCAATAATGGGATGGTTCCCGTCCAAACGCAAAAAGAATTAGCAAATGGAGTGGTTTGAAGCCGTGATACTGGGCCTGATACAGGGCCTTACCGAATTTCTGCCCGTCAGCAGCAGCGGACACCTTGCCATAGGCCAGGCCCTGCTCGGGGTCGATGTTGGAGAAGACCTCGTCTTTGACGTGGTGGTGCACGCCGCCACCGTGCTGGCGACCATCGTCGTCTTCTTCAAACCCATACTCTCACTGTTCCGGGGACTTTTCCGTTTCCGTTACAACGACGAGACCGACTATGTGCTCAAGATCTGCGTCTCTATGATCCCAGTCCTTTTCGTGGGACTCTTCCTCAAGGATGCGGTGAGCTCGCTGTTCGGCTCCCTCATCGTGGTGGGTTGCGCCCTGATCGTCACGGCGGCGCTGCTCTACTTCTCGGACCGTCCCGGCCGTGCGAAGCAGGTCCCGGCCCCGGAAGCCCCTGCTGAAGCCCGCAACGGCATTTCCTACCTCCAGGCCTTCCTGGTCGGTCTGGGACAGGCCGTGGCTGTCATTCCGGGCCTTTCCCGCTCCGGCACCACCATCTCCACCGGCCTGCTCTGCGGGGTACGCAGGGAAGTCGTGGCCCAGTTCTCCTTCCTGATGGTGCTGGTTCCGATACTCGGGGAAACCTTCCTGAATGTAGTGGGTGGCGATCTGGCCTCCTCTTCCGTGGGAGTGCTCCCGTTGGCTCTCGGCTTCGTTTCGGCCTTCCTGAGCGGACTCCTGGCCTGCCGGCTGATGATAGCCCTGGTGAAGAAGGCCAAGCTCAAATGGTTTGCGCTCTACTGCCTCCTGGCCGGTTCCTGCGCCCTTGTCTGCGGTGTGCTCGAGAGTCTCTGGATAATCTGACCTCGCGCCGTGTCCCGCCATCTCACATATTTCGTATCCGACGTTCATCTCGGCCTGGACTACAAGGACCCGGCCGCAAGGGAAGCCCGTTTCGTGGACTTCCTGCGTTCGATTCCCGCCGCCGAAACGGAAAGCCTCTATATGCTCGGGGACATCTGGGACTTCTGGTATGAATACAGGGACGTGGTTCCCAAGGGCTATGTGCGGGTCTTCTCCGCCCTTATGGACCTGAGGGATGCCGGGGTCAGACTGTATTTCTTCAAGGGCAACCACGACGTGTGGGCATATTCCTACTTCGAATCCCTGGGGATAAAGATTCTCGCGCAACCCCACGTCACCGCCATTGGCGGCCGCACCTTCTGTCTCGGCCACGGCGACGGTCTCGGCCCTTGTCCTTTCGGCTACAGGCTGCTGCGCGCCGTCTTTCACAACCGCATCCTGCAGGCCCTCTTCTCCTGTCTCCATCCCTGGCTGGCATTCCGCCTCGGAGAGAACTGGTCCCGTCACAGCCGCCTTGCCCGCGGCCGGGAATATGTCTTCGATCCGGCTACTGCGCCGATAGTGCGTTTCGCGGAGGACTTCGCAGGCGACCCGCGTCCGGACTTCTTCATATTCGGCCACTACCACGCGCAAGCCGAGCTCCGTCTGGACAACGGCGCAGTTCTGTATATGCTCAAAGATTGGATGGACGGTTCGCCCTATCTCCTTTTCGACGCCACGTCCGGCTTGATCTCCACGTGCTCGGGCCACTCCCAGAACAGGGAATAATAGAAGTTGTCGAAGTCGCCCTCTTCCCATTTCGTGACCAGGTCCTCTATTTCGGCGTCCTCCCCCTTCGGGTCGTAGTGACGCTTCATATCCGTGCCGAACAATTTGGCTATGCCCTGCCAGAACCCAGCCGCCATGCCGTTGCGGTAGTCCTTTATCACCTCGTATGGCGTCAGCCCGCACTCGCGGTCCACGAGTCTCATCAGCAGCGCCCCCTGCGACACGGTCATATTCCTTATGGTGCCTTCGTAGGCGTCGAACAGGTTCTTCTGCACTCCCTTTATATATTTTTCCTTCTTTCCGCGCTTCAGGCCGTCGGTGCTGACGGTGCTGTCCACCTGGCGGATTATGCTGCGCGCCTCCAGGGCAAGGGGATATACCTTGTTGAAGTTATATACCAGACGGTAATATTTCTTCCAGTCGCGTCCCTTCTGCCGCGGCAGCTTTTCGTATATGCGCGACGGCCTTATGGCGTCCATGAATACGGTATCCTTGCCGTCGGTGCGCATTTCCAGCAGCTTGCCCGTCCCGCTCTGGGCGGCGGCGTTTCCTGCGGGCAGCAGAAACAGAAGCGGCAGCACGGCCGCGACAATATGTCTTGCCAGTATTTTCATCCTTTGCAAAAATAGTCTTTTATTCTCTTGCGCCAAATACCGTACCCGCATCTTTTTATACCCTCGCAAATGCGGTCCAAATTACGTGGAAATATTTTTCAACAGGTTGTGTAACTCAGTGTAAATTCAAGAGTTAGCTATTCACTTTTGCGGTCCAAAATAAATTGAAATATTTTGCGGGAATGTTTGAAGTTGAAGAATTTTTTGTATCTTTGCAGTCCCCTAATTGAGGAGAAATCCGCCCAACCAGTTGATACTCAATTAGTTAGGTTTTTTATTACGAAAGTTAAACAAAAAGTAATAGACAAATGTTACAACCAAAGAAAACCAAATTCAGAAGGCAGCAGAAAGGCCGCATGAAAGGTCTTGCCCAGAGAGGTGCACAGCTCTGCTTCGGCTCTTTCGCCATCAAGACCCTCGAGAATTGCTGGCTCACCGGTCGTCAGATTGAGGCTGCCCGTCAGGCCGTTTCGCGTTATATGAAGCGTGAAGGTAAGGTCTGGATCAGAATCTTCCCTGACAAGCCTTACACCAAGAAGCCTGCTGAGGTGCGAATGGGTAAGGGTAAGGGTAATCCTGAGGGCTTTGTAGCTCCTGTAACTCCGGGTCGTATCCTCATCGAGATCGACGGCGTTTCGCTCGAGATCGCGAAGGAGGCTCTCCGTCTTGGCGCACAGAAGCTCCCTGTAGCCACCAAGTTTGTTGTCCGCAGGGACTATGTTGAATAATTAATGGGGAAAAGACAATGAAAGCATCAGAAGTACGCGAAATGTCGATTGCGGACATCAAGGACCGCATCGAGGTCGAAAAGGCCAACCTTGAGACCATGAAGATCAATCACGCCATTTCTCCACTGGAGGACAGCTCCAAGATTGCAAAGGCCAGAAGGGACATCGCCCGCATGGTGACCATTCTTGCCGAGAAAGAGAAACAGAACTAAAACCGAATAGGTCATGGAAAGAAATCTTCGCAAAGAAAGAATAGGAGTCGTGGTCAGCAACAAGATGGACAAGACCATCGTGGTTGCCGTAGCTACCAAGGAGAAGCATCCTATTTACGGCAAGTTCGTAAAGAAGACCACCAAGTTCACCGCTCATGACGAGAAGAATGAGTGCAGCGAGGGCGATACCGTACGCATTATGGAGACTCGTCCGCTCAGCAAGAACAAGAACTGGAGATTAGTAGAAATCGTAGAAAAAGTCAAGTAAGCAATGATACAGCAGGAATCACGTTTACAGGTGGCAGACAACAGCGGCGCAAAGGAAGTCCTCTGCATCCGCGTTCTGGGTGGAACCCGCCACCGTTATGCCAAAGTCGGCGACAAGATCGTCGTAGCAGTCAAGAGTGCGCTCCCTGGTGGTGACGCCAAGAAGGGCACCGTATCAAAGGCTGTCGTAGTCCGCACCAAGAAGGAGATCCGTCGTGCTGACGGTTCCTATATTCGTTTCGACGACAATGCCTGTGTGCTTCTCAACAATGCAGGCGAGCTTCGCGGCACCCGTATCTTCGGCCCTGTCGCAAGGGAGCTCCGTGAGAATTTCATGAAGATAGTTTCACTGGCACCTGAGGTCCTCTAAAAACACGATTGGAAAATGAAAAAGATTCACATCAAAAAAGGCGATACCGTGTATGTAAATGCCGGTAACGACAAGGGTAAGACCGGCAAGGTGCTCGAGGTGATCGTTGACAGGGACCGCGCCGTTGTCGAGGGTGTCAACATCGTAAGCAAGCACACCAAGCCTAATTCAGCTCATCCACAGGGTGGCATTATCAAACAGGAGGCAAGTGTACACATTTCCAACCTCAACCTCATCGACCCTAAGTCCGGAAAGGCTACCAGGGTAGGTTACAGGGTTCAGGACGGCAAGAAGGTCCGCTACGCCAAAAAATCAGGAGAGGAGATCTAATTATGGCAAAGAAAGCAGCACAGGCAGAGCAGGTAATTCCTGCAGGCTATGTTCCTTCGCTCAGGAAATTTTATAAGGAGGAAGTTGTTCCTCAGCTGATGAAGCAGTTCGGTTACTCATCCGTGATGCAGTGCCCGAAGCTCGTCAAGATTACCATAAATGAAGGCGTCGGTGACGCTACCGGAGACAAGAAGCTCGTTGAGGTCGCTCAGCAGGAGCTCACCGCCATTACCGGTCAGAAGGCAGTCATCACCACTTCCAGGAAGGATATTTCCAACTTCAAACTCCGTCGCGGCATGCCTATCGGCGTGAAGGTTACCCTCCGCAACGTGAAGATGTATGAGTTCCTCGAGAGGCTCATCCGCATCACCCTTCCTCGTATCCGTGACTTCAACGGCATCTCCACCAAGATGGACGGCCAGGGCAACTACACCCTCGGAGTCAAGGAGCAGATCATCTTCCCGGAGATCGACATCGAGAAGATCGTAAAGACCCTCGGTATGGAGATCACTTTCGTTACTACAGCCAAGACCGACGAAGAGTGCTTCGCACTTCTCAAGGCATTCGGTCTGCCTTTCAAGAAATCCAACAACTAAAAGAGAAGAGAAATGGCAAAAGAATCAATGAAAGCCCGCGAGGTAAAACGCGCGAAACTGGTTGCCAAGTATGCCGAGAAGAGGAAAGCTCTCAAAGAGGCCGGTGATTGGGCCGCTCTGGACAAGCTCCCTAAGAACTCCGCAGCATGCCGTATGCACAACCGCTGTTCTCTCACCGGACGTCCAAAGGGATATATGCGTGCCTTCGGCATCAGCCGTATCCAGTTCCGCGAGATGGCAAGCAACGGTCTTATCCCGGGCGTGAAGAAGGCTAGCTGGTAAACATTTCCGGACGCGAGCGATCGCGTCTTGAACTGTGTTATATACTATTATCATTATTTATTAACAATCGGATATCGGGCGCTGTTGCGCCGGTCCACAAAACGACAAAAAAATGACTGATCCAATTGCAGATTTTCTTACAAGGATCCGTAACGCTTACTCAGCAGGTAAGAAGGTCGTAGAGGTGCCTGCCTCAAAGATGAAGCTGGCCCTCACCAAGATCCTTTGTGAGAAGGGCTACATCCTCAGCTACAAGCTTGTAGAGGATGGAAAGTTCAACACCATCAAGATTGCTCTGAAGTACCATCCTCAGACCAAGACTCCTGCCGTCAAGGCAATCGACCGCGTCTCAAGGCCGGGTCTCAGAAGGTACACTGACGTGGAGAACATGCCGCGCGTCCTCAACGGACTCGGCATCGCCATCATCTCCACCTCCAAGGGCATCATCACTGACAAGGAAGCCAGGGAGCTCAATGTCGGCGGTGAGGTGATATGCTATGTTTATTAATGTTAAAAACAGTTTAGAATGTCAAGAATTGGTAAATTGCCTGTATGCCTGCCAGCCGGCGTGACCGTAGAGGTCACTGACGGAAACGTGGTCAAGGTTAAAGGACCTCTCGGACAGCTGAGCCAGAAAGTGGACTCTGACATCACCGTGACCGTAGAGGGAAATGAGGTCAAGCTGACCCGCCCTAATGACAACCCTAGGTTCCGTTCACTTCACGGTCTCTACCGTGCTCTCATCCACAATATGGTTGTGGGTGTTTCCGAGGGTTATACTATCAAGCAGGAACTCGTAGGTGTGGGTTACCGTGTCGAGGTTCAGGGACAGATCCTTATCCTTTCCCTGGGATTCTCCCACGAGATCCAGATGATGCTTCCTGCGGAAATCAAAGCTGAGGCTGAGGCCGTAAAGAAGGGACAGAACCCTGTCCTCGTTCTCAAGAGCTGCGACAAGCAGCTTGTCGGCCAGGTAGCCGCAAAGATCCGCTCTATGCGCAAGCCTGAGCCATATAAGGGCAAGGGTATCAAGTTCGTCGGCGAGCAGCTCCGTCGCAAGGCCGGCAAGTCAGCAGGTGCTAAATAATAGGAGGATTGAGTTATGGCATTGAATAAGATTGAAAGAAGAAAGAGAATTCACTACCGTATACGCAAAGTCGTCAATGGTACTGCTGAAAGGCCTCGTATGGTTGTATTCAGAAGCAACAAGCAGATTTACGTACAGGTTGTCGATGATCTGAAGGGCATCACCCTCGTGGCTGCCGCTTCAAATGACAAGGAGCTTGCCGCAGATTGCAAGGGCAAGTCCGGAATCGAGGCTGCTGCACTCGTAGGAAAGAAGGTTGCCGAGCGCGCTCTTGCTGCCGGCATCACCACCGTTTCCTTCGACCGTGGAGGCTACCTCTATCACGGAAGAGTTAAAAGTTTGGCCGACGCTGCCCGTGAAGGCGGCTTAATATTCTAAGAGACTATGGCAAATACAAATGTTAAAAGAGTAAAGACTTCTGACCTTGATCTCAAGGACAGACTTGTAGCCATCCAGAGAGTGACCAAGGTTACTAAGGGTGGTCGTCACTTCAGCTTTGCTGCCATTGTTGTGGTTGGTGACGAGAACGGCGTTGTAGGTTATGGTCTTGGAAAGGCAAACGAAGTAACCACTGCCATTTCAAAGGGCGTCGAGGATGCAAAGAAGAACCTCATCAAGGTTCCGGTACTCAACGGTACCATTCCTCACGAGCAGGAAGTTAAGTTTGGCGGTGCCCGCGTATTCATGAAACCGGCTGCTCCGGGTACCGGTGTAAAGGCCGGTGGTGCCATGCGTGCAGTGTTCGAGTCCGTTGGCGTACGCAACGTCCTCGCAAAGTCGAAGGGTTCTTCCAACCCTCACAACCTTGTGAAGGCCACCGTTGCCGCCCTCTCCCAGATGAGGGACGCATACACCGTCGCAGGACTTCGCGGCATTCCTATGAGCAGGGTATTTAAAGGTTAAGAGGAGGACAGAAAAATGGCAAAAGTCAAAGTTACTCAGATCAAGAGCAAGAACGGTGCAACCAAGCGCCAGATTGCCAATCTCGCTTCTCTCGGTCTCCACAAGCTCCACTCAAGCGTGGAGGTGGAACTCAACCCTGTTTCCGAGGGCATGATCGAGAAAGTTCAGCACCTTGTTAAAGTTGAAGAAATCTAATAGGAGGACCACAGATGAAATTACATGAATTGACACCTGCTGCAGGTTCAAAGAACAGAGAAAAGAGGATTGGTCGTGGTGAGGGCTCTGGTCACGGTGGTACTTCTACCCGTGGTACCAAGGGTGCTCAGTCACGCTCCGGCTATTCACGCAAACTCGGATTCGAGGGAGGTCAGATGCCTATCCAGAGGCGTCTTCCAAAGTTCGGCTTCACCAACCCTAACCGTGTTGAGTACAAGGCGATCAACGTATCCTTCCTCCAGACTCTCGCAGAGAAGCTCAATGTAGCCAAGGTCGATGTCGAACTGCTCCGTGCCGCAGGTCTTGCAGGCAAGAACGAGCTCGTGAAGATTCTCGGCAACGGTGAGCTCACTGCAGCTCTCGAGGTCAGCGCAAACGCATTCTCAAAGTCAGCTGTCGCAAAGATCGAGGCTGCCGGCGGAAAAGCAATAACAATTGAATAGCGATGAAGAAATTCATTCAGACAATCAAGAACATCTACAAGATCGAGGAACTCCGCAAGAGAATAGTCTATACTTTTCTCCTCATCCTGGTCTATCGCCTCGGCAGCTTCATCGTGCTGCCGGGCATTGACCCGTCTGTGATTGCGGAATTCTCGGCCAGCATGAGCAACAGGACCGACGCCCTCAGCCTGCTCAATATGTTCTCCGGAGGTGCCTTCGGAAACGTATCGATCTTCGCGCTGGGTGTCATGCCGTATATCTCGGCATCCATCGTTGTCCAGCTGCTTGGAGTTTTCGTCGGCAAGTTCAGGAAGATGCAGGCGGAAGAAAGCGGACGCAGGAAACTGAATCAGATCACCAGACTTCTCACGATAGTCATACTCTGCATCCAGGGCCCTGCATACATTTCCAACATCATGCATCAGTATCCTAATGCATTCCTCGTTTCTTCCAAGCTCTACATCCTGGCAGCCACGGTAATCCTCCTCGGCGGTTCGATGTTCGTAATGTGGCTCGGTGAGCGTATTACCGAACGCGGAATCGGCAATGGTATCTCCCTCATCATCATGATAGGTATCATCGCCCGTCTCCCTCAGGCATTCATGGCCGAGGTTCTCTCAAAGGCCGGCTCTACCACCGGAGGCATACTCCTTCTGATCGTCGAGTTCGTAATCCTCTTCTTCGTGTTTGTCGCAGCCATCGCACTCGTTCAGGCAGTCCGCAAGGTTCCTGTACAGTATGCGAACAGGGTGATCGGAAACAAGCAGTATGGCGGTGTGCGCCAGTACATCCCTCTGAAGGTCAATGCTTCAGGTGTGATGCCTATCATCTTCGCACAGGCCATCATGCTCTTCCCTATCATATTCTCCCGCTTCGACGCAACCAGGGGATTCGCCGCTGCGATGAGCAACTATACCGGTTTGTGGTATAACCTCGTGTTCGGATTCCTTGTCATCGTCTTCACCTATTTCTATACCGCCGTCACTTTCCAGCCGAATATGATGGCGGAGGATATGAAGAAGAATGGTGGCTTCATCCCTGGAGTAAAGCCTGGCAAGAAGACCATGGAATACCTCGACACCATCATGACGAGGATAGTCCTTCCGGGCTCCATCTTCCTGGCCATCATCGCCGTGCTCCCTGCAATCGCAACCCTCTGCGGTGTCAACAACCAGTTCGCAAGCTTCTATGGAGGTACTTCCCTCCTGATTCTCGTGGGCGTTGTGCTCGACACTCTCCAGCAGGTTGAAAGCCATCTTCTGATGCGTCACTATGACGGTCTTATGAAGACTGGCCGACTGACAGGACGTTCCGGAATGTAATTAGATAAGATCGAAGAGGAATGATTAAGCCAAAGACAGCAGAAGAAATCGAGTTGATGCGCGAGAATGGAATTCTCGTGTCAAGGACGTTGGCTGAGGTCGGTAAGACGGTCGCCCCAGGTGTGACAACTCTCGAGTTGAATAGGGTGGCTGAGACCTTTATCCGCGACCACGGTGCAATTCCGAGTTTCCTCGGCTACGAAGGCTTTCCTGCAGCCCTCTGCATCTCTGTGAATGACGTCGTGGTCCACGGTTTTCCGTCAGACTACGTGCTCAGGGAAGGAGATATAGTGTCAGTGGATTGCGGTACTCTCTACAAAGGCTATAACGGTGATTCGGCTTACACTTTCCCTGTCGGGGAAGTGGATGCCGAGACCCGGAAGCTTCTGGATGTCACAAAGGCATCCCTGTACGAGGGCATCGCCGCTGCGGTTGCAGGCAACAGAACCGGTGACATAGGACACGCGGTACAGACGTATGCGGAGTCATTCGGTTTTTCCGTTGTCCGGGAGTTGGAAGGACACGGAATAGGACGGGAGATGCACGAACTGCCGGGAGTTCCCAACTATGGGAAGGCCGGAAAGGGCACCAAGCTCGTCGACGGAATGACCATTTGTATTGAGCCGATGATCAACGCGGGAAACCGCGGTGTGTACCTTGCAAGAAATGGTTGGGCAGTGCACACGGCGGACCACAGGAATTCGGCGCACTATGAGCTTACGGTTGTTGTCCGTAAAGGTCATGCGGAGTTGCTCTCCACCTTCGACTACATCGAAAACATATAGACATTAAATCAAAAGTGAGATTTCAGATATGCCAAAGCAGTCAGCAATCGAACAGGAAGGCGTAATCGTCGAGACCCTGCCAAACGCAATGTTCCAGGTTGAACTTGAGAACGGTCACAGGATTCTGGCCCATATTTCGGGCAAGATGAGGATGAATTTCATAAAGATTCTTCCTGGTGACAGAGTCAAGGTGGAAATGTCGCCTTATGATTTAACAAAGGGAAGAATATTTTTCAGGTACAAATAAATCATTACTATAATGAAAGTCAAAACTTCCATCAAAAAGCGCAGCGAGGATTGCAAGATCGTCAAGCGTAAAGGACGCCTTTATGTCATCTGCAAGAAGAACCCGAAGTTCAAGATGCGCCAAGGTTAATATCGTATAACAATTTAAGTATAGATAGATTATGGCAAGAATAGCCGGTGTTGATTTACCTAACAACAAACATGGAGAGATAGGTCTGACCTATATCTTCGGAATCGGCCGCAGCTCCGCAAAGAAGATCCTCAGCGAATGCGGCATCGATCCAAGCATCAAGTGCGGTGACTGGAACGATGAGCAGATCGCAGCCATCCGTGCCAAGGTTGGTGCCGAGTACAAGATCGAGGGCGAGCTCCGCTCATCCATCCAGCTCAATATCAAGCGTCTGATGGACATCGGATGCTACAGGGGAATACGCCACCGTATCGGCCTCCCTGTACGCGGTCAGAGCACCAAGAACAACGCACGTACCCGCAAGGGCAAGAAGAAAACCGTTGCAAACAAGAAGAAAGCAACCAAATAATCTTGATGAACTATGGCAAAGAAAACTACTACAACAAAGAAAAGAGTTGTCAAGGTTGACGCTTATGGCGAGGCCCATATTTCATCAACTTTCAACAACGTCATCGTTACTCTCACGAACAGCGTAGGTCAGGTTATCAGCTGGTCTTCAGCAGGTAAGAGCGGCTTCCGCGGTTCCAAGAAGAACACTCCTTATGCAGCTCAGGTGGCTGCCCAGGACTGCGCCAAGTCCGCTTATGACCTCGGTCTCCGCAAGGTGAAGGCGTATGTCAAGGGTCCTGGCCAGGGCCGCGAGTCAGCAATCAGAACCATCCACGCAGCAGGTATCGAGGTTACCGAGATCATCGATGTTACCCCAATGCCTCACAACGGATGCCGTCCTAAAGGCCGTCGTAAAGTCTAAATCACAAAAATCATTAAAGGAATACAGTTATGGCAAGATATACTGGACCTAGTACAAAGATCGCCCGTAAGTTCGGCGAGCCTGTATTCGGTGAGGACAAGTACTTTGAGAAAAGGAACTACCCTTCTGGACAGCACGGCCTCGCCCGCAAGCGCAAAAAAGTGTCTGAGTATGGTACTCAGCTCAAGGAGAAGCAGAAAGTAAAATATACCTATGGTGTGCTCGAGCGTCAGTTCCGCAACATCTACAAGAAGGCTTCCCGTATGAAGGGACAGAAGGGTGAGAACCTCCTCATCCTCCTCGAGTCCCGTCTCGACAACCTCGTTTACCGTATGGGTGTGGCTCCTACCAGGGCTGCCGCACGTCAGCTTGTCTCACACTGCCACATCACCGTTAACGGTGAGGTTTGCAACATCCCTTCTTCCATCGTGAAGCCGGGCGATGTCATCGCAGTACGTGAGAGGTCCAAGAGCCTTGAGGTCATCACCAACGCAGTCGGTGCAGCCCGCAAGTACTCCTGGATTGAATTCGACGCCAAGAATCTCAGCGGAAAGTACCTCAACGTCCCTGTACGCGAGGAAATCCCGGAGAACATCAACGAGCAGCTCATCGTCGAACTCTACTCCAAGTAATAAGTAACACCTAAAAGAAATTTATATGGCAATCTTAGCATTTCAGAAGCCAGACAAGGTGATCATGCTCGAAGGAACTGATACCGTCGGCCGTTTCGAATTCCGCCCTCTCGAGCCGGGTTTCGCCCAGACCATCGGTAACACAATCCGTCGTGTGCTGTTGTCTTCTCTGGAAGGTTTTGCTATCAGCTCGATCAGGATCTCGGGTGTGGACCAGGAGTTCGCAACTATCCCGGGCGTGATCGAGGGCATGCAGGACATCATCCTTAACCTCAAGCAGGTACGCTTCAAGAGAATGGTGGAGACTGCAGAGTCAGAGGTGGCAAACATCGTGATCAGCGGCAAGCAGGAGTTTACCGCTGAAGACATCTCAAAGGGATTGTCTTCTTTCAAGGTGCTGAACCCTGAGCTTCACATCTGCTCTCTCGAGACAGCTGTAAGGCTTGAGATTTCTCTCACGGTGACCAAAGGACGCGGTTTCGTTCCTGCAGAGGAGAGCCGCGACCCTAACGCCCCTATCGGAACCATTCCGGTGGATGCGGTGTACACCCCTATCGTCAACGTCAACTGGACCCGCGAGGACTGGCGTGTCGAGCAGAAGACCGACTACGAGAACCTTACTCTCGAAATCGTGACTGACGGCTCCATCTCTCCTATGGACGCACTCCAGGAGGCTGCGAATATCCTTATCTACCACTTCAGCCTCTTCACCGACGGCAAGACCATAGGACCGGAGGGCAACAGCGATTCGGATATCAACATCCTCACTGACGAAGACCAGAAACTCAGGCGCAAACTTCTCCAGAAACTTTCGGATATGGGTCTTTCCGTACGTGCATACAACTGCCTCAAGGCAGCTGATATCGACACCTTCGCCGACCTCGTGTCCTACTCCCGTGCAGAACTGATGAAGTTCCGCAATTTCGGAAGGAAGTCCCTCGCCGAAATCGACGAGCTTGTGGAGAAGATGCAGCTCTCATTCGGAATGGATGTAACCAAGTTTAATATCGAACCCAAGAAAAAGATCAATCAATAATGAGGCACAATAAAGCAATCAACCACCTTGGCCGCAAGAGTGGTCACCGCAAGGCCCTTATGGCAAATATGGCTTGCTCCCTCATCCTTCACAAGAGGATCGAGACCACCGTTGCCAAGGCAAAGGCTCTCCAGTCTTATGTAGAGCCGCTCATTACCAAGTCCAAGGAGGACACCACGGCATCCCGCCGCTGCGTGTTCAGCTACCTCAAGTCCAAGGAGGCCGTTTCAGAGCTCTTCCGTGAGGTTGCCCCTAAGATCGCAACCCGTCCGGGCGGCTACACCCGCGTCCTCAAGACCGGTTTCCGTCTCGGTGACGGTGCCGATATGGCGCTCATCGAGCTCGTTGACTTCAACGAGGCAGCTCTCGCATCCAAGCCGGAGGCCAAGAAGTCAACCCGCCGCAGCCGTGCTAAGAAGGCAGAGGCAGCCGTTGAGGCTCCTGCTGCTGAGGCTGTCGAGGCACCTGCAGCCGAGGCTGCTGAGGCACAGGCAGAATAAGCTCCGGTACTTGTACCGCATAAAGGCAGACGGAATTGTTCCGCCTGCCTTTTTTATATATATTTGTTCCTCCATTATGTGGCTTAAGAAGAAAACAGAGAAGGAACTCATCGAGGGCATCATCCGTTCGGACGTGTCTTCATACGAGGAGGTTTACCGTCACTGGTTCCCTCTTCTGAGGACTTTCGTCTTCGGTATGGTCAAGGACAGCGCGCGGGCGGAGGACATAGCACAGAATGTGCTGATGAAACTCTGGCTGAGACGGGACCGGCTCGACTCTACGCTCTCCCTGAAGAACTGGCTCTTCGTGCTTGCCAGGAACGAGATATTCAATGTATTGAAATCCAAGGGACACCGTCTTCTCTCCTATACTGACGACCTGCCGGAGAAAGCGGACTCTGAATATGTGACCGAAGAGAGGCTCTATGTCGATGAGGCCCAGAGCCGAATGACGTCCCTGCTGTCTTCTATGCCCGAAAAGCGCCGTGAGGTCTTTCTCCTGAGCCGCCAGGGCAATATGGATGCGGAAGAAATCGCCCGCCGTATGCAGATATCCCCGCGCACGGTGGAGAAACATCTGGAACTCGCCCTCAGGGAATTGCGCAAGCGGATGAATTGAGGGCGGAATCAGTTTTTTTGAAAAATTGCTCCGCGGATTACGCGTGACGGCGCGTTCAGTTGTTCTTCTAACTGATGAAGGACAGATTCCTTAGATATTATTTCGGGGAAATGGGACCCGAAGAGGCGGAAGAATACCGTCTCTGGCTCATCGAGCACGAGGATGACCCGGAGCTCGAGAAAATTATGGCCGAGGCCTTCGCTGAAATCTCCGAGCTCGGAACGGCCGCTCCGGATGCCCGCAGGGGAGGAAGGAAATGGCTTGTGCCTCTGGCAGCCGTCCTTCTCCTGTGCCTCTGTCTGCCATTGAGTTTCCTGCTGGGCCGCAAATCCGGAAAGGATGTCCTGGAGCCGGTCGTCGCCGAACTGACACGCTCCAAGGGGCAGCTGGAATCCGTGGAATGGATTGAAAAGCGTGTTCCCGTAGGATCCACGGACACCCTTCTGCTTTCGGACGGCAGCCAGCTCTTTTTGAATTCCGGCAGCCGCATCACCTATCCAAAGGACTTCGTCTCTTCCCGCAGGGAGATTTTCATTGACGGAGAGGTCTATGCCAGGGTCGCCCACGATCCGGAACATCCCTTCTTCATCCGTTCCGGAGACAGCCGGGTACAGGTTCTGGGCACCACCTTCAATTTCAAGGCATACGGAGAGGACCGCTGCGTCGAATGCCTCTTGATGGAAGGCTCCGTCAAGATGACCATAGATTCCGAAAAGGGCCCGCGCGAGGTGCTTATGAAACCGGGAAACATAGTCCAGTACGACAGGCGGTCCGGGAAGGTGTCCATAGGAGACTTCCAGCCGGCTACCTTCCGCTCTTTCCTTGACGGAAAATCCCTGCATTTCTACAATCTGACAATGGAAGACATCGCCTCCGAGCTGGAACGCCGCTTCGGAGTGCGCATCGTAGTTATGGACAGGAAACTGTCCCACACCCGTTTTTTCGCCATATTCAACAACAACGAGAGTCTGGACAGAATCCTTCAGGCAATGAGTGCCGGAGGACGTATGAGCGTGCGCCGCGTCGATGGGGACTACAGGCTCTACAGCACTAAATGACACTATGTATAACCAAATAACCATAAAATGTTCAAGAAGATACTCTTTGCTGCCGCTGTCTCCATACTTGGCTTCAGCGTGTGCATTTCTGCGCAGAGCCTCGATCTTCAGCTGAAGGGAGTCACCGTTCAGGAAGCGCTGACGGCCCTCGGCAATGCCGGAGGATATTCGGTGATTCTGGATTCCCAGGATGTGGACCTCCAGAAAAAGGTTGATGTCTCTGCCGAATCGGCTTCTGTCAAAGACATCCTCGCCCAGATTTTTGCCGGCCAGGATATCGAGTGCAGCGTTAATGGTAAGACCATATCCGTGTCCGCCGCATCGGCTAAAGCCGCTGCCGCTCCGCGTTCCATAAGCGGTGTGGTGGTGGACGGCAACGGCGATCCTCTCATCGGTGCATCTCTGATGGTGATGGGTACGACCAAGGGTTTTATCAGCGACCTGGACGGCAAGTTCGTCCTGGAGGACCTGAGTTTCCCTTGCACGCTGCGCGTCTCATATATCGGCTTTTCCGACAAGGACATAGTCCTGACAGGGAATGAGAAATCCCCTATGGTCATCACCCTTGCCGGATCCACGGTCCTCGACGAGGTCGTGGTGGTGGGCTACGGTACCCAGAAAAGGGTCAACATTACCGGCGCAGTTTCCGTAATAGACGGCAAGGATCTGAACAACAGGCCAGTGACCAATGCTGCGGCTGCCATACAGGGAGCAGACCCATCCCTGCTGCTGACCATGTCCAGCGGTGCGATTGAGAGCAAGAACTACAACGTGACGGTACGCGGAACCGCATCCATAAGCAGTTCCCCATCGGCGCTCATAATCGTCGATGGCGTGGAGAGTTCCCTCACCCAGGTCAACCCTAACGACATAGAATCCATATCCGTGCTCAAGGATGCCTCCGCCTGCGCAATCTATGGTGCAAAGGCCTCCGCCGGAGTCGTGCTCATCACCACCAGGAGCGGTGAGGCCGGCAAGACTCAGGTCAGCTACAACGGACGCGTCAGCGTGTCCCAGAACACGACATCGACCGACTACATCACCACGGCATACGACTACGTCACCCTGACCAACAAGTTCTACACTTATCTGAAGGGCAAGGGAGCGTGGACCTACACTCCGGAGCAGATACAGATGATGTACGAGCGCCGCAACGACCTGACAGAGAACCCTGAGCGTCCGTGGATAGTTCCGGACGTAACGGGAACCAATACCTATGTCTATCTGGGCAACTTCGACTGGTATGACTTCCTCTTCAAGAGAAACCGTCCGGAAACCGAGCACAATGTCACCGTGACGGGCGGAAACGATAAGGTGAAATACTATGTGAGCGGCCGTTATCTCTACCGCGAGGGCCTATTCAACAATTATGCGGAAGACATCTATAACGGCGTGTCCTTCAGGGCCAAGGTGGATGCCAAGGTGACCAGGTGGCTGGATTATTCCGCAAACCTCAGCTACGAGTACACCGACTACAATTACGGCGGCTACTGGGAGATGGACGGATCCGAAGGCCTCAACGGCACGGGCATACTCTTCAATCTCACCCAGAACGTGGGCCCTATGACCGTTCCATACAACCCGGACGGCACACTCAACGCCTATTCGGGATATATGGCTGACGCCACATCGCCTCTGTTCTCCGGCCGTTTCGGCCCTTATCTCACCGACGGTTATCACAACCGCAGGACGAACAACTACCTGACGCTGACCAACAGGCTGACTTTCCATATATTCAAGGATCTCAAGCTGGTTGCGGACTACACCTACCGCAGGCGCGACAAACTGGGTTCCTACCGCAGCATCCCTACCGCCAACTCCTATGACAACGTCAACAAGCGTCTCTACGAGGGCAACGGCTACACCGGCGGCATCTTCACCAACGGATCCGTATATGATTTCTACAACGAGAACCGTTACTTCCTCAGCGGACACGTGCTCAATGCATATTTTGCATATAATCACAGCTTCAGGGGAGGACATAACCTGGCGGCAACCCTCGGCGCCAATTTCGACGACTACCGTTCATCTTCCCTGACCATACAGCAGAGGGGCTCGCTCAGCGAAAACCTGTCCTTCATCAATATGGCCCAGGGAGAAATAGAAAAGGCCTCCGAGTCCAACACTTCCTACAGGACCCTGGGTTTCTTCGCCCGTGTCAACTACGACTACAAGGGCCGTTATCTTGCCGAGATCTCGGGACGCTATGACGGTACGTCCCGCTTCGCCCAGGGCCAGCGCTGGGGCTTCTTCCCTTCGGCATCCATAGGATGGCGCATATCCGAAGAGCCATTCTTCGAGAGTGCCAAGGCCTATGTGAACAATTTCAAGATCCGCTACTCCTACGGTTCCCTCGGAAACCAGCAGGTCAGCAACTACTACTATCTCGACACCATTTCCACTTCCGGAATGAGCTACACCTTTGACGGAGTGAATCAGGCCTTCAAGGCTACGGCCTCCGACCCGAAGTCCAGCAGTCTTACCTGGGAGACGGTCGTGACCAACAACATAGGTCTGGATATGTCCTTCCTCCGCAGCCGTCTGACTTTCTCCGGAGACTTCTACATCCGCGACACCAGGAATATGCTCACGGCTGCGATGACTCTGCCGGAGTCCTATGGCGCCACCGAGCCTAAGGAGAATGCAGCCGACCTCAGGACCATAGGTTACGAGCTCTCCCTTGGCTGGCGTGACCGCAGGATGGTGGCCGGCAGCGAGTTGAGCTACGGGGTAAGCGCTTCCCTGGGCGATTACAAGACTGTAATCACCCGCTTCGAGAACGAAAGCAAGCTGCTGTCCTCCCACTATGTGGGCGAGACCCTCGGTGAAATCTGGGGCTACACCACGGACGGTCTCTTCAAGACTGACGAAGAGGCAGCCGCGTATATGGCCGAAATAAATGACAAGAACGTGAGCAAGGGCATCTATGGCGGTGCCGCTCCGAACAATGTCCTTATGGCCGGTGACCTCAAGTACAAGGATCTCAACGGGGACAAGGCCATCAATTCCGGGGACAACACCCTTGACAACCCGGGCGACCGCCGTGTGATAGGCAACAGCCTGCCACGCTACACCTATTCCATCAAGGGCGACCTGAGCTGGTACGGCGTCGATCTCTCCATATTCTTCCAGGGCGTAGGCAAAATCGACTGGATGCCGTCAGCGAACTGTATATATTTCTGGGGCCCTTACAGCTACCAGAGGCCTACCTTCATAGACAAGCAATTCGAAAGCCGCTGCTGGTCCGAGGAAGAGGGTGCCGACAACAGCAAGGCCTACTTCCCTCGCCAGAGAGGCCGTATCTGCAACAGCGGCAACATCGTGACAAACGATTACTTCCTCCAGGACGCATCCTACATACGCCTCAAGAACCTCACTCTGGGATATACCCTCCCTCTGAAGACCAAGGCGGTGCAGAAGGTGCGCTTCTACTTCAACGGAGAGAATCTCTGGTACTGGTCACCAATGAAGAAGAACTGCCGCACCGTGGATCCGGAAGTGGCCACCTCTTCGACCTATGGCGACTGTCTCTATCCTTATTCCCGAACCTTCTCATTCGGAGTTGACCTGACCTTCTAATTGCGCAAGAAATGAAAAAGTTCCATATAATTATGAGCATTGCGGCCGCCTTCTGCGCCGTATCCTGCGACGGTTTCCTTACCAAACTGCCGGAAACCCAGCTCTCTCCGGAGACATTCTTCCGCACCGAGAACGAACTTGAGCTCTTTACCAACGGCTTTTACGCATCCGTCCTGCCTTCGCCGACATCCTGCGCGGAACAGGTTGCGGATGACCATTTCTCTTCCAGCCTTTCCGCCATACAGAAAGGCACCAGACTCCCGTCTTCCAAGTCGTGGGCCGGCATTTTCGACACCCTCAGGGACGTGAACTACTTCCTCGAGAAAAACGTCAACTGCGACGAGGCGACAAGGGAGAAATACAACGGCGTCGCATATTTCTTCAGGGCTATGATATATTTCGAAATGGTGCGCCAGTTCGGAGATATGCCTTACTACGACAAGGTGCTCGGTTCCACCGACACCAAGGAACTCACCAAGCCTCGCGACCCTCGCGGATATGTGATGATGAAGGTGCTCGAGGACTGCGACAGGGCCTACGAGAGACTGCCGGAA
Source organism: Bacteroidales bacterium (assembly GCA_004554455.1). Lineage (GTDB taxonomy): Bacteria > Bacteroidota > Bacteroidia > Bacteroidales > UBA932 > Cryptobacteroides. The sequence continues at coordinate 62,456 of SFMG01000002.1, read as the reverse complement.
GACTGGGGCAGCGACAGCCAGTACCGTCTGTCCAAGGATGCGGCCCTGGCCCTCAAGTCCAGAGCGGCCCTCTTCGAGGGTACCTTCCGTAAATACCACGCCGGAACCGAGTATCTGCCTGTCGATGAGCAGGTCTTCGACGGTGTGACCGTGAGCAGCGAATGGTTCCTGCGCCAGGCAGCCGACGCGGCAGCGCTTATGATAGGCAGCCGCAGTCTCTACAGCGGCAACGAAATGAAGCTCGACCCGAAGAAGGCCACCCCTTACAGGGAGTACTTCCTGCTCGAGGATGCCGAGAAGAACGAGACCATACTCGCCAGACGCTACGCGGTTGAGCTGGCCATACGTCACGGCATACAGTTCGACTACAAGAATGCCCGTCACAGCGCCACCCAGCGCTTTGTGGACCACTACCTCCTGGCCAACGGAAAACCGGTTTCCAGCAAGACCGGATATCAGAACATGAGCTATGCCGAGCAGTTCAAGGACCGCGACCCGCGTCTTGCACAGACCATACAGGGACCGGACTACATCGCTGCCGGAGAGAGTGAACACGAGGTCCTCTCCTGGGAGCGTACCCTCAGCGGCTACCGTATCATCAAATTCATAAGCGATTCTTCCCACGAAGGCGCCACCACCTCCACCACCGACTATCCCGTATTCCGCTACGCCGAGGTTCTGCTCAACTATGCGGAAGCCAAGGCCGAGCTGGGCGAACTGACAAAGGCAGACGTCAATGCGACCATAGACCTTCTCCGCGCCCGTGTCGGGATGACCAAAATGGGTGACGTCCCTGCCGATATCGACCCTATGATGGAGGAATACTATCCCAATGCAAAGGGCAGCCAGAAAGCGGCCATACTCGAAATACGCCGCGAGCGCACCGTGGAGCTCTTCTCAGAGGGCTTCCGCCAGTGGGATCTCCTGCGCTGGGGCGAGGGCAAGTGGCTGTGTCCATCCGCGACAGGCGGCTTCAAGGGCATATATGTCCCGGCCCTCGGCGAATACGACCTCGATGCCGACGGACGCCCGGACGTGCTTTTCTACAAGAAGGGCAGCAAACCGTCCTCCGTCAGCAGCAGCATTGCCGCTACCGCACAGATAGAAATCGGAGGCAACTTCACCATTTCTGCCGACAATCGTCTGTGCTTCTATGAGGCCGAGAATTATCAGTGGAATGACGCCTGCGACTACCTCTGGCCTATACCTGCCGACCAGCGTACGGCAACGGGAGGAAACCTGAGCCAGAACCCGGGCTGGGACGACGGCCTTTCATTCTGATGCCACTCACAGATTCTGACAATATGCACAGACTGTTGAAACATATCGCACTCATACTCGCCCCGCTCTGCCTTCTTGCGGCCTGCCGGGGCGGGGAGGAGCCCGTTGAGGATGTGCTGGAGCTCGTTCCTGCCGTCCTGGAGTTCGATGCTCTGGGCGGAAGGGAATCCTTCGGGGTAATCTCGTCCGAAGATTGGGTGGCAAGTTCCAACCAGTCCTGGGCCAAGGTGCTCAATTCCAGCGGGAAGGCGTCTCCAGAAGCCGTTAGCGTTCAGGTTGACGTCAGCGCCAACACCAGCGGAAGTTCCAGGACTGCCGTGATCACGGTAAAGACCATGTCAATGAAGGTCGCCACACTGACCGTGTCGCAATCGGCCGAGAGTTCAGTCACCGTCAGGGGGATAGCCGATGCCGCAGACCTTCAGGCCTTTGCCGAGGCGGTGAGCACGGGCGCTTCCATCTCCCGTTATATGGTGGACGGATCCGTGGTTCTGCTCTCCGACATTGACGCCTCCACGCTGACGGACTGGACTCCGATAGGCAATAGGACCCATCCTTTTACCGGCACCTTCGACGGCAGGGGCCATTGCGTAAGCGGCCTGAATCTCAGTTGCGACGCCTCAGTGTCTGCGGATAACGGCTTCTTCGGGGTCATCTCTTCCGCCACCATCAAGAATCTCGTCCTGGGTAGGGACGGGGACGTGATACGCGTAACGGGTTCAAGCGCCGGTCCTGCTAATGCGGGCGGCGTGTGCGCTGCCGCGACATCTTCCAGCTTCCTCGCCGTTCAGAACCGCCTGACTCTGGAATATATGTCCGAGGGCGCTTCAGGTCGCGAGCTCTGCCTGGGAGGCATCTGCGGCAAGGCCGACAAGGTCATATTCCAAAACTGCCGTAACTATGCCGACGTGCTCTGCCCCCTGAAAGCCCTTGCGGGCGGTTTTGCCGGCAGCGCCAGCGGCAGCGTCAGCTCCTGCGCCAACTACGGCAGCATACTCTGCGAGGCCGAGGAGGGGCAGTGCGGTCCGGCCTGGGCCTGCGGCGAATTCCTCTCCGGCGACTTCATTACCAATAGCGGTTATGGACACGCGGGTTCCTACTCTCTCTACAGCTCCGATCCCGCCGCCGCTCCCGATGCGATGTTCTACAATGCAATGCTCGCCCCAGAGGGCAAGTTCGACACCGAGAAAACCACCGTGGACCGCACCCTGGACTCCTATTATGACTGGAAGGTCGATGAGAGCCGTACTCTCGCTTCGGGCTGCAGCTACACCCGATACATCTGCACCAATGTGCCTCGCCGTGTCTGCGTGCTGGAACTGGATCTGGCTTCGACGGAGGCCGTCCTGACCACCGCCTATTCAGACGGGATAGTGCCGAACCCCAACGCCAACAAGAACAACAACAACGGTCCGAAGGTCCGCGAGACCCTCTCCCAGCTTTGTGACCGTCTCCGTTCCGAAGGCACCCAGGTGATAGCAGGCGTCAACAGCGGCTTCTTCGACAGCAACGACGGCATATCCCGCGGCCCTCACGTCGAGAACGGCGAAGCCATATATGTGAATATGCCTTCCGTACGCAAGGCCCTGCCAAACCACGACTGGGCGCTGACCGTCTTCGATGACGGCACTGCCTCCTGCGGAAAGAAGACCTTCAGCGGGCGCAGCGACGGTCCTGCCGGCCACTTCGAGATAGGCGGCAGCGAATATCCTTACTACAGCATCAACGATACGATAGTAAGGCATATATACCCGGCCTTCGAGGCCAATATGTACACCAGCCGCTATGTGCGTCAGCCGCATCCGGAAACGCTGCCTTCGGTGGTGAACGCTCTCGCAAAGGACGCCTACTACCTTGTCTGCCGCTACAGTTCCGGCCGCATGAAGGTCAACGCGGGCTATGCGGACGCCGTGGTCAGCGCCATCTGCGACGGCAGGACACAGGCCCTCGCCGAGCCGCCTTATGTGAGCGGGGACGACGAATTCGTGCTTTCCCTCTCGGGTGCGACGGCTGCCTCAGTGGCTTCCGTGGCTTCCGTGGGCACCGGGCTTCGAGTGCGCGCCGATATGGCAATAGACGGAGTATCCAAGCCCATAATCACCCAGAATGCGACAATGTTCCAGTTTATGGTTGACGGAGTGGATGCCAGCCAGACCCCTCCGGCCACCCACACCAACATCACCAACCACGATCCCGTGACTTTCGCTGCCGTGGACAGGAATGCCACCAGACTGTGGCTCATAGAGGTGGACGGTCGCCAGCCTTGGGTGTCAATGGGCCTCAAGAGCTACGAGATGTACCGCATCGCCCTCAAGCTGGGAGCCTGGAATATGACCCGCTTCGACGGTGGCGGCTCCTCCTGTATGTGGGTGTATGACCCTGTGACTTCAAAGGGCGGCCTGGTCAGCAATCCTTCCGACTCGAAGGGCGAGCGCAGCTGTCTTAACTATATGCTGATAACCAAGAAACAATAATAAACAGAGAAGATATGAAACAGACTTTCAAACTTTTCGCCGCCTTGGCTCTGGGTGTCCTTGTGACTGCGGCCTGCAGCGAAGGGAAACTTCTTGAATCCTATATCACCCCCGACCGCAGCGAAATAAGCGAGATTCCGGCAAAGGATCCGGCAGCCGTATCGCTGATTGTGAATACCAACACCAACTGGATGGTGCTGGACGTGCCTTCCTGGATCCAGGTGGAACCCGTAATGGGCCACGGTGACGCCATCATCACCATAACCCCTTCAGCCAACTTCAAGAACGAGAATACGGAAACCTTCGACAGGATGGGCAGCTTCCGCATCACAGGCAATGCCAATGATCCCGGCAATCGCACCGGTGTCTCCGTGACTGTCACCGTGAAGCAGCGGGGATATGTACCGGTTGTAGATCCGGATGCGGGCATAGGCGGAATCCCGTCGCTTGAGGAATTCCTCGCCTTCGCCCAGGCTGTTTCCACCGGAGGCAGCTGCAGCCGCTGGCTCAACCAGGACGGCGAGGTGGAACTCCAGACAGACATAGACCTTTCTTCCGTTCTCGACTGGACTCCTATAGGCATAGCCAAGCTTGGCTCGAGCGTCAAGGCGGCAGCCAGCAGCGATAACTATTTCCAGGGCGTCTTCAACGGCGGGCATCACAGCATCACGGGCATCAGGTGGACATTCGATGCTTCCACAGGAGACTACAACAGCTACGGCCTCTTCGGTATGGCCAGCAATGCCACCATCAAGGACCTCGTCCTCGGAGAGAAAGGCGATTATATCAGCATTGAGGGAACTCCGGAAGCCCCTCTGGCAGCCGGCGCTCTGCTGGCAGTAGGTGACGCCGTGACCGTCAAGGGCGTGACTAACAACGTGGATGTGATTTTCAACGGCAGCAATGACCCGCAGTTCGCGATGGCCGGCATAGTTGCCAAGGGCGACAGATGTGTCATAGGAGGCGAGTCCGATGACGAGGCAGTGGTCAACAACGGCAACATAGTGGCCAAGTCAGTCATCACCCTGACCGAGGCCGGTGAAGGCGGTCATATGCTTGGCGGCATCCAGGGCTATATGCACTGGGGCTCTATAGTGAAGGCAGTCAACAACGGCACCATATCCTGCGGCTCGGGCCGTTCCGGCGGCATAGTCGCCTCCATAAACAGTGGTGTCACCGCAGACGAATTTTCGCTTGTCAAGGGCTGTGTGAACCGCGGTACCGTAAGGCGCGACCTCTACGGCAACTCGGCAGTCACAGGCAACCAGAAGCGTATGGGCGGCATCCTGGGCGGCGCCGAAGGATGGTACAACAAAGTTGAGGACTGCGTCAACGAAGGCAACGTATTCGCCGAATATCTCTGCCGCTGCGGAGGTTGCGTGGGTCACTCCAAGATTCAGGTTATCGGCTTCGAAAACAAGGGCATAATACTTTCCGACAAAGATTCTTCCCACGGCCCGGGCTGGCTCGGCGGCTATTTCGACAGCGTTGCCAATGCCGCCAAGGTCGGAGTCCTGAACATTGCCCGCTGCAAAATGGGCGGCAAGGTAGGCTCCTGGACCGAATACAAGGACAATCCTGAGGGCGCACCGGCCGCAACCATAGACAACGTACTGGGTTATAACAACAAGCCGGGGACCCAGTTCAATGAAAATGAGATTATCCAGTGATATGAATCTCAGACACATATTCAGTCTTGCTCTGATCCTTTCCTTCGGGCTCTCCGGCTGCAACAAGCCGGAGCCCGTTGAAGAGGACAGGCTGTCCCTCGACCTGACATCCCTGTCCTTTGCGGCTTCTTCGGCCTCTGGCCAAAGTGTTTCCCTGAGTTCGAATTGCGCCTGGGAGGCCAGTTGCGAAGAGAACTGGGTGACAATATCTCCGGCTTCAGGCACGGGCGACGCCGTTCTGAGCATCAGCGTGGAAGATAATGTCGCCGAGCCCGGCAAGGCCGCAGCGGCCCGCAGCGCCAGGATCGTTTTCAAGGCAGGCGAGGCCAGTGCCGAAGTACAGATAAGCCAGAGTGCCGAGACCATAGTCTTCGCCGTGGACGGCAAGGCCGAACTGACGGCAGCAGGAGGCACCGTAGTGGTGAAAGTGGACTACAACAGCTCCTACACCGTGGATATACCGGTGGACTGGATCAGCAGAGTTGACTCAAAGGCCGTGGCCAGCGAGACCCTGAACTTCGCCGTGGCGGCCAACGAATCCTTGGATGAGCGCAGCGCCGTCATCATTTTCACCCCGGAGGGTGCGGCTCCGCTGAGCGTAAACATCAGCCAGGAAGGCGCTCCGCAGAAGGGCATATCCACCTCCGAAGAACTCCTCGCCTTCGCAAAGGCCTGGAATGCGGGAGATGCCTCGGCCTTCGACCCTGACGGGGACGGTATTTACTTCCTCGGGGCTGACATAGACATGTCCGGTCAGGAATGGATTCCGATAGGAATGCCGGCATCAACGGCCTCACTCGCCTATAACAGCAAGGAGAGTCTGCCGAATCCTTTCACTGCGGTGTTTGACGGCCGCGGCCATCGCATCAGCAACCTATCCCTCTCCGTGGACATACAGTCCACCCAGGTCTGCGGCCTCTTCGGTTCCCTGAACGGAGCCATTGTCCGTGACCTTATACTCGACAAGGCCTCATTGACGGTCCGCGGCTCGGGAATCAGCACCAGTCACGTGGCTCTCGGCTTCATCGCCGGCCAGGTCGTAAGTTCCATCATCGAGAACGTGAACGTGCAGGGAAACATATCAGGAAAGGCCACTTCCGTCTCTTCCAGAAATGTGGCGGCAGGCGGTATCTGCGGCCTGATTCTCTCTACGACAAGCTCCAGCCGTCTCTCCTCCTGCCGTTTCTCTGGTTCCATCACCCTGGACATAGGGGAGAAATATTCAAACACCAATACAGCCGTCATAGGCGGAATTGCAGCTGCGGTTTCCTCCGGCTCCTCGGGCATAGCCCGAATCGAATCCTGTGTCAACGAGGCCACCATAGACGTCAAGTCCCACAGGGCTGCCGGCATAGTTGGCAACGCCTACCTCGTCGAGATAGATAACTGTATCAATGAAGGACCGGTCAGCTGCGACTATTCCGAAAACTACGTGGCCAATGTCAGCGGAGTACGTATGGGCGGCATACTGGCCTACTGCAGCGAGCAGAACGTCAAGGGTCAGAAGATATCCTCCTGCGTCAACAACGGACTGATATCCACACAGGAAGCGGGAAGCGTTGCCGGCGGCGTCTGCGGACTCATCAAATGCTATGATGTGAGCGGCTGCCGCAACTATGGCGACGTCATAGCTCCGGAAGGTATGCGAGGCCTGCTTGTGGGCGTGCTCCAGTCCTCCACCACCCAGTCCAGCTTTTCCGACTGTGCCCTGCGCGGACGCATCGGAGCCAGGGCGGACCAGAGTGACGCGGTACAGGCCGATTCAGAAAATTACCTCTCGCTGGGCGCCACCATAATCAGCGGTCAGGCCTGTGACAGCTGGAACAGGGACAATGTCAAATTCATCGGAACACTGAGCGGTAAGGGCATAGCCACAGCTGAAGAACTCCTTGCCTTTGCAAAGGCTTGGAATGCGGGAGAAAGCATTGAACGCTGGCAGGACGGCGATTTCGTTGTCAATCTGCTCGGCGACATAGATTGTTCCTCCATCGCAGAATGGGAACCTATAGGCAAGGCCACCTTCACCTGGGCAAGCAATGCCATAACCGTCAGCGGCACTCCTTTCACAGGTCACTTCGACGGCAACGGCTTCAGTCTGAAGAAGCTCAATCTCAGCGCCAGTCCTTCCGAGGCAGGCACTGCATGGGGACTCTTTGGAGCGGTCACCGACGGTGGCATAGTAGAGAACCTGAGACTTGACGGGAGCTGCAGCTTCGACTACACTCCGACGGCCTCTTCGGATTTCGGCGCCATCGCCGGACTGGTCTGTGACGCCTGCGTCAGGGGCATAGTCAACGACGCCTCAATAAGCGCAAAGGCGCACAGCGGGAACAGCCGTATGACCGTGGCCAGCATAGGTTTCGCCTACGCCAAGTCGGCAGATACAGTACTTTCCAACATCAAAAGCAACGGCACCATTAACGTTGACGGCAGCGGAAATACATCCAACGGGGCTACGGGTACCCACGTGGCCGGAATAGCCGGATTCGCCTCCATAGAACAGAATTCGGCGTCCCGCGTCTATATTCGCGGCTGCGTCAGCAATTCGTCCGTAACCGCCTCCGTAGCAAGGTCTTCGGGCATAGTTGCTGCCGCCAATAAGGGCACAGTCATCGAGGACTGTGTCAACAACGGTTGCAATACCAACAGCTTCGCCACGACGGGCGGGGGAAGAATAGGGAACATAAGCTGCATCACCGGCAGCGGCAGCTCCCTGAAAGGCTGCATCAACAATGGGGACCTCATATCCACTACGTCCGCGCGTGCGGGTGGCCTCGTATCCCTCGTCAATTCCGCTGACTGCAAAATCTCCGATTGTGAGAACCATGGCCGCATAATCAGCGACGAGGCTTCTTACAGGGGCACCGTTTTCGGTTACTGCAACAACGACTGCGGTTTCAACGCGGTCATAGCCAGGGGAGACGTGGGCAGCTACAACGACGGCAATCCGCAGATGACCGGCCTTGATGCCGCAAACTATATGCAATATATAGGCAAGGTCGGTTCAAACTGCAGCACGGCCACCTCACAGAATATATGGTGGACGGCTCCGGAGGGCTATGACCCGGATGACATACCTCTTCCGGAAATGAGCGGTGCTTTGCCGAGTATGTGGACCTTCACCTCTTCCGGAACCGAGCCGTACACCCGTTACTGGACTCTGGAAAAGCACCGTTGCATCCCGGCCACCGACGGAACTGCCGGTATCATCAGGGCTGTCCGCGGCGAGTCCTCTGCCGCTACCCCTCTCAGCTACAGCGTAAGCGGGGGAAAGCCTTATGTTTCCACTATGGTCAAGGATGATTACCTGCTGTTCTCCTTCCCTGTCAGCGGGCTGGACAAGGGGACTGCCATCCAATTCAACCTGACCCTGTGCCCATCGGCCAACACCCACAAGTACTGGTTGCTGGAGTGGTGTGAAGGAAATGAATGGAAGAGCAATCCCGAACAGCTCAGCACAGCCCCCGAAGATCCGGAACTGAAGTACACGGCCAGGCTCTACTACAACAGCTCCTATCAGTACAGCACGGTCAACAGCATTATTCGCCTGGGCTCTGCGGTAAGCGACACCCTTCGTATAAGGATGCGGGCTGTAGGGGATAAGACCTGCAGCGGAATCAGCGAAAGTACCGGCAACAGTTCGGCCTCCCTCTTCCTGCCTCTGTTCGGATTCTCGGCTGCATATTGCAACCGCCTCTCAATGCCGGAATCTGCCGACAGGAAGCGCATACTCTGCCTCGGCAACTCCTTCTCCTACTACAATGCTCCGGTTTGGAAGCTCCAGGAACTGGCAGCCAGCCAGGGCCACGAGCTTGAAATACAGTGCAACCTCAAGGGAAGCCAGACCCTTCAGAACCATTGCTCTCTCGTGCTTTCGACCGAAGCGGTGGCAAAGGGCGGCTATGATTACGCTTTCATACAGGACCAGAGCCAGAACCCGGCCCTCTACCAGTCGGACCCTGTCGCCAACGCTTCTGTCAGCAGCTGGTGCAGCACCCTTTCCGACAATATACGCCGCTCTTCTCCGTCCTGCACGGTGATACTTGAAAACACCTGGTCCTACTCCGGAAGCAGCTACGGCGGTTATGTCAGCTACGACAACTTCGATAGTCTGCTCGCAGACGGCACCGCCTCGATGGCAAAGGCAGCCGGAGACTGGATATCTCCGATAGGCCAGGCCTTCGCGCTGTGTCGCAGCCGCTACCCCGAGATCAATCTCTACCACAGCGACAACAAGCACCAGGGAGCGGCAGGAGCATATCTCAAGGCTTGCGTGAACTATCTCGTACTCTTTGGAGGCCGTTTTGACTCCAATGCCGCTGATTGCGGCCTTGACCCAGCAACAGCCGCCAAACTGCGTTCTGTTGCTGAAGAGACCGTTTGCGGAAATGAAGCATATTACTACATAGAAAGACAATAACATGAAAACCAGATCAATCCTTATTTCTCTGCTCTCATTGGCACTGGGACTTTCCGCCTGTGAGAAGCCCAATCCAGCAGAGCAGGACAAACTGGTTCTGGACAGGAATCAGTTGCAGTTCGAAGCCTCTTCAGCCCGGGCACAGAGTCTGGAGCTGAAAGCAAACCGTGCCTGGAAGGCGGAAAGCGATGCCGCCTGGGTAACTGTAATCCCTTCGGAGGGAACTGCTGATGCCGTGGTGAACATATCCGTAAGCGACAACAGCGCCGAGCCCGGCAAGGCCGCAGCGGCCCGCAGCGCCAGGATAGTTTTCAAGGCAGGCGAGGCCAGTGCCGAAGTGCAGATCAGCCAGAGTGCCGAGACCATAGTCTTCGCCGTGGACGGCAAGGCCGAGCTGACGGCAGCAGGAGGCACCGTAGTGGTGAAAGTTGACTACAACAGCTCCTACACCGTGGATATACCGGTGGACTGGATCAGCAGAGTTGACTCAAAGGCCGTGGCCAGCGAGACCCTCAGCTTCGCAGTCGCCGGGAATGCCTCGTCAGAAAGCCGCAGCGCCGAAATCACTTTCACCCCTCAGGGCGGTACGGCACAGAGCGTCATCGTAAGGCAGGAAGGCCAGACCCAGAAGGGTATATATACAGCCTCAGATTTCCTGGCCTTCGCCGAGGCCGTCAATGGCAATGCCTCTCTCGACCGCTTCTGCAACGACGCCGGCGAGGTGGTGCTGATGGCCGACATAGACCTCAAGGGCTGTACTCTCGTGCCTGTGGGCAAACCAGAGAGCGTAGCCAACGCCAACAGCAGCTACGAATACAGCGGAGCGTCCTTCAAGGGAGTCTTCAACGGTCAGGGTCACTGTCTCTACAATATCACTGCCGATGTAATGCTTGAGGATGCTTCCGTATGGGGCATCTTCGGCGTTCTCGACGGCGGAACCGTCAAGAACCTCGTCCTCGGAAAAGAGGGTGACGAAAGTCTGGTGAAAATCTCTGCCAAGTCCCAGGCCGACGCCGCAATACTCGTGGGCGCCGCATATAACGGTGCCGTAGTCGAAAACTGCGTCAACAACGTTTCTTTGGAGATGCTTGGAACCGAGACCGAAAACAGGCGTTTCGCCTGCGGCGTCTTTGTGGGCTACGCCTGCAGTTCCGACAATTCCGTCTGCCTGACCTCTCTCGTGAACAATGCGGCAATCAAGGCGGGTGCCGGGGCTAACACGAAGAACGGTGCCACAGGTGCAATGGTGGGCGGCATTGCCGCATTCTGCACCGGTGCCGGCACGGGAACCACCACAGTGGAGAGCTGCGAGAACAAGGCGGACATCACTGCCTGCTGCGGACGCTCCTCAGGCATAGTTGCCACGATGAACGCCAAGACAATGATGCGCTACTGCGTCAACAGGGGTAACCAGGTCAACAGCTTCGTCAACGGCAGAATAGCCAACCTCACATGTATAATGGGCGGCGGCTGCTCGATGGACGACTGCACCAACTACGGAAACGTGACCACCTCCGACGCCGCAACGACCACTGCCGGAATGGTGGGCCTGCTCAACTCGGACAATGTTGTTCTGAGCGGTGGCGGCAACTACGGCACAGTCATAGGAGCCAATGAGAAATACCATGGCTTGCTTTGCGCCAACTTCAGCAAGTTCGCTTCGGTGAAGGGTTGCTATGCCGGCGGTGCCTGCGGAACCTACGCCTCCGACGGCAATCATATTATGCATGAGCTGACTGCCGACACCTGGCTCAGCCACATAGGCTATTACAGCGAGACCAATTTCGCGAAGATCAGCGAAATCTCCTCCCCTTGGGGCACAGGCGGCTCGGTCGAGGCCGATCTTCCGGAGATGAAGGATGCGTCCCTCAGGATACTCTTCATTGGCAACAGCTTCACCAAGGACGCAGTGGAGCACCTTCCGGGAATGATTGCCGCGGCAGGCCTCAAAGACATCACCCTGGCCCACTGCTATTATGGCGGCAGGACCATCCCCGAGTACTACAGAGACCGCGAGACGGCCAACAACACCCTCTATTACGCCAATCCGGGAGATTCCAAGTGGAGCACTGCCGCACAGAAGGCCTCAATCAAGAAAGTGGCCGAGAGCGGACGCTGGGACATAGTCACCATACAGGAGCACACCGGCAATTACCTCGCCTGGAGCTGGACAGATGAGGAGAAGACAGCCATCAGCAATCTCGTGGAATATGTCTGCGGTACCCAGAGCACAAGGCCGAAAGTGGGATATATATTCTCACAGGCCTATTTCAATATGGACAAGATAGCCAGTGCATCCAAACCCTATATCAGCTGGACCGATCAGGCCGGAATGTACGAGGTCATAGTGGCCCAGGCCAGGAAAGTGCAGGCAGAGAGCCCTGTGGACGAGATCCTCGCCACCGGAACAATGCTCCAGAACCTGCGCAGCTCGGAACTGGACAACGAAATGAACCTTACCCGCGACGGCTACCACATGGACTACGGCATTTCCCGTTACGGCGCATCCTGCCTGCTTTTCGAGTCACTCATCACTCCGAAATTCTCCGTCACCCTCGACGGCAACAGCTACCGTTCCTTCGAGGAGAGCACGGCCGACGGCTCCTACAGGACCCCGATTACGGATGCGAATGCCCCGGTTGCCCTGCAGGCCGCACGTTATGCCATAGAGAAGCCTTTCGAAGTGACTTCTATGGAGGGCGTGGGTCCTGTCACGCCGGAAATCACCCTGAAGGGCAGCGGTACCGCCTCCGACCCTTACCTCATAGGCGCGGCGGGGGATATGACTCAGATTGGAGCCACCCTCGTCGAGGGCGAAACCCGTTATTTCAGTCTGACTGGCGATATAGATATGAGCAGCATAAGCAATTGGGCTCCTGTCAATACGGACAACCTTCCCAAGAACATAGACTTCGAGGGCAACAACCACACAATCAGCGGTTTCAGCTGCAGCAACGCCAACTATGCCAGCATCTTTGGCCTCATCAGCGGCAGCGTGCGCAACCTGCGGATAGATGGAGCATCCGTGTCCAATACTGGCCAGTGCGGCATACTAGCAGTCTGGCTGGGCAACAATGGCAATAGCGCCGACAACATACTCAGCGCCACCGTCGAGAACGTGCATATCACCAATGCTACGCTGTCGATGGCTGGAACCAGCAATTCCTCGGCGGGAATGATTGCCGCCAATGCAGGCTCTTCCACTATACGCAACTGCTCGGCTTCCGGCGTCATCAGCCATTCCTGCACCAAGGCCAATTGGGCCTATGTGGGAGGCATAGTCGGCAGGTGCTATGCATCCAGCAGTATCGATCGCTGTTTCTTCAACGGCGAACTGAAGGGCTCCGGCGCCAACGGCTTCGGTGGCATCTGTGGCGGCACAGGAAAGGACACGGCAGTGTATATCAGCAACTGCTGGAGCGATGGCTCCATCAGTGGCGCCTCCTATTGCGGCGGCATAGTGTCCGACCTTTGTACCGGCTCGAGGGTAAGCAACTGCTACAGTCTTATGACTCTGGAGGGAGTATATAACCTCGGCGGCATAGCCGCACGTACCAGCAACGCCGCCAATCCGAATAGCACCGGAACCTTCAGCACCGACTGGGACATAAAGGTCAGCGGCTGCATCGCCTGGAACCCGTCCATCACCAGCACCAAAGCCTCAACCGAGACCCCGGCCAGCCACTACAGCTCCGGAGCCGTGGTAGGTTTCACCAACTATGTCTGCGAGCTCAAACAGTGCTACCGCCGTCCGGACATCAATTTCAATATGTACAGCATCGAGGCCTACAATACCCTCACCGACACACCGGACACTTCCGTTGACGCACCACTTGTCAAACCGGGCGAAGAAACCTTTCTTTGTCCTTACAACGGAAAGGCTGCAGGCGCAACGGACACGGTCAGCTCGCTGGCCAGGACCCTGTCCTGGGACGAAGGCATCTGGGACCTTTCCGGGGATTACCCTGTGCTTAAATAGCTGATAATCACTAATGACATTTAATGTTTCAATGATATGAAAAAAGCCAAACTGATTCTTTTACCGGCACTGGTCCTTCTTTCGGCCCTTGCCTGCAATGAAAGCCCGAAGTACGCTAACCGCGCCGAGATGATTGTGGACCAGATCCACAATCCCAAGTCCGAATATGTGGTGGTGATCTGTCACCGTGGCGACTGGCGCAACTTCCCGGAGAACTCCATCAGCGCCATAGAATCCATCATACGTATGGGCGCAGATGTGATGGAACTGGATCTCAAGATGACCAAGGACTCCGTCCTGGTACTCTCCCACGACCGCGACGTGCTCCGTTGCACCAACTTCAAAAAGGTGTTCAGGGACCAGCCGGACAAGAGCCCGCTGGTAAGCGATCTCACTTATGCCGAGATTCAGATGCTCTCGCTTAACCGGGCCCACAACGTCACCATCGATACGGTGAAAATGCCTACCCTCGAGCAGGCCCTGCGCTGCTGCAAGGACCGTATATGCGTGAACGTGGACCAGGGCTACGAGTACTACGACCAGGTGCTCGAGATCAGCGAAAGACTCGGAGTCACCGACCAGATACTCATCAAGGGCAAGAAGGCCATAGACGTGGTCGCCGCGCACGAGGCCAGGTACGAGCACAATATGATGTATATGCCTATAGTGGACATACAGAAGCCGAAGGGCAAGGCCCTCTTCGATTCCTACATAGAGAGGGGAGTGGTGCCTCTGGCCTACGAGGTGTGCTGGCAGAGCAACGACGACGGCCTCTTCGACGAGGTATGCCGCACGATTCTGGACCAGGGCTCGAAAATCTGGGTGAACACCATCTGGGCATCCCTCTGCGGCGGCGAGGGCAACGACGATGACGCGGCCTACATAGCCGACGACCCGGCCCAGGTCTATGACCAGTACCTGGAGAAAGGGGTCTCGATGATACAGACGGACCGGCCGGAGCTGCTGATAGGATATCTTGAAAAAAAGGGAAGGCATTGAGCCTTCCCTTTTATTGTCTCCGTAAAAGAGGTCTAGAGATTCTCTTTCTCTATATCCTTGAAGTAGCGGTAGGTGTTGACCTTGAGTTCGCCAGCAGCCAGCTCGTCGCAGACAATCACTCCGTTAGGGTGATTCTGGAGGGAGGAGAGGGTGCAGGTGTGGCTCAGAGGGCCTTCCACTGCCATCTGGAGGGCGCGTGCCTTCTTGTGGCCGAAGGCGAGTACGAGCACCTCGCGTGCATCGGTTACGGTGGCTACTCCGACTGACATTGCCTGCTTAGGCACCTTGTTCACGTCATTGTCGAAGAAGCGGGAGTTTACCAGCAGGGTGTCGTAGGTGAGGTCCATCACCCTTGTGCGTGACTGGAGGGAAGAGAAAGGCTCATTGAAAGCGAGATGGCCGTCCTCGCCGACTCCGCCCAGGAAGAGATCGATGCCTCCGGCGGCCAGGATCTTCTTCTCATAGTCGTCGCACTCCTTCTGGAGGTCCTTGGCATTGCCGTCGAGAATGTTGATGTTTTCTGCCGGTACATCGACGTGGTCGAAGAAGTAGCGGTACATAAAGGAGTGATAGCTCTCCGGATGCTCTACCGGAAGTCCCACATACTCGTCCATGTTGAAGGTGATGACGTTCTTGAAGGAGATCTCTCCGGCGTCATACATCTTGATGAGTTCCTCGTAGGTGCCTATAGGGGTGGAACCTGTGGCGAGTCCGAGCACGAAAGGAGCTTCGGTAACCTTTGCCTTGGCCCTGATGGCCTCTGCGATGTGCTTTGCGGCCCAGACTGAGCCGGCGTCATAGTTGTTTTCAATAATGAGTCTCATTGTATCAGAAATGTTTTACAAATACTTCAATTGCCTGATATTCGGCCATTCCCAGCGCATCATAGAGCCTGGCCGTGTTCTGGGTGCGCTCCTCCGCCCTCTGCCAGAACTCGCGCGGGTCGTCTCCAGGGAAAGGCATAATGTCCTTCTGTGAGAGGTGACGGTAGATTGCGTGGCGCTTCTTGATGAGCTCGTCAGGGCTCAGCGGCACAGCCATGTCCACCTTGTCCAGTTCCCATTCCATCCAGGCCCCGCGGTAGAGCCAGCAGTGGCAGTCCGCCATCCAGGCCTCGTCCTTCAGCTGTTCTATAGCCTCGAACACGGTCTCGGTGCAGACGCGATGGGTTCCGTGCGGGTCGGCAAGGTCGCCGGCCACGTAAATCTGGTGAGGCCTTATCTCGCAGAGGAGTTTCTTGACTATGTCTATGTCCAGCTGGCTGCGGCTGTTCTTCTTGATGCTGCCGGACTCGTAGAACGGCAGGTTGAGGAAGTGGGCGTTGGTATCCGGATTGAGGCCGAAGGAGCGTACGGCGGCCCTTGCCTCGCTGCGTCTGATGGCACCCTTGAGGTCCAGAAGAGGGCGCGGTTCCGGTTCTCCCGGGACTTTCGTGGCGAGTATTTCCTGGAGTTCGGAGCAGCGGTCCCCGAAGCCGAGTTCCCTCGCGGCGTCGATATGCTGCACCACCACGTCATCGTGTACGGCCACATTGCCCGAGGTCTGGTAGGCCACGTGCACGTCGTGTCCCTGCTCGACCAGGCGTATGAACGTTCCGCCCATCGAAATCACGTCGTCGTCAGGATGAGGCGAGAATATTATAACCCTCTTCGGGAAAGGAAGCGAAGCCACGGGGCGGGTGCTGTCGTCGGCATTCGGCTTGCCTCCCGGCCATCCGGTGATGGTATGCTGGAGGTCATTGAAGACCTCGATGTTAATCTTGTCATACGGTCCCTTCTCTTCGAGCAGCTCGCCCAGAGAGTGGTCCAGATAATCCTGGTGAGTGAGTTTCAGTATAGGTTTTCCCATCTGTCCGCACAGCCATATCACAGCCTTGCGGATCATTTTCTTCTCCCAGTCGCAGTTGCTCACAAGCCACGGAGCTGTGCAGCGCGTAAGCAGTGCCGCAGCGTCGGTGTCGGTGTAGAAGCATATATTTTCGTGGCGCTGCAGCAGGGAGGCCGGACACATAGGGCTGCTTTCGCCTTCGACTATGTCCTTCACTGCCTGAGCCTTGCCCTCGCCCCAGGCCATGAGTATCACCTCCTTTGCGCTCAGCATTGTGGATATGCCCATAGTTATGGCCGACTCCGGCGTGGCTGCCAGATTGCCGTTGAAGTTGCGGGCCTGCCTCTTGCGTGACTTGTGTGACAGGAGTACGGCGCGTGTGCGGCTCTTGTCGGAGGAGCCGGCCTCGTTGAAGCCGACCTGACCCTGCTCTCCAACGCCTATTACGAGCAGGTCGAGAGATCTTGCGAGAGCATCGAAAGTGGCGCAGTAGTCCGTGAGCTGTGAGCTCGGCACGCTTCCGTCAGGAATGTGCACGTTCTCGGGCCTGACATCCACGTGACTGAGGAAGTCTTCGTGCAGCCGGACGTTGCGGCTCTGAGGGGAACCGGCCGTAGTCGGATAATACTCGTCGATACTGAAAATCTCGACGTCCCTGAAGGAAAGCTGACCCTTGCGGCAGCGCTCTGCCAGTTCCCTGAAGAGGGAAACGGGGGTGTTGCCAGTGCTCAGGCCAAGCTTGAAGAGACCATGGGCGGAGTTGATCCGCTCACTGATTATGTCGGCAATCTGCCGGCTTGCGCAGTAGCTGTCCGGGCAGATTTCCGCAGGAATTTTCTCGTAACTGTGGAGAATGTCACTGATTTGCTTTTCTTTCATAATTTTCATTAATCGGAGTTGCAAATATACTTACGACTCGTTTGAATTACAAGGAACATTTGTTATATTTGTAAACTCAAATTTAAAGCATCGGCCATGGATTTTATACATTTTTTCAGGTTCGGACTATGTTTTCTCGCTTTGACGGCGATCTCCTGCGAGGATCTCAATTCCAATGCTTCCGAAGGCAAGGAGGATGAAATTCCGGATATTGAAATAGTGGATGGAAAGGTCAAGTTCTTCGTCAGCGAGGTGGAAGACGGTCCGCGAGCTGCGGCCGGCGTGAAGAGCCGTCTGACAAAAATCAACGTGAACGGAAAGGATTACACTCCGGTAAAGGAGGCGGACGGAAGTCAGAGTATTACCGTTGAGGCTTCGCTCTCCGGAGAGTACGTAGCCGTCTGGACCAACAGTCTTTCGTCCAAATGGTACGAGGGCTCAGCTATCCAGAACGTGAAGCTCCCTTACAGCCAGTTCCGGGGCATCACGGATGCCGATCTTCCCGACTTCCCGCTCTATGCGGCCTATTCCAGGGAGACGGGAAACAGACTGATCTTCAAAGACGCCTTTGCAATGATAGACCTGGCTCTCGAAGGAGATGCCGTGATAACCTCTGTGAACGTGAGGAACCGCAGAGAAGCCATGATGGCCGGACTCGTTTCCTTCAAGCCTTCGGAAATGAGCTTCCACATGTCCAGGGGCCTGGCCTTCGCCAATCTCAACTGCACTGCGGAGAACGGCGGGACGGCCCTTGCCGGCGCAGGCCCGGTGCACTTCTGCATCATGGTATGCCCGGGAGTCTATCCCGAGGGATTCGAGATACGCGTCTGTGACTCCAGTCATCGTATGATAGAGTTCACGACCGAACCTGTGACCCTCGGTCCCGGCGAGCTGCTCAGCATAAATAAGAAATATGAACCTCAGGAGGATCTCCTCTACTACGAGGGCTTCGACAACTTCGTGTGGGGCGGAGACTATGTGGGAGGAGAAGCCGTACCCGGATTCGCAGCCGTACCGGACGAAGTCACCATCGACTCCTCCACGGATCTCAGCGGCTATGAGGAATCCTTCTCTCCGGTCAGTTTCGACAGCCCCGGCACCGGATATGTCCAGTCGAACACCTGGGATGAGTGCAACAGCACCTCAGCCCTGCGCCGCACCGTGGCCAGCTCGCATCAGCTGAGCGAATCCTGGGTGAAGTCCAGGAGCATTGCCGACTTCATAAATCTTTTCCGCTGCCAGGAACGTCCGGGTTATATAGAGGTCGGCGGAGCCGCCACGACCAGGGGCATAGTCAAGACGGGCAAGTCTTCTTTCATCGGCACAAGTGTCAACGGCCGCTACAGTTTCGACGTCTGCCTCAAGGCCGACTTCGATGACAAGCTCGAGATTGTGATAGAAGAGGGCGGTATCATCAGAGGCTGCCGTGTCAACGGCCAGGCCCTGGACCTCAGCCGTGCGGAATTCGACGCGGTTTACAAGGCGAACCTCTCCCATATCTTCATCCCGGCGGAGTACCTCACTAAGGCTGGCTCCCATTCGGCTGCCAAGACCTGGGACCATGTAGAGGTGGACGTGGACGGAGTTACCAGCAGCAGTTCGCTCTATGTTACCAGCGCCTCCTCCTATAGCGGAAATCACGGCTTCTGCCTGGACAACATAAGGCTCGTAAGGACCTCTGTGCCGGAAAGAGGCACTCTGAGGGTGCTCAGCTGGAACATACAGAACGGAATGTGGGCCGACCAGGCCAACAACTATGACGACTTCGTGAAATTCGTGAAGAAATACGATCCGGATATATGTATATGGTGTGAGGCTTCTTCCATATACAAGGACGGCACCACCGTTTCCGCGCCGGCTGCGGAACGCTTCCTGCCGGACGGCTGGCCTGCGCTTGCAGCCCGCTACGGTCACAGCTACACGGCCATAGGCGGATTCCGTGACAACTTCCCTCAGGTGGTGACATCCAGATATCCGATCACCACGCTGAAGAAGATTACCGATACCGACGTGAGCGGCAAGCCAGTTGCCCACGGCGCCGGCCTGCACAGCATAAGTGTGCGAGGCAGGGAGATATATGTGGCAACCCTCCACACCTGGCCCCAGTCTTACGGTTATGGGGTAAAAACGGCGGACCGCGAAGCCAGCAGTGCCAACCACGAGGGCGACTACCAGCGTCAGCACGAGATGCGCTATGTGATCGCCAACACCAGGAACTCATCCGAGTATTCCGCGCAGGCCGACTGGATCTTTGCCGGAGACTTCAACTCCCGTTCCCGTATCGACAACTGGTTCTACAACCTCGACGAAGCCTCCACCGCCCTGATAACCCAGGACGAGATTCTCAAAAACACCGACTATGTGGATGTCATTGCGGAAGGATACAAAGGGCATTTCATCTCTTCCACCCAGGGCAATTCCCGCATAGACTATGTGTATATGAGTCCTTCCCTCTACAGGGACGTGAAGAGCGCCTGCACCGTAATGGACATCTGGACGCTTGCCTACAAGGCGGGCACTACCGGTTTCTACTATCCTTCAGACCACCGCCCTGTCATGGTGGACCTTCAGTTCTGACACCTTATCAATCCAAACATAATTACGCTTATGAAACAAAACCAATTGATTCTGGCTCGTCCGGGCAGATTCCTGGCAGCATCCCTGCTGCTGGCGTCGGCCTGCCTGTCGGGAGTGTCCTGTCTCAAGGACGACCCCAACGGACCGAGGGACGAGTATCTTGAGGTCTATGCATCTGCTGACAGCGAAGAGGAAGCCGCAACGACTTTCTGTGTCGGCGTCCGCGGAGGCGACCACAAGTTCTATCTGAAGACCAATGTCCCTCTTGAGGAACTGCAAATCGAATGGCAGGACGAGGAAAGTTCTCCATGGGCTTCCGTAAAAGCCGTGGAAGAAGTGTCTTCGGGTCTTTACTCCGTGACTCTGAGCGTGAATCCGCGTTCCTCTTACGCCTACTACACCAGGCGCAGCGGAATGTTGCTGATTTCAGCCCCGGAACGTAATCTGGGATCTTTCATCACCATTTTCCAGGGCTCGACAGCCCGTTTCTCAAACAATTGCGCCAACTTCACCTACGGCGTCGTCAATCCTTACTTCACTGACGGAGAGAGGATATATTCCGGATGGTCTGCGGCTCAGAAGGGATATTTCCTGACAGAGAACAGTTTCGACGGTGTCTCCTACGTTTATGGACGCAACGGCCATCTGATGCTCGGCGACAGCAAGGGACACGGAGGCTGCATCGTAACCCCTTATGTGGACGCCATGCGTTCCGACTCGCTCCTTATGGTTTCCTTCAGGGCAGTGGCCTATGCCGACGGACGCGTTTCGGACAACAACAGAATAAAAGTGGACATACTCGGCGGAGGCATCTTCAGGGATGATCCGGAACAGGAGTCCAGGTCAATGGAGCTTGAAGTCCCACACCTGGACAGCAGCGATCCCGATTTCCCGGCAAATATGTGGAATGACGCCGAATTCATGCTCTTCATCCAGAGCTCAGCCCGTTATCCTATCTCAGCCAACACCCAGATACGCATCACTTCCGGCAGTCTTGAAGAGCAGTCTAAGACCAACAGCCGCGTATATGTATCCAATGTATATATCCGCCGCCTTGTCGAGGGAACCGACGAGGATTACTTCAGCGAAAACGGCGGCAGCGGTGTGGACAGGATACTCGGCCTCAGTTCGACAAAAGAAGAGGAGAATCCAATAGAGTAGAATTTAGAACCCACTGAAAAATGAAGAAATTATCCATAAATATAAAGTCTGTCTCCGCTTTCCTTTCGACAGCGGCGGCCGTACTGATGCTGCTCGTGCCTCCGTTCGCGGAAGCGCAGGCGCAGACGGCGTCCGGGACAGTCAGCGGTACGGTTCTCGACCAGAGCGGCAACCCTATGGCCGGGGCGACAATAATAGCAACAGGCAAGGGAGGCAAGACCGGCACCATGGCCGATGCTTCCGGAAAGTACTCCATCAAGGCGGGTCCGGAGGACGTGATCGAGGTCCAGTACCTGGGTTATGTCAGCCAGAGCGCCAAGGTGGGAAGCAAAAAGGTAATCGACTTCACCCTTGCGGAAGACGAGAATATGCTTGAAGAGACCGTGGTCATCGGTTACGGTACCGTCAAGAAACAGGACCTCACCGGTTCCGTCACCAACGTGAAGATGAACGACCTCAAGAGCGCACCTCAGTTCTCTGTGGACAACGCTCTCCAGGGCCGTATCGCCGGTGCCGACATTATGTCCACATCAGGTGAGCCGGGCGCGACCACGACCATACGTATCCGTGGCTCCCGCTCCATCACGGCATCCAACGAGCCGCTCATAGTAGTGGACGGCATAATGGACGCAATCCACGACCTCAATGACCTCAACTCGGACGATATCGCATCCATCTCCGTGCTCAAGGACGCTTCCTCCACCGCAATTTACGGTTCAAGGGGCGCCAACGGCGTCATCATAGTCACTACGAAGGCCGGTACCGGAAACAAGGGCAAGACCAACGTAAGCTTCAAGGCCGACGTGGGTTTCTCCCAGCTTCCGCGCAAGCTCGACATAATGAATGCAGCCGAGTTCGCGATGTACCGCAATGACCTGGCCGCCTTCGGTTCCGATGCCAACAACCCGGACAAGGCCGGCTGGGATACCCCGCTTTCCGAGTCCATCTATGCGGATCCGCTCTCCAGAACGGGTACCGACTGGATCGATGCCATCACCCGCACGGCCCTCTACCAGAACTACGCTCTCACCATTTCCGGAGCGAGCGACAAGGGCAACTACTACACATCCTTCTCCTACAATGATGCAGACGGTATCATTAAGGATTCCGGCCAGAAACGCTTTACCGGCCGTGTGAAGTTCGAACGTCAGCTCTTCAAATGGCTCAAGGCCTCCTACAGCGGTTCCTACACCTGGCGTCACAACGACCAGGCAAAGGCTTCCATAGGCGGAACGGCCTGGTACAACTCAGCAATGTACCTCAACCCGTTCATCAAGCCTACCGATTCCTTCAACCCGCTCTACAACGGCGGCCAGAAGATCAACAACCCTATAGCCCTTATAAAGAACAACACCTATTATCTCGAGCGCCACTCCACCAACCACTCTTTCTCCGTGGATGTGACTCCGTTCAAGAACTTCGTGATCAAGAGCACTTTCTCCTACTATCTCTACCAGAGGCACACCTACCGCTACTATCCGGGAACCCTGCCTGCAAAGGCTGAGAACGAAGGCGGCGAGGCCTACAGGGCCGAATGGGACGAGCATTCGCTCTCATCCGAGACCACGATACGCTACAACTTCAATAAGAACGGACACACACTCGTGCCTATGCTCGGTTACTCCGCCTACTCCTTCCTCTCCCACGACTTCTCCCTCTCCGGCAAGGGTTACACCGACGACGCCGTGATGTGGAACAATATGAACGCCGTGCTTGACAAGGAGACATATTCGGCTTCCACCGGCTATTCGAAGAAGACCAAGAACTCCGTTTTCGCCCGTCTGGACTACAACTGGAAATCGCGCTACTACCTGACTGCGACGGTCCGCGGTGACGGCGCCTCCAACTTCGCCGAGAACAACAAGTGGGCCTTCTTCCCATCCGCAGCCCTCAGATGGAACGTGGCCAACGAGCCGTTCATGAAGAACGTGAAGTGGATAGACGACCTCTCGGTCAGGGCCAGCTACGGTATCACCGGTAACGACGCAATCTCTGCCTACCGCTCCCTGGCAGTGAACTCCACCACCACCGGAGGATATCTCTTCGACGGCTCACAGCCTGTGGCAACCTACCGCAGCCGCCTTGACTCTCCGGACCTCAAGTGGGAGAAGACCACCCTCTACAACCTCGCCATCGACTGGTCGATGTTCAAGAACCGTCTCAACATCACGGCCGAGATTTACTATTCCAAGACCAAGGACCTGCTCCTGAACGTACAGGTGCCGACCAACACCGGCTACTCGACCTACCTGGCCAACAAGGGTACCACCAGCAACAAGGGCATAGAGCTGTCCATCGAGAGTGTGAACATCAACCGCAGGAACTTCCAGTGGTCCACCGCCTTCACCATCTCCCACAATGAGCAGAAGGTGCTTGACATAGGTCAGGACGACTTCGTGGTGGCCTATTCCTCTCCGGGCAACAACTCCTATATGATGTACGGCTACGTCAACGGCTACCCTCTGAACTCCCTCTGGGGCTTCAAGTACGGCGGCACCTGGAAGAGCACCGAAGAGGTCGAGCGCAACAAGGTCACCAAGACTTACGCAGCCACTTCCAACACTCTCGGCGGTCCGCGCTACTACGACATCAACCACGACGGCACCCTCGACCAGAAGGACCTCGTCTATCAGGGCAATTCCGACCCTGTGCTCTACGGCGGTCTGCAGAACAACTTCTACTGGAAGGGCTTCCGTCTTGGCATATTCTTCAACTACTCCCTCGGCGGAAAGATATACAACTACTCCGAATTCTATATGGCCGGTTCCATCTTCACCAACCAGTACCGCTATATGCTGGATGCATGGCACCCGACCAGGAATCCGGAATCCGACATCCCGCGTGCAGGCGGAAAGACCGACGCCGCCCTTGCCAGCGACTTCATGATTCACGATGCATCCTACATCCGTCTCAAGAATGTCAGTCTCGGCTACACTCTCGATCTCCAGAAGTACCGCTGCCCTCTCAAGGACATCACCTTTACGGTGTCCGGCGAGAACCTCTATCTCTGGAAGAACTACAACGGCTTCGATCCCGACGTCAACAGTTCGGGAACCTCCTCCACCCTGCGCCGTCTCGACATAGGCGCCTATCCGAAGTCTCGCACGATAATGTTCAGCATACAGATCAGATACTAAGGAGGACAGAAATATGAAAATGAAAAAGAAAAATATATACCTGGCACTTGCCGCAGCTCTTGTCCTGCCTTTCCAGGCCTGCTCCCTCAAGGAGGACACCTCGGCCATCTCCACTCCTGAAAACTTCTTCAGGAACAAGGCCGAATGCCAGTCCGTGGTCAACAGCTGCTACATACCTATCAAATCGATTTACAACTACACCTATTTCCTCGCCGTGGAATGCGTATCGGACGTGATGTACTGTCCGTCCGGCACCCGTGACGCCCAGCTTGACATCTCTCCTGCCGTGCCGCGCTTCGGCCAGACGATGTGGACCCAGGGCTATCTCGGTGTCCAGCGCTGCAACTATGCCATAGCCGGCATCGAGGCCTCCGAAGGCCTGAGCGACGAGGACCGCACCGAACTGCTCTGCGAGGCAAAGGTCCTGCGTGCCCTCTTCTACTGGCACCTCACCTGCTTCTTCGGCGACGTGCCATTCTACTTCGACGATGTCAAGGATCAGGAAACCCTGCTCCGCATTGCGGCCCTTCCGAGAATGAGTGCCGTGGAAACGCGTGACAAGGTCATAGAGGACCTGCTCGGGATAATCCCGCAGGCAAAGCAGACCCGCACCAGCGACAACGAGGGTCATCGTCTCGGAGCCGCCTGCGGCTGGATGCTCGTGGCCAAGCTCGCAATGTGGAACAAGGAGTGGGAGGAAGCCCTCGAAGCCATAGCCCACATCGAGGACATCTATGGCGACTTCTCCCAGTATGACTACGCGGAGAACGTGATGTTCCGTAACAGGAACACCCCTGAGTCCATATTCGAAATCCAGCACACCTACACCCAGGGAGGTCTGGTTTACACCTCGAACGTAGCCTGCGTCTGCACTCCTACCAGAAAGACCGTCAACGGCATAACCACTTTCGACGGCGTTGAGATTCCGGAACTCGGAAACCAGTGCACCACCTGGGCCGCAGCCCGTCCGTGCGTCGTCTTCTGCCAGGGTCTCCAGTCGAAGAAGAGCAAGGACATACGCAAGGACTACAACATGGCCTGGGGATATGACGGACATGAATTCCTCAGCGTCAACTCCCGTCCTTGGATGGGTCCTAAGTTCTGGTGCCCGGATATGCAGGGTACTTCGGACGGCAACAACTACAAGGTCTTCCGTTATGCAGATGCCATACTGATGGCTGCCGAATGCCTCAACGAACTGGACCGGGATGAGGAAGCCCTTGTCTATCTGAACAAGACCCGCAACCGTGCCGGCATAGGTGACTACACCTACCGCACCCACATCCGTCTTCAGGACGAAATCAGGAACGAGCGTTCCCGCGAGCTCTTCGGCGAGTTCCAGCGCAAATACGATCTCGTACGCTGGGGTACCTTCTACCAGGTTCTCAGCGAATCCACGGACTATCAGGCCCGTACCGACAATCTCAAGCCTTGCCACGAATACTATCCTATCCCGGACAAGGAAGTCGTTTACTCCAAGTATGCGCTTGACAACAAGGCATATAATGCCTGCGGACTCTAAAATTGTAACAATATGAAATTAAAGAATATACTTTCCAGCCTTGCGGCGCTCGCCTTCCTGCTTCTTGTGCAGGCTTGCGACAAGCCTTTCGAGTTCGACAGGCCCCTCGCCGTGTCATCCCGTGCGGTGACCCTTTCCGAAAAGGCGGGTTCCACCCACGTGATGGTCTATTCCAACGGTCCTTGGACGGCCAGCTTCACCGAGCCGGTGAAATGGGCGTCTCTTGACCAGACCTCCGGAGAAGGCATCAACGACGTGGTGTTCAGCTACTCGGCCAACTACTCCGTGTCCCGTCAGGTGGGCATAGTCTTCACCAGCGGCGCAGTCAGGGACACCGTGATGATGACCCAGAAGGGCCTTATCACCGAGGCGTCTTTCCTTTTCGACAACTCCTCCCTCACCCTCCTGCGCAGCGAGGCCACGGTCTGCAAAAGCTTCTCTTCCAATCTGAAATACGGTCTGGAGAGCATACGCTCCACCGTCACCTACGCAGAAGAACTGGCGGACGGGGATGAAGAGCCTGTTGCAGATTTCGAGAAGTGGATATCCGATGTCAAGGTAGAAAAGAAGGCCGTAAGCTTCAAGGTAAGTGAAAACAAGGGCGAGCTCCCGAGAGTGGCCTATATCAGATTCGAGGTCTTCGACCCGGCACAGAGCGACGGCATACCTGTGAACGCCACCCTTGTGGTGACCCAGACCACCGGCGATCCGGAGCTAGTATTCGCATCTGCCGCGGAGGAGGTCGAGGGCATTGCGGGCGAAGTCCTTTTTGCCACCCTCTCCAATAATATATGGCCTTACAACGACCAGATTGTCTTCGAATGTGAAGCCGACTGGGTCAGCGGCATCAGGCTCACCAGTGAAGGCCTGGTTCTGAAAGTCAGCCGCAACGACGGCACTGATGTCCGCAGCACGGACATACGGATTTCCTTCACCGATGCCCTTGGCAACAAGGTAGAGGCAATCGTACGACTCACTCAGGTCGCTTACCCTCTCGAGCTGACGATGGAGAATCTGCGTGGAATGCTCTCCTCCGACGGCAGCAAGGTGATCGATGACTTCGTGTATATGGACGGATACGTCGTCAGCGACTGCACCAGCCCTAATATCGTATCCTCCCCTCAGACAGGTCAGTTCATGTTCGACCGCAACTACAACTATCGCGTAGCCTACATGCAGACGAAGGACGGCCGCTATGGAATCAAGCTTGTCTTCAACGACAGTGAGGCAGCGGCGATACCTCGCTTCAGCAAGCTCCGCCTGCTTGTCCAGGGACTTACCCTCACCCGCGTTTCCGACCCTGTGCGCTATGAGCTCTCCGGAATCACCGCAGACAATGTGATAGAGACTCAGGCAGGTGATATGACTTCGGTAGCAGTCAAAGCCAAGTCGCTTTCAGAGCTGTGTGACGATGACATCTACACTTATGTCAACATCCCTGATATGGAGGTGTTCTGCAAGGACGGCGCCTACGCCAACGCCACGGACGGCTATTCCCTCAAGGACGAAGTCAACCCTTATTCCGGCACCGATAAGGCTCCGCGCTGGGATGTGGCGCCTCTGCTCTGCACGGATATCAACGGTAATGCCGCATATATGCTGACCAATGCGGCCTGCACCTGGAGACGCGGTCCGAAAGACCTCGCGTTCAACACCCTGCTTCCTCAGGGCTCCGGTACCTTCAAGGCCATTGTGGTGCACGAGGAACAGCCTTCTTTCCGTTACGGTGACCTGGGCCGTTACCAGCTCCGCTATATGACCCCTGATGACCTGGCATTCAACGACCCGGCATTCAGCAATACCATAGTGGAATGGAACTGGAACAACCGCAAGGCGGACATCTTGCCGGAAATAGGCAACGGCAGCATGAACGTCTATTCCGCCACAGTAGCGGCGGCTTCTGACTTCAACAATACCTACAACGGACGCAGCGGTGATGGCGGCAACGGCGGAATGACATCCAACCAGAAGGGTCTTGTAGCCAACGGCGGCATCAAGCTCACCAACAGCTGGTGGGATTTCGGCAACGATACGGGCCGTTACTTCGACATCAGTTTCTCCACTGCCGGCATCAGCGGAAACAATCTCGTGTTCGGAATAGTGTGGAACCACGGTGCAATGGGCAACACCACTCTGGATTCCCCTGCACACTGGAAACTGCTCTATTCCGTGGACGGCGGCGCCAGCTTCAAGGACGTTCCGGACTGCGAGATAATCAAGAACCGCTCCATCACCTGGTGGACCACCACATCTCAGGACTCCTGTCCGGGCTTCAAGGACCATCTGCGCAGACTGCCTGCAGACTGCTTCGGTCGTGACAATGTCGTGCTCCGCGTGCAGGTGGCCGACAAGGTGACCGACATCAACCCGGCTCCGAAGGCGGTTTCCGATGACTCTTATCTCAACTTCCTCGGAATCGAAAAGGGTACGCTCACCGACAAGCAGACCGAAATAAGGATAGGAACCATTACCGTTCGATACAACTAAAAAAGACAAGCAATGAAAAATATACTCAAATACGGCTCTGCGGCCCTGATGGCAACGGCCGGACTCTTTGCCCAGTCCTGCTCCCTCGATGATGCCGCAAAGATTCCTCTGGTGGAGCTCGGCGCTCCGACCAAGGAGTTCATAGTCGAGTCTCTCGCCGGCGACGTGGCGATTCCTGTCTATTCCAACGGCGCATACCACGTCGAGAACGTTGCGGAAGGTCAGGAATGGATAGCCCTTGACAAATGGGAGGGCAACGGGGACGACACCCTGTATGTGGAATACACTTTCAACGAGGAGTTCAAGCGTATGGCCGGCCTCGTGCTGTGCAGCGACGTGGACGAGCGCAGGGACACCATATATATCAAACAGAAGGGACTGATCGAGGCCGAACTCAGCCTTCAGAACAGTTCGGTGATCGCAGCCGGTAAGGGCGGCGTCACCGAGGTGCCCGTAAAGAGCAATATTCCTTTTGAATATATGGACGTGAACATCGCCTATACCGACGAGGCCTCAGGCGAGTGGATAAGCGCAGCAGTCATCGACCCGGACCCTTACGGCGGCAACAGCTGCACCCTCCGTTTCGAGACCGTGGCAAATCCGGAGCCGGTCCGGCCGCGTACGGCCTCGGTGTCCTTCAGCTTCACTGACGGCTGGGGCGACAGTGTCGCCATTCTCGTGAACTTCGTCCAGAGAAACTCGGAAGAGGGCCTCGGAGAGGTGATGAGCTTCAAGGCGCTCAAGGACAACTATTCCACCGGCAAGCCTATCGAGGACTATGTAATACTCGACGGTGTGGTAGTCAGCAACACGGAAAGCGGCAATGCCGGAGAGAACGAGCAGACCACTACCTCCGTAATCGACTACAGCGGCTCGAAGCGCACCATATACATACAGAGCCCTGACGCCTCCGAAGGCATAGCCGTCATTGCGCAGAGCGAAGACGACAACAATCTCAAGCAGTTCGACAGGGTGCAGATACTCCTCCACGGTGCGACCATCAATATGCTCGAGGAACCGGAACGCTACGAGATCGGCGGCTTCACCAAGAATATGGTTGTCTCCCAGGTGGCCGGCTCGAAGTCAGATATCCCTGTAAAGGAAAAATATATGAACGAGCTCAGCGACCAGGACATATATACCTATGTAACCATCAAGGACTGCGAGCTCCCTGTACGCAAAGGCTCCATCTGCCCGGTGAACGAAGGTTACAGCATCGGCACGGGTGCCAGCCGCATAAGCAAGTATCCGCTGCTTGTGCGTGACATCAACGGCAACTCAATGTATATGTACACCAACACCGTCTGCGTTTACCGCAGCGACGGCACGCGTCTGCCTTACGGCTCCGGCAAGATTTCCGGTGTCATAGTTCACGAGCGTTTCTCCCGTTTCGAGTGGAAGGACGGTGCCGACCCGGCCGACATTGAATTCGACCCGACCCTCGGAAACATAGGCCGTTACCAGATACGTCACCAGTGCAAGGAGGACGTCTGGGGCCAGATGAACGACAGCGTGGAAGACAGCTTCTCCGCCCTCCTCACCGAATACCGTTTCTGGAATCCGGACACCGAGAACGAGGTGGCGCTCCCTACCTATGGGGAGAACGGCTGGCTCACCCACACCTATCAGGAGAAATACACCGGCGATCCGGCCCTGGACTACACCATGGCCACCTACAAGCAGCACTTCTGGGGTGCCGGTACCTATGATTACCTCGGCCCTATCGGCAACAGCGCCAATTATATCTTCGGCGACAACTGGGGCAACCGCAACGGCATAGGCGTGGTGCTGGATCCAGCAAAGGAGCACTACAATCCTGTAATGTCCTCCCTCGTCAGCAACAATCCTGACGGAACCGTGGAGTGGTGCGGTCCTAACGCGACCAGCAAGGACGCCGTGAACAACAGCAAAAGAGGCGCCGGCGGAATCAACAACCAGAGCACTTCGATGTGCGGAAAGGGCAATGTCTATGGTTCCGCCTTCAGTGCATTCGCAAGCCACTTCTGGTGGAACGACGAGACGCAGCGCCCTTATGCCTGGCTGGTGAAGTTCTCCACCGAGGGCATAGCCACCAACCATCTCTCAATGCAGATCAGCGTGCTCAACACCCAGCAGACCTGGTATTCTCCGCGCTACTGGATTGCCGAGTGGGCTGAGACCGATTCCCAGGCGGCTGCGGACGACAAGCTCTGGAACAGGATAGGCGAGTACACCATTCCGGACGTTTCCGTATGGTCCAACACCCTCTACTCTTCCATCGTGGCTTTCAAGAGCATCAATTTCGACCTGCCTCTCGAGATGCTCGGCAAGGCAGAGGTATATGTGCGCCTGCGTCCGGTAAGCGACGTCTGCTCGGACGGCTCCGAATACGCCAACTCCGTACTGAAGGAGTCCTCCAAGGAAACCGCTCTTGCTGCAGAGCACGCAAGCGCATTGTCCTATTTCGCCATACGTTACAACAAATAAGGGAAATTTATCGATTAAGGGCCGTAAAGTTTGCTTTGCGGCCCTTTTTTATTAACTTTGTCTTCCTCCCTGCCGGGAGGGTCATATTTTAACTTAATACTAATCTAACTTAAGATGAATTTCCATCTAGTGCCCTATTATGTCCTGGGCGCATCAATCATCGCTCTGAGTTTCGCAGGCATTTTCTATGCCCAGATGAAAAAACAGGATGAAGGAACTCCTACAATGCGTCAGATAGCGCAATTCGTGCGCGAAGGCGCGATGGCCTATCTCAAACAGCAGTACAAGATCGTAAGCATTGTCTTCGTGGTGCTTGCTGTGCTCTTCGCAGTGCTTGCCTATGTTTTCCATGTCCAGAACAGCTGGGTTCCATTTGCCTTCCTTACCGGAGGATTCTTCTCCGGGCTGGCCGGTTTCATAGGAATGAAGACCGCCACCTTCGCCTCCGGCAGGACAGCTGCTGCCGCGCGCAAGTCCCTCAACTCCGGCCTTAAGGTCGCTTTCCGTTCCGGTGCCGTAATGGGTCTCACCGTCGTGGGCCTTGGCCTGCTTGACATTGCGCTCTGGTACATTATTCTCAATCATTTTGTCGTAGAAGCCTCTGAAGCCCAGAAGCTCGTGGTCATCACTACCACCATGCTCACCTTCGGCATGGGTGCATCCACCCAGGCTCTCTTCGCCCGCGTGGGCGGCGGAATCTACACCAAGGCGGCCGACGTGGGTGCCGACCTCGTGGGAAAGGTCGAGACGGATCTCCCTGAGGACGACCCTCGCAATCCGGCCACCATCGCCGACAACGTGGGTGACAACGTGGGTGACGTCGCAGGAATGGGTGCCGACCTCTATGAATCCTATTGCGGTTCCATACTTTCGACTATGGCCCTCGGCGCCTCCGCTTTCTTTGCCCTCGGTCCGGAAATGCAGCTCCGCGCCATCGCGGCCCCTATGCTCATCGCGGCAATAGGCGTCGTCCTTTCTGTGCTGAGCATCTTCACCGTACGCACACGCGAGGGTGCCGGAATGGCCCAGCTGCTCAAGTCTATGAGCGTGGGCACCAACCTCGCCGCCGTGCTCAGCGCTGCCGCCAGCTTCGGAGTGCTCGCCCTCGTCTTCGGCACCGAAACCGCCGACTGGTGGCACTTCTCACTCTCCGTGGTGTCCGGACTGCTCGCTGGGGTAGTGATAGGCAAGGGCACCGAGTACTACACCTCCCACTCCTACAAGCCGACCCAGAAGCTGGCCGAGGCCGCACAGACCGGTCCTGCAACCGTAATCATCAACGGTGTAGGTCTCGGAATGCTCTCCACAGCCCTGCCTGTCATAGCCATAGTCTGCGCCATAGTCCTCGCCTACCTCTGCGCCATAGGATTTGACGTGAAGGGAATGATGGACGCCGCCAATCTCTCCAAGGGACTCTACGGAGTGGCCATAGCCGCCGTCGGAATGCTCTCCACCCTCGGCATCACCCTGGCCACCGACGCCTACGGGCCTATAGCCGACAATGCCGGCGGAAACGCCCAGATGTCCGAACTCGAACCGCAGGTACGTGAGCGCACCGACGTGCTGGATGCCCTGGGCAACACCACCGCCGCCACAGGCAAGGGCTTTGCCATTGGCTCCGCAGCCCTCACCGCCCTCGCCCTGCTGGCTTCCTACATAGAAGAGATCAAGATAGCGCTGGCAAACGCCGGTGAGGTACTCAACGGCGTCGCCGGAAAGGTGGATGCCGCAATGGCCACCATCCCGGACGTGCTCTGCCACTTCAATGTCAGTCTGATGAACCCTAGCGTGCTCGCCGGCGTATTCATCGGAGCTATGATGTCCTTCCTCTTCTGCGGACTCACCATGAACGCAGTGGGACGCGCCGCAGGCAAAATGGTAATCGAAGTGCGCCGCCAGTTCCGAGAAATAAAAGGCATACTCACCGGTGAAGGCACCCCTGACTACAAGCGCTGCGTGGAAATCTCCACCAAGGCCGCACAGCAGGAGATGATATTCCCGTCCCTCATCGCCATAATAGTTCCTATCGTGACCGGCATACTCCTCGGCGTTGCAGGCGTGATGGGTCTGCTCATCGGAGGCCTCGGAGCCGGCTTCGTGCTCGCAATCTTCATGGCCAATTCCGGCGGCGCCTGGGACAACGCCAAGAAATTCGTCGAGGAAGGCAATTTCGGCGGCAAGAATTCCGACAGCCACCACGCCACCGTTGTGGGCGACACCGTCGGCGATCCTTTCAAGGACACCTCCGGCCCGTCCCTGAACATCCTCATCAAGCTTATGAGTATGGTGAGCATAGTAATGGCTGGAGTGACCGTCGCCTGGCACATACTTTAATGGAAGAAAAGAAGAACATACTTACAGTCGAGGCTCCCTTCGGGGAGTCTCGGATTTTATTGCACAGCTGCTGTGCCCCCTGCTCATCCGCAATAGTCGAATGTCTGCTGCACAGCGGCATAACCCCAGTCATATATTACTTCAATCCGAATATATATCCTGAAGAGGAATATATGCACCGCAAAGAGGAGTGCAGCCGTTTCGCCGCCGCAAAGGGACTCGAAATCGTCGATGCCGACTACGACCACAGCGCCTGGCTGGAGGGAGTGCGGGGCCTGGAAGGGGAGCCTGAGAGGGGAGCCCGCTGCCTGCAGTGCTTCCGCTACCGTCTGCTGAGCGCCGCCCGCTACGCCCGGGACCACGGCATACGCGTCGTCACCACCACCCTCGCCTCCTCCCGCTGGAAGAGCCTGGAACAGATAAACGCGGCAGGGGAGTGGGCCTGCAGGACCGCAGCGGCCGAAACGGAGGCAGCGACGGCGCCGGTCTGGTGGGACCGCAATTGGCGCAAGGACGGTCTGCAGCAGCGGCGTCAGGAACTCCTGAAGGAATATGAATTCTACAATCAGCTCTACTGCGGCTGCGAATTCTCCATACGCTGAGCGTCTTTTCTGCAGCTGCAAAGCTCCGTAAGAGGAAATAATGCTATTTTTGCAACTATGGACGAGCAAAGAGGCATATCTTCCGAGAGCAGGAGAATAGCGCGGAACACCGTCCTGCTCTACGGCAGGATGTTTCTGCTGCTGCTCATAGGCCTCTTCACCTCCAGGGTGGTGCTCAGGGAGCTGGGCGTCGAGGACTACGGAGTCTATAATGCCGTGGGAGGTCTCGTGACCCTGTTCACCCTCGTGAGCGCCTCCGTCACCCAGGCCATAGTGCGCTATATAAGTTACTCTCTCGGGCAGGGAGATGCGGAGAAACTGCGCCGTGTCTTCTCCACCAGTGTCATCATCCAATGCATTTTCGCCCTGGTGGTGGTCCTGCTGGTCGAAAGTCTGGGCCTATGGTTCCTGCACAGCCGGATGAATATACCCGAAGGCCGCATGGATGCCGCCGGCTGGGTCCTGCAATGCTCCGCCGGGGTGCTGGTGCTCAATCTCCTCTCCATACCATACAACGCCTGCATCACGGCCCACGAGGATATGTCCGCCTACGCATGGATCAGTCTGCTTGAGGGCACGCTGAAGCTCCTTGTCGCACTGGGGCTCTACTTCTCGCCCTCGGACAAGCTCAAGACCTACGCCCTGCTGATGCTGGCGGTCGCCCTGGTCGTCAGACTGTGCTATGCCGCCTACTGCCGCCGCCATTTCGAAGAGACTCGCGGCCGTATCAGCTTCGACCGCAGCATGGTCCGCGAGATGAGCGGCTTTGCCGGGTGGAACTTCCTCGGCTCCGGGGCCTACCTGGTCAACACCCAGGGCGTAAACCTGCTCAGCAATGTCTTCTTCGGGGTGGGCGTGAATGCCGCCAGGGGAGTCGCCCTGCAGGTAGAAGGCATAGTCAAGCAGATGGTCTCCTCCCTGCTGACCGCAATCAACCCCCAGATCACCAAGTCCTGGGCGGCCGGCAACTCCCTCTACAGCTTCTCGCTCGTAATGAAGGGCTCCAAATTCAGCTTCCTGGTAATATGGCTCTTTGCCCTGCCTCTCTTTTTCGAGGCTCCCGCCGTTTTGGAGATATGGCTGGTCGATCCACCGCAGGAAGCCGCGCTGTTCGTCCGCCTCACAATGCTGGGCCTGCTCGCGGATATGCTCTGCAACCCGCTGCTCACACTTGCCCTCGCCAACGGCAAGATACGCCTCTGGTATCTCGTCACCAGCGCCATAGCCCTTCTGGCCTTCCCTCTGGTCTGGCTCGCCTTCCGTCTGGGAATGCCTGCAAGCGGGGCATATATAGTCTTCGCATTGATTTATCTCTGCGTGGACGTGGCCAAGGTCCTCCTGCTTAAACGCCTCTGCGGCTTTCCTGCGGGGGAGTTCCTGCGGCTCTGCCTCAGGATGGCGCTGTGCACTGCGCTCTCCGTCCTGCCTGTTGCGGCTCTGTGCCACCTAATCCCGGACGGCCTCCTGCGGCTTTTCATTGTGCTTGTGGCCGGCAGTCTTGCCACCGCCGCCTGTGCCTGGCTGTTCCTGCTCACTGACGGGGAGAAATCCTTCATAAAATCCAAGCTGAAATGTCACTGAAGTCAAAATGCCTGATGCTGCTTGCGTCGCCGGCGGGCCGTCTGCTGCCGGACGGGCTCTATCTCAGGGCGAAATACCGCCTCAAGATGGGGCGCCGTCTCGACCTTCGCCATCCACGCAGCTACAACGAGAAACTCCAGTGGCTCAAGCTTCACGACCGCAACCCGCTCTACCACACTCTTGTGGACAAGGCCGGAGTGAAAGCGCACGTCGCCTCCCTCATCGGAGAGGAATACACGGTGCCAACCCTGGGAGTCTGGGACAGGCCCGTGGACATCGACTGGGACTCTCTTCCGCAGCGCTTCGTGCTCAAATGCACCCACGACAGCGGCAGCGCCATACTCTGCCGCGACAAGGCCGCTTTCGACATCCCGGCCGCCTGCCGTTCCCTCGCCGCCGCCCTGAAGAAGGACTTCTATCCCTTCGACCGCGAATGGGCCTACAAGGGCCTGAAGCCGCGTATCATTGCCGAGGCCTATCTGGGCGACAATGTGCCCGACTACAAATTCTTCTGCTTCGACGGCCGGCCGCGGCTTATGTTCATAGCCAGCGAAAGGGGCCGCCGCGACACCGAAACCCGCTTCGACTTCTACGATATGGAGGGCCGCCACCTCGACCTGCGCAACGGTCACCCCAACGCCGACACTCCGCCTGCCCTGCCGCAACGCTTCGAGCTGATGCAGACGCTTGCCGCCAGACTTTCCGCCGGCCTGCCGCAGGTCCGCATAGACTTCTACGAACTCGACGGAAAGGTATATTTCGGGGAATATACTTTCTACCACTGGGGAGGAATGGTGCCCTTCGAGCCCGAATCCTTCGACCTGGAGCTGGGTTCCTATGTCAAACTGGAGGGAATCAAATGAAAAAGATAGCGATATATACTTGCATAACAGGCACTTACGACAGGCTTATCCAGCCTGCTGCGCCGCCTGACGGGCTGGACTTCATCTGCTTCTGCGACCGCCCTGACAACGACCGCCCTGACCGCGGCCGCGACGGACAGTGGCAACTTCGTCCCCTGCCTGAGGAGGCCTGCGGCGACGCCCGCGAAAGGTCGCGCTATCCCAAATTCCTGCCCCACCGCCTGCTCGCGGACTACGACTTCAGCGTCTGGATGGACGCCAATGTGGGCATAGTCTCGGAGGACTTCTATGCGCTGATTTTCGACTGTATCCAGAGAGGGGAGCTCTTCGCCGCCGTCCGCCATCCGCTGCGCGACGACCTCTACGACGAGGCCCTGGCCTGCTGCGCTTCGGGACGGGCTGCCGGGGAGGACATGGAAAAGGTATGCCGCCATCTGCTCTCCCTGGGCTGGCCGCGCCACAGCGGGATGAGCGAGAACAATCTCATATTCAGAGCCCACAACAACCCTGCAGTCATCGCTGCCGACGAGGCCTGGGCGGCTCTCTTCCGCCGCTTCCCTTACCGGGACCAGCTGCTGCTTGGTCCTTGTCTGAAGGAAGCCGGAATCGAAGCCGGCCTGCTGTTGCCAGAGGGCCGCGACTCCCGGAACCATCCGGCTCTGCGCTATGAAGTCCACAGCCGTCCCAGCCGCAAGCTCAGCCGCCTGAAGCGCGAACTGAAGGGCAGGGTGGCCGCGCGTCGCCTGCGCCGCGTGATCTCGGACTGGGAAGACGGCAGCCTGGCCATAGTCATACCCGCCTACCGCGGCCGTTACCTGGCCCGGACCCTCGAATCCCTGGCCTCCCAGACCAACGGCAACTTCCGTGTATATGTGGGCGACGACGCCTCCCCGGAAGACCTGCGCGGCATCTGCGAGTCCTTCCGTGGCCGGCTGGACCTGCAATATGTACGTTTCGACGAAAACCTGGGTGGCCGCGACCTCGTCGCCCAGTGGAAGCGCTGCGTGGAACTCAGTCACGAAGACTGGGTCTGGCTCTTCTCCGACGACGACCTGATGCAGCCGGACTGCGTGGATGCCTTCCTGAAGACTTCCCGCAAGGGTCTGGACCTGCTCCACTTCAACGTGGATGTCATAGACGCGGACGGGAACATTATTGAGAGCTGCGACTTTCCCCGCCGCCTCTCTGCCTCCCGCTTCGTGCGCGGCCGTCTGCTCAAGGGCCTTCGCTCCTATGCAGTGGAATATGTCTTCCGCCGCAGCGCCTACGAAGCGGCGGGCGGCTTCGTTCCCTTCGACCTCGCCTGGAATTCCGACGACGCCTCCTGGCTCAGCATATCCGCCGGCCGCCCCATCTGCAGCATAAGCGGTCCGCGGGTGCAATGGCGTCGCAGCGGTTCCAACATCAGCTCCACTGCCGACAGCGCCACCGTGCGCCGCAAGCTCGACGCCAGTCTGGAGTACCTCGCCTGGCTGCGCAAACGCCGTCTCGGCAACCCATATTCCCGCCTCAGCTGGTTCGTAACAGCCCTCTGGCACTTCCGTGACGTCCTTGACGGGGCGGCACGCGAAGACTATTTCCAGCGTTTCGCCCGTCTCGAGCGCCAGCCTCTCGTACCGGCCGAGCGCCTCTTCTACAAGCTAAAACAGCGCCGTCACAGATGAAAGTCTTCATTTACCCCACCTACGACCCCAAGCGGGACAAGAGCGGAAACCTCTATATAGACCACTTCCGCAAAGCCTTCGAGGCCGACAGGAACTGGGAGGTGCTCAACCGCTGTCCCCGTTCCGAGACCCTCGGCCTGCTGCTGAACCTCAGGGCGGAGCTCTTCATACTCCACTGGGTGGACCTCATACCCTCCAAGCCCCTGGGCCGGCTCCAGACCCTCTTTTTCCGTCTGGGCGTAATGGCCGCCAAGCGCCGCGGCGCC
Source organism: Bacteroidales bacterium (assembly GCA_004554455.1). Taxonomy (GTDB): domain Bacteria; phylum Bacteroidota; class Bacteroidia; order Bacteroidales; family UBA932; genus Cryptobacteroides. Next base: position 24,267 of record SFMG01000002.1, on the reverse strand, counting down.
CGCATAGTCTGGCTACTGCACAACAAAGGCGCGCACGACGACCGCAGCTCCCGTCCCGCCCGCCTGATGGACTGGATGGCCTCCAAGGCCGATATGGTGCTCACCCACTCCGAAGAGGGCTGCCGTTTCTTCAGACAGCGCTACCCCTCCTCCACGGCGCCCTGCCACTACATTCCGCACCCGGTTTACACTTCGGAAATATATCCTTCCGCAGCCGTTCCCGAATGGGATTATATAATATGGGGAGGCATATCGCGTCGCAAGCGTGTGCTCGAGTTCGTCCGTTTCGCCGCCGGCTGCGAGGCCCTTGCCGGCAAGAAGATATTGATATGCGGAGCCTGCCGCGACTCGGCTCTGGACGCGGAGATACGCGCCGCACTGCCGCCTTTCATATATTACGAAAACGCCTTTCTGAGCGACGTGGAACTCGCCGCCCGCATCTCCGCCTCGCGTTGCGTGCTCTTCACCTACGACGGCGGCACCGTACTCAGCTCCGGCGCCCTCATCTACAGTCTGAACTTCCTCAAGCCGATAATAGGCCCGGCTGTCGGCAGTTTCGCGGACCTCAGTGAAATCGTCAGCTGCTACTCAGACTTCGGGGAAATCCCTCTCCTTCCCCTGAAGGATGTCAGGGCTGCGGCCCTCAGCTACATAGCGGACAACAGCTGGGCGGACTTTCCTGTAAAAGTATTATCTTTGCGGGCTGAATTGTAACGATATGGCACTGATTACCTGTCCTGAATGCGGAAATAAGATTTCCTCCTTCGCCGAGGCCTGCCCACATTGCGGCAGACCCCGTGCCACGATGAACCTGCCTGAAGACAGGCTTCCCGGCGCCGTTTCCCGACAGAGGCGTCTCTCCATAGCCAAAGGCAACCGTCTCTCCCGTGCCGGACTGGTTTTCGCCATATTCTGTGCCGTCTGCGGCACCCTGGCCTACGAGTTCTCCGTAATCGAGGATATATATGTGCATCTCTCGCGCCGTGGCGCAATGATAATGATAGTCTTCACCTCGATTTTCTTTATGGTCGCGCAGCCGCTCAGCTTCTGCGGTTTCTTCAGGCGCATAGCCAACCGCGGCGGCGTCTCCGGCACCGCGATAACCGGAATCATACTCAGCTTCGCCGGCCTTATGATGGCCCTGCTGAGTCTGGTCGAAATACCTCAGGAGTTCTTTATCTAGTCCCGTTATGAAGGCCTGGCGCATCACAATCTTCCTCTTTTCCGTGCTCCTTATGCTGGGGGTGCTCTGCGCTTTCTTCCCAAAGGAGGGCGTGGAACTGGGACCGGTAGAGCTGCGCTTCGCCTCCCTGGAGGACTTCTTGCCCGCCGAGCCTGCCGACACCCTTGAAGAGCCCCAGGAAAGCCCGGAAGAGCTGCTTGCAAGGCGCGTGATGGAACTGCGTCAGGCAGAGGAAAGCGAGTTTCTGGACTATTTCGAACACAGCGATGCCCGCATACAGTTCCCCGGAGACGACCTGAGTCTCTTCGACCCCTTCTTCAGGGCTCTCGACTCCGCGTCGGTACATCCGCTGCGCATACTCCACTACGGAGATTCGCAGATAGAAGAGGACCGTATTTCCAACAACATACGCAAGAGCTTCCAGGCCCGCTTCGGGGGCAACGGCATAGGTCTTATGCCTCTCGTGCAGAGTTATCCCACCCTCACCTCGAGTCAGAGACGCAGCTCGACTCCTCGCCGCGCCCTCATCTATGGCACCAAGGATTTCACGGTCCAGAACGGCAGCTGGGGCATCAACGGCCAGGTGGCGCGTCTCGACGGCCCTGTCAGCGTCAGCTACTATCCGGCCCGCAAGCTGGACAGCTGCTCCACCCAGAGGCGTTACAGCCGTGTAACCATACTCACCGACACCCTCAAGGCCCCTATGACCATTAAGGTCGGAGGCGTAATGGCCGAGCCGGACACCCTCCACAGGCCTCTGCGCCGCTATGTCGCCGAACTGCCGGCCCTGAGCGAGGGTCTGAGCATAGACATAAGCGGTCGTGGCGACGTCTTCGGAATAATGTTCGACGCTCCGACGGGAGTCAGCGTGGACAACGCGGCAATGCGCGGCTGCTCGGGCACCATATTCACGAAAATGGACCCGGGTCAGATCAGGGACTATGTGGAAAGCTTCAATGTCAAACTGATAATACTGCAGTTCGGTGGCAATGCCACCCCTTACCTGAACTCGCGCAAGGCCCGCGAGAACTATGCCGCCAAGCTGGAAACCCAGATGCGCCTGCTCCGTTCCCTCGCGCCGGAGGCCTGCTTCCTTTTCATAGGCCCCTCCGATATGGCCACGAACGTAAACGGCAGTATGCAGACCTATCCTCACCTGCCGGACGTCATCGACATACTGCGCGAGACGGCACACAAGTGCGGCGTCGCCTACTGGGACCTTTACAGTGTAATGGGCGGACGCAACTCAATGGTGAAATGGGTGCGCTCCACCCCGCCGCTCGCCGGAGCCGACTACATACACTTCACCCATCGCGGTGCAGACCGAACCGGAGACTTCCTCAGCGAGTCCCTGATGCTCTACTACGACTACTACAGGTGGCGCAACAAGCCTCTTGACCAGCAGATAAAAGAAGCTCTCAAAGGCGAATGATGACAGAGTTCCTAAAGAACATATTCTCCTTCGACCCGAGCTCGCCGCTCATTTTCACCCAGTTTTATTTCTGGGCTTTCTTTGCCTTGGTCTATGCCATCTTCGCCCTCGTAAAGAGCCGCCGTCTCCTGCGCAACGCCTTCCTCGCCTTCGCCAGCCTCTTCTTCTACTGGAAGACCAGCGGAGTGTTTCTGCTCATACTCGTCTTCGTCACCTGCTCCGACTTCCTGATAGCAAGGCGCATGGACCGTTGCAGCAGGGAAGGCAGACGCAAACTATGGCTCATACTCAGCGTCAGCGTGGACCTCTTCCTGCTCTGCTATTTCAAATATGCCTATTTCTTCACCGACCTGATCAATCAGATATCCGGCCTGGAGCTGCGGGTATTCGATGCCTTCGCGTGGATAGGTAACGCCATCAGCGGCAGCGAACGCTTCTCCGTGGACAGCATAGTGCTGCCGGTAGGCATATCCTTCTATATCTTCCAGGTAATCAGCTACAGCGCCGACGTGTATATGCGCAAAATAAAGCCTGTGGGCAACATCCTGGACTTCGCCTTCTACGTCAGCTTCTTCCCTCAGCTGGTTGCGGGACCAATAGTCAGGGCCAGCGAATTCATCCCCCAGCTCTACAAACCCTTCCATCTGAGCCGCCGCCAGTTCGGTGTCGCCGTCTTCTGGATACTCAACGGCCTGATAAAGAAAATAGTCCTGAGCGACTATATCGCGGTGAACTTCATAGACCGTGTTTTCGAGAACCCCCTGCTCTTCTCCTCCTTCGAGAATCTCGCCGCCCTCTTCGGCTATTCCCTCCAGGTATATGCCGACTTCTCCGGCTACACGGACATAGCCATAGGCGTGGCTATGCTGATGGGCTTCTACCTGCCCCAGAACTTCGATTCGCCCTACAAGGCGCCCAATGCCCAGAACTTCTGGAAGCGCTGGCACATTTCCCTCAGCCGCTGGCTCCAGAACTACCTCTACATACCTCTTGGCGGCAACCGCAACACCACTTTCGGCAGCTATTTCTGGATAGTGACCTTCGCCCTTATCGCCCTCCTGCTCTCAGGCAGCATCTGGGCCCTTGCCGCCGTGCTGAGCGTAGGCGCCGTCACCCTGCTGGTGGCCCGCTTCCTGCCCGACCACCGCAAGAAGATAATCGCGAACCTCAATTCCTTCATCACGATGCTCCTCGGTGGCCTTTGGCACGGGGCCAGTCTCAATTTCGTCATCTGGGGCGGTCTCAACGGTGTGGGAATGATAATATACAAGTTCTGGAAAGACCTCTCCTGGACTCTCAGGCCGCTTCTGCTCAGTCTGCTAACCCTCCTGGTCTTCGCGCTGAAGACCTTTGCGCCGTCTCCGGTCTTCAATCTCCTGTTCGTATGGCTGATGGCCCTGCTGGCCGGCACCCTTGTCAGGTCCTTATGGCATATCTTCCGTCCGGACTCTCCCGGCGCCTTCTCCAAGGGCACAGACAGCCGTGAGGCCCGTACGGCCCTGGCAGGAATGAGCCGCGGTCAGCGCCTCACAGTCTATCTGGGCAACGCCTGGGCCGTGCTGCAGACCTTCGTCTTCATCACCTTCACCCGCCTCTTCTTCCGCAGCGGTTCCAACCTGGACCCTGCCGAGGCCAACGAGAAGGCCTGGGCCACTGCCAGGAATATGGTATCCCAGATTGGAGGTGAGTGGGATCTCTCAATCATCCCTGACGTCTGCTCCGCCTATTGGAAGGTCTTTCTGCTCGTAGCCCTCGGAATGCTTGTCCACTGGCTCCCGTCCCGTTTCAAACGCCGCTACCGCCTGAGCTTCGCAATGCTTCCCCTGCCCGTCATGGCCCTCATCTGTGTCCTGACGGTCTTCCTCCTCTACCAGTTCGTCACCGCCGGCTTCCAGCCCTTCATCTATTTCCAGTTCTGATTTCCTGAAGGATACGAAAAAAGCCCCACCGAGGCGGGGCTATAGGACTATGATTTGGCATTCAAGTAAACTTTATTAAATTTGCATTGCCGTTGACGATTTTCTGCAAATTTTGTCAACGACGCTGCAAAATTTCACGTGCCTTATGTACAAGAGAATATTCGACATAGAGAACCGCCTTGATGAAGGAATGTTCCTTTTTGGCGGCCGTCAGGTGGGGAAATCAACGCTTTTGAGAGAGCGCTTCCCCAAAGCCATATACGTGGATCTCCTTGACCCTGATACGAGGAAACGCTTCAAGCGCCGTGCGATGGATTTCTACGAGATGCTGGTGAAGTATCCTCCAGAGACACTGATCATCGTAGATGAAATCCAGAAGCTCCCGGAACTTCTGGACGTTGTTCACAAACTGATGGTGGAAAATGGCCTGTACTTCATCCTCAGCGGTTCCAGCGCCAGGAAAATCAAAAAGGCTGGCGTCAACCAGTTGGGGGGACGTGCTAACGAAGAACATCTCTACCCGCTTGTCTCTGCCGAGATTCCTGATTATGATTTTGACCGTGCCATCCAGAACGGCATGATTCCCCGTCACTATATGGTGAAGGATGCAAGGGTACGCCTAAAGAACTATGTAAACCTTTATCTCAAGGAAGAAGTCGAAGAAGAAGCCCTGGTCCAGAATATAGACACCTTCGAGCGCTTTCTGGAAGTGGCGGCTGTCACCAATACGGAAATCCTGAATTACGATAATGTCGCCTCTGATTGCGGAGTATCGGTCAATACGGCCAAGTCCTATTTCAAGATTCTCTATGACACTCTTCTGGGATTCGAGGTCAAACCATACAGGAAGGTGATCAAGCGCAAGTTGTATCAGACATCAAAGTTCTATTTCTTTGATGTCGGAATCCCCAACTACCTGCTCCACCGTTACCACCTGATGCCGGGAACGCCTGAATATGGCCATGCCTTTGAGAGCATTGTGATGCAGGAAATCCGAGCATACCTTGGATACTCCGGCAGCGAGGAGGAGCTGACCTACTGGCATACATATAATAACGATGAAGTCGATGCTGTAATCGGCGATGCACGCATCGCTATTGAGATCAAGTCGACGGATCACATAGAAACCGAGCACAAGAAAGGCTTGAAGAGATTCGTGGAAGAGCATCCAGATGCCAAACAAATCATTGTCTCACGAGACACGCTAACAAGACGCTCCGGGGATATTGACCTCTATTACGTGACCGACTTCTTCAAAGCCCTCTGGGCCGGTGAGATAATTTGATACGCCTATGCTGACGAAGAGCGATATCGGACATGAAAAAAGCCCCACCGAGGCGGGGCTATAGGACTATGTCCTTCGGCATATAGCCTTAGCCTGTACTATTCAATGCGCAAAATTTTTGCCCGAAAAACTTTCCACTATTTGCCCGAAAAATTTTCCAATAAATGACGGTTTTTGTATGTTTGCAAAAATTCGAGTCCTATGTCAGGCTATAAACCACGCATAGTAGATGCGCTTTTGAAGAGGAAACTCGCCGGGAAGGGTGCCGTATTGATTCAAGGCCCTAAATGGTGCGGCAAAACAACAACGGCTGAACAAATAGCTGCAAGTGTCATATATTTGGATGCCCCTGATCAACTCAGGGAAGTCAAGATAAAGGCAGAAATCAATCCCCAAGAACTTCTTGCCGGTGCCACGCCCAGACTTCTTGACGAATGGCAGATAGTTCCTCAGTTATGGGACACTATCAGATATGAAGCTGACCATAGAAAAGGCTTTGGGCATTTCATCCTAACAGGGTCATCAGTTCCGCTCCAGCAAGAGGAGGAAGAAGTTATCAAGCATACTGGGACAGGCCGTTTCGGACGTTTGAATATGCGACCGATGTCTCTTTTTGAATCGGGAGAATCAACGGGAGAGGTCAGTTTGGCCCAATTGTTCGATGAACCTTCATCCATATTTGGGCACAGCAATATCAATTTGTCAGAACTTGCTTTCCTTACCTGCCGTGGAGGTTGGCCCAGTGCCGTTGAAATGGACCGTGAGATTGCTCTCGACCAGGCATATGACTATTGCGAGGCTGTAAGGGAGAAGGATATGTCCAGAGTGGACGGGGTCAAGCGCAATCCGGAGAAAGTCGGGCTGCTGATGCGCTCATATGCAAGGAATTTGGCGACTCAAGCTTCCCTCGAGACAATAGCTGCCGATATGCAGGCAAACGAACCGAAAAAGATGGATACAGATACCGTTTCCTCATATATCAGCGCACTTGCCAAACTTTTTGTTGTCGAGGAATCAAAGGCCTGGAATCCGAATCTTCGGTCCAAGACAGCCATACGCACATCAAATACCAGATATTATACAGATCCGTCAATAGGTACTGCAAGTTTATCTATCGGACCTAAAGATTTGGAAAACGACCTCAATACTTTCGGCTATTTCTTCGAAACGCTTGCCATTCGGGACTTGAGAACCTATGCTGAAGCATTAATGGGCGAAGTAGCACATTACAGGGACGCGGACAAATTGGAATGCGATGCTGTAGTACACCTTCGTGATGGCCGGTACGGATTGATTGAAATCAAACTTGGAGGCGAAGCCCTCATTAAGGAAGGGGTGAAAAGTCTTACAGCCTTGAAAAATAAGCTGGATACGACAAAAATGAAAAAGCCCTCGTTCCTTATGGTACTTACAGGTGTAGGCAGCATTGCATACAGACGCCCAGAGGATGGCATTTATGTCGTTCCGATAGGTTGTTTGAAACCTTAATCTGCTCTGCTTCAATGAGAATATCTGTAGCCTGACCTCTGGCCATTGTCAAGGAAATGCGTGGACGTTATGTAGTATCTCGAGGTAACGACATAATGCTCTGTAATTTGCCATAAGTTGTAAATTTTATATATTCGTGGCAAACTATAGAGACTATGAAGCGGCATATGAAGCGAATTCTTCCATTTCTCACTGCAGTGTTGCTGTTATTTTCCGTCACAGCGCAGGCTCAGTCAAATAAATACGTTTTCTGCGAAGTCATACCAATAGGCAAATTCTTCAAGGGAGGTTGCACCCTCCGTGTGAACTACGGCCAAATCAGGAGCGCACGTATTCCGAAAAAAGCACAAATATGTGATAAGGATGGAAAAGTCTTAATATTTAACAATAGAATCGATGCTTTGAACTGGCTATCAGATAATGGTTGGGAGTTCTGCTCATCCACAACCTCCGTTTCCGGATCCGGTTCAAATGGTGACACTTCTGTGTCTTCATCAGAAACCTGGATTCTGAAATATTGTGTAGAGGGATTCACGACAGAACAAATAGAGGAAGTTTACGACATATTCAATCTCCGGGAACCTTAGCTGAAGTTCAAATTTAGCGAACAGTTCATCTGTAAATCAGATTTGAGCTGGGCGAAAGCCTTATCCACCTCCTTGCGGTCAAGACCGGAAAGGGTGGCCACTATTCCTGTGCTCTGCCGTGATGTCCCGGAAAGAACGGTGCCCTTCGATGTAGTCGGCATAGAGGTCTTCAGCCTCGCGTCCCCTGAGGAAGCTGCACTTCCCGCAGATGGGGCAGTTGCCGAGACACTTGAACTCTTCACGGATGAATTCAAGTCTCTCCTCCCTTGTTGATGTCTCTATGTCCGGCGCTACCATTCTTCGAGGATGATTTCTACACAAAGGTAACATTTTGATTCCGGATTTCCCTCGCTGTTTATAAAACCGTGGTTTTTTGAACACTCTTCGAAGAAACGGTTGGAAGTATGCGCTAGTATACGCAAATTTGGTGGAAAGCGGCAAAACCCTTCTAAAAATTTGGTGGAAAGCGGCAAAACCCTTCTAAAAATTTGGTGGAAAGCGGCAAAACCCTTCTAAAAATTTGGTGGAAAGCGGCAAAATAAAGAAATAAATTTAGTGGGGAATATATTAAGATGTAATTTCGGTGAAAATTAAAGACATTATGGAAGATGAGATGCCCCATTCAGGAAATAGATACCTCATATATACGAAAGACTACCAACGGGAGAACGGGGTAGGGTATATTCCAATCTATATGGTAATGCTCCTTTTGGACCTACTCGGCCTTGACGACCATCTCGCAGTGGCGGCAGTCGAACTCCAGACGCAGGCGGCGGCCGTTGTTCAGCAGGAAGAGCGGTTCTGCGGAGGCGGCGATATGCCTGCCTGAGCCGGCATTCCTTTTCGGGCATATACCCAGCTCGCAGCGTATGCAATAACGGCTGCGCATCAGTTCGGCATTCCTGTCGTGCCTCAGCTCGAAGGCATCCGGGAGCGCCTTGCCATAGACGGCGGCGGCCCTGCGGTTTGCGGCATTGTCGCGGTAATCGCTGCCGGAAAGCCGAGCATCTGCGGAAAGTTCCCGTTTCAGTAGCGGGCGCATATTGCACTGCAGGGCAGAAAGGGCATCCGCAAGCTCCCGCCTCAGGGCATTCAGCTGAGCCGCGCTCAAAAGCGGCCAGGCCTCGAAACGGCACTCTTCCAGCTCAAAGGCATATATATCGGCCGTCTTGCACAGTTGTGCGCGGACCATCGCCTCGAGTCTTTCCCTGTTCCTGGCCTCTTCCGCCCCGTCCATATCCCTTTCTATGCTGACGCGGCGGCCGTCTTCGCTGCAGGCGCTTAAATGCAGGCCGGCATCATCCAGGACCAGACCCACTTTCACCTCCAGCAGTCTGCGTCCCGGGGCCCTTGCTATCTCCTTCTCGAAAGCGGAATCCAGGTTGCGGTACAGAATGGCGCCCTTGTAGAGCAGCTCCTGGTACTTGCACACTATCCTGGCCCTTTTCCGGTCCGGATTCTCGCAGACATCCCCTCGGAAGCCTATGACCTCCCCATTGCCGGCTACAAAGGAAAAGCCGTCACCGTTGTTCAGTCTTGCCGTGCTTTCGATTTCCAGCACGCAACTGCCCCTGGAGCCATCCTTCCGTACCGAAATCACCTTGCCTACCTTCTCGCCCATACCTTTCGCAGCATCCATAGCAGCCCAGCCCGGGGCCTTCTTCCCGTCCAGGAAGAGCTCGGTGTAGCCTCGGTTGAAGGTCTTGTCCAGGGCCGGGACAAAGGCTTCGCTCACACGCCCGAAGGAAGAGCGGCAATAGCGTCCCCCGCTGGAGGCGACGAGGGCATCCAGGGCCAGGGAATACTGTCTCACCACATTCCTTACATAGGATTCATTCTTGAGACGCCCTTCTATCTTGAAGGACATCACTCCCGCGTCAGCCAGGTCGGCCAGGCGGTCGAGCAGTTTGAGGTCCTTCAGGGAAAGCAGGGCCTTGTCCTTCACCAGCACCCGTCCGTCCGGGTCGAGCAGGTCGTAGCGGGAACGGCAGGCCTGTATGCACGCGCCCCTGTTGGCACTGCGGGAGGCAATATGCTCTGAAAGATAGCACTGGCCGCTGTAGCAGACACAAAGGGCCCCGTGAACGAAGCACTCCAGCTCGCATTGGGGAACGGCCCTGGCTATGCCGCGTATCTGCTCCAGCGACAGCTCCCTTTCCAGTATGAGCCGCGAGAAGCCCAGCGAAGCGAGATCCATGGCCTTCGCGGCATCGCGCACAGCACACTGGGTGGAGGCGTGCAGTGGGATGCGGCCGCCGGACAGGGACAGCCCGGCCATATCCTGCATAATCAGGGCATCCACTCCGGCTTCCTCCAATTCCCGCAGCAGACTTGAGAAACTCTCCAGCTCGTCGTCGAAGACTATGGTGTTGACGGTCGCGAAAACCCTTGCCCCGAAACGGTGGGCATAGGCGCAGAGTCTGGCCACGTCCTCCACGCTGTTCCCAGCCGCCTGCCGGGCGCCGAAGCCCGGACCGGCCATATACACGGCATCGGCACCGCAGTCTATGGCTGCGATGCCGATGTCAGCATTCCTTGCCGGAGCAAGAAGTTCAAGTTCCTTCACTATTTGTTGAGGGCTGCTATCTGTGCCTTTGCGGTCTGACCGTACTGAGGGTCAGTCACAATCTTCTGGTAGTACTCGATGGCCTTCTCCTTGTTGCCGCTCTGCTGGAAAATCACTGCAAGGGTGCAGATGATGCCGTTGGCGTCCTTTGCATTAGGGGAGAGCTGGAGGTACTTCTCGAAGTTCGCGATGGCTGCGTCGTTGTCCTTTGCCTTCACGGCTGCGTTGCCGGCGATCTTGCAGGCATTTGCATTCTCAAGGTACTCGTTGGACTTGCCTGCAGCGCTGATGGCGTCAGCGAACTTACCGCCCTTGAGGGCTGCCTGGGCCTCCTTGAGGAAAATGTTGGAAAGCTGCTTGCGGGCAGTCTTCTCCTGACCGTTGGCGAGGGCCTGCTCATAGGCGGCCTTTGCCTCCTCCATCTTGCCGGATGCGCTGAGGGCTGCTCCGAGCCTGAGGGCTGCGACGCCATTTTCAGGGTCAGCGTCGAGTATTGCCTTGAAAGCCTCGGCTGCACCGTCGAAGTCCTTTGCGTTCAGCAGACCGTTGGCCTTGGAGAGCTTGATGTTAGGGATGAGCTTGTCACCTTCCTCTGCCACGCTGAAATTGCCATACTCCTCTGCGGCGGCTATTGCCTGGTTCACGAGATCGAGGGCACCGTCGAAGTCCTTTTCCTTGATCTGGTCCTTGCCCATTGCAAGGAGGATTCTCGGTATGATGTCGCGGCAGGTGTTCGCGAGCTCCGCTCCTGCGTCACCGGCGGCCTCTGCGATAGGAAGAGCCTCCTTGAAACCGTTGAGGGCTGCTGCGTTGTCTCCGCTCTGGAGCGCTTCGTTTGCTGCCTGGGCTATCTCGGTAGCCTGAGCCATGTCCTGTGCGGCTGCTGAAAATGCTGCAAAAAGGCCAGCCGCTGCGATGAGGATAATTTTTTTCATAACGTATCTGATGTTTGTTTTGTTCTGCATAGGAATCGCAAATGTACAAAAAATTGTCTAATTTTGTATTAACGCTCTGATATATGCAAAAACTTAGGTTAATATTCGGTCTTTGTCTGTCACTGTCTCTCTCCCTGGCTCCTGTGCCGGTTTTCGCGCAAGGCAGGGAGGTCCCGGTTCTGCCTGTGGATCCGACGGTGTGCACCGGCCATCTTTCCAACGGCATAGCATACGCCCTGGCGACGAACAACGCCGTAAAGGGCTCTGCCGAAGTCCTGTTATTGCAGAGAGTGTGCCAAAGAGTTGACAGGGTCGAATTCCCCGACGTGCGCGTCTATAAGGGTGCCGCCGAAATCGACTCGCTGCTGAGCCGCATATTCCGTATAATCGCCGCCTCCGTAGAGGACGATCCGGACAACTACGGCACTGACAATCAATATATTGTAATATCAGGAGACATAAAGGCCGCCGACATCGTCGCGCGTATGGAGAAATACGCCGCCCCCATCGGGGCCTCGCGTTCCCGCTGCGCCCTGCCCGACTACCGTTGGGAAGGCCCGTATGCCCCCGTCATCGGACAGCAGTCCCTTCCCGGGGACGCCGTGCTGCTGAGTATGGAGTGCCGTCGCCGCCGCACCCCGGACAGACTGATGCCTACGGCAGTGCCTGTGGTTTCTATGCGTATGGACGGCATATTGGAGATATTGCTTCGCAAGAGCATATCCTCCTCGATGGAGCGCTGCGGCATACCCTGCGCCGACCTGAGTTTTCAGCGTCGCAGGGCCTGGAACGGCTATGGCGACGAAATTTACCGTATCTCCTTCAAGACTGCTTCCGAAGACGCGTCCCGGGCACGTCAGGTCGCCGGCTCGGTGATAGCCGCAATGCTCGAAGACGGAATCCCCGCCCCAAGCTACGACAGCGCCTGCTCCGAAGTGATGTCCGAACTGCACTCCGCGGTGAATTATCCCATCTCCAACCGATCCAATGCTCTGCGCCTGGCCTCGCATCTGCTGTACGGCGCCCCGCTGGCGAGTCCGGAAGACGTGTACGGCTTCTTCGCCGGCAAGGAACTGGCCGATTCCGTTCAGATACGCAGCTTCAACCGCTATGTAGGAGAACTGTTCAGGGGCTATGTCCCTCCGGACAGCCTCTGTGCCGAAGCCAGGATGGTCTGCACCAACAAGCGCGACACACTCAACTTCCCCCAGCCAACCCGCAAGAAGGCCCGGGTGGAACGCGTTTCCACGGACCCGGTCACCGGGGGTACGCTCTGGAGTTTCGAAAACGGGATGAGGGTAATCTACAGGCAGATGCCCACCCACGGGCGGCTGAGTTACTCAATGGTCTTCAACTGCGGGGCTTCGGACATTCCCGGTGCCGGGGCGGGCGAGTCGGCCTTCTACTCCGAGCTCTTCCACAGCGCTTCCGTAGGGGTGCACTGCGGCAGCGACTTCCGCAATCTCCACGAGTCCTGCGGCATCAGTATGGATTGCAATGTGGGACTCTATGATATGGCCCTGAGCGGCACCGCCTCTTCAGGGGAGCTCTCCCTCCTCCTGAAAACCCTGCTCCAGGCCCTCAACTCCCGCCGTTTTTCCGCATCCGCAGCGGCCTACACCCTCGACTGCTGCGCCCTGTCCCTGAACGCGGAGGACGAGTGTTTCGGCCGGCTCTACACCTCGTTGCATCCGGGCTACCTTTATCCGAGCCAGCGTATGCGCAGCGGCCTCGGCCCCAGCCTCGCCCTGAACGCCGAGCGCCTCTTCGAAAAGGCCTTTTCCAGCTGCGATGACGGCGTGCTCGTGCTCGTTGGAGACCGTCCCGCCGAAGACGTACTCAAACTGCTGCGAAGGCATATCCTTTCTTTCCGCACCGCAGGCCGGCTCAAGAAGGCGCGCAGCGTGCCGTTCACTACCATCTCCGGCAGCCGCAGTTTCAGTGCGGAGGGCGAGAGGGGCATATATATGGAACTCTCAGCCGCAATGGACTACACCGCCGACAACTACTTCGCAGCCAGGGTGCTCGGGGAGGCGTTGCGCGAACTGCTGTCCGGTTGCGCCGCAAAGGTGGAAGTGTCTCTGAATCCGAGGCCGTCCGAGCATATCGATTTAAGGATAAGCGCCCGTGGAGACGTGCGTGAGGAGGAACTGCTCTCCGCCCTGCGTCTGCTTTCGGAAGGCGACAAGGAGAGCTACAAGGGCTTGAAAGACTGGCGCCTGGTCTGCGCCAACCGGGAAGCCGCTCTGCGCCGCTATCCGGAGTACTGGCTCCGGGCCGCCCGCACCCGTTTCACGGATTCCAAGGACATAGCCACAAAAAGCGAAGCGAAAATCTCCGCCGTCAGTGCAGAAAAACTGATGCAGCTGTCAAAGGCCCTGCTCTCGGGAGGCAGGGTGTCGCTGGAGACTCAGCCCAACTGAGAGGCCGCGCATTCCAGCGCCCGGTAGAAATCCTCGCCGAAGGCCTGTGTCAGGGGCTCCTTCAGGAACTGATAAACCCTGATTCCCTCCTTGCGTCCCTTGGCAAAGGCATCCTTGCATATCTCCCAGCGATGGAGGTTCAGAGCCTTCATGCCGTTGCTCAGCACGCTCACGCGTATGGGATAGAGCCAGCAGGAGATGGGCTTGCGGAAATCGCCCTTGCCCTGGAACCATTGTTTCTCCATAGAGCAGAAGCAGTTGCCCTCGCCGTCGAAGTGGCAGTAGGCGCATTCCTCGCTGCCGTCGGTCAGAGGAGTGACCATATCCCCGTCGATGTCGATTTCGAAGAAGCCCTTGCGGCTCACCGCGTCCCGGCCCTGGGGGCGCATCAGGCCGGAAAAGATGGCATAGTTCTTCTCTATGGCCTCCGGCTCGCTTTCCTCCAGCGGCGCGCCGCTGTCGCCTATTATGCAGCAGCAGCCCTTGCACTTGGGATAGTCGCAGGCGAAATATTCGCTGAGTATCTCGGACGACACGAGGCAGTCGTCAATCTGTATTATGGAACTGCAGTCCATCGTCATTCTTCGTTGCTGCCCAGACGGGTTTCGAGTCCCGAAGCCAGGCGGGTTACATCCTTGCGCAGGCCTTCCATCACCAGTCCTGAGGCGCTCTGGAATATGCTTATCCTGTCCTCCCAGCTGCGCGAGGCCCGTCCCGCTCCGCTGCCCAGACGGTAGCAGACGCTGTCATTGTCCTGTTTTTCAAAGACATAGCCCCTGCTCTCCATAAAGTCGTCGAGGCTAGCCCTGAGCTCGTCAATGCTGCCTCCTGCCATAAGAGGGCGTTTCATATAGCCCAGCATAGGGTAGATGCAGGCCACGAGGGCGAAGATGCCGAGAATCATCCACACGGAATTCCAGCCGTGGACAAGGGTGCCTGCGAAGTCCTCCGGCTTGTAGATAAGGGACTTGCTTGTGAAGCAGGCGAGTACCCATATCACTACTCCGAAGACCACCGTCAGGTAGAGGAAATATTTGATGGCTCTTATTGCGTATTTCATAAAGGATTGATTTTTGCAGTGCGGCAAATATAGCAAATTCCGCACAATTCAGTATTTTTGTACAAATTTGGACTTATGGAAGAAAGTAGAGATGTAAAGAAGGCTAATCTGCCCCTCATAGTGCTGGGGGCGATAGCAGCCGTGCTGGCAATCGTGCTGGCATACGTGTGGTTTACCAACTATAAGCTCGTGGGTCAGCTCAATGAGGAAAAGGAGGAGCTCACCCAGCAGATGATTTCCCTCAGGGAAGATTACGACACCCTTTCCAGCGATTACGACGAGATCAACGCACAGCTCGATTCCTCAAGGGAGCAGGTCAACCAGCTCATAGAGAGACTCAAGGAGACCGAGGCCCGTGACCGTGCCAAGATACGCAAGTACGAGAAGGAGCTCGGTACCCTGCGCAGCATAATGAGGAATTACATCGTCCAGATCGACTCCCTGAACACTCTTAACAAGAAACTTACCGCCGATGCCGCGGCGGCGCGTCGCGAGGCCGAGGTCAGCAAGGCCCGCTCCGAGGAGCTGAGCCAGAAGGTCGAGCACCTCAGCGGACAGGTGGCGGCGGGCTCTGTGATCAAGGCCAGGGGACTGGTCATAGAGCCATACGACGGCTCGGGCAAGGTCAATGAGCGCAGCAGCCGCGTGGTGAAGATGCTTACCTCCCTCACCCTCATCGAGAACGACCTCGCCCCTAAGGGCCCTGTGAGGGTGTACATCAGGGTGAAGGACCCGTCCGGAGTCCTGCTCACCAACGCCTCCTCGCGCAACTTCACTTGCGGCGGCGAGCCTATGATGGCCTCTGCAAGCCGCGAGGTGGACTACCAGGGCAGCGAGGTGGACCTGAGCATATACCTGAACGACATAAGCTCTTACCAGAAGGGCATCTACACCGTCGAGGCCTACACTTCGCAGACGAAACTCGGCAGCGCGGAGGTACTGCTCCGTTAGTGATATGATATACGTCCACGTTCCGTTCTGCCGGAGTTTCTGCAGCTATTGCGGATTCTATTCCGAATTGTGCGCCGGCAGGGAGGAGATGATGGACGCCTATGCCGCGGCCCTTTGCCGTGAAGCCGCCGCGCGCGCCGCTGAGCATTCCGAAGCCGTCGTGGCCGCAGGTGAAAGCATAGACACGTTATATATAGGAGGAGGCACGCCCAGCGTGCTCATTGTGGAGCGGCTCCGTGCCCTGGGACTCTGCAGCCCCGCGCCCCTGGAGTTCACCCTTGAGGTCAATCCGGACGACATACTCCACAGGGGAGAGGACTATCTCCGCGGCCTCAGGGAGCTGGGTGTGAACCGCATAAGCATGGGTGTGCAGTCCTTCGACGATGCCCGCCTCCGCCTTATGAACCGCCGCCACGGTGCCGATGACGCCGTCCGCGCCTTCCGCATGCTGCGCGAGGCCGGTTTCGGGAACATAAGCATAGACCTTATATACGGAACAGGGGAGATATGCGGGGAGCCGTCGCGTCCCGGACAGTGGGAGGCCAGTCTCGACAGGGCGCTGGAACTGCGTCCGGAACACATATCCGCCTATCAGCTCTCGCTGGAGCCGGACAGCATATTGGAGAAACTCTATGCCGACGGGCGCTTCAGGCCTGCGGACGACGAAGTCTGCGTGCGCGAGTGGGAACTGCTCTGCCGCCGTCTTGACGAGGCCGGATATATGCATTACGAAATATCGAACTTCGCCCTTCCGGGATATGAGGCTGTCCACAATTCGGCCTATTGGCGTCACAGCCCTTATCTGGGGCTCGGTCCGGCTGCGCACAGTCTTTCGCTGGGCCGGGACGGAGTCTGGAAGCGCAGCTGGAATCCCGCCGACCTGCAGGCATATATCGACAATTGGGGACCGGACGCCTGCCCGAAAGCTGCGGAATGCGAGCTACTCAGCGAAGAACAGCTGCGGATGGAAAGCATAATGCTCGGCCTGAGGACTTCCAAAGGCGTGGAGGCCGCCCTGCTGGGAAGAGAGGCCCTGGAACGGGGGCTTGCCGAGGGGAATCTCATCTGCGAAGGAGGGCGGGTGCGCATAGCCCCGTCGCGGCTTTTCGTTTCGGACAGCATAATCGCGTCGCTGGTATGAGAGTGAAAGTGTCAGACAGGCTGGCTTACGCCGCCTCCGCCTTGCTGGACCTGCTGCTGCCCCGACGCTGCGTGGTCTGCGGCCGCATTCTCTCTGCGCAGGAAAAGCATATATGCCTCTATTGCAGCGCCTCCCTGCCCGAGACCTTTTTCTGGCTGAGGGAGTCCAACCCTATGGCCGAGCGCCTGAACGGAAGGATACAGCTCAAGTTGGAGCAGCGGCTTTCCGGGAGTGCGGAATCCTGCGGAAGCGCGGAGCCCGGAATGCACGAGCCATACGCCTATGCCGCCGCCCTGTTTTTCTACAGGCCGGATTCGCCTTACAACAATATTACCAAGTCCCTGAAGTACCGTGCCGACCTGTCCGAAGGCCGCCACTTCTCCGAGATGCTGGGCAGGCGCCTGGCTTCCTCGCCGCTCTATGCCGACGTGGACCTTGTCGTCCCCGTGCCCCTGCACCGCAGCCGCCGTCTCAGGAGGGGATATAACCAGGCCGAGGTGGTGGCCAGGGGTATTGCCTCCCGGCTCCCGCTCTCTCCCGCCGTGGCCCCTGGTCTCTTGCGCCGCAGCCGCCGTACCCGCAGCCAGACCCGCCTCAGCCTCGAACAGAAGGCCTCCAACGTAAGGGGCGCATTCTGCGCGGACAGCCGCCTTGCCTCCACCCTGAAACCCCGGCACATACTAATTGTCGATGACGTGTTCACCAGCGGGGCCACGCTCAGCGAATGCCACGCTGCCCTGCGAAGCTGCTGGGGGCCCTCCGTGAGAATCAGCGTCGCCACACTGGCCTGCGTGGAATAAATTTGTATATTTGTCCGTTCAAAACGGAAATCGAAAATGTTGCTCGCTATTCACTGGAATTTCAATCCGGAGATTTTTCACATCGGATCCCTTGGTATCAGATGGTATTCGCTGCTCTTTGTCAGCGGTTTCATAATAGGATGGTTCATATTCAGAAACTATTTCAGAAGGGAGAAGGTGTCTGAAGAGCTGCTCGACCCGCTGCTCTACACCCTGCTGATAGCCACCATAGTGGGCGCCCGCCTCGGTCACTGCATATTTTACCAGCCGGAATATTATTTCGGCAGCTGGCAGGGCTTCCTGGAGATTTTCCAACCATGGAAGGGCGGCCTCGCAAGCCATGGAGGCGCCATCGCCCTGGTGCTTGCAATGATATGGTATGCACGGCACTACGGTCGCAGGAACGGCTTCGATTTCTTCTGGATCATCGATCGCCTGGTGATAGCCGTCTGCTTCGCAGGTGCCCTTATCCGCCTTGGAAACCTCTGCAACTCAGAGATTTACGGCGGACCGACCACCTTGCCATGGGGCATGTACTTCATGGAGAACGTTTACCAGCACTTCGCGAGCGGAGCAGAGCCGCTGTGGACGGAATATCCCTGCCACCCTACCCAGCTCTATGAAGCATTGAGTTATCTTGTTCTCGGCCTGGCTCTCCAGCTGACTTACAAGTACCGTCTGGAAAAACTGTACAGGGGTGAGATTTTCGGAATCTTCCTCATCTGCCTCTTCGGCGTGAGGTTCCTCATAGAATTCATCAAGAACGACCAGGTGGACTTCGAGGCCGGAATGGCCATCAATATGGGTCAGATTCTCAGCATTCCTTTCATTCTGGCGGGAGTCGTGATTCTGATATATTCGTTCATACGCAGGAAACCGGCCTGCTCTGACGCATATCTGAAAGCAGATGGAAAGAAAAAACAGGCCTGAGTACGCGCTGGTGACGGGAGCCAGTTCCGGAATAGGCTTCCAATATGCCCGTGTCCTTGCGGGGTACGGCTATAACATTGTTGCTGTCAGCAACGAGGCCTGCATGGAGGAAAAGGCCGCAGAACTGCGTGCTGAGTTTCCCGACTGCAAGGTAAGGCCCGTAGTGATGGACCTCGGAAGGGTTGAGGCCGCCGGGGAACTCTATGACCTGTGCTCCTCGGAGGGACTGACGGTAGAGGTGCTTGTCAACAATGCCGGAGTCTATCACGACCGCGATTTCCTGGATGATTCCGAGGCCTTCACCTCGCTGATTCTCCTGCTTCACTGCTACACTCCTGCAATGCTGATGCATCGTTTCGCCCCCGACATGGAGGCAAGGGGCAGGGGTTACATCCTGAATATGAGTTCCGTGACCTCCGATTTCGGAGCGCAGCGTCTCTCCACCTATTCCTCGACCAAGGGCTTCCTCCGCCTGCTCTCCCGCGCCACCCACGTCGAACTGCGGAGCAAGGGCGTGAACGTGACCTGCGTGCGCCCCGGTGCCGTGGCCACCACCCTCTACAATCTCAAGCCTGCGGCAATGAAGGCGGGCCTTTTCTTCGGCTACATAATCACCCCGGAGCGCCTCGCCCGCAAGGGGGTCAGGGCTCTCTTCCGAGGCCGCGCCCAGATTACTCCGGGCCTGTACACCAAATTGCTGGATCTGCTGGTGAGACTGCTTCCCACTTCAGCCCTGCGCCTTATCCGTCGGCTCAGAATCTTCTAGCTTCTCTGCTGAAGTCCCCGGGGACGTCTTCAGGTCAATCTTCTCCGTAGGAAAGCGATAATATTTGTGAACGTCGCTGGCCGCCCTTTCGTCGGCGGCTATGACTATGTCTGCCGTCTTCAGCGCCTTCTTCAAACGGAAGTGGCGCCATTCGCGGCCCAGCCAGCAGAAGCGCTCCCTGTCGTAGAGGAAGCTCAGGTCGCTGACCTCGACCACGTGGCGCCCTTTGTCCGTGTAGCTTTTCATATAAGCGTCAACAGTTCACGCATTACCAGATTACGACGCGCTCGTTTTCCGGTCTGAACATAGGATCGCCCTCCTTGATTCCGAAGGCCTCGAAGAAGCTGTCTATGTTGCGCAGGGTGGCGTTGACCCTGTTGCGTCCCAGCGAGTGCACGTCAAGCAGGGTAAGTCGGGCTTCCTCCTGTGGAGTGATGTTCTGGGCCCAGAGAGTTGCGTAGGCCAGATAGAAGCGCTGCTCGGCTGTGAAACCGTCCAGCGGCTCAGGATGTTTCCCGGCGAATGAGTTCTGCAGAGCGGTGAAGGCTATGCGCAGACCGCCCTGGTCCGCGATGTTCTCGCCGAGGGTCGCAGCTCCGTTGGCATAGAGGCCCGGCTGTATCTCCACCTGGTTGAACTGCTCCACGAGTCCGGCCGCCTTCGCCTTGAAGGCCTCTGCGTCGGCATCGCTCCACCAGTTGTTCATATTTCCTTCCTTGTCGAAGAGGCGTCCCTGGTCGTCGAAGCCGTGGGTCATCTCGTGGGAAATCACCACGCCTATGGCACCGTAGTTCACTGCGTCGTCGGCATCGGAATTATAGAAAGGAGGCTGGAGTATGCCTGCAGGGAAGCAGATTTCGTTGGTGGTAGGGTTGTAATATGCGTTTACGGTCTGAGGGCTCATTCCCCATTCGCTCCTGTCCACCGGCTTGCCCAGCTTGGACAGGTTGTCGGCCGAATACCAGCGGGAGGCGGCGAGACGGTTCTCGAAGTAGCTCAGTTCCGGATCTATTTCCAGGCTGGAATAGTCTTTCCACTTGTCAGGATAGCCTATCTTCACTATGAAGGCGGAGAGTTTCTCCTGGGCTTTGGCCTTGGTCTCTTCGCTCATCCAGTCCAGAGCGGCAACCCTCTGGCCGAGGGCCTTCTGGATGTTGGATACGATTCCCTCCATCCTCTGCTTGTCTTTCTCCGGGAAGTACTTTGCAACGTACATCTGGCCCACGGCCTCGCCGAGTATGCTGTTCGGGGCTGCCATAGCCCTCTTCCAGCGCGGCTTCTGCTCCTGTATGCCGGACATCTGGCGGGAGAAGAACTCGAAGGAGGCCTCATAGAAATCGTCGCTGAGGCAGTTGCAGGCTGTGCTCAGCATCTTGGCCTGGAGATAGTGGCGCAGTACCTCAGGGGAGCTGCCCTCGATGATACGGCTCAGTTCCTCGAAATAGGAAGGGTTGCAGACTATGATTTTCTCCTGCTCAGGCAGTCCCATTTCGGCGAGATAGCTGCCGAAGTGCATACCCGGATAGGTGGCGCACACTTCCGCGCTGCTCATAGGGTTGTACTGGGCCTCCATATCCCTCTGTTGTACCATTGACCAGTAAGGCACGGCTATCGCCATCTCGAAAGCGAAGGCGTCTTCAGCCCTCTGTGCGGCGTCCTCGTAGCCGGCCAGACTGAAGACCTTGGTCAGGAAGGCCTTGTAGCCATCCCTCAGGGCGGCATTCTCCTCATTGAGATAGTAATCCCTGTTGCCGAGGCCAAGGCCGCTTTCTCCGAGATACAGCACATTGTTTCCGCTGTCCATCAGATCCGCGTCCACTCCAACGCCCCAGCAGCCGTCCAGACCGCTGAGTCCCAGTTTGCCCTGGGCCTTTGCGAAGCTCTCCGCATCATTCACTGCCTCGAGCTCTCCGAGGTATGGCAGGACAGGAGCCGCACCTTCTGAGTTGAGGCGGGTGGAGTCGAGTCCCATATTGTAAAGGTCGGCAATCTTCTGCTCCACGCTGCCCTTTTTCGCCTTGAGGCCGGTCAGTGAGCGGAAGAGTTCGTTGAGGCGGACTTCGTTATTCTCGCGCAGCATATCGAAGGAGCCGTAACGGGAATATTCGGCCTTCAGAGGATGATTGCGCTGCCAGCCGGCAGTTGCGTATGCGTAAAAATCGTCTCCCGGTGCGACGGTGGTGTCGAGGTTTGACAGGTCGATGGCAGGCACCGGTGCTGCCTCGTTCCCGGGCCGGCAGGCCGCTGCAGCCAGGAACATCATTGCTGAAAATAGAACTGAATATCTTTTCATATATTGTATTTACTTATCCGTTTTCGCGGATGCAGCTGCAAATATAGTCAGTTCTGCGTCTTTTTGTTAGGATATTCTTAAATTTGCGGGCAGCAAAAATATAGCTGTGATGGAAAAAGAATATAGTCTTGCCCCTCTGCTTTTCGTGTTGGGTGCGCTGCTCGTCGGGGCGCTGTTGAAACTGCTGCTGAAGAAATCGAAATTCCCATATACGGTCGGGCTCTTCTGTTTCGGGCTCCTCGTCGGAGTGCTTTTCCGCTATGGCCTGCTTCCAGAGGCCGGTCTCTTGGAAAGGGCTGTCTATCAGGCGGGTAACATCAATCCTGACATGTTGCTCTATGTCTTTCTCCCGGTCCTGATCTTTAGTGCTGCATACGAGCTCGACCTGCATACCTTCCGCAAGACCTTTGTGAATTCCTGTATCCTGGCCATCCCCGGGGTGGTCGTATCCATGGGGCTCGCGGCCCTGCTGATGATGGGCATAGCCGCGGTCGTGCCGGAATTCGGCGGCTGGAACTGGACTTTCGCCCTGATGTTCGGCGCGCTTATCAGCGCCACGGACCCAGTCGCGGTCGTGGCCCTGCTGAAGGAACTGAATACCAGCAAGAGATTCTCTACCCTCGTGGACGGAGAGTCGCTGCTGAACGACGGAACCGGCATCGTGCTCTTTATGCTTTTCTTCGGAGCATTCAGCGGAGAGGCACCGCTGTGCAGTTCGCCTTTCCTGGAGTTCCTCGTTGTGGCGGGTGGAGGCGCCCTGCTGGGCTATATGCTTGCGGTGCTCACCATCTTCTTCATTACCCGGCTCAAGGGTGACGAGATGGTGCAGAACAGCGTCATCATACTCTCGGCCTATCTCACCTTCATACTCGCCCAGGGTTATCTCAAGCTCTCCGGCGTCATCGCGCTGGTGGCATTCGGCCTGGAGATGACCTATCACGGAAAACTGCGCTTCAGCCCCAAGGCCAACGAGTTCACCGAAAAATTCTGGGACCTTGCATCTTTCATCGCCAATACCTTGGTATTCATCATAGTAGGCATCATCATAGCCGTACAGGTCAAACTCAGCTGGGTAAGTCTTGCCGTCACCGTAGGAGTCTATTTCGGTGTGAACCTTATACGCACGGCCGTGGTTTTCCTCTTCTATCCTCTGATGAAGCGCTGCGGCTACGGACTTTCGCGAAGGGAAGCCGTCATTCTCAGCTGGGGAGGCCTCAGGGGAGCCCTGGGACTCACCCTTGCCCTTATGGTCTCCGCCACCGTTGCCATTCCTGAGGACATACGCAGCCAGGTGTTGCTGATGACTGCCGGAGTAGTAGCCCTGTCGCTGACCGTCAATGCCACCACCATACGCCGCCTGCTTGAACGGCTGGGGCTGACGGAAGTCCCCGCTGCACGCTCCTTCGTGGACTACAGTGTGCGCCACCGCGTGGATGATGCCGCCCGCCGCTATTTCGACAATCTCATGCACCGTGAGGCCTTTGCCGGGGCCGACTGGGACAAGGTCCGCACTTTCCTCCCCGACGGGGAGAAGGCTCCCGACATCTCCCAGTGCAACGAGGAGGAGCTGCTTCACAACATAAGGATGACCATCTATGGCACCGAGTGCCAGCTGGTCCGCCAGCTCTATGCCGACGGCACCATATCCACCGACAGCTACCACAAGCTCATAAACTCGCAGGAGCGCCATTTCGACAGCGACGGCGCTCTGCCGCTCTCTGACAGGAAATATGTATTCAAACAGTTCGAGGAGGGCCGTTTCATCCGTTTCGTACGCCGCCACGCCTGGCTTATGCGCCTGCTGAAGCGGCCTCTCACCCGCCGGGTAGTGATGCTCAGCGACCTAGGCCGCGGTTTCCTCAGTCTCCAGCGCGATTCCCAGGACGAGCTGGCGGCTCTGCGGAATGCCGGAATCCCGGAAGCGCAGGCCCGGAGCATATTCTCCACTCTCGAGGCGGAAGTCCGGGAGAACATCGAACGTATGCGCGACTGTCTGGACAAGCTCGCCGCGGATTGGCCGGAGGCCTACTCCAGCGCCCTGACCAGCAAGGCCGCCCGAATGATGCTCTGCAATGAACGCCGCACCGTCCGCAATCTCACTTGGGATGGAGTGATGTCCGCCAAGGACGGCGAGCGCTGCGAGGAATCCATCGATTCCCGTGCCTCCAGATTGTAGGAAATCCCGGAAAATAACTATATTTGCGCTCCCTGGGAGCTTGTCGGTTCAAGCATCTCCCTGGCCTTGGTGGTGGAATGGTAGACACGAGGGACTTAAAATCCCTTGGCCTGAAAGGCTGTACGGGTTCGAGTCCCGTCCGAGGCACATTAAAGACTTTGTTTATTACAGGTGTCTTTGATAGTCCATTCTTTCGTGAAGAATACGATCTACGCTAATGGAACCATTGTTGCCCTTTTTGTAGAAAATAATGTGATGTCCTACCTTCAAACCAAAGAGCCCCGGTTTGATGACATCATATCTCTTCTCAAGGAAAACAGGCAAATTATTCA
>SFMG01000030.1 GCA_004554455.1 Bacteroidales bacterium | reverse complement strand
TGTAAGGATTTCCTCGTTTCCGGCCTCTTGCGTGCATTGATTCTTAAATTCAAGCCCAGACTTGAGAATCGATGCAAGGATTTCCCCATTTACGGCCTCTTGCGTGCATTGATTCTTAAATTCAAGCCCAGACTTGAGAATCGATGTAAGCATTTCCCCGTTTTACACCCTCTTTCGTGCATCGATTCTTGATTTCAAGCCCAGACTTGAGAATCGATGCAGCGCCATCGCCGCTACAGTGAAGAATGGCCCGCCTGCGGCATGTCGTGGTTGACGAAGGCAGGGACAGGATGCCACGAAGGCGGCATAATCCTAAGTAAAAAGCCGCCGGAGTGGCGCCTGTCCCTGCCGCAACAACGCTCCGCGTCCGATTCTAATCTTCGTTGCAGGAACGAATCCGAATCTGACTCGCAAAAAACATCGTAAAAACGTTTATTGCACGCAGATATCAGTAAATCCCTGAAGAATAATTACATTTGCAAGTTCAGCTCCCAAACGTAAGGAGAATACTCGGAACGGAAATGGAAGCCGGGACGGAAATGGAAGCAGGAACGGAAGACAGTGGGCCGGATGGACGAGAAACATAACACAAAAACACCTATAACTTTATGGCGACAGAAAAATATGCCTGGAAATACTGCTCGATAGGCGGTATGACGAGAATAAGCATCAAGAGCGGCGAAGACATACGCCACCTTGGAGAGCTTGACCAGAAACTGTGGACGGTACTCAGCTGTCCTGTAGCGGGACTCGAATTCCCCGAGAAAACCCTGAAATTCATAGACAGCGACAACGACGGAAGAATTCGTGTCAAAGAAATCGTAGATACGGCAAACTGGCTTTGCTCCGTACTCAAAGACCCGGACCTGCTGCTTCAGGGAAGCGATTCGCTGGCCATATCGGCATTCAACCAGGAGGACCCGCAGGGCAAAATCCTGCACGACTCGGCAAAGCATATCCTGGCCAACCTCGGACTTGAAAAAGACAGCATCAGCATAGCCGACACCGCCGACAGCACCGCCATCTTTGCCGGCACACGCTTCAATGGCGACGGCGTAATCACTCCTGCAAGCACGGATGACGCCGAACTCAAGGCCACCATAGAGGCCATAATCGCCAGTGTGGGCGGAAGTGCCGACCGCAGCGGAGAGAACGGAGTCAACGCCGCCCAGATAGAAGCCTTCTACGGCGCCTGCGCCGACTATATTGCCTGGAGAGACGCAGCCGAGGCAGACAAGGAAAATATATTCCCATACGGAGAAAAGACGGAAGAGGCCCTCGCCGCCTGCGAATCCGTAAAAGCCAAGGTCAAAGACTGGTTCACACGCTGCACACTCGCCTCCTACGACGAGAACAGCGCAGCCAGCCTCGAAATGTCCACCGCAAAAATCAGCGGACTGGCCGATATGGACCTGTCCGAGTGCAGCGACCAGATTGCCGCCTGCCCTCTGGCCCATATAGAAAAGGACGGAAAACTGGAATTCAAGAAGGTGAATCCGGCGTGGAAAGCCGCAATGGAAAAGGTACACGGACTCCTGTTCCCGGACAAGAAGAGCATAGACGAAGCCGAGTGGAACGAAGCACTCGCCCGCTTCGACGCCTACAAGGCCTGGAAAGGCTCCAAGAAGGGAGCGGCAGTGGAAGGACTGGGCGAGGAAGCCGTCAGGGGATGGCTGAAGGCCGGCAGGAAAGCCGATCTCGACGCACTTGTTGCAGAAGACCTCGCACTTGAGGCCGAGGCCAAGGCAATAGACAATGTGGACAAGTTCCTCTGGCTATTCAGGGACTTCTACACCCTGCTCAAGAACTATGTGACTATGCCTGACTTCTACGACAGCTGGAAGGGAGAGACCAAGGCCATATTCCAGGCCGGTACGCTCTACATAGACCAGCGTTCCCTCGACCTCTGCATCAAGGTGGCCGATATGGGCAAGCAGGCTGAAGTGGTGGCTTCCAGCGGTATGTACCTCATCTACTGCAACTGCACTTCCAAGGTCAAGGGTCAGACAATGACCATAGCCGCTGCACTTACGGACGGAGAAGTGGACAACCTGCGCGTAGGCCAGAATGCGGTGTTCTACGACCGCAACGGACTCGACTGGGATGCCGTGGTGACCAAGATTGTGGACAATCCAACCAGCATACGCCAGGCCTTCTGGTCACCTTACCGCAAACTTGCAAACACCATTCAGGACCGCATCAGCAAAAAGGCCGCAGAAAAAGAGAGCAAGGTCAATGCAGGGCTTACCGAAAAGGCAAACAACGCACAGCTGAACACCGATCCTAAGCTCGAAACCATCAAGAGTACCTTCGACATAGCCAAGTTCGCCGGAATCTTCGCCGCCATCGGCATGGGCGTAGGCTTCATCGGGAGCGCAATCGCAAAACTCATCGTTCCATGGTACAATATATTCATCTGCTTCTTCGTGCTGGTACTGGTGATAAGCGGCCCGTCGATGTTCATGGCCTGGCTCAAGCTGCGCAAACGCAACCTCGGTCCTGTACTCAATGCAAACGGATGGGCAATCAACAGCAGGCTGCTCGTGAACATCAAGTTCGGAGCCACCCTCACCCATCTTGCAAAATATCCTAAGATTGTGATAAACGACCCGTTTGCAAAAAAGGACAACAAGGGCAAGAAGGCCATAGCCTGGATCGTCGCCATACTGCTCGTGCTCGGAGGCCTCTTCGCCGGTCACTACTTCAAGGGCTGGTTCGGCAAGTGGAACCCTATTTCCGACAAGTTCAAGACCGAGGCCGTCGTAACTGAGGCCCCGGCCGATGGAACTGAAGCTGCAGAGGCAACTGCCCCGGCAGACGGAACTGCAGAGGCAGAAGCTCAGAGCCCTGCCGAAACCGTTCCCGCAGAGTAATTTGCCCTGTAGTGCGGGGCGTAAAGGCATTCGATCTCCGGAGCCGGAGCGCTGAAACGTCCCGCACTGTTCACAAAGAGAGTCTCGCTGATGCAGACTTTCTCCTCAGGGAAAGACTCGAACCAATACTCGCTCGATTCCGGACGCACCCAACGGTAGCCGAAAGGAGTGAAGGAGTAGCGGGCGATGCCGGACGGAACGAAAGTCGGCCGGCTGACGCCAGAAAGCTGGTTCTGAGGCACCAGACAGGCAGGGCGCGGCATCTTCAGCCGCACGAAGCTGCGGTTCTCTGCACTCCAGACCGAATATTCGGCGACAATCTTGTCCCCAACGGCGAGTTCGTCGCCTTCAGAAATCTCCGCGAGGCTTCCGTCCCCGCGGACTTTTTTATATGTCAGGGATATGGTGAAACCGTTGCCGGCAGGAAGTATCTCAGCGAAAGGCTTGCGGCTGCTCTTGCTCAGCACCGCTACCCTTGTGTCGAGCACACTGTCGGAGCCGCGAAGCACGGAGGCGATTGCGTCCACGTATGAAGGGTCGGCTTCCCAGGCCTGGCTTTCCTTCTGCAGCATCAGCCATATACGTATGCCGTCCGCAATGGAGGCGCACTCGTTGCGCAGGCGGCTATCGACATATTCCGGAACCCGGTCCATTAGGTCGCAGAGCAGCGAATGCACGAAGGCCTCGCTTTCCATAAGCCCCCGCCAAGGCATAACGGCGTTGGGGTAATAGCAGCCGGCGGCATCGTGGCGCTGCGCATATTCGGCGAGAGAGGCGTAGTCAGCGCTTATTGAGGCATATATACGCTTCGCGGTCGCAACGCGTATCCCCAGAGAGGCGGCCAACGATTTCCCGTCCTGCCCGGAGAGCTGCGACTTCCCGTCCTGGCCGGAGGCAAGGTTCATAAGTATATACAGGCGTTCCGCCTTTTGCAGCACAGCCCCGTTCAGGCCTCGCTTCTTTCGCGGAACCAGGAAGTTGGAAATCTCCTTGCGGCTCTCCCTGTCCGGGCTTGCCGCCAGAGGCAGGTCTGCATACATCGACCTGACCAGAAGATAGTTCTCCAGACTTATCCCGCCATACCACCACGGACGCTTTCCCTTGGAAGCGAACTGCTCCCTGTCGAGGAAGGCGCAGGCCTTGCTGCGGATTTCCTCCCCCAGTTCAGAATCGATGCCGGCCCTGGCCATACGGAAGAGCACCATTGCAGTTACGGACGGAGAGGCGTCCATACCCTCGAACCAGGAGAAGCCGCCCTGCGGGCAGGCGCAACGCTTGAGCCTGTCAAGGAGCTCGGCATCCGAAACTCCGGCGCCCTTCAGACGGGCGGACAAAGCGTTGACATACAGGGCGTTGACCAGGGAAATCGCATTGTCGTTCTCCGGATTCTGGAAGTCTGGGACTGTCTCCCTGAGCATCTCGGCGAGACTGTGCTCTGAATACTCCGCCCCGTAAGGGGAACTGTTTGTGAAACGGCTGCGGAGCACCGCCAGCAGAGAATCCCTGTCAGCTCCTGCCAGAAGCACTGCAGAATGAGCCTCGGTAATGGTCTGGAAGGATGGCTTGACCGGAATGCTGTGGAAGACCGCATCCGAATATTCCGTGGCGCCATCCGAAGAGACGAAGTCGAGCCGCACGCCCAGACTATCGGCACCGCAGGCCGCCAGAGAAGCGTAGATCTCCTGAGGAAGGGTACCGAAATCAAGGGCTACCGAACTGCCGGCAGCCACCCGGACATCATCAAGTCTCAGCTGGAACAGGGCATCCTTTCCAGCAGAACCCCCGGCAAAGAGACTCAGGAGGGCATAGCCGGACATATCCACAGAGGCGGTGGAGCTGAGCTCGGCCCTGATTCTCCAGCTGTCGCCCTCATAGAGGCAGGCCGGCGGCATAAGCGTCAGCTTGAGCGGCAAAGTGATCAGAATGGTTTCGCGTATGCTCGCGCAATTCATATCCCTGTCGTGGGCAAAGAGCTGCACCGCATAGCTGGACAGACGGTCCGAGCTGTTGAATGAGAAGCTCAGATTCCCGTCCGCATCCGGCCTCAGGCAAGGCTCGAAGCACAGGCGGCTGAGGAAAGAACTGCGCAGTTTCGTATCCAGAAGCTCATTGTTCACCAACTGGAAAGGAATGGCCTCCTCCTCGAACGACTCCTCAACGCTATCATCGACTACAGCCCCTTCCTCAAGGGCAGCTCCGTTAGCAAGGACAGCCCGGCTCGAAAGGGACTTGGACATAGAATACATAGGCACGATGCGCGGAGAAAGCCGGTCGCTGCCGCAGCACTTTCTGCTGAAGGCATTGAATCTGAAATATGGTACATAT
Source organism: Bacteroidales bacterium (assembly GCA_004554455.1). Classification (GTDB taxonomy): domain Bacteria; phylum Bacteroidota; class Bacteroidia; order Bacteroidales; family UBA932; genus Cryptobacteroides. Next base: position 13,496 of record SFMG01000030.1, on the reverse strand, counting down.
TCCTTCGGCGCCGTCCAGCGGTTAGGCATAATCGTCTCGGTGGCAAGGTCGAACACCGACGCTGCCAGCTCGCTGCCGGCACTGCCGCGCACACTTATGCGGCAAAGCGAAGACGGCAGCCACTCCCTCTTCAGAGAAACGAAGCGCAGGTCCATTGTCTCCGGCTTGCGCGGGCGCCTGTAGCTGAAGGTCTGCTGGCCGGAAGCACCGTCGCGGAAATAGAATACGCTCAGCCAGACCACATCGGGATAGGAATCCTTCCACTCCCAGGACAGGTTTTTCACGGCAGCCCTGTCCCCGCATTTTCCTGAAAGCTTCACCAGCTCGTGACGCAGTTCCCGGCCCGGGCCCTCCCAGAGCTGGACAACAGCCCAGAGCTCTTTCTCGCTGTCAACCATCTGACAGCCTATGGCGTCTCCATCCGTCTTGCGCAGGAAGGCAGATACAGGGAAATCCACAGACTCGCAGGAAGAAGAAAGCTTCACCAGCTCCCAGCTTCTCTCAGTCTTCAGCTCGCGCCCCGATGCGGACGAAGCCAAAGCCTTGATTTTCAATATATATACTCCATCGGAAAGGAAAGACAGATCACACTCCACACGGCTGCCCGGAGAGAAACTCTCTCCCTTCACACGCTTGCCATCCTTTTCCAGAACCCACTCCAGACGCACATTCTCCGGAAGAAAAGACCTCTCAGCCAGACTGAAAACCAGACTGTCCTCCACGGAAGACGGGATATCGGCAATGAGTCTCATCTTCGCCACCACATTGACCATGGTGCTGAACTCCAGAGTCTGTCCGCTGGCCGGACAGAGACGCACAGTCACCGGCTCTCCCCTGTTCCAGGCACTGGCTCCGTCTGTCTTGAAGGAGAATACGAAGCTGCCGTCATCGGCCACAAGCGTTTCTCCTTCCTGCCCTGCCGCACTCCAGCGCAGCAGCGCGTTTCCGGGCACGTGACCAGAATAGGCGCTCACACTGCCCCTGACCGTAGCTGTATCCCCGGCAATGCAGGCCCCCTTCCTTTCGGCAAACTCCAGCACATATTCCGGAAGGGTGAATTCATCAAGTCTGAACAATTTCACACCCAGACTGTGTCCGGAACTGCTCAGTCTCAAAGACCACATTCCGCCACGCTTGCCCACAGGCAGTGAAAACTCCCCGAACACAGAGCCGAAGTCATTGGTTTTCAGCGGCCTACTCTCAATCATATTCATTTCGGAATCATAGAGGGCCATTTCACAGCTGCGTCCGGCAGGGACCGTAGCGCGATTCCCGTCCCCGTCCTGGGTGTAGAGTATGGCCTTGAATCCCAGCCTGTCCCCCGGCCTGTAAGCCGAGCAGTCGCTCAGAATCACGCTTTCCTCGGACAGCTTACTCTCCTTCCCGGCAAGACTGCGGCTCGGAGACAGGGTTTCCGAAAGCCGGACGCGCCCATCGACAATGGCCTTGCAACTGAGAATGACATTGCTCTTTTCGTTGCTGACGAAATCCGCGAAGCCGTCGGGCAGGCGGAAATATCCCTTGCTGCAATTGCCCTTTCCGGAATATATGCTCCTGTTGCGCTCACGGCTGAGGCTGTATTCGAAATCGCCCACCGGCCTGCCTTCCTTCTGGGTGCATACATATATATAATAGGCGTCGCTGCGCTGCTGAAGCGACACGGACAGGTTGCGGCGGCTCCAGTCCTCGCTGCGGCTGACCTGGCCGCTGCTGCACTCGACGCTGTAATCGCCGTCGTCGAACTTGTCCGGCAGCTGCAATTTCAGGGTGTCCGGAGCGTAATACGGCTTCGAAGAGGAGGCGACGCTGCCACGATATACCTCCTTGCCGTCCTTGCGCACGCAGACATCTACTTTGGATAAGTTCCGTGCATATACGGAGAGAACGAGGTCTTCGAGCATAAAGTCCAGGCTCTTGGAATCGAGGGCCGTGGCTATCTCTTCCGCATTGTGGCAGAGGGCTGCCACTTCCCTGTCCTCCCCCTTGAAACGTGCCGCTTCGGCCTTGAGCGAGTCGCAGGAGGCCCTCAGGGCCTTGAACTGCTCCGAGCTGCCCCTGGACTGAAGGGCGGAGAAACGGCGGGAGAGGAGTTCATTCCCGGCCAGCAGGGCATAGACGCTGCCCTTGTATTTCTCAAGATAAGCCGCATAGGAATCCTTTCCGCTGTCCGGGGATAGGAAATCCAGCAAGGCCGTCTGAGGCTGCGAGCCTTTGAGATATGAGCGGAGCTCCGCCTCTGTCTCCTCGTCGTAATCCCACTTCAGTATTGCCCAGAGGGCGTAATTGTAGTCATTCTGAAAATCCTTCAGCAGCAGTGCCCCCATCTCGTCACCGAAGCGGCTGTCCTTGCTCTGGAGAGCGGGATTGAAAGAGGCCTTGAGCGCTGCGGAATTGGCCCTGACATAGTCCAGTCCCTTCTTCTGAAGATAATAGGGAGCGTCCGCAAAGGAATATACAAGAGGCAGAACCGGCTCTCCGAAATCCTCCATTTCCCTGCTGAGCTGCCTCTGGAGCGAGTCCCTCAGCTTCCAGTTGATGCCGGCTGCGACCCTCTTGTATGCCACGCAGGCGTCGTACCAGTCCAGGGCGAGATGCCTTTTCGCCGCCGCGTCCTTGATTTCCGTCAATATGTCCAGCTGGGCGGCCGGCCTGTCGGAAGCCTGCGCGGCCTCATATTTCTTCCATAGGTCCTTGAGTTCCCTCTCCGTGCTGCGGCCGTCTGCGACCTTGAATCCGGCATAGAGGATGACAGCACCCGCCAACAAAAGCGCAATTGTCGCGAATGCAGTCCTGAGTGTATGTTTACTGTGCATAACTGTGGAATATTGCTGTTATGGAGATATTTCTATCCGCGCAGGGCCGCAATGGCCTCCGCGACGACGTATGTACTGCCGCCTACATATATCAAAGGCCGTGCCTCAGACGGAGTGCCGGCATTTTCCAGGCCACGCGCATATTCCAAAGCGGCGGAAAGGGCATCGGCGACGGAGGGGACGACACGCCTTTCGCAGGCACGCAGTCCGGCCGCGGCACAGCAGTCCTCGTAGCGGCGGCAGCACTCTCCGGCCGGCAGGGCACGGCTGCCTTCGGCATTGGTGAAATATATCATTGCAGCTCGCGGCATCAGGCGAAGGACCGCATCCACATCTTTGTCAGCGACTGAGCCATAGACCATTACGAGCGGACGGCCCCCTTCCGTCAACTCCGTCAGACGGGCGAAGTTCCAGCGCAGGCCGTGGGCATTGTGGCCTATGTCGCAGATGAGTTCCGGGTCGGAAAGCAGGCGTTCCCAGCGTCCGTGGAACTCCATCAGCGAGGCCGTGTGAATGAGGGCATCGACAGACGGCTCCACCCCGAGCACCGACAGGGCACAGAGCACCGTGCGCAGGTTTGCCCTCTGGTAATTGCCTCCGAGGTCCATTGCTTCCAGCAGTTCCCCGTGCCTTTCCCAGAGCGGAGGGCATTCGAGCTCAGCCAGGTGCAGGGGCGCCCCGGCCGCCGCGGCTGCCGCTTCGAATACGGGGCGGGTCTCCGGGAGACACTCCCCTATCACCACAGGCACTCCGCTCTTGATTATCCCGGCTTTCTCAGAGGCGATCTGAGCGAGGGTATCTCCCAGTATGTCGCAGTGGTCGTAGCCTATGTTGGTGATTACGCTCAGCTCGGGAGAAATGATGTTGGTACTGTCCAGACGGCCTCCCAGGCCACATTCGATGACGGCCACGTCCACCCCCTCGTCGGCGAACCAGCTGAAGGCCATTGAGGTGGTCACCTCGAAAAAGGACAGGGGCAGTTCCCTCGCCCTGTCTCCCCAGCGTTCAGCCCAGGCCTGCACCGCCTCCTCGGGGATGAGCCTGAGACCCGAAGCATCGCGTATGCGGGCCCTTTCCCTCAGGTCAAGTATGTGCGGAGAAGTGTAAAGTCCCACCTTCAGCCCGCTTGCAGCGAGACAGGCGGCTATCATATTTGAAACGGAACCCTTGCCGTTGGTGCCTGCCACGTGAATGCAGCGGTATCTGCGATGGGGACAGCCGGCCTCGCGGTCCAGGGTCAGCATCCTGTCCAGGCCCGGCTTGTAGGCGTCAGAGCCCGAGGTCTGGAAGGATTTGAAATCCGAGAAAAATGAATTCATTCCAAAAAATTTGTTCAGACCCCAAAATTACTTAATTTTACAACTCAATCGAAAGCAAATCCGCCAATGGATGCATTTACAGCGCTGAATTCCGAATATATCATCGACGGCAACCGTATGGATTCCACCCCGGCAGCACTGCTGGAGGAATGTGGGTCCCGCCTGAAAGCCGGCGGTCGCAAAGCAAGCGCCCCGGTCTGCGGAAGCATATCCGACGAAAGTCTGGACCGCACTGCAAGCTGCCACGCATACAGCCGCGAAAACATCGCACGATATGCCTTGAGAGTGGAGGAGCTCTCCCTCAGGCCGAGAGACTTCGAAATGGCCTTCCCGAGGCAGCACAGCCGCAGCAGGATAGCAAAGGCCCTGATCGACGCCATCTGGAAGGAAGGCGACTTCACCCTGGACCGCCTGGAGCTCGCGCTGAACTGGAAATGGGACTCGGAGCGCATGGGCGCGATGGCCGCCTTCTACGAAAGCGTAGCCGCCTCTTCCGATTATATATATGACCTGGACTGCTCCGTAAGCCGCTACAGCTTCTGCGACTGCGACGACGGCTGCCGCCTCGAATGCGTGGTGGAAGGCTGCGGCAGCGAAAGGATATGCCCGGAAAAATGCGAAGGCGACGGTTCCGACTGGATTATATATATACCTTTCGACACCTGCTCTTTCCGGCTCGGAGGCTCGCTGCTGGCCCGCAGTGAAGGCGACAACGGCGAACTGGCGCCCGAAAACGGGGACGCGGACTGGTTCATCGACTGCTACGAAGTGGTGCGCGAACTCGTATGCGACGGCATAGTGCTCTCGGGAACCACGGTATGCGACGGCGGACTGCAGGCGGCGCTGGGAAGGATATGCGACAATGCGGAACTGAATATCAGCGGAATATCCTCCTCCTACAAGGAGAACGACACGCTGCGCATACTCTTCTCCGAAGTGCCGGGAGTGCTGATACGCATACGCGACATAGACTTCGACTACCTGGACTCGCAGATGCTGCTGCAGGACATCGCCTACTACCCGCTGGGACACCCGAAACCATCGGGCGGGATAAGCGTAACCGACCACAGCCCGAACGGGATAGGCCGCATCATAGACTCGCTTATGAGCCAGGCAAGCGAAGGCGAGGATTGAAAGAGACCACAAATAGACACTATAATGGCAAAGAAACCTAAGATTTTCGTGCTGGATACGAATGTTATCCTCCACGACTATAGGGCAATCCGCAAATTCCAGGACAATGACATAGTGATTCCGGTCGCGGTCATAGAAGAGCTGGACAGATTCAAAAAGGGCAACGATGCGCTCGCCTACAACGCTAGGGGCTTCGTCCGCACCCTCGACAGGCTCTCGGACAAGAAACTCTTCTACAAAAGCGGGGTGGAGATAGGCAAAGGACTGGGTACCATCAAGGTAGAACTCAACCACCCCTTCCCGGAGGAACTGCGGAACTGCTTCAGGGATGACATCCAGGACCATCGCATCATCGCCACCGCAATGTGGGTGAGGGACAACAATCCCGACCGTTTCGTGGCCCTGGTTACCAAGGACATAAATATGAGACTCAAGGCCAAGGCCGTGGGAATGGAGGTGCAGGACTATCTGACCGACCGCCTCGAGGAAGAGCGCTTCGACCAGGCCTTCAAGGAGGTGCAGACCGTGGAGGACCTGCCGGCGGAAGCACTCCAGGAGCTGGCTTACGGTCCCGCCTGCACACTTGACAGGAAATACCTGGGCGAGAAGAAACCACGCGCCAACCAGCTCTTCAGATTCGTATGGGAGCAGGGACAGGCCGCCACTCTGGGCAGGTACGACGCCGCCCGCGACTGCGTGGTGCTGGTGCGCTCACGCGAGGCCTACGGCATACGTCCACGCAACGACGAGCAGAAATTCGCCCTCGACGCCTGCCTGAACCCGGCAATCAAGCTAGTCAGCCTCACCGGAGGGGCCGGCACGGGCAAGACGCTTCTGGCCCTTGCCTCCGCCCTCGAGCAGGAGTCCGAATTCGACCAGATCATACTCTCGAGACCTGCAGTGATACTTGGCAATCAGGACCTGGGCTTCCTCCCGGGCGACCAGAAGAGCAAGATGACCCCTTTCGTACAGCCGCTGATGGACAATCTCGACGTGATACGCAACTGCTTCAAGCCGGGCAGCCGCCAGGCCCTGAAGATAGACTCCATGCTCAAAGACGAGAAACTGCTCATCTCCCCTCTGGCCTACATCCGCGGCCGCAGCCTGGGCAAGGTTTTCTTCATCATAGACGAAGCCCAGAATCTCACCCCTCATGAGGTCAAGACCATCATCACCAGGGCCGGGGAGGGCACCAAGATAGTGTTCACGGGCGACATACAGCAGATCGACCAGCCTTATCTGGACCAGTGGTCCAACGGCCTCACACACCTGGGCGACAAGATGTCCGGACAGGCCCTCTTCGAGCACGTCAACCTGCGCAAGGGCGAGCGAAGCCAGCTGTCCGAGATAGCCGCCAGATTGCTCTGACGGGATTGATGAAAAACTCTGATTGACACGGATTTCGTATTGTCACGAATTTTGTGTATTTTCGCGCCGGATTTTTAGAGGAACAGTTTCTTAGCAAAACACAACAAAATCAACAATAACTGCAATGGAAAAGAACAAAAAAAGAGTTTATCGCTTCGGTGCCGGTAAGGCTGAAGGCAACGGCTCTATGAGGGAACTCCTCGGCGGCAAGGGTGCAAACCTGGCCGAGATGAACCTTCTCGGAATGCCTGTGCCTGCAGGTTTCACCATCACCACCGAATGCTGTACCGAGTATTACGAGCTCGGCGGCGGCTACACCAAGGAACTTAAGGAAGAGGTTGCCGAGGCACTCAAGGCCACCGAGAAGATCATGGGAATGAAGTTCGGCGACGCCGAGAATCCGCTTCTCGTCAGCTGCCGTTCCGGTGCAAGGAGCTCTATGCCGGGCATGATGGATACCATCCTCAACATCGGTCTCTGCTCCGCCACTATCCCGGGAATGATCAAAAAGACCAACAACCCACGTTTCGTATATGACGCCTATCGCCGTCTCATAATGATGTATTCCGACGTCGTGATGGAGAAGGCAGAGGGCATCGAGCCGGAGGACGGCAAGGCAATACGCCAGCAGCTCGACAAGATGATGGAAGACCTCAAGGAGTCCAAGGGCTACAAGAGCGACACCGAGATCACCGCAGAGGAGCTCAAGGAACTCGCCGAGCAGTTCAAGGTACGCATCAAGGAAGTTCTCGGAGTGGAGTTCCCTGATTCCGCAGAGGAGCAGCTCTGGGGTTCCATCGGAGGCGTGTTCAAGTCCTGGAACGGAAAGCGCGCCATCAAGTACCGCCAGATCGAGGGTATTCCTGACGACTGGGGCACTGCAGTGAACGTTCAGTCCATGGTATTCGGAAATATGGGCGAGACCTCCGCTACCGGTGTGGCCTTCTCCCGCAACCCTGCAAACGGTGACAACAAGTTCTACGGCGAATGGCTTATCAACGCCCAGGGCGAGGACGTGGTTGCAGGTATCCGTACCCCTAACCCGCTCAACAACGCAACCAAGAGCCCTCAGAACGCACATCTCGCTTCCCTCGAGGAGGCAATGCCTGAGGTTTACAAGCAGCTCGACGATATCCGCCTCCGTCTCGAGGAGCACTTCAACGATATGCAGGACATTGAGTTCACCATTCAGGACAAGCAGCTCTGGATGCTCCAGTGCCGTATCGGCAAGAGGACCGGTCTCGCAGCCCTGAACATGGCAATGGATATGCTCGAGGAGGGAATGATAGATGAGAAGACCGCCGTTATGAGAGTGTCCCCTGCACAGCTCGACGAGATTCTCCACCCTATTCTCGACCCGGCTTCAGAGAAGAAGGCAGAGGTTGTCGCACACGGACTTCCTGCTTCTCCGGGCGGTGCCGTAGGTACCATAGTATTCACCAACGCCGACGCAGTTGCCGCCGCCGCACGCAAGGAGAGGGTCATCCTCGTCCGCGAAGAGACCTCACCTGAGGACGTAGAGGGTATGCGCGCTGCCGCAGGTATCCTCACCATGAAGGGCGGTATGACCTCCCACGCGGCTCTCGTGGCCCGCGGCTGGGGCAAGTGCTGCATCGTAGGTTGCGAGGATATGAAGATCGACCTCGAGAACAAGACCGTATCCTTCAAGGGTTCCGACAAGGTTTACCACGAAGGCGAGTACTTCTCCCTCAACGGAGCGAAGGGCGCCATCTACGCCTGCGCAATCGACACTATGGACGCTTCCAACAACCCTCGTTTCGTTAAGTTCATGGAGATTGCCGACAAGTTCCGCAAGCTCGGAGTCCGCACCAACGCCGACACCCCTGAGGACGCTGCCCGTGCACTTTCATTCGGTGCAGAAGGCATAGGTCTGTTCAGAATCGAGCACATGTTCTACGGCGCAAATGCAGAGGTTCCTCTCAGCAAGCTCCGCAAGATGATACTCTCCAAGACCGACGAAGAGCGTCGCGCCGCTCTCTCAGAGCTCGAACCATTCATGAAGGCCGCTGTAAAGGGCACAATGAAGGTTATGAACGGCAAGCATGTGACCTTCCGTCTGCTCGACCCGCCTCTCCACGAGTTCGTGCCTCAGACCGAGGACAAGAAAGAGGAGCTGGCAAACGAGCTTCACATCAGCACCACCGACATCGAGAGGCGTGGCGAATCCCTCCACGAGGTCAACCCTATGATGGGTCACCGCGGTGTGCGTCTGCACATCACCTACCCTATGATCTCTGAGACCCAGTTCCGCGCAATCTTCACCGCAGCTGCCGAACTCAAGAAAGAAGGCCTGGACCCTAAGCCGGAAATCATGGTCCCTGTAACCATCTCCGAGCGTGAGCTCCGCTTCCAGAAGGCAATATGCGAGAAGATCAAGGCAGAGGTAGAGGCCAAGACCAACACCAGCCTCGAATACAAGTTCGGTACTATGATCGAGATCCCTCGCGCTGCCCTCACCGCCGACAGAATGGCCCGTACAGCCGAGTTCTTCAGCTTCGGTACCAACGACCTTACCCAGATGACCTTCGGTTTCAGCCGTGACGACGTAAGCACCTTTATGGGTGACTACCTCGGAAACAAGATACTCGATGCCGATCCGTTCAAGACTCTCGACACCAAGGCCGTAGGCAAACTCGTAGAGTACGCCGTCAACCACGGACGCGAGACCAGGAAGGACCTCAAGTGCGGCATCTGCGGCGAGCACGGTGGAGATCCGGCTTCTGTAGAGTTCTGCCACAAGATCGGCCTGAACTACGTGAGCTGCTCACCGTTCAGGGTTCCTATCGCAAGACTGGCTGCGGCACAGGCCGCTATCAAGAGCGAGAAATAATCCCGCTTACATACAACGAAAAAGGCTCGCGGATCGCGGGCCTTTTTTGGTTAGAATCATTCGTCCCTAACACACATCTACACTTCGATTCAAATTTTGAGCTTCCGTATATCTTAGGTCAAGTCCTGGTTTTATTCTAAAAAATAATACACAATCAATTCAAATCTCTCTTCTCATTACACGATTGCAAAGGTAGATATATAAACATATTTCATTTGTCATTTCGTAAAAGAAACATCTTAATATTTGCCATTTCGTAAAATTGATTGTCGAATCAATAATTATTATACTATTTTTGCACTATGTTTTCGGCAATGGGACAACTTCTGCCGGGATTTGTCTGCCTGGCCCTCACCGTTTACTACATCGCAAGCAGAGCGGTGAAGAGGAATCCCTATTATGTTGCAATGAGCATTTCCGCGGCTTTGTTCTTTATTTGTGATGCCGGTTTCATCCTTACCAGCGACAATTACAAGGAACTGATCGTGGTAGAATTCTTCTCCCACTTTGCAGCCACGGCGCTGGGGCCGACCGTCTTCTTCTTTCTCCATTACGAAAACACGGGCAGGCGCCCTCCGAAATGGACCTACATCAGTTTCCTGCCTTCCATTGTCATAGGAAGCATTTCGGCAATATGCATTTTAGGAATAGGCACGACGGGCTTGATTGCAAGCCTCCGGGAAATAGAAAGCAACAACTACATAATGCCGCAGGGATGGGAGGGACTTCACAAGATCTACTACTTCAACAATATTGTCGCCAATCGCCTGATAATGGGCCTGTACGAGCTTTTCATGCTTGGTCACTGCATTTACCTCTGCGCTTTGAGGATACGCAAGAGGGACGGCAGCGGAAAACGTATGCTGGTAATCTGCTCTATGGTGCTGGTTATTATCTCCAGCCACATGCTGAAGTTGAGCATAGACCGCACAACCCTCATTGAAATGGAGGGTGCTAACGCCATAATGGGAGTGATCTGGGCGATATGCATAGCCGTAATAGGCTACGACTATACTACGCGTCCGTCAAGCCCTGTTCCTCAGGAACTGGCAAACATACCGAAAGCCGTGCGCAAGGCGACGCTGATGGAACAGGTTCTGGACATAATGGACAACTGCAAATACTACCTGAAAACGGACATCAGCCTCAATTCCCTGGCCGACGAACTCGGCACCAACCGCACCTACCTGTCAGCTCTTATAAACAAGGAATTCAACTGCACCTTCAGGGAGTTCGTCACCAAGAAACGCATAGAATATGCAAAATCCTATATGCTTGCAAATCCGAAAAGCACGATTACCGAAGTGGCTGAAGCAAGCGGCTTTGCAAACATATCCCAGTTCAGCCGTAAATTCAAAGAGGCCGAGGGTATCTCCCCGGCCACCTGGTTGAAAAAGTTGTGATAAAAATCCTACAGGACTCTTGCCTACCAGCAGTTCAGAGGCTTGCCGGAGCACATCGCCTCCACCCTTGACCTAACAGACGCGAGTACGGCCTCGTACTCCTCACGGCCTTCCGAGCTATTGCCTGCAATGAGGTCGAGATGGGAGCTCGCGTTTGCGAGCACCTCGTCTATGAGTTCCACTATAGCGGGCATATCGCTTTCAACGAAGCCCCTGGAAGTGATTGCCGGGGTACCGACGCGTATGCCCGAAGTCTGGAAGGCGCTGCGGCTGTCGAAAGGCACCATATTCTTGTTGACGGTAATCTCCGCCTTGACAAGTTCCTTCTCTGCCACCTTGCCGGAGAGTTCAGGGAAACGCGTGCGCAGGTCTATGAGCATCAGGTGATTGTCAGTTCCGCCGGAAACCACGTGATAGCCCTTTTCCACAAAGAGGGCGGCCAGGGTCTTCGCATTGGAGATTACCTGCTTCTGGTAATCAACGAAACGCGGCTGGAGCGCCTCGTGGAACGCCACGGCCTTCGCCGCAATGCAGTGCTCGAGCGGACCACCCTGAGTGCCCGGGAATACAGCGGAATTGAGAATCTGGGACATTTTCTTTACCACACCCTTAGGCGTCTTGAGTCCCCAAGGGTTATCGAAGTCCTTGCCCATAAGGATGATGCCGCCGCGAGGTCCGCGCAGGGTCTTGTGAGTGGTGGAAGTCACTATGTGGGCATATTCCACGGGGTTCTTGAGCAGACCGGCCGCAATCATTCCGGCAGTATGGGCCATATCCACCATAAAAATGGCACCCACCTTGTCGGCAATCTCCCTCATCCTGGCGTAATCCCACTCGCGGGAGTAGGCGGAAGCTCCTCCGATGATGAGCTTTGGCTTGTGCTCCAGAGCGAGTCTCTCCATCTCATCGTAATCTATCAGGCCGGTGTTCTGGTCCAGTCCGTAAGCCACCGCCTTGAACAGCATTCCGGACACATTCACAGGAGAGCCGTGGGTAAGATGGCCGCCGTGACTCAGGTCGAGTCCCATAAAGCAGTCACCCGGTTTCAGGCAGGCGAGCTCCACGGCCATATTGGCCTGCGCCCCCGAATGCGGCTGCACATTTGCATACTCCGCTCCGTAAATCTGCTTGAGGCGGTCGATTGCGAGCTGCTCGATCTCGTCCACAACCTCACAACCTCCATAATATCTTGCTCCGGGATAACCCTCGGCATACTTGTTTGTGCAAATCGAGCCAAGTGCCTCAAGCACCTGGTCACTGACATAATTCTCTGATGCAATGAGCTCCAGTCCCTCAGACTGGCGCTTCGCCTCCTTGGCAATAAGGTCGAAAATACGAGGGTCTCTTTCCATATTTAGAAATTTTGTGCGAATATAGCAATTTGAAGAGAATTAACCGCGGCCGCGATGAAGCTCCCAAAGCACTATGCCGAGCGAAACCGAGACATTGAGCGAATGTTTGGTGCCGTACTGCGGGATCTCCAGGGCAAAATCCGACTCATCCACCACATCCTGCCTAACTCCATTCACCTCATTCCCGAACACCAGGGCATATCTGGTCCCCGGGTCCGCCTCGAACTCCCCCAGCTTACGCGAATTAACGGTCTGCTCCACGCTCACTATCACATAGCCCTCCTCCCGCAGTTTCCTCACTGCATCCAGAGTGTCATCATAATGCTCCCAGGGAACGCTGAACTCCGCCCCCAGCGCAGTCTTGTGTATCTCTGCAGAGGGCGGCAGCGCAGAAATGCCACAGAGGCACAGCTTATCCGCCCTGAAAGAATCGGCAGTCCTGAAAGCGGACCCCACGTTATGGGCGCTGCGTATGTTATCCAGCACCAGCACCAGTCCCGACCCGGGCAACTGCCTGTACTCATCCACCCCGATTCGCCCGAGTTCGATATTCAATAACTTCCTGTCAGTCATTTCCTCCTAATGTATTTCCAGAAGCATTTCCCCTGGCAATCCCGCGAATTTACTGAAAAAATTTGCATTGACCCATTTTTTGTTTACCTTTGCACTCCTCAAACGCAATCCCAAAGGGGATTTGCCAAGGAGAGTTGGCCGAGTGGTTTAAGGCGGCAGTCTTGAAAACTGTTGAGGTGAAAGCCTCCGGGGGTTCGAATCCCTCACTCTCCGCAAACATTGATTATCAAGGAGTTAGCATCGCAAAAGCGATGCTAATTTCGTTTTGGGGAGCAGGCCGTTGAAAGCTTGCTTTCACGAGGCCTGACCCCCAAAACGGAATAGCGGCCCTCCGGGCCGCGCGACTCCTTGATAATTTCCCTCTTTGCAAGGGCCCCCGCGGCGAGCGGAAAGGGAGCCTGCAAAGGAGCGAAGCGACTGCGCAAATCCCGAACACCCCCGCGGCGAGCGGTAAGGGAGGTCCAAACTGTAATATCCCTGGCTAATTAGGGCTTGGTACCTACCCATCGGATTGTCAAAGAGTTAGAGGCGTTTTCTTTTGTATCTCTTTCTTATAGTCCTTGGTGGACTTCTTCATAAAATTTGGTAGTGTTTCATCGAGTGTGTCCGGAGCCGGTCCCTCGGACTCTTTAGATATGCAAATATAATCAGTTTTCTTTTGGTTCGTCATCTTCGGCAACGGC
>SFMG01000050.1 GCA_004554455.1 Bacteroidales bacterium | reverse complement strand
ATCTCCTCCTCCGAAGGAACGCGCTGCTGGCAGTACAAGTCCGGCTCCGATTGGGTGACCATCGAGGGCGAGACCGGCCTCACCCTGTCGGTCTCCCATAACGCCGCCTTCTGGGGCGACCGCCGTACACTTACCATCCGCTACCTTGTCGAAGGGACCTACTTCGATATCATCACCATCACCAAGCTCTACGATGGAGAGGACGCCTACCGGGTGGAGGTGAGCTCCGAGTCCGGCAGCAGCTTCATCAATGGCGAGATCACCACCACCCTCACCGCACGTGTTTACAAGGGATCCCGCGAGGTGACGCCCACCATAGCCCCGGCCCTCTTCAGCTGGATGCGCCACTCCGCCAATCCCGATGGAGACAGCGTCTGGAACGCCCTGCATGAGGGAGCCGGACCCACCATTAGCATCGGCGATGAGGATGTCTTCCGGAAGGCAGTCTTCGAATGCATAGTGACGATTAACTAAAACAACAGATATATACTCATGGCAGCATCAGCAATTGCACGAGGTCAAATCACCATTGTAGACCTTAACGATGGTAAGTCCATCAACCTCTTCCTGAGCAGCAATCAGCCAGCTACTCAGATCTTCAACAAGGAGAACAGCTCCTATAACCCCTCCTACAGCGCCAGCCCCTATCTGGTCATCTCCCCGGAGGTCTATGTCTCCGGCTCCACCGATAATCAGGTAGCGCACCTGCTCGGTACGCCCGTGTGGAAAATCAACGGCTCCACCGATCTGTCGGCATTCAGCGCTACAGCGGAAACCACCTCTCCCTACACCCTCACCATCAAGAAGAACCTGACCTCCGTCACCCAGCTTACCATCGAGTGCACCGTCACCTACGTGGATCCGGAGACCACCGCCCAGACCGTTGCCAAGGCTCTGTTCACCGTCACCAAGGTGGAGAACACCGGCCAGCAGATCCGCGCCGTCTGCTATGCCCCTAACGGATCGGTCTTCAAGAACGGCATCACTAACAGCCTCACCGCGCACTGCGACCTATGGCGTGGCTCTGTCATCGATAACACCAAGGTCACCTACGCATGGTACCGGCTGGAGAACGGAACGTGGACCAAGCTCATCGCCTCCAATACCTACGGCATCACCGGTTGCACCACCAATGAGATCACTATCCCAGCCTCGGCCATCCTGAACATCGACTCGTTCAAGTGCGTCATCAAGGATACCGACACCGCCTCCGGCACCTATAACTCCGAGGTATCCGACATTATCACCTTCGCTGATATGACCGATCCCTACATGGTGGAGATCCAAGCCCCGCAGGGAACGACTCTCACCTCCGGGATGACATCCACCACCCTGACCGTCAACATCTGGCAGAATGGCGCTCAGCTCGATGACTCCTTCTTCAACGGGGCTACCGTCACATGGCGCAAGTACAACAAGCTCGGCGTGCTCGACACCTCGTGGGGTACCAATGGAGCGAAGACCGGTCGGTCCCTTACAGTGACACGCGATGAAATTTCAGTGGCTGCGACATTTATTGTTGAGATTAGCAAGTAGGATCATGAGCACCATAGCACGCGGACAGGTCACCATCGCTACGGTGGAGGATGGGGCAGCGGGACAGCCCGGTGCTGCTGCCGTCTATCGTGGCCTGTTCTCTTCCACCGCCATCTACTACAACAACGCCCTGCGCCGGGACGTGGTCAAGTACAATGACTCGTTCTACATCTACAAAGGCACCAATGGTGTGAGAGGCACGTGGAAGGCATCCAACTGGGAGGCCTTCGGCGGACAGTACGACTCGGTGGCCACCTCCCTGCTGCTGGCGGAGTTCGCTAACCTCGGCGGGTTCATCTTCGCCGGAGGCAAGCTCATCTCCCAGAAAGGAACACTCAACGGCGTGGAGTCCACCGACTACGAGAATCCCGACTTCGTGCCGTACATCGTCCTCGATGGCACCAACGGCACCAGCCAGATCCATAACGGAGAGTTCTTCGGCGGCGTGCGCACCATCTTCCACTATATCAACTCCACCAACTGCATCGACCTCGGAGGTGGGCAGTACAAGGTCGGCGACAAACTCAACCTCCTGCTCGATGAGTCCACCCAAAGCTACGATCAGGTGACCGTTATCCTTCCTGATGACACATCCTTCATCGGCAAGACGGTCAACATCCACAACGGTGTGTTCGTCCTCACCAAGACCACTCTGAGGTACCAGAACACCATCATCGTCAAGGCTGAGAGCACTATGGGCATATTCTTCAAGCCCTTCTTGGGAGCTCAGTATGAAATATCGCATTCGAATTATATCAACAACACCTCCGAGATCGAGTTCCTCGCAGGCACGCTGTCCTTCCTCTGCGTTCCCGGCTACAACGGCCAGACCGTCAATTGGATCTGCACCAACTATCCGGAGGGCAGCTCCAGCGGCGGGGAGCAGAGCGGAGTGACGGCCAGCGCCACCCTCGTCAATAGCGACATCATCGTGGGTAACGGCGGCAGCTCCATCAAGGCGTCCGGGTACAAGATCTCCTCAGGAACCTTTAATGAGGGAAGCAGCTACATCCCTTCCGGATATGCCGTCAAGCAGTTCGTGGACAAGAAGCTGGCCGAGGTGAGCGCACCTGACAACGTGGTGACCACCGATGCTGCAGAGCTTACATCCGGGGCCGTTCTGCTCGGAGGCGGAGGCAAGGCGGTAGCGGCATCCACGATGACCATCGAGACGGGATCCCTCTCCGGAGGAACAGCCAAGCTGCCCTCTTCCTCGGTGGTGAAGAGGTACGTGGACGGACTCGTCAGCGAGTGGTATAACATCTACAACGCCAAGAGCACTGACGGGAAGATCTACACCATTGTGGAGAACCTTGTCAGCTCGATAACGAACAACGGCAGCAAGTACCGACTTGTCCTGCTGAAGTTCCGCAAGCAGGGCAAGAAGGGACGCAAGTGGGGTATGCCGATGTTCAACTACGAGATGTACAACCTTGGGCTGGCGAAGGCCCCATCTGACAACGCCATCCTCGAAGCTGACACGTGGTGGCCCATCGCCTCATCCAACCTGACTCCATGGTTCTCGGCAACAGGGCACAGCCTCACCTCCGTCCTGTCCTTGGCCGCAAGGGACAGAGGGGCCACCACCTATGAGTGGAAGAACACCCGCAACAAGAAGATGAAGGTGGGCGTGGCCATTTACAAGAAGACCACTTGCGGGAAGATCGGCTGGCAGCGCTGCTCCAACATCGCATTCATCGAGCTGTACAAGAACAACAGCTCCTCGGCTTCATACCTTGTCAATATGATGCCGTATTAAGACTCATAACCGGGACTTCGGTTCAGTGGACAGTGAACATCACGCCACTATTCGAGGGCGGGGACAGGACGCTCCATCGGGGAACAGCCGAATCACGACCAGCTCCGAGGCCCCGGTTTTATTACTTCGCTTTTCGTCAGGGACGCATTCCTCATATCTATCGAGGGCGGGGAGAGCATATCATCCTCGCCTTCAGGCCGGGCCGAGATATGCATATTACTTCTCGCCCCACCCGGAAAGGAATATGATATCTCCGCACTTCGTTTGGATAAATAAATATGGACCCCACTGATGCCCCTGTGTGGGGTCCGGCATCAGGGCATATTCTCCTTAATTTCGAATATGCGCGATTAATTCGCTCGCTTTTCAGGCGGGCTGCATTATCCTCCTCGCTTTCGGTCCCGGTCGAGAATATCATATTCCTCATCGCCCCGGACAGTGATAAAGAAAAAGCGCAGGCCCCGAAAAGGATCTGCGCGATAATTCTGGATGGTCGTTATCAGAGGGCCACTCCTAACTGCTGGGCAAGCTGGGC
>SFMG01000029.1 GCA_004554455.1 Bacteroidales bacterium | reverse complement strand
CGTTCGGCAACCTGAGCCATGCTGAGATTCCTGCGCAGTCTCGCCAGTTTGATTTGCTCACCCACTATCTGCATCTTCTGCTCCAGTTTTCTTGGCAACTTGGTGCCCATTGTATTCTTTGTCATATTCAACACATCATATAATATGCAAATATATCACTTTTCATCTATTTAATGATGTGTTATATGTTAAAGCAAGAATAGAAAATTCGGTTTATATCACTAAGTGTGTGTTCTACTACTTTAGTCCATCCAACTCTATTTTGTAGATCTGAGCAGCAAGCTTCTCTTTTTCCAGGAACATCACCATATAGACCGGCACATATGTAATTCGGCCGTCAACTGATAGATTGTCATTGTTCAGCACCAATGCCTCGGGAAGATCATACTCCCCACAATCCATGATGTTGGAGAGGGCCCGATGATATACATAGTCCTTTCCAGACTTCACCTCGATAGGGAGAACTTTGCCATTGTTCTCGATAACGAAATCTATCTCTCCCCTTTTCTTACTGTTGTAGTAATAGGGTTCAAGACCGTGCGCAACCAGTTCCTGAGCCACTGCATTCTCATAGATGGAACCGAAGTTGATGTCTTTGTCACCCTTGATAATCCGCACCTGAATGCCGTCGGCATACTGCGCTGCCAACAAACCGATATCGTTCAGGAAGAGTTTGAGAAGGTTGCGGGACCTCGCCAGCAGAAGAGGGACCTTGGGCTCTTCCACATTGTAAACGGGTATCGCAACGCCAGCATTTTTTAACCATAGGAAGCTGTTCTCGTATCGCTCATACTTTGCATTTTCGTTCAGGCGTTTCAAGATAAAGCGCTTGTTTTTGGCATTGAGCTCCGGCGGAATCAGGTTGAATATCTCCTCTATGTATAGTTTGTTGTCCGGATCGTACTTGGCAATGTCTTTCTTATAGAGTTGAATGATTTCTTGCTGCACCGCCAGCACTTCCTGCAGGTTGTTGCTTTCAAGATACTTGCTGACAGCTGCCGGCATACCTCCCACAATCAAGTAGAGCCGGAACAATTCCATCATCTTGTTGTGAATGAAGTCGTCGACAGGTCGCCTCTTTGTCCAGGCTTCCTTCACCGTGGCTATCACGTTCTCGTTGATCCCGACACATGTGATAAATTCTTCGAAATCCAAAGGAAACATCTCCTTCACGCCCATATAGCCAACTGGGACCGACCGGATATCCTTCAATTCTACACCAAGCAAAGAGCCACTCAGGATATAACGGTATGAGCCTTCGTCGACAAGAAACTTGATGGCTGTGACAATATCCGGGCATTCTTGTACCTCGTCAAAGAAAATCAAGGTATCCCCTTTTATCATCGGCACATTCGTAATGGTCGACAAACGCATCAGAATGTCGGTGCTCCCCTTAGCGTCCTTGAACAGTCCAACGGCATCTGGATTCTCAATGAAGTTGATCTCGATGAAACTCTTGAATCCCTTGCCGAACTCACGTATGGAATAGGTCTTACCGACTTGACGAGCTCCTGTTATCAGCAGTGCATTACCCGATTTTTGGTAATACTCGATTAAATACTTGTCTATCTTTCTGTTAAGCATATTACCTCCATTTTTCCAACGCAATTTACAGACGGATTTCCACTTTTCCAAAGGGATTTATAGGTTTTCTTCCACTTTTCCAAATATCAGATGCGGAACCGTTGACTGTTTTCCGGCGCGGGACAAGGATGCATTGTTGCAGCGATTGCCAAGTCTGGGCTTGAAATCGAGAATCGATGCACGGTTTGCCCCTGTTTTGACCTTTTGGCTGCATCGATTCGCAAGTTTGGGCTTGAAATCAAGAATCGATGCACGGTTTGCCCCTGTTTTGACCTTTTGGCTGCATCGATTCGCAAGTCTGGGCCTGAAATCGAGAATCGATGCACGGATTGCCCCAGATTTGACCTCTTGGCTGCATCGATTCGCAAGTTTGGGCTTGAAATCAAGAATCGATGCACGGTTTGCCCCTGTTTTGACCTTATGGCTGCATCGATTCGCAAGTCTGGGCTTGAAATCGAGAATCGATGCATGGATTGCCCCAGATTTGACCATTTGGCTGCATCGATTCGCAAGTCTGTGCCTGAAATCAAGAATCGATGCAGCACCATCGTTGCGGCAGCGAAGAACGGCCCGCCTGCAGCGCAGTCGTGGAGTGCAGGCGGGGACAGGATGCCACGAAGGCGGCATAATCCTAAGTAAAAAGCCGCCGGAGTGGCGCCTGACCACGCCGCATCAACGCTACGTGTCCGATTCTAACCTTCGTTGCGGCAGCGAAGAATAGCCCGCCTGCAGCGCAGGCGTGGGGTGCAGGCGGGGACAGGATGCCACGAAGGCGGCATAATCCTAAGTAAAAAGCCGCCGGAGTGGCGCCTGACCACGCCGCAACAACGGCCCGCGTCCGATTCCAATCTTCGTCGCCGCAAAACAGAACGGCCCGCCTGCAGCGCCATCTTGCCAGCAAGTAGAACGGCCCGCCTGCAGCAAAGTCGTGGGGACAGGCGGGTTACATACTAGCGGTATTTCCCGAGCGGCTTGCCGTTGATGCTGCCAGGAGAGAGCTTCAGGAAGCGGACACCGTGAGGGGCGACCTCGCACTCCCAGCGTTCGGAATACTTCACCTTTGCGACATCCTGCTGGCGCCAGAGATCGCGGACCACCTGGTCCTCCATTAGCCCCAGACTGAGCGGAATGAAACCTATGGTCTTCGGCTCGTCGGAAAGATTGAACATTGCAACGGCAATTCCTCCGTCAGCAAGGCACTTGATATAGGTGGCATAGGTACCGTCCCCATAGCGCTTTGCAGGAGAGAGACCCAGTTCATCCTGATTGACGGCAATCACCTCGTCATTGGTGAGCAGGCTCAGCAGGAAGTCATCGGCACGAGTGAGGTCACATCCCAGAATCAGAGGGGAACTCAGCATGCACCACATAGTCATGTGGCTGTACTGTTCGTCAGGAGTCAGGCGGGTAGGATTGATCGGATGTTCATACTTGCCCCAGCCGACGCAGCCGAGTACCATCATGTCCGCATCCGGCCAGGCACCGGGACGGCGGTAGCCCGCCCAGACGTCCTGACGCTTGAAAGCTATGTCGGAAACGCTCTTCCAGGTGTCACGTATATCTCCCGTGGTACGCCAGAGCTGCGCATATTCCATCAGGTCGGCGGCAAGGGTCAGCGGAGCCGAGTTCGAAATGCTGTACACTATGTCCCTGTCCACGCTCTGCAGGGCCTTGTACATCTCGACGAGACTGTAGTGGTCATTCGGATTCCAGTCGTACTTCATATAGTCCACCTTCCACTCAGCCCACTGCCTGGCGTCCTGAAGTTCAAAGTGATACGGCTCGAAACGCCAGAGGGAATCGCGGGGCACGACGTCCCTGTCCACCTTGTGATGCTCGTCGCAGGCACCCTGCTCCACCCACCAGGCACGGCCCTCCGGATTGTCGCTTGTCTCCCCTATGTGCCCGGCATAGGTTCCGAGCCAGGGGCCTGAATAGATTCCGAACTTCAGGCCGAGGGAGTGGATATAGTCGGAGAGGCCCATCATATCGGGAAACTTGGAATTCGGCATTATGGCGTTGTACTTCCCTCCCCTGTCATACTGCCAGCCGTCATCGAGATTGATATAGCTCCAGCCGTACTGGTCAAGCCCCAGGTCTATGAAGGCCTTGGCCATAGCTTCAGCGTGCTCCTGGCTGACCGTATTCCCGAAGCAGTTCCAGCTGCTCCAGCCCATTGGCGGAGTGAGCAGGAGCTTGTCCTCCCCTATCTCCAGACGCAGCGGCTTGCTGTCGCTGCCCAGACTGTTGGTCGCCGTCAGAGTGACATTGTAGCTGCCTGCCTTCCTGGCCCTGCCGCTGATGATGCCTGTCTCCGGGTCGAGTTTCAGCCCCTTGGGCAAGCCCTTGGCGGAGAAGGTCATCGGACGCTCGCCGCTTGCCGGGATCTTGAAGAGAAAATCGACGCCTGGGCTCTGTCCGTACACGCGCGGGCCGTTTATGCGTGGCGTGGCGGGAGCCTTAGGCGTAAGTATATATTCAGAATAGTCGGGAGTCTGTCCCGCGCAGGTGACAGAAATGGCGACAAATGCCGCAATGAAAGCCGAAATGGCGCGCAGATATTTCATAATTATGACGTTTACTGCGCAATATACGAATTATACGGCAGAAAAACTATACCTTGAGCTCACGGGACTCCTGCCCGTAATAGGCATTGGGGCCGTGCTTGCGCATATAGTGCTTCTGCGTGAGCAGGGGATTCATCGTTGCTTCAGGATTGATCTGCAGTGTCAGCATAGCCATCTTTGCTATTTCCTCAAGTACCAGCGAATTCTCCACCGCCTTCATACAGTCGGCGCCCCAGACGAAGGGACCGTGGTTGGCCACCAGACAGGCTGGCACCTCCATAGCCTTCAGAGAGGACTCCCTGAAAGTGCGTACTATTATTTTTCCGGTATTGAGTTCATATTCTCCCATGATCTCCGACTCGCTCATATCCGGCGTACACGGAATGTCGGAAGAGAAGCAGTCTGCGTGCGTGGTGCCGAGCAGCGGGATCGGCCTGCAGGCCTGAGCCCAGGCAGTGGCTTGGCAGCTGTGGGTGTGCACAACTCCTCCGATTTCAGGGAAGGCCCTGTAGAGTTCGAGATGGGTAGGGGTGTCCGACGACGGCCTGAGAGAACCCTCGACCACTTTTCCGTCAAGGTCGAGAATAACCAGATCCTCCGCTTTCAGCTGCGAGTAATCGACGCCGCTCGGCTTTATCACCACCAGGCCGCTCTCCCTGTCCAGACCGGACACATTGCCCCAGGTAAGCTTGACAAGCCCGTATTTTACCAGGTCCAGGTTGGCTTTCCAGACCTTGTTTCTGAGTTCTTCCAGCATAAGTGAATATCTTTTGACCGCAAATATAATACTTGGCTGCAAATATAATATTTTCGTTTTGCTTTCGTTTCTTTCGCTATATTTTTGTTTTATATGCAAATATTTCGTTCCTTTGCCGCAAATAAAAATATATGCCTATTCTCAATTCAAGACAGAGCCGCATACTGGAAAGGGTGAACGAGCACGGACAGGTGCAGGTCAACGACCTCGCCGACTATTTCAGTGTCAGCCAGGCGACCATACGCAGCGACCTGAGACGTCTGGAAGAGGAGAAGAAGCTTGTACGCGTCCACGGAGGTGCGCGCAGAAACACTCCGCTCGCCAGCGAAAAAAGCACGGAATTTAAGCTCGGGGAGAGCATTGCAGCCAAAAAGGCCATAGCAAAGGCCGCCGGAGCCCTGCTGAAGGACGGAGACACGGCCTTCCTGGCTTCCGGCTCCACGGTGCACACCTTCGCGGCATCCCTGGATGACAACATACACCTGGACGTGGTGACCCCGGCGATAGACATTGCCTATGCCCTGCTATCGAAGAAAAATATAAGGGTGCATATATGCGGCGGAGTCCTGTACAGGAATTCGCTCTCGGTGCGCGGCGAATATTCGGAGGAGCTGCTGGACAGCCTGAATATTCCCGTATGTTTCATAGGCGCAGACGGAATCGCGGCGGACGGGGTGAGCTGCTCCAGTCCCGAAGAGGCGATGTTCACCAGGAAACTGCTCCGCAACTCCCTGCGCAGGGTGGTGCTCGCCGACAGCCGCAAATTCGGGCAGAGAGGCATAGGACGCATCTGCCCACTCGAAGAGATAGACACGGTCATCAGCGACGCCGGCATTCCCGACGGATTCGCGACGCTGCTGAGAGACAAAGGAATAGAACTGATAATTGCTGAAAATAATGAACAAGATTGAAAGCGCTCTCCAGCGCACCAGAGACACAAAGGCCCTTTTCATAGGAAAGGGAGTGGTAGCCCGCACAGCGGAAATGTTCAACAAACTCTTCCCGGGAAAGACCGCGGTAATCATCGCGGACACCAACACCTGGGAGGTAGCCGGAAAGGCCGTGGAGGCCTCGCTGCAGGAAGCCGGAGTCCCTATGGCGGAAAAACTCGTCATTGACGATCCGGAGCTCTATGCCGAATGGCGTTTCATTGAAATGATAGAGGATTTCCTCAAGGACAGGGATGTGATTGCCATCGCTGTTGGTTCAGGCGTCATAAATGACCTCACCAAACTGGTTTCCGGCAGGCTTGGACGCAAGTATATGTGCGTGGGAACCGCCGTTTCCATGGACGGATACACTGCCTACGGCGCCTCCATCACAAAGGACGGCAACAAGGAGACCTACGACTGCCCTGCCCCTTACGGCTTCGTGATGGACCCGGAGATTGCGGCAGAGGCCCCGAAGGAGCTCGCCGCTTCCGGCTATGCAGACCTCATAGCCAAGATTCCTGCCGCCGCCGACTGGATGTTGGCCGACGTTACCGGCAATGAGAAGATCGACGACTTCTCCTGGCATCTCGTCCAGGACGGGCTGAAGGAAGCCCTCTCCGCCCCGGCAGAGGTGCACGCCGGCGACATTGCCTACACGGAGAAGCTCGGCGAAGGCCTGCTTATGAGCGGATTCGCGATGCAGGCTCTCCTGAGCAGCCGTCCTGCCTCCGGCACCGAACACCAGTTCTCACACTGCTGGGATATGGAGAACCTATGCTTCGAGGGAAAGCACGTGTCTCACGGCTTCAAGGTGGGCATAGGCACTCTCGCCTCAACCGCATCCCTGGAGTTCCTTCTGGAGAAAGACATAGAAAATCTCGACGTGGAGGCCTGCGTAGAGGCCTGGAAGTCCTGGGAGGAGCAGGAAAAGGAAATACGCGAAGTATTTGCCGGCAAGCCCGGACACCTCGCCCGCGGGCTCAAGGAGACCAAGGGAAAATATGTGGACAAAGACGGTCTCAGGGCACAGCTGGAGGCCCTCAAGGCAGCATGGCCTGAACTGCGCGGAAAGATACGCGAGCAGATCATTCCTTTCTCCGAAGTGCGCAGGAACCTCGAACTCGTGGGCGCACCTTACGAGCCGGAAATGATAGGCGTGGACCGCAAGCGCTTCCGCAAGACCTTCTCATACATTCCTTATATGAGGAGCCGTTTCACCAACATTGACGTGGTTTACCGCCTCGGCCTTATGCCGGAGCTTCTCGAAAGGCTCTTCGGCAAGGGAGGAGTCTGGGAAATCGCAGAATAATCAGTACAGGAGACTGTCCGGATTCAACTGGAATATGACGGGACGGCGGAAGCCGTCCTTGTTTTTTGCCGTATAGAGCAGGTAGAGCACGCCTCCGCGTATGAGTATGCCCTCGTTCTCCATATATTTCGTATCGGCATCCGTGAGTCCGTAGCGTATCAGGTCGTTGAGATTGTCCGCGAAAGGCTGTTTGATGTCGGTCTTGACCGGCTGGCCCTTGAAATCGAAGATGTCTATGACGCTCTGATAGTACATATCGTTGGTCTTGTTCGAGTAGAACAGGAAGAAATAGACCTTGCCGTCGTGTATGCAGAAGGTCTGCCACCCGCGACCGTTGGACTTGTAGTTATAGCTGAAAGTGCTTACGGGAGTCAGGCCGCTGCAGTCGTGAACGACGACTTCCGGCTGGCCGACATATTCCGGGTCGGGAGAATTGGCGCCGCCGCAAGTAATTGAGTACGGGAGGGTTATGGTCCTGACCGGAGCCGCGAGCACCTCGCTGAGACGGTAAATTTTCATTGTATAGCTATCTCCCAGAATGGCCAGTCTGTCATTATCCACATCGAAGCTGGCGTGGAGAGTCTTGGTGTTGAACCAGTAGTTGTCCGTGGTCTCGGTGTTCCTCAGCACGGTGCCGGGAACGAATTTCACACGCGAAAGAATCTGCGGACTGCCGTATTTGTTTTCACTGTCGCGTGTACCGTAGTTGGCCAGCCATATATACGCGTTGCCGTCAGACGCCTCTTCGAGGTGTATGTTGTTGCCGTGCGAGAAGTAGTAGAGGTCCATCTTCTCGGCGGCAAGCGTCGTGCTCGTCGTGATTGCCACCCTCGGCGTGCGGCTCAGACGGTTCTTATAACTGCTGTTCAGCTGGCTGAAGTACATCGTGGACATATCGGAAGTGAACTCAAAGCCCTGCTGTACGGCGGTCGAAGTCCCCGCAGGCACGGAACTGAAGAACATATCGTCGCTGATGGAAGTCTCCGACACGGACTTCAGATCGGATTTTGAGGACTGATTCACAGTGATGGTACGCCTGTGCTTGCTGCCCGCTGTCAGCACCAGCTCGGCGGAACGCCTCCCGTCCCCGTCGTTGGCCAGTATCCTGACTGCAACCCTTTTCATGCTGATCTGGCTTGCAGCATCGCCACTTGCAGGATTGACGGAAATCCAGTCCGAAGCTTCAGCCGGCACCTCCAGCTTCCAGGCACAGTTGGTGCGGAAACTCACAGTAGCGGTATATTCCTTAAAGGGTGCGTTTATCTCACCTGGGCCGGAAAAGGAAAATCTCTCCTCCGTCTCCGTCGCCTTCTCCGTGCAGGCGCACACTGCGGCGAACACTGCTGCCGCAAGCAGGATTCTGAACTTCTTCATTATTATATATATATATTTCTATCTGACTCTGAGGCGCTGACCTATCTGGAGTATGGAGGTCGATTTGATGCCGTTGAGGCGGCAGAGCGTATTGACCGTAGTGTGATATTTGACCGCGATGCGGCTCAGCGTATCCCCGGACTTGACGCGGTAGTAGGTAAGGGCGGCGGCTTCCGCATCGGCCTTCTTGTCCTCCTCTTCGTTCTTGGCCTCGTCGTCAAAGTTCTGCTCGTAGTTGCTGTACGGGCTGAAATAACGACGTTTGAGCACGAACAGACGCTGTCTCAGCACTCCCGTCTTGAAGTCTATGAGCCACTGGGGGTCGAAGGCATATCCATTGTAGCGGGTCTCGAAGTGCAGATGGGGGCCTGTACTGCGGCCGGTAGAGCCGCCGAGGCCTATCACCTGACCGGCAGCCACCCAGTCTCCGGACTTGACGTCGATGCGGGACAGGTGACCGTAAAAGGTCTCTATTCCGTTCACGTGACGTATGACCACGAGATTGCCGTAGGCTCCCAAAGGCTTGGCTATGCGGACCTTGCCATCGAAAGTGGCGTGGATGGGAGCGCCCGTCGCCAAAGGCAGATCGACACCCTGATGGCGCCTGCCGCGACGGGGGCCGAACTTGCCGCGCGGATTGACGGCACCTATGTAAGGACAGCTGTACTGGCCCAGACTGTCCACGAGCCAGATGGACCAGCTGGTGGCCAGACTGTCGTAAGGAATCTTGTACGGGTCGCTCGAGCTGTCGCTCCAGGCCCTGGTAAATATGTCCTTGTCACGGACAAAGCCCTCGGTGATGAGATACTGCCAGGTGTTGTCGCTGTAAAGTATGACCTTGATGTCATCGTTCACGGTCGATAGCGTATCTATGGCCGGGGCCTCGGTAGTACGCATACTGACAACCGGAGATTTGGCGAAAAGATCAACAGAATCGCATACAGAAGTACTGTCTATAAGAATTGCAGCCGCAAGCAACAATGAAACCATCCCTTCGACCTCCTATTTTGCTCCGAATTCGCTTTCGAGAAGTTTCCTCACCGCTGCAACTTTCTCATCCAGGAGCTCGCGGCTGGACGCCTCGCAGATGAAACGCAGATAAGGCTCTGTGTTGGATGGACGGATATTGAACCACCACTGCGGGAACTCCACGCGATAGCCGTCGAAGTCCATGAAGGCAGTCGGTTTCTCCTGAGCGCAGAACATCTCGCGCACGGCCTCCATCGCTCCGGCCTTGTCCTCGAGGCGGAAGTTGATTTCGCCGGAGTTCTCGTATTTCTCTATTTCGGCTATGAGGGAACTGAGAGTGCGTCCCTCCTTCTTGAGCGCGCTCACCACGTTGAGTATGATTATGGATGCCAGCAGGCCGCTGTCCGAATAGAAGAAATCGCGGAAATAATAGTGGCCGGCAAGCTCTCCGCCATACACGCCGTCGATTTCGCGAAGCTTCTCGGCGGCAAAGGCCCGTCCGACCTTCCAGGTGCGCATTTCGCCGCCCATAGGAGCGAGATACTCGCCCACGGCCTTGCTGCTGCGTATGTCCTGAAGCACAAGGCCCTTCTCACCCCTCTCGACAAGGAAGTAGCGGCCAAGCACGGCTATCATCAGGTCCGGGGATATGAAACGGGCATTCTCATCCACGAACATCACCCTGTCGGCATCCCCGTCATATATCACGCCCACATCGGCGCCGCTCTTGCGCACCAGCGCCTGAAGCGCCTCTATGTTCTTCGGGATGAGCGGGTTTGGATCGTGATTCGGGAAACGGCCGTCGAGTTCGTCGAAAAGATAGTCCGGAGCGTCTCCGAATATGCGCTTCGCGTAGAGATTGGCCATTCCGTTGGACAGGTCCATAGCGATGCGTATATTGCTGTAGTCCCCCTTGTACCTGAGCAGGAAGGCGAGATAGTCTTCGGTCACGTCCAGCGGGTGCACGCTTCCCCTCTTGGCGGCGACAGGGGTAGGACGGCCTTCGTCTATCCACTGCCTGATGGTCTTGAGTCCCGCATCATAGCCCACGGCACGGGCGTTTTCGGTGGACACCTTCATTCCGTTGTACTGAGGTCCGTTGTGCGACGCCGTAATCTGTATCGAGGCCTTGAAACCGCAGTTAGCGGTAGCGAAATAAACCGCCGGTGTGGTGGTCAGTCCGAGATCATATACGTCGGCGCCGGCATCGGTAATGCCCCTGAGCACTGCATCGTGAATCTCATCGGATGAAACCCTGCAGTCCCTGCCCACGGCCACCTTGTCCGTGCCCAGAAGTTCCGGTATGAAATAAGCCACCTTGTAGGCGGTCTCCCTGTCGAAATCCACATTGTAGATTCCCCTTATGTCGTATGCGTGAAAAGCTCCCATAATTTTGTTATTTGGATTTGTATCTTGTCTGCACCTTCCTGGCGAGGATAGACTGCAGCTTCTTGGCTATCAATTTCTTGCGTATAGGTGCCACGTCGTCGGTAAAAAGCCCTCCGTCGAGATGCTCCAGCTCGTGCTGTACCATACGGGCGGCGAAATTGTCGAACTCCTCGACCTTGCGTTCCAGATTCTCGTCGTAATATTCGACCTTTATCTTCTTCGGCCTGCGGACGTCGGCATATATGCCCGGAATGCTGAGGCAGCCTTCGGAATATACGGAAGTCTCCTCGCTCTCCTCCAGGACCACCGGGTTTATGAGCGTGCGCCTGAAGTCCTTGAGATAATCGTACATATCGGCAAGACCGGTCCCGTCAACTATGACAACGCGCTTCGAAATTCCCACCTGCGGAGACGCGAGGCCGCAGCCGTCCGCCTTGGCGATGGTGTCCCAGAGGTCGCCGACCAGGGTCTTGATTTCCTCTTTTTCAGAGAGGTCAATCGGTTCGGCCTTCTCCCTGAGCACGGCCTGACCGTAAAGGTAAATCGGTAATATCATATTCAAAAATTCAAATTTGCGGGCCGCCAGGCATATTCGCGCTGCGGTCCAGGAAGGACTGGAGTATGATTGCGGCACTGATGCGGTCAACCGAGGCCTTGTCCCGTCTGTCGCTGTACTTCATCCCGCCATCTATCATCGCCCTGTGCGCAAGCACCGAAGTGAAGCGTTCGTCCTCAAGGCTCACCGGGATGTCCGGAAAGGCTTTTGCGAGCTGTTTCAGGAAGATTTCCACATCCTTCTGGGACTCCGATGGGCGTCCGTCCATATTGACCGGCCAGCCCACCACAAAGCGGACTACCCTCTCCTTGCGGGCATAATTTTCAAGATATTCTATTATCTTTGCGGAATGGACGGTATCAAGGGCCGATGCAAAGATTCCGAGGGGGTCGCTCACCGCAACTCCGACGCGTTTCCTGCCATAGTCTATGCCTACGATTCTGTCCACAATCATTATCCTCAAGACGCAAAGTTAAGATTTTTGAATGTCACGACAAAATAAAGATACCCGGACAAGACGTTTCCGTTTCGTCATCTCTGACGATGAAAGCCACAAGCAATTGTGGATACGCAGTCTCAGCAGAGGCCGCCTCGCCCTGGTCTTGACAACCCTCATCATACTTGTCGTAACCGCATTCTTCTGCCTCATCGCCTTTACTCCCATCAGGAACTTCGTTCCCGGTTATCCGGATGCCAGCACGCGCCGCGAAGCCCTGAACAGGGCCATCCTCATCGACTCTCTCGAGAGGGCGGTAGCCAGATGGGACCTCTATGCGGAGAACCTCGTACGCGTGGTCGAGGGCCGGGATGCCATCAGTACGGACAGTCTTGCGAGAATAGTCTCGACCGATTCCATCGGCCGGGCCGAACTCGACAGGATGAAGGAAAGCGACTCCCTGCTCCGGGCCAAGGTCAATGCCGAAGAACAGTTCGCTGTGGGCGGCGAGGGACGCAATCTCACCATTGAGGGAATGCAGTTCTTCACACCTCTCAAGGGCGTGGTTTCCAGACCTTACGACAGGATCATGCATCCTTACCTGGACCTGACCGCACCGGAGGGCTCGGTGGTGATGGCAGTTCTCTCCGGAAGCGTGATCGACAGCTACTGGAGCGACGAATCCGGATATGTGACCGTCATACAGCACGACAACAATATAATCAGCATTTACAAGAACAACCGGCAGAACCTCAGGAAAGCGGGAGACAAAGTCAGCGCCGGATCCCCCGTAGCCCTGATGGGCGACCATCTCCACCTGGAGATATGGTACAAGGGTGAAGCCGTCAATCCGGCCAGATACATAAAGCTCTGATGAACAAGAGAAGAGTAGCCATTCTAGGATCCACAGGCTCAATAGGCAGGCAGGCCCTCGACGTGATACGCCAGCACAGGGACCTCTTCGAAGTGGAACTCCTTACCGCCAACAACTCCAGCGAACTGCTCATCGCGCAGGCACGCGAATTCGACGTCAACAGTGCGGTGATATGCAATGAAGAGAAATACGACGAAGTCGCCTCCGCCCTGCAGAAAGACGGGATCAAGGTCTTCGCCGGAATGGATTCGGTATGCAGCCTCGTCGGCGGCAGCAATATAGACATAGTCCTCACCGCAATGGTCGGATTCAGCGGGCTGGCATCGACGGTAGCCGCAATAAAGGCCGGCAAGGCCATAGCCCTTGCAAACAAGGAGACACTCGTCGCCGCCGGTTCGCTCGTAACCGCCCTGGCCCGGGAACACGGGGTGCCGCTGCTGCCGGTGGACTCCGAACACTCGGCCATATTCCAGTGTCTGCAGGGTTGCGGAAACAATCGTATAAGCCGCATACACCTCACCGCCTCGGGCGGCCCGTTCCGCGAATGGAGCCGCGAAAAGATAGCCGCCGCCGGTCCGCGCGAAGCACTCAGGCATCCTAACTGGCAGATGGGCAGCAAGATAACCATAGACTCCGCCACTATGATGAACAAGGGTCTGGAGGTCATCGAGGCCAAGTGGCTCTTTGACGTGGAGCCGGAAGACATACGCGTAGTCGTGCATCCGGAATCCATCATACACTCGATGGTGGAGTTTGCCGACGGAGCCGTCATCGCCCAGCTGGGCCACCCGGATATGCGGGAGCCCATACAATATGCCCTCGCCTATCCCCAGCGTCTGAACCTGGACAACCGCAAGCTGGACTTCGCCGCCCTGGGCAGCCTCAGTTTCTCAGCACCCGACACGGAACGCTTCCCGGCCCTCGGCCTGGCCTACGAAGCCCTGCGCCGCGGAGGCAACCTCGCCTGCACCATGAACGCCGCAAACGAAATCGCAGTCGCCGCATATCTCCGCGAAGAAATATCCTTCTACGGCATAAGCGACATTGTTGCGGAAACGATGGATGGTGTGGAATTTGTAGCATCGCCGAGCCTCGACGACATATTCGCGACCAATGAAGCCGCGAAGGAATATGCGTCCGCATTAATCGAAAAAAGAAAAGGCAGATGGTGATACTCATCAAGGTGCTGCAGGTGCTCATAGCCCTCTCGGCACTGATAATCATACACGAATTCGGACACTTCCTCTTCGCCCGCATCTTCGGAGTCCGGGTGGAGAAGTTCTACCTCTTTATGGATGCCGGCGGATTCCGGCTCTTCAGCACGAAGCACAACAAGCTGATACGCAAGCATTTCCCGAAACTGGCAAACGCCGACACGGACTTCGGCATAGGCTGGCTTCCGCTGGGCGGATACTGCAAGATCAGCGGAATGGTGGACGAATCCCTCGACACCGCACAGCTCAAAGGGAAGCCCCGCCAGGATGAATTCCGTTCCAAGCCGGCCTGGCAGAGACTGCTCATAATGTCCGGAGGCGTGCTCTTCAACTTCATCTTCGCAATCATACTCTACATCTCCATACTCGCCACCTGGGGAGAGGCCTACATTTCCAACCGCGACACGCAGATCTATGTCAACGAACTGTCCTACGATATGGGCTTCCGCAACGGAGACCGGATACTCGGGATAGACGGCGTTTACGAAGAGAACTTCGGGATGCTGCAGGCTGAACTGGCACGGAGCAACGCCGAAAAAGTCAGCGTACTCAGAGACGGCGACACACTGGACATTTACATAGACCGCAGCCGCATATCCGAAATACTCGGAACTCCGGGGATGTTCGACGTCGCCGTGCCTTTCGTAATCGACTCGGTGAGCGCCGACTCTCCAAACTCCGGCACCGGCCTGCTCAGAGGCGACCACATTGTCGCCATAGACGGAGAAGCGGTGGAATGGCTGCAGGACGGACGAAGGGTGCTGGCAGAACACAGCAATGAAGCAGTGGACGTGCTGCTGCTCAGGTCCTGCGGCAGCGCGGAACAGCCGGCCGACAGCATTTGCCTGACACTGCAGGTGGACAGCCTGGGCCGTCTCGGGGTCTTCACCAGGCCTATCGGCTTCCAGACCAGGGACTATGGCATACTGGAAGCAATCCCTGCCGGTTTCAAACTGACATTCAGCACCATAGGAGGCTATCTCAAGGACCTCAAGCTGGTAGCCACCCCGAGTACGGGGGCATACAAGTCCGTGGGCAGCTTCATAAGCATCGGCCAGGTCTTCCCTTCCAGCTGGAACTGGTACGCCTTCATCAACATTCTGGCCCTGCTGTCCATAATGCTGGGAGTAATGAACCTGATTCCAATACCGGGACTGGACGGAGGACACATAATGTTCACCATCTACGAGATGATAACGGGACGCAAGCCGAGCGACCGCTTCCTCATCGTGGCCCAGATCATAGGAATGGTGCTGCTGTTTGGCCTGATGTTCCTCGCTTTCGGCAACGACATTTCCAGACTCATACGATAACAATACCCTGATATATGAAAAGAATTCTGTCTTCAATCTTATTCTGCTTCGCAGCGCTTGCCGCCCTGGTCAGCTGCGGAAACAGCAAGAACGTACTGCCCGGCGTCAGCGGAAAGGCCGGCGAAGTGATAGTTGTGATCGAGAAAGCCCATTGGGACGGCGAACTCGGAGATGCGCTCCGCGAATACCTTGCCTGCGACTGCGATTTCCTGCCTCAGCCTGAGCCACTCTACAACCTGGCATACGTGACCCCTGCCGGATTCACCAACATGTTCCAGTCCCACCGCAATATAATAATGGTACATATAGACCAGGATGTCAAGGAAGACGGTATCACTTTCTACAACAACAAGTGGGCAAGGCCGCAGTGCATCATTATGATCAATGCCAAAGGTTTGGACGAGGCTGTCGCAGTGGTACGCAGGGACTACGAGAAGATACGCGCCCGCCTGGAGCAGGCCGAACGCGACAGGGTAGTTGCCAGCGCCAGACTCTACGAAGCCAAGGAAATACGCGAGAACGTAGCCGAGCGCTTCGGCGGGTCGATCGTGTTCCCGAGCGGATATGTAATCAAGAAAATAAACGACTCCTTCGCCTGGATAGGCAACGACAATACCTATGTATATAAGGATATACTCGTTTACCGCTACCCTGCCAACGGCAAGGACGACCTCCAGCCGGAGACCATAATCGCACAGCGCAACCGCATTCTCAAGGAAAACGTTCCTGGAATGTTCGACGGCACCTATATGACAACCAGCCAGGTTGCCGAGCCAAAGGTCAGCTACATCAATTACAAGGGACACGACTTTGCCGAGACCAGAGGATTCTGGGAGGTGGAGAACGACTTCATGGGCGGTCCGTTCGTCTCCCACTCCTTCTACAGCCTGGATGGCAGCGAAATTCTCGTTTTCGAGGCCTTCGTATATGCGCCGAAATATGACAAGCGTCAGTATATGAGGCAGACGGAATCGCTTCTGTATTCCTTCCAGTGGGCAGATACGATGATTTAAAAATAATATTTGCTCATTAAAAAATAAATACCTACATTTGCAACCCCATTGGTAGAAC
This sequence comes from Bacteroidales bacterium, assembly GCA_004554455.1. Classification (GTDB taxonomy): domain Bacteria; phylum Bacteroidota; class Bacteroidia; order Bacteroidales; family UBA932; genus Cryptobacteroides. The sequence goes on along the minus strand of SFMG01000029.1, from coordinate 2,802 downwards.
GTCCAATGGGAACCGGTGGGTTCGTATAACGGTTAGTACTCGAGATTTTCATTCTCGCAATAGGGGTTCGATTCCCCTACCCACTACAGAAAATATAAAAATAAGAACAATGGCAAATCACGCATCAGCAGACAAGCGCAATCGCCAGAGCGAGAAGCGCAGATTGCATAACAGGTATTATGCAAAGACAACCAGGAACGCGATACGCGACCTGAGGAACACCACGGACAAGGCGACAGCAGAGGCCAACGCACCGAAGGTTTACGCAATGATCGACAAACTCGCAAAGATCGGCGTCATCCACAGGAACAAGGCAGCAAACCTCAAGAGCGGTCTCGCCAACTTCATCAACAAGCTTTCATAAGGAAAGACGACCATATAAGGTTTCTATAGCTGACGAAAAAGCTGCCAGTTCAAGGGCAGCTTTTTCAAAATCGAGAAGTAGCGCAGTTGGTAGCGCACTACGTTCGGGACGTAGGGGTCGGGCGTTCGAGTCGCCTCTTCTCGACAAAAGCGGCAACAGATTTTCATCTGCTGCCGCTTTTCGTATCCGCTTAGTGCCTGAGCTGGTCCCTTGGGGCATTCCCAAGCTCAGTTGCTCATGTCAGTTGCTCATGTCAGTTCTGGCGAATCCAGTCCATAGTCCTGTGGAAAGGTCCTACATGACCTCTTACCTTGAGCACGCCCTTTTCAAGGAACATAGAGCAGCGGTAAGTCTTTCCGCTGGCCGGATCGTATATGGTGCCGTTATCGTACTTGTCGCCGTTCGGCTTAAGTCCGCTGAGCAGGTTGAGTCCCATAAGCTCGCGGCCGCGAAGGGATGCATCGGGATTCATCACATCCTTCATCGGGCTTCCATCCTTCATTGTCGGCTCCTCGAGCCATACAATCTTGCCATTGTAGGCATCTCCAGCCTTGTAAACCTCGACGATTGCCGTGCCGTCGTCTGTCTTCCATCTGCCCAGGATATCCTGAGCCGATATGCCGGTGAATGAAAGTGCCACCAGCACTGCTGATACAAAAAATTTCTTCATAATGTGATTCGTTAAGATTTGCAAATATATAAAACTTTACGAACAGAACTTTGGAGCCGCTACCAGTGCGATGACAGTCGGCACCGGAGCATCCGCAACGGCGGACAGCCGCTGGTCGGAGAGGAACATACGCTATAACCTCGACGGAAACCTGCTTCGCTTGGAGAGATATCAGGAAATGGTCACTGACAACGGTTTCATACAATGGAACGGTAGTGCGGCAAGTTCACGTATGCAGTACTTCGGTAGCCTTCCCTATAAGCGTTCTGCAGGCGAAACCATTCTTCTTTGCGGTAGCGAAGAATAGGATCGGACACGGACCTCGTTGTCGCCACAGCCGTAGCAGGCGGGCCATTCATCGTTGTAGCAACGATGGTGCTGCATCGATTCCCAAGTCTGGCCCTGAAATCAAGAATCGATGCACGCAAGGGGCCGTAAACCAGGAAAACCTTACATCGATTCGCAAGTTTGGGCTTGAAATCCGGAATCGATGCACGCAAGAGGGCGTAAACAGGCAAAACCTTGCATCGATTCCCAAATCTGGGCTTGAAATCAAGAATCGATGCACGCAAGGAGCCGTAAACCAGGAAAACCCTGCATCGATTCCCAAGTCTGGCCCTGAAATCAAGAATCGATGCACGCAAGAGGGTGTAAACAGGCAAAACCTTGCATCGATTCCCAAGTCTGGGCCTGAAATCAAAAATCGGTGCACGCTGGAGGAAGAATCCAGACAGGAGACTCTTGAGGGAGTGAAAACTGACAACGTTTTCATCCAATGGAACGGAAGTGCAGCGAGCTCCCGGATGCAGTACTTCCTGCGTGACCACCTGGGCAGCGTGAGGGTGATTGCCGAGGACAGGCACACTGTCATCAGCAGGACTGACTATCTGCCGTTCGGGGTGAGGATGAGCGGCGACGGCCTTACGGGAGCCAACTCCACCGCCCGAAGCAGCTTCTTCGGCTTCAGCGGGAAGGAGAACGAGATGTGGGGCGGCCTGAACACTGCCGACGGCGACATCACCCCGCACTGGCTCAAGGGCGAGCGCTATCAGCACTTCGGTGCCAGAGCTTACGACCCCGTCAGCTGCATCTTCATGCAGGTGGACCCGATGGCCGAGAAGTACTACGGGATGACGTCGTACCACTACTGCGCCTAGAATCCGGTGATGATGGTGGATCCGGATGGACAGCGGGTATTTTTTGCAAAAGGTGTTTCAGATAAATTTAAGAAGTCTTTTGCAGCTACAGTCAAGTATATGAATAAAAAAGGCACTTCCGATGGCTTATTTAAGCTAGAAAGATCCCCAAAAGACTATTACATTGATGAGGTGCAAGGGAAATCATCAAGCTTTTCCATAATAGGCAATAAGAATACGATTTTTTGGAATAGTTCAAATATTATTTCAAGTAGAGATGGTATTTGGCGATCTCCAGCCACATCACTTGACCACGAAATTGCTCATGCAGTTGCTTCAGGTGGTGCATTTGGTAACATCAGTTTAGACAGTGCTTTAATTATGAAATTATCTCGTGTAATTCTTTTAGCACCTGTAGCATTAATTATCGGTTACTTATACCAACGTCGTTCAGCTAAAACAAATACAGGCAATGTTGAAAAAGCTCAAAAGAACGGTAAGTTACCAATTCCTTGGTTCTTAGGCGGTTTCATTTTAACTAGTGTTTTAGGTACTTACTTACCATTCTCAGCTAGCTTGTTAGATGCTTTAGTACAAGTAGCTTACATCTTCTTAGGAATGGCTATGGCTGC
>SFMG01000049.1 GCA_004554455.1 Bacteroidales bacterium | reverse complement strand
TATTGATGTTGTGCTGTTGCTTTTTACTGAAAGCTGCTACTAACGACTCATAAATCTACCCTTAATCGTGTATTGGATGATAGTTGCGGATTTTAGGCTGAACACGTATTTCCATACTGCTGCCTTTTGCTGACATAGTCAATTCTGCTTGATTTGATGTCATTGAATTGACATGGTATGTATAGTAGAGTTCACCATCAACATAAGTCTCAATTGTTTTTCCAAAGGCTTTATAAGTTCCTCCTCCTGTCCCAAAATAGCCCTTTCCATAGTATGTCCCATCAGAATGGAAGGTAATAGAAAATTGGAACTTTGAAAAGGCGGATCCTGTAATATCAATCCATCCGGAGTCGGTTTTTACAGCAATTCCCTCCCACGTACCACAAAGGGTATCCATTGGATAATCGAATTTATTGACATCATCCTTGCTGCAAGAGCAGAGCAAGGACAAAACTGCTACAAAGGCAATCAGAATTTTTTTCATAAGGCATCTAAATTTTTGTCAAATTTACAAATTTCCCCTGAGACCGCAATGACTTATCATTCGTGATTTTACCTGTAAGAAACTTTCGGTTAAAAACCCACCATCCCGTCTACCTTTACAACGTGGATCAAACGACAGCGGGATGGCTACTTTCGGACTCAGATACTTTGCTCAGCTGCGCTCCAAGTACAAGGGCGTCTTCTGGCGCGTGGAGATAGCAGAGCGCGACTACAGCGGCTCCAGCGAGGAGATGGAGTTCGCCGGCGGCTCGCCCCTCTCCATCACGTGGGAGAACCGGGGTGATGAGTTCTATGTCCCGGTGAAGGCATCGGAGGCCACCATCAACGTGATATGCCACGACAACTTCCACTTCATCGGTCTCTTCACCAGCGATCCGCGCAAGTGGCGTGTCTCCATCTACCGCAACACCGTCCTCTATTGGCGTGGCTTCGTGGTGGCCGACCTCTACAGCGAGTCGTTCACTGCGCCGCCCTACGAGGTGAGCATCAAGGCGGTGGACGGATTCAATCTCCTCAGTAACGTCTCTCTGCTCGACTCGGACTTCACCCAGCTCTCCGGAAGGCTCAGCCTGTGGGACCTCCTCACACGCTGCTTCTCCCTGCTGGAGCTGGACCTGAGCATCTCCGATTGGATGGACCTCTATGCCGAGGGGATGAGCGAGAGCCTCTCGCCCCTGCGTCAGGTCTATGTCGACATGGCACGTCTGTACTACGTGTATGAGGAACCTACCTACCGAGATGCATTGGAGCTGTGCCTGCGGCCCTTTGCCGGGCAGATCTTCCAGAGCGGCGGATCCCTGCACATCCGCCGGGCTGTGTCCCTCTACAACGACTCCCGGCCTCTGTCCTTCTATGAGGTGGGTGCGGACTTCCCTCAGGGATGGCTCGTCACTGCCGATGGGAAGGACATCCTCACCGCAGAGGGAGATCCCATCATCACCACGATGAGCCGCGACCGCATCGACTCGATGTGGGAGAGTGAGATCAACGTCCTCGGTGAGTCCACCCTTGAGATCGTCCCCGCCATCCGCAAGGTCAGCGTGCAGGTCAAGAACAAGATGATGGCCAATCTCGTGGATCAGATGAGCATCTATGACCTGTCCCTCTGGGATGATCCTTCTAATCTGCTATCCCTCGTCACTCCAACGGCCATCTACCTCAAGGGTAACAAGAACCACCTCGATGAGGTCCTCTTCGGCCCCGCCTACTACGTGGATCAGTCGGCCTACACGATGATCTTCCAGATGCATATCTCCACCGGCTTCCACTACCACAGCGTCACCGCCATCTCCTCCACCCATCCCATTAGCCGCGAGCACAACATCCCAGTCAAGTATGGATTCCGTCTCGTGGCCGAGGATGCGGTCTATTACATCGATGAGGACGGCAGCTGGAAGCTCAGCGATGAGCTCTTCACCATCGAGGAGGTGGTCAAGACCTCGGAGGGGAGCGATCGCAAGATCGAGATGGAGGGCTTCCCGGCCTCCGGCTTTCTGCAGTTCTTCATCGTGGAGAACCTCTCCAGCTACAGCGATACTCGCACAAGCTACTACTCCTCTGCCACCATCAGCAACCTATCCCTGACTCTCGACACCTCGGACGACTACGACAACGAGCTCTCCTACGCCCTTGCGGTCAACGCCGCCAACAACACCGACATGGAGATCTCCCTGCCTATCTCCGATATCCCCAAGATCCCCAATGACCGTCTCATCTACTCGCTGTACTTCGTGGATGGGAGCGGGGAGCCTACCCGGATGTGGCACACCAAGGGCCTGCAGGACTACAACTCGCTCGTGGGGCACCTGATGGCCTGCGCCCTTCGCTACAAGCAGCTCCCGGCCAAGCGCATCAGCGGTGAGATGTTCACCGGACGCCATATCGACATGAACACTGTCGTTCAGGATGACCGGTACCTCAGCGCGGGGTTCTTCATCAACTCCATCGAGCTGGATGCCTGCGAGGACAGCTATGACAGCGAGCTTGTGGAGATGCCGCGTCTGCTTCGAAGCGAGACTCCGCCTGAAGGGGATGACTGCATCTGTGTCCAGCGCCTGCCCTTCACCGTTCTTCGGAGCATAGGCTGCGTCAATCAGATCGCCCTGCTCTCCACCTCCGGGGACCTCTATGTCTATGACACCATCACCGGCCACCTCACCCGCTGCGGGCAGTTCAGCACCGAGTCGCAGCTCTACCCGGCAGACGACTCCTTTGTCATCAGCGATGAGACAGGGATCAACGTCATCGACTACCGAGGGAGCATCATCAAGCACCTCGACCGCGACTACCTCACCCCGGCCACCTTCATGGGCAGCAGCGTCTACGGCATCAACCGATACAACATCGGTAGGAACGGTGCTGTCGTCTGGTCCTACTTCCTCGGCAAGATAGCCCCGTCCGGCGGCCAGACCACCTACGTGCGCACCTCCGGCAAGACTGTCGAGCATACCTCCTTCGGCACCTCGCCTTCGTTCCTCTCCCTTGTCAAGTCCTACGCCAGCATCGTGGTGAACGAGGCAAAGGGCGCTTACCTCTATGACCGCAGGTCCCATCCGGGAACGACCTCGACCTTCTTCGAGGGAGTGCAGATCGTGAGCCTGTCGGACTACTTCATGTGTCAGGTCAAGAACGCCCAGCTGCTCATCTACCGCAGGGACTCCATCACCGAGCAGACACTCGTCAAGACCATTGCGATCAATCCTCTGCATTGCGCCCACACCCTCTCGGAGGTGGCCTACGCCGGATCGAACCACGCTGTGCGCCTCTGGGACTACCGCACCAACACCCTCTCCAGCGTCATCAACGGCGAGGCCGCTGGCGCACCTCTTCGGGGCCTGTACTACATCAACGGCAGCCTGTTCATAGTCCGGCAGGGTGCCATTTATAAACACATCCCAAACACCAAGTAACACACCAATGAAAGCAACCCTTATGGAAATCCTCAGCATCATCATCAACTTCATCCTCGCGAGCGGACTCGTGGGAACGGTGCTCTTCTTCCGCAGCAAGAAACGCAAGGAGTCCGCCGAGGCCGACTCTGCCGAGCTCAAGAACACCGAGCAGATCGTCTCCATCCAGAGCGAGCAGATCTCCCGTCTGGACGGCAGGGTGAACAAGCTCGAACACAAGGTCGGCAAGCTCGAAATCATCATCGAACACAAGGACAGCGAGATCGACCGCAGCCGTAATATCATCCGTCAGGCCTACACCTGCAAGATCCCACCGGAGGAGTGCCCGGTCCTGTGCAAGAGGGCAGAGTTCGAGGAACAGGAGAAAGCCGAGCGCGAGAAGGCCGGCGGCAGCGCCGATCCGGACGACTGTGAAGCCACAAACGAAGAGGAGGTGGGCGATGGCAGCAACTAACCCTCTCAAGCTCCCTCGCGGCCTGCGTAACAATAACCCCGGTAACATCCGCATCAGCCCAACCCGCTACAAGGGCGAGATCGTGCCTTCATCAGACCGCGCCTTCAAGCAGTTCAAGAGCCGGGGTTGGGGATACCGCGC